>JBNLGQ010000102.1:0-95009 GCA_050306135.1 Gammaproteobacteria bacterium
TAATAAGCAAGGAACGCATTGAATCTCATATGGCAGTCATGGTCGAGATAGCAAAAATGCTAGTGGCCAGTGGACTTGCCAGAATCCGCCAGAACTCACTGGAGAAGGATCTTAGCGAACACACTGAGAGACGCATTCAACTGGAAGATATCCTGGACTTCTCCCCGGTCGCTATCGGCTGGTCCAATGACGAAAAACGCATCGAGTATATCAACCACATGTTCACCGAGTTATTCGGCTACACACTGGATGATTTATCGGATCTTGAATCCTGGTATCGAGTAGCCCATCCTGATGCACGCTACCGCGACAGCGTGGTCCATGAATGGAGTGAACAGGTAAACAAGGCTAGAGATAACGGCTCTCTTCCACCTGAACTCGAAACAGACATAACATGCAAAAATGGAGACATCCGTAGAATCATCATACATCCCACCTGGGTTGGCCGACGTAGATTAATCAGTTTCTCTGACATTAGCGAACGCTGGCAGCTGGAGAAACGCACACAGGCACGCGATGCAATACTTGAAAAAGTGGCGCGAGGAGCTAGCTTACCTGAAATACTGAATGCCATTGTGCTACAGATAGAGCGCGAAGATATGTCACTGAAATGCAGCATTCTATTGCTGGACTCAGATGGCAAGCATCTACACAATGGCGCTGCTCCCAATTTACCGGAGTTTTATAACCAGGCTGTTGATGGACTCGAGATAGGCATAGGTAAAGGGTCCTGCGGTACCGCAGCCTATCTGGGTAAGCGTGTCATCGTTGAAGATATCCAGACTCATGATTATTGGAAACCCTATACCCAACTGGCAAAGCAGGCCAACCTGGGTGCATGCTGGTCAGAACCCATCATTTCCTCTCAGGGTAAAGTTCTAGGCACATTTGCCGTATACCATACTGAACCTAAAAGTCCACTTGCTGATGACATCAAACGTTTAAGCTTCGCTGCAAACCTCGCTGGTATCGCCATCGAAAACCGATATACCCGCGATGAGCTGGAACGTCGTGCCTACTCGGATTATCTGACCAATCTGGCTAATCGTCGCTATTTTCTGGAACAGGCCGAAAAGGAACTTAAACGAGTACATCGACATGGAGGAAAACTGTCAATTATTATGCTGGATATTGATCATTTCAAAAAAATCAATGACAGCTATGGACACAAGATAGGTGACACAGTGCTGAAGCAGTTAGCGGAGCTCTGCCTCTCTACTATACGCGATTTAGACATTGTGGCCAGGATTGGTGGCGAAGAGTTTGCCGTACTAATGCCTGATACCGGAATCGATGATTCTCATCAGGCTGCCGAACGAATTCGTGAGGCTATAGCCTCAACACCAGTCGAAGTCAGTGGAATACAACCATTTCATTTCACAGCCTCTTTTGGAGTGGCTTCACTCAACGACCAGGATGATAATATCGACACATTACTCAATCAGGCTGATCAGGCCCTATACCAGGCCAAAAATGATGGGCGCAACAGAGTCTGTCCCCATCAGGAGGGAACAGATCAACCCTGAATGCTTTCTACTTGCCAGCGTTACCGGTTACCACGCTAGGGTCAACCTCGTACATTGCGGGTAAAGAGTGTGCAATACCTTTATGGCAATCGATACAGGTTTCACCCTGATCAAACCCTTCCACATGCTGGGCTACCGCACGACGTTGTTGACGGGTGTAATCCATAGATTCATAGTCATGACAGTTTCGGCATTCGCGTGAGTCCGTTTCCTTCATTGTCTTCCACACATGCTTAGCCAGCTCTAGTCGATTAGCTTCAAATTTTTCGGGAGTATCTATCGTTCCCATTACCTTATGATAGAGTTCATTGGTAGCCTGTATCTTACGTACTACCTTATGAATCCATGGTTTGGGTACATGACAATCAGGACAGGTCGCCCGCACCCCAGACCGATTACTATAGTGAATCGTATTCTGATATTCCTGATATACATTTTCCTGCATCTCATGACATGAAATACAGAAGGCTTCATTATTGGTAGCCTCCATCGCGGTATTAAAACCACCCCAGAAAATGATACCCGCGATAAAACCAACCACTAGTAGCACGCCTAACGCGATACTACTTGGTTTTTTTAACTTATCTAAAATTGAACTCATGACCACCCCTCTCTATATCTACAAGCTGGTTATCGAATTGCCTGAACTGGCTTAAATTCATTCTCAACCAGTGGTTTGGCATCGACCTGTGGCACATGGCATTGCGTACAGAAATAGCGACGAGACGAAACATTGGCGAGTACATTTTCCTGTCGATCCGCAAAATGAGTCTGACTGACCTTGGTAGCCCCGGCTTTCCTATAATTCTTCCAGCTATGGCAACTCAGGCATTTATTAAATTTCAGATTAATTTTATAGTTATCAATCTTATGAGGAATTAATGGAGGTTGCTGAATATAGTCTCGTTGAATTGGCTCCTGATCAGCATGGGTATGCTTTATATTTACTGCGTTAGAACTCATATCAATTGCCGTATCACCGCGTAAGGATTGCAACTCATCTGCAGCGACAATGTTGAGAAGAGAGGCTCCCCACAACAAAGATATAACGAGGATAATTGAGTTTTTCATGATAGAACCTCTTTGGGATGGGACTGATGATTAGATTGAGTATTTGATTGATCCGAAGATGCAGCTGTATTTTCTAAATCATTAAATCGATGATCAAATTGAAAGACACTGGTACTACAGATATCTATGCAACGACCACAGTTAGTACAGTTAATATCCAGAATCAAACTGCTGCTTCGACCAGATGGTTTTAAAACCGGAGAGATTACTTTCTGTTCTGGGCATACTGCATAGCATTCCATGCATGAATCACAGCGCTCCAACGCTACAGCTTTGACCCGTATTAAGCTGAATTTCCCCAGTAAACTGTAAAATGCACCCACAGGACAGAGATGACCACACCAGGCTCGACGACTGATAAATGTATCCAGCAGAAATATGCTGAGTATCATCATCCAGGCAAAGCCAATACCGAAAATCAAAGCTCGCTGAATCATCGAAACCGGATTTATAAACTCCCATACCAGGGTAGCTGTGAAGAATGCGAGAATAAATGTTAGCGCAAGAATCCAGTAACGTGTCTGTCGCGCAAAGCCCATACTGGATTTAATCTTCAGGCGATTGCGTAACCACATAGCTGCATCGGTAATAATATTGACTGGACATACCCACGAACAATACACCCGCCCTCCTACCAACAGATAGAAAGCAACAACTATGACTGCACCAACAATAGCACTGGTTTGCGGCCAGTAACCACTGGCTATTATTTGCAGAAGTATATATGGATCTGTCAGGGGCAACACATCCATTGTCAGACTGGAGTTAAGATTACCTTTAACTAGCCATACCCCAAATGTGGGGCCGATTAAAAATAAAGACAGTATCGAAAGCTGACTCAGACGGCGCAGCAGTAACCATTTGTGCGATTTAAACCAGCCTTTGCTCTGTATCGCTTTACTACCCAGATCTTGTATAGGGGTCACAGACATTATTGGAACCCCCGATTTAATACTTCAATAGCACTGCTACCTTTAGCGGGGTCATCAGACCCAGCTTCATCGATCAGTCCTCGTCCTTCAAATTCATAAGACTGTCCCTGTGGTAGGGTATAGCTGTGCGGCGTATCTGGGGTAACCAGACTACTCCCTGTTTTTTTCTTCTCTTCCCAACCCAGGCGATAAAAATCACCCATATCACCCTGCGCCAGATGGAAAGGTAAGACCTTGATTGTAGCCTGATCTACTACACAGGCAGCCTCACATTTTCCACAGCCGGTACAGGCATTTGAGTGCACCACGGGTGTAATCAGGGCATGTTTACCCGTACGTTTGTTATGTTTACGGTCCAGTGTTATTGCTTTACCTCGCAGTGGACAGACGTTGTAACAGACTTCACAACGTAAGCCCTGAAATGCAATGCAATTTTCCTGATCAATCAGCACAGCCAGCCCCATTTTGGCTTCATCAATATTGGTCAGCCCAGGATCAAGTGCACCAGTTGGACAGGCTTTCACACAGGGGATGTCTTCACACATCTCGCAGGGTATCGCTCGCGCCTCAAACCAGGGTGTACCCAGAGCGACATCATCACCCAGCCTGGATAACTTGAGCGTGTTGTATGGACAGTCACGCACACACAGACCACAACGGATGCAGGCTGATTGAAAATCCTTTTCGACACCAGCTCCGGGTGGCCTAATCGCTGTAGCAGGTAAAGACCTGGACTGCTTTGAGTACAGAGATAAACCCAACCCCAGCATTCCCATCGCGCTCACATTTCGAGCTATTCCTGTGAGGAACTTTCGCCTGCTGTGACGCATTGAATCCTTAGCAGAAGAATTAGTCATTTATCGCTCTATCAATCTCAATAATAAGCGAAACTAGGCCCGCACTATCTTGACAGCGCATTTCTTGTAGTCGGTTTCCTTAGACAATGGATCTGTTGCATCCATCGTCAATTTGTTCACCAGTCGCCCAGCATCAAACCAGGGAATAAAAACCAGACCCAATGGCACTTTATTCCTGCCCCGGGTTTCTACCTGTAGTTCGATTTCGCCTCTACGGCTAATGGCTTTTGCTGTCATTCCGCGCTTTAATCCGCGTTTTTTTGCATCTTCGGGATGCATGAATACCACTGCATCAGGAAACGCGCGGTAGAGCTCTGGAACTCTGCGTGTCATGGAACCTGAGTGCCAATGTTCGAGGACTCGTCCTGTACATAGCCAGAGATCGTATTCGGAATCAGGACTTTCTGCAGCAGGCTCGTAAGGTGCAGTGATTATATTGGCCCTGCCATCAGGCTTTCCGTAGAATTTAAAATCTTCGCCTGCCTTAACATAGGGGTCATAGCCTTCCTTATAACGCCACAGGGTTTCCTTACCATTGATAACCGGCCAGCGTAGACCGCGTACCTTATGATAGGTATCAAAAGGTGCCTGTTCATGGCCCACTTTTTTACCCTCATGCTGAAAGCGACGATATTCTTCAAACAGTCCTTTCTGAACATAAAACCCGAAATCTTCCATTTCGTGGTTGCCATATTTATTGCCCCTGTCGTCAGTCACGGTCTGTTTCGGGAATTGATCCACCTGTCCATTCGCATACAGCACATCAAACAGGGTCTTACCTCGATACTCAGGCATTTTTGCCAACTGATCTTCGGGCCACACATCTTCAGTCTTGAAACGTTTGGAAAATTCCATCAGCTGCCATAAATCAGACTTCGCTTCACCAGGTGCGGATACCTGTTCGCGCCAGAACTGCGTTCTTCTTTCAGCGTTACCATAGGCGCCCTCTTTTTCTGTCCACATTGCAGTAGGCAAGATAAGGTCTGCAGCCATGGCTGTTACGGTTGGATAGGGGTCAGAGACAACAATAAAATTTTCAGGATTACGATAGCCAGGATAGACTTCTTCGTTGATATTGGCTGCCGCCTGCATATTATTATTACACTGCACCCAGTAGGCATTCAATTTACCATCTTTCAACATACGGTTTTGTAGTACCGCGTGATAGCCTTTTTTACCGGGTATAGTGCCTTCAGGTAGTTTCCATATTTTTTCCGCAAAATCGCGATGATCTTTATTCATGATCACGTAATCGGCCGGTAATCTGTGGACAAAGGTTCCAACTTCACGTGCTGTTCCACAGGCTGATGGCTGACCGGTCAATGAAAAAGGTCCATTACCTGGCTGTGAGATCTTGCCCATCAGAAGATGTACGTTATACATCAGTCCATTGACCCATACCCCTCTGGTATGCTGATTGAATCCCATGGTCCATAAGGAGGTTATTTTCTTATTCGGATCTGCATACAGCTTTGCCAGACGTAATAGTTTTTCTTCAGGAACGCCACTGATTTCGGCTGCATGTTGTAAGGTATAGGGCTCTAAAGATTTGGCGTATTCTTCAAAGCTGATTTTCGATAATTTCCCCTTATTTGGGTTTTTAGCTTTCTTTTGTAATTCATGCTCGGGACGTAAGCCATAACCAATATCGGTGGGCGTTTTAGTAAAGTTAACATGCTTATCTATGAAGTCTTTGTTGTAAGCCTTGTTCTGAACAATATAATTCGCAATATAGTTCAAGATCGCAAGGTCAGTCTGCGGATGAAATACCATGCCATTGTCAGCCAGGTCGAAACATCGATGCTCATAGGTCGATAACACATGAACCTCTGCACCCTCCTTGGTCAATCGCGTATCGGTGATTCGAGTCCACAAAATGGGATGCATTTCAGCCATATTTGAGCCCCATAAAACGAATGCATCGGCATGCTCCAGATCGTCATAACACCCCATAGGTTCATCTGCGCCAAACCCACGAATAAAGGCACCTACCGCTGACGCCATACAATGACGGGCATTGGGATCCAGATTATTTGATCTAAAACCTGCTTTCATGAGCTTTGAAGCTGCATAGCCTTCCCAGACTGTCCACTGACCTGAACCAAACATACCTACTCGTGAGGTAATCTGATCGACGGCCTTTCCTTCGTTTTCTTTCATACTGACTTTCAATGCATGTTTAAACTTTTCAGCCATCACTTCGAATGCTTCATCCCAGGAAACTTCCTCGAAGTCACCATTCTTGTCGTATTTACCATTGGTTTTTCTTAACAGCGGTTTGGTTAAGCGGTCTTTGCCGTAGAGGATTTTTGACAGGAAATATCCCTTTATACAGTTTAAGCCTCGGTTTACCGGTGCATCAGGATCACCCTGAGTGGCTACAATGCGGTTATCCTTTGTCCCGATTAGTACGCTACAGCCTGTACCACAGTACCGGCAAGCAGCCTTGTCCCAACGGATATCATCCGGTCCTTTCGCCATTGCCTGGTTCAGGCCAGGTATGGTGACACCTGCCGCTACTGCAGTAGCAGCAATGGCATTGGTTTTTATGAAATCTCGTCGATTTTGTTTCATGCGGCTTCCCCCTGTTTGCTGCCAATCAAATCATCGCTACATTGATAAATCATCGATGCGCAGAGCACGCCATCGATGTCTTTAAATCGTGAAATAGTGTCAGCCACATAGAAACGATCATCGCTTTCCACTGTGACTACCAGCTTGCCCTGAGCACTGCTGGCATGCAGCTCCACACCTTTGATCTCTAACAACGCCTGCTCTACCTGTTGTTGTTTATCCGGACGTGCATGAATCATCACGCCGCAAATACTGTATTCATTCATCCAGACTCTCCTGTTTAATGTGCTGTATTTATAGTGATGGCATCAGCTGGACAGATGCCTATGCATTCGCCACAGCCGGTGCATTGATCATTACTCAGCTGCACTCTGGTGTTGCCACCAATCAATGCTTTAAATGTGATGGCATTTGATTCACAAACTTCACCACAGGACCTACAAACCACAGCTCGCATAGAAAAACACTGATCACTGATAAGCGCTTTAAACCTAAAAGCTTTAGCCTGCTGTTTGTTCAATGCTTCTGTTTTGCAGGTATCAACACAGAGTCCACAAAAATCGCAGCCTGTGTCTGTAAAGGAAACTTCGGGAAAGCCACCATCTGCCATATTTATAATTTTTTGCGGACATGCCTGGGCGCAATCACTACAACGTGTGCAAAGCTCAATAAAGTCTGCTTCATCAATAGCCCAGGGCGGTCGTAGCGGCACCCAACTGGACGTACGACCACTTAGAAAATTTCGTTTGCTGTTAACTGAGTGCATAGTGTGTTTTCAGGTTTTGCGGACACACTAATGAAAGGTCTGTGGGATTGGTTTGACATTTATCAAGTCATGAAAATTGCTCGCTACTGATTGACGGGTATCAAGTGCAACTTTTCATGAATACTCTAATGATGATGTCGATGATCAGGGGTTTATGAGATCTGGTGACTCCAGTCACATAACCTTAGCTTACGCATTGATTATATTGAAGTTTTCCGACATATTTCAGAGAGTAGTATTATTTTATCTGTATCGGAGAAGTTCAGTGGATACGATTTTTAACGCCATAGCTAGTAAGATTAGCAACACCAGCCCAACCACATGGATAGTTGCTCTGGCCATTTTGTTTTTATATTGTTTTATTTCGTAAACTGAGGCGCTGATTGATTTTTAGTATTTAATCTTTCCAGCATAAAGCTGGATCTTCGATACAGGCAAGCTTTTATAAGCCAGATGGATAGAGTAATTTAACAGATTAAAATTACTCTTTGATGAATTATTATTGCAGAATATTTTCGCGCGAGTAGCCGCTGTTTTCCAGAATGCGTCGCAAACGTCTTAACGCATCCATCTGTACCTGACGAACCCGTTCACGAGTCACACCCAGTTCCTTACCTACCTCTTCCAGAGTGCCTCGAGGGTGATTGCGTAAACCAAAACGCCTGACCACCACCTCCCGTTGTTTCGGATCCAGCTCATCCAGCCAGGTATCAAGATGCTGCATAACAGACTCATCCTGTAAAATACTTGAAGGATCCTGATTATTATCATCTGGAATGATATCCAGTAAGGGCCGTTCACCATCACCTGACATTGGAGTATCAAAAGAAGATACCCGATCAGCAAGACCGAGCATTTTTTCAACATCTTCTATCGGCTTATTCAACAGTTTAGCAACATCTTCCGCTGTTGCCTCCTGCTTCATATCCTGAGTCAACTGCCTGGCAGCGCGTAAATAGGTATTTAACTCCTTGATGACATGAATGGGTAAACGAATAGTTCTCGTCTGGTTCATCAAGCCGCGTTCGATAGTCTGTCGTATCCACCATGTGGCATAGGTTGAGAAACGAAAGCCGCGCTCAGGATCGAATTTTTCTACCGCTCGGATCAGTCCCAGATTACCCTCTTCTATTAAATCCAATAATGGTAGGCCTCGGTTCATATAACGACGGGCAATCTTGACCACAAGACGAAGATTGCACTCAATCATTTTATCACGCGCTGAGTGGTCGCCTTTTTGCGCCAGTCGTGAATAGTGAACTTCTTCTTCAGCAGTTAACAATGGTGAGACTTCAATCTCGCTTAGATACATCCTGGTGGGGTCCACATCCGTTGAACGACGATTTAAAGACTTACGACGGTCTTCTGGTCGACGACGCTCAACAAAGCTATCTGCAACTTCGTTAACCTGCTGTTCCACCTCATCAGAGTCACTATCCAGTTCACCACTTAATGCGGTGATATCGACTAGATCATTCTGTTCATCGTCTTCCTCAACCATAGACTCTGAGATATCTTCAGCTGGAATTTCCGTATCATCAATCAGCGTAGGATCGTTTGATTTTGACATGATTTTTGTTTCCTTTTTCTCAACCATTATTAATTAGGTAAGTATCTGAGAGGATCGACAGGTTTACCTTTCTTCCGAATTTGAAAATGTAAAACAGGGATTTTTTCATTATCTTGACCCATTTCGGCAATTAGAGTCCCCTGCTTAACCTGTACACCTTCCGACACCAGTCGATTTCTATTGTAGGCATAGGCACTTAAAAAAGTTTCATTATGCTTGATAATAATCAAATTACCATACCCTGCCAAACCCGTACCGCTATATACTACCTTACCTGCGGCTACTGCATACACAGGTTGCCCTATTTTACCTGCAATATCAATACCACGTCGATCCAGATCTTTGAGTGAAAACAAACTGCTTACCTTTCCTTCAGTGGGCCATTTCCATTCTATAGCCTTATTGTTATCAAAAGCTGGAGTAGGAACGATAGTTTTTGTATCAGGGAGAGGCGTAGCTACTACCGTTGTATTAGTTTGCGGCGGTCTGTTTACATCATCACTGGATGTTGCTAACTGCTTTTCGGGCAATTTATCAGGCTCGATCAAAATCAACTGCTGCCCAGGATGAATGATATAATCTTCATTTATTCCATTCCAGCGTGCCAGGTCATTGTAGTCCAGACCATATCTCCATGAAATCGAGTACAGGGTATCCGTTTGTTTTACCAGATACCAACCAGGTCCTTTTGCATGATAGGGCTGGCTTGATGCACAACCGCACAATACGATAAAAACGATCGCATGAAAAAGACTACGCAAGGTAACAGCGTTCAGAATATGCTGAAATACAGAATAGCAATACATAGTAATATGACAACGGCCCAACCAATGTATTCAATATAGCGCATCAGTCGTTGTTCTATAGAGGGGCCAAAATGAGCCAGTATCAGTGCTACTAGATAAAACCTGACACCACGACCAATAAGTGAAGCCAGCATAAAAGGTACGAATGCCAGACTCAACAAACCGGCAGATATGGTAAATATTTTATAGGGAACTGGAGAAAACCCCGCTACCAGTACCGCCCAGAAACCCCATACCTTAAACCATTCGACAGCACGATCAAAAACGGCCTGATAACCCCATTTCTGGATGTACGGTGCTACCAGATCAAATCCATAAGCACCGATCAAATATCCAATAACACCGCCAACTAAAGAGGCGATTAAAGTCAGCGTGGCAAAATACAGAGCACGCTTTGGCCTGGCCAACGACATTGGCGCTAACATTACATCTGGAGGGGGGAATGGTAGGATGAATGACTCAACAAAACTGAGTAATGATAAAACAGCTGGCGCTTTTGGGCTGCTGGCAGCTCTAATCACTGAGTTGTACAGTCCTTCAAACAGTTTCATTAACTCACACCCGGCAATAGTGGAACAAAAGATACCTGTTCAAAAGCCTCAGTTTTATACTCATCATCCACACGGGTAATTTTTAGCAGGATCTGTTCCTGTCCATTATCATAAGGAAGCACCATAAACCCTCGTTGATTTAATTGATCCAGTAATTTTAGGGGTACATCCTTACAGGCTGCTGTCATGATGATACGATCGAAATGGTAATTGATATTCGGCCAGCCGCCATTTCCGTCGGTATGCCTGAGCTCTACATTATATAACTCCAGACTCTTAAGTCTGTTTTTAGCCTGCTGATGCAGGCCTCCTATGCGCTCAACGCTATACACCTGAGGCAGTAATTGCGCCAGTACCGCTGTTTGGTAGCCACAGCCAGTACCAATTTCAAGTACTGAAGAAGGGTTACCGGTTTCCAGCAGCATAGAAGTCATTCGAGCAACGATATAGGGCTGCGATATAGTTTGTCCGAAACCAATCGGTAACGCCGTATCTTCATAGGCGCGATGCGAAATTGCTTCATCAACAAACAGGTGACGAGGCGTATTACGTATCACCTCCAGCACCTTTTCATTGTCTATGCCCTGTTGCCTCAGACGTTCGATCAATCGGTCTCGCGTACGTTGGGAGGTCATACCTATGCCCTGTAGCTGGCTGTTTGAAAGATCAGTTTTAATCATTATCAAGCCCATTCAACCACGCTGCTAAAGGTTGCACACCTTGGTGACGGGTTAAATCAATCTGTAAAGGGGTTACAGATACATAATCATTAGCGACAGCATGGAAATCTGTACCTTCACCTGAATCCTGAGCTGACCCGGGAGGTCCTACCCAGAAAATATCATGACCATATGGATCCTGTTGACGTAATACAGGTTCTGCACGATGTCGGAAACCCAGACGAGTTGATTTGAACCCTTTGATATCAGACCAGTCCTTATTCGGGACATTAATATTTAGAATTGTGTCATTGGCCAAAGGATGTTGAATGAGATGCTCGACGATTTTTCGCGTTACAATGGCTGCAGTTTCAAAAATATGATCGGTATAGCTGGCCAGAGAGACGGCAATAGCCGGTAGCCCCAGAAAGCGGCCTTCGGTAGCGGCAGCAACAGTGCCTGAATAGATGACATCATCACCCAGATTGGCTCCAGAATTGATCCCGGAAACCACCATGTCGGGTTCCTGATCCAGTAAACCAGTAAGCGCCAGATGGACACAATCGGTGGGTGTACCATCGACTTTGTAGTATCCCTGCGGGGTCATTTCAGCACGTAATGGTCTTTGCAGAGTCAGAGAATTACTCGCACCACTACGATTACGATCAGGTGCAACTACTGTCACCCGAGCAATTTTCTCCAGTTCCTGTTGTATCATTTGAAGACCCGGTGCCAGGTAACCGTCGTCATTACTGATTAAAATATGCATTCAACCGACAATTCTTTTCGCTGGCCAAAGCAAGGTATTCGGCCAATTACACTTAAAAATTAAGGAATTATATCAGGGATTGTGTTCGGGAAATCGCTATAAGCTGGAAAAATCAATTGAGCGGGAAAAAGATAAGTTACCGTTTGATGTACATGCTGAAATCAAAATTACCGTAATCACCTGACTGGTGAAGAGCGAGTTTTTGATTTGATCAGGTGCATTAATATGATAAGTAACTTTTCATGATTCAACTGATTTTTTCAGGTTTAAACAGCAACTGCGCGATCCTGAATTTCTGGGTCAGAATGATAAACCATATCCGCAGGACGCAGGAATTATTTTGCTCTATCATGCAAAATAAATAAGCTTACACCGTATAAATCATTATGAGCCAGGAAAAACCGGGGTTTATGGAATCCATCGGGGGTATCCGCAAGCTGAAACAGGATCGTATCGATCCTCATCAGGATCGCCCTAAGAAAGCTGCGCGCCTGTTACCAAATAAATCTCATCAAGATAAACCGTTAATATCCAACATCGTCAGCTCAGCTGAAAAAACTCTGGAAAGCTGGTTTCATCATGGCTTGCAGAAAAAACTCCAGCGCAAGATCAAACAGGCTCAAATCCCCATAGATGCCTCGCTGGATTTGCATGGATATCGGCAAAAAGAAGCGCTACATGAACTCGCATCATTGCTTCAATACTCACTTCAACATCAGGCCAGAATGCTGTTAATCGTCCATGGTAAGGGATATGGATCAAACAAGGATCCAATACTCAAGCCTCTAGTACAACACTGGTTAAGCGAGCAGCAAGCGGTACTTGCCTGGTGCCCCGCTCAACCGGAACATGGGGGTGGTGGGGCCAGTTATGTATATCTGAAAAGCCAGCCTTGATGGTCAGGACTTATCGTCCTCTTTTGTCTCTGCTTGTTCTGGGTCTTGCTTCTTTTCTGGCTTGACCAGATCATCATCCATCAGGATGCGATAAGCTGGACCTTCCAGATCATCCATTTGACCGGATTTAACCGACCAGAAGAAGAAAGCAGCAATAATGACCAGCAAAACCATCGCCAGCGGGATTAAAAGGTAAAGGATTTCCAATTTAATTTCTCAATCTTAGCGCATTTAAAACCACGACCAATGAACTCAGCGACATGCCTATCGCTGCCAACCAGGGTTGAACCAGTCCGGCCATGGAGAAGGGAACAGCCACGATATTATACGTGATTGCCCAGGTAAAATTCTGCCTTATTATAGACATCATTTTGCGCGTGATTAGCATGGCATCCCCCAATGGGGATAGTAAACCACCATTGATGATCAAATCAGATGATGCTCTCGCCAGATCGGTGCCCACAGATAACGAAATAGAAAGATCTGCTGCAGCCAATACAGGCGCATCGTTGATACCATCTCCAACCATTGCAACCTTGTGTCCTTCAGATTGCAGTTTTTTCATTACGTTCAATTTATCGTCAGGAAATTGTTCTGCATCAAAATGACTGATTCCCAATTGTTGAGCAATGGATTCAACATAGGCAAAGCGGTCTCCGCTTAATATCCTTACATCAACACCACTCTGTTGTAACTGCTGAACTGTTTGTAATGCATCGTCTTTCAAAGGGTCAGAAAAGCAGAAACTCGCCAGCCACTGACCGGATTTAGCAAGATGCACGACCTGTAATTGTTTATCCAGTTGCTGTTCTGGAACTGAAGCGAATTCAGTGATATAGGATTGATTACCGAGATAGTAGGTAATGCCAGCAATATCGCCGCAGATACCCTGCCCGGATAGATTGTGAAAATTATCTACCCGTAGATTTTCTATCTCTGCATTGACCAGTGCACGCGCAACAGGATGTTCTGACTGTAATTCCAGGCTGTGCGCCAGCTGGCGATATACGCTAGCCTGGCTGTCATCATCGTTGATCTGCAGTTGTAAACTCAATACACCAGTAGTCAAAGTACCCGTTTTGTCAAATATCACTGTATCGATCTGAGGCATAACTTCCAGCGCATGTGAGCGTGCCACCAGCATACCATGCCGAGTTAAAGCACCTATAGCAGCTGATAGCGAGGCAGGAGTCGCTAGAGACAAGGCACAGGGACAGGTTACTACCAGAGTAGCCACCAAAATTGGTAACATTCTCTGAGGGTCTACCTGCCACCAGTAAATACCAGCCACCACAACCAGTAGTAACAATACAGCAACAAAAACTGTCGCCACCCGATCAGCAATCAGCGCCACCCTGGGTTTGAATCCCTGAGCTTTTTCAATCAGCCGCTTGATCCCGGAAAGCACGGTATCCTGCCCCAGATGATGCACCCTTAATTGCACCGGTTGTTCAAGGTTATAACTGCCACCAATCAGCAAATCGCCAGCCTGTTTTGCCAGCGCATGCTGTTCTCCAGTCAGTAGTGCCTCGTCTACTAAAGCATGCTGTGAGAGCAAAATCCCATCGGTTGGAATAATTTCGCCTGGCTTCACCAGAAATCGATCATCCAGCTTGAGTTCTACCGTTGGTACAATATCAACACTGCCATCCGGATTCAGACGGTTAGTCATAGTGGGCGTTAAATTGGTCAGAGACTCAATCTTTTCAGCTGCATTCTTGCGTGCAGATAATTCGAAAAGCCTTACCGACAGCAACAGAAACACAAACATCGCGATGGAGTCGTAATACACATCTGACTGCCCTGTCCAGGTATTGTAGAGACTGGCACAGAAAGCTAGCGACATGCCCAATGTCACCGGCACATCCATTCCCGCTCGTTTATGTTTTATATCTGTCCATGCGCCTTTAAAAAATGGCTGTGCTGAAAAACCAATGACAGGTATTGTCAGCAACAGGCTTAGCCAACGGAAAAATAATTTAAAATCTTCGCTAATACCCCACCAGTCACCACCGTACAGGGCCAGTGCAAACATCATGATTTGCATGCCAAATAATCCGGCGATACCGATCTGACGTATCAGCTGTTTGCGTTGATTTTCGTAGATTTGTTGTTGAGTGGCAGGGTCGTATGGATGTGCCAGATATCCAATACTGGAAATCGCCTTTAGAATGTCGCTGAGCTGGATTTTTGTATCGTCCCATTCTACATTCGCCCGGTGAGTCGAATAATTGATGCTGACCTGAGTGATGCCTGATAACTGCTTCAGGTATTGCTCATTTAACCAGATGCAGGCGGCACATACGATTCCCTCAATAATCAAGGAAACCTGTTTGATATGTTCAGACTGATTATGTACAAACTGCTGTTGGACGGCTGGATGATCGTATACCTTAATCTTGCTCAGAAATTCCGGCACCAGTTCCTGACCTGTGGTAGATTTTTCTTCCCGAAACCGGTAATAGTCTTCATTACCAGATTTGATAATGGCATCCGCCACCGCCTGACACCCACCACAGCACATGGGTTGCTGCTTTTGATCAATTTCCACAGTGAGTTCACTGCCGTTTAGGGGTAATCCGCAATGAAAACAGCTTTGCTGGCTTTTTGACTGACCTTGCATTATCTTAACTTCGGTGTCTTGGGACATCTAAAAAATAACCATAAATCTTACAATAAAAATAGAAATAAGGAGGCAATATGTTCAATCTTACCCACGCTCTGGGTCTAATCATCAATCCAAAACAGGAATGGCAAAAAATAAGCCAGGAAGATAATAATATCCCCGGCTTGCTGTATGGCTACATTCTTATTCTGGCGCTGATAGGCCCAGTAGGTGGATACTATGGCACTACAACTTCCGGTTGGCAAATCGGCAGTCGTGAAGCGGTAAAGCTAACCAGCGAAAGCGCAATCACCCTGGCAGTTCTATATTATCTGGCTGTCGTCATATCGGTTGTTGGGCTTGGTTTGATGGTGCGCTGGATGTGTAAAACCTATGGTGGCAATACTTCTCTCAATCGTTGTATCGCATTATCTGCCTATGTATCCACTCCTATCTTTCTTGTCGGTTTTATCGAATTCTATCCCGTGCTCTGGGTCAACCTCCTATTTGGCCTGCTGGCATTGGCCCATTCTGTCTATCTGCTTTATACAGCTGTCCCGGTTTTAATGGATATATCCGAAGACAAGGGATTTCTGATGTCCAGTGCTTTACTCGCTCTCGGACTGGTCGTGTTAGTGAGTTTACTCGCAATAACCGCACTTCTGTGGGGGCTTGGTTTTCAGCCTCAGTTTACAAATTGAGAATTTTAAATTACAAAATCATAAGGTATTGATATCATACCCGCCGTTTCGTAATGGTTAACTCAAGTTAGCCATTTTTTTTTGCTTTTTGAGATGAAACATTCGACAATAAATAACCATATTAGCAATTCCTTATCTATTAACCTGGTATTTAATACATGTCCAACCAACCTACAACAGAAATATATAACTATAAGGTGGTTCGGCAGTTTTCGATTATGACCATCATTTGGGGCATAATCGGTATGACTGTTGGAGTCACTATCGCAGCACAGCTGGCCTGGCCTGCTTTAAACTTTGACCTGCCCTGGTTCTCATTCGGTCGACTAAGGCCATTGCATACCAATGCCGTGGTATTTGCTTTTGGCGGCTCGGCACTTTTTGCAACGTCGTATTACGTGGTTCAGCGTACCTGCTACGCAGCTCTATTCTCGCCAAAACTGGCGAGTTTTACTTTCTGGGGCTGGCAGGCAGTTATTATTTCTGCCATCATCACGCTGCCATTGGGCTATACCTCAAGTAAAGAGTATGCCGAACTGGAATGGCCTATCGATCTACTGATTGGTGCAGTCTGGGTATCATATGCAGTTGTTTTCTTTGGCACCATCGTGAAGCGTAAGGTTAAACATATCTATGTGGCGAACTGGTTTTATGGTGGGTTTATCATTACCGTAGCAGTCCTGCACATCTTTAACAGCATGGCTTTACCAGTCGGTTTTCTGAAGTCCTACTCCATGTACTCAGGCGTTCAGGATGCCATGGTTCAATGGTGGTATGGACATAATGCCGTAGGTTTCTTTCTGACTGCTGGCTTCCTGGGTATCATGTATTACTTTATCCCCAAGCAGGCCAACCGTCCGGTTTATTCCTACCGCCTGTCGGTGGTTCATTTCTGGGCACTGTCATTTACCTATATCTGGGCGGGCCCTCATCACCTGCATTACACCGCATTGCCTGACTGGACTCAGTCTCTGGGCATGGTAATGTCGCTGATCCTGCTAGCTCCAAGCTGGGGTGGCATGATTAACGGAATCATGACCTTATCCGGTAGCTGGGAGAAGTTACGCTCTGACCCTATTTTGAAATTTTTGATTGTTTCAGTATCATTTTACGGTATGTCAACATTTGAAGGCCCAATGATGGCAATCAAAACGGTGAATTCGCTTTCACATTACACTGACTGGACTATAGGACATGTGCATTCAGGTGCTTTGGGCTGGGTTGCTTTTATCTCAATCGGTGCAATGTACTACCTGATCCCTCGCCTGTTTGGTCGTGAAATCTATAGCCCAAAACTGATTGAGACCCACTTCTGGATTTCAACTATCGGCGTTGTACTCTACATCACTGCGATGTGGATCTCTGGTATTATGCAGGGCCTGATGTGGCGTGCGGTAAACGATGACGGCACCCTAACCTATAGCTTTGTGGAATCAGTACAGGCTATGCACCCATTTTATATCATCCGTTTACTGGGTGGGATTTTCTTCCTTTCGGGTATGTTTGTAATGGCATATAACCTGATTAAAACGATTGCAGGTGCCAAACCTGTTGAAGCTTTAATCCCTGTTCCTGCCGCGCATTAGGAGAAAATCACATGTCAATTCAAGAAAAAGTTGAAAAGAATATCGGCCTGCTGATTATACTGGTCATCTGTTCCATCAGCGTAGGTGGACTTGTTCAAATCGTGCCTCTGTTTTTCCAGACCAGCACCACATTACCTGTTGAAGGCTTAAAGCCCTACACGGCTTTGCAACTATCAGGACGTGATATCTATATTCGTGAAGGCTGTGTAGGATGTCATTCACAGATGGTTCGTCCATTTCGCGCTGAAACCGAGCGCTATGGACACTATTCTACAGCGGGTGAATTCATCTATGACCGTCCATTCCTCTGGGGTTCAAAACGTACTGGACCTGACTTGCAGCGTGTTGGTCAACGTTACTCTGATGACTGGCACAGAGCACATCTGAACAATCCACGTGACGTAGTTCCTGAGTCCATCATGCCATCCTACCCATGGCTTGCAAAAAATGAGCTGGACAGCTCACAGATAAAGCAAAAGATGGAAGGTTTACGCTATTTAGGGCACCCCTATACGGATGAACAAATTAATAATGCAGCCAATGATTTGAAAGGTAAAACCGAAATGGATGCTCTGGTTGCTTACCTTCAGTCTCTTGGCACATCACTAAAGGGTATTTGATCATGTCTGCTTTAGGTCATTCAATCTGGACAGTTATCGTTTTTATTACTTTTATCGGCATCGTGCTATGGGCTTATAGCAGCGGCCGCAAAAAAGATTTTGATGAGGCAGCTAAGCTGGCTCTGGACGATGACGATAATCCAAAAACTACCCAACATAAAACAGAGGAGTAATCTCTGATGTCAGATTTTTTTAGTTCCTTCTGGACGTTTTTTATATCCGCCGGCACCCTCGGCGGTATTGCATGGATGGTGTATTTACTGATTTCAAATTCTAAAACTAAATCCGTTCAACCCGGTGAAACTGTAAAATCTACCGGTCACGAGTGGGATGGTATTGAAGAATTAAACAACCCGCTGCCATTCTGGTGGGTCTCAATGTTTTATATTACGATCTTTTTTGGACTCGGTTACCTGGTTCTTTATCCCGGACTGGGGACAGCTAAAGGTATTTTAGGATGGAGCAGTGCCAAGGCGCATACCGATGAAGTTCAACAAGCTACTGAGCTTTATGAACCATTGTATAAAGAATATGCCCGCATTCCTGTGGCTGAACTTTCTAAAAATGAAAAGGCTGCGCGTACTGGTGGTCGTTTATTTGCCAATCATTGTGCTGTTTGCCATGGATCAGATGCGAAAGGCGCAAAAGGTTTTCCCAACCTGACTGATAACGACTGGCTGTATGGTGGTTCAGCAGATCAGATAAAAACTACGATACTTGGAGGCAGGAATGGTAGTATGCCCGCCTGGCAAGCTACACTTGGGGATGATGGAGTTAAAAATGTAGCTTCATATGTCCTAAGCCTTTCTGGCCGTGAAGTACCGGCGGATGAAGTTGCCAAAGGTAAAAAAATCTTTTCCACCATATGTGCAGCATGTCACCAAGCTGATGGAAAAGGTATGACCGCTCTTGGAGCTCCTAACCTTACCGATAAAATATGGCTATATGGTTCAACGCGTGGCGTTATCGAACAATCAATAGCCCATGGCAGAAAAGGCGTTATGCCAGCTCATAAAGATCTGCTTGGAGAAGATAAAGTGCATATACTCGCTGCCTATGTTTATGGATTAAGTCAAAAATAAATTTACATAACAACAAGCCCTGGGGGATAAAAATATGGATGATCAAAACACAAATAATGAAAATAAAAACATTCCAGCAACTCAGAAGTGGATCGCAATATTATGGCCATCATTTCTTGTTGCGAGTGTGGAAACGGTAGTTTTTTTCACCCTGTTTGACCCCCAGTATGTATTTGCCGAATACGAGATATCCAGAACAGCTGCCTATACTGCAGGCTTTTTTCTGTTCTGGTGTTTTGCCATTCTGCCAAGCATGCTGACAATGTATTTTGCTAAACCGTGCCGCCCCTGCGTAGATCATACCGCACCCAGCACGGAATGAAGGCTTTACCGAATTTTTAACTTTATTTGACGGATATCATGACTGAGAACGAGCAGGCTGCTGCAGCTGATGTAGCGGAAAAGACGCCTATTGAGCAAGACTTATATCAAAAGCGTAAAAAGATTTACCCGCGCCAGGTTCATGGTCTATTTGCGATGCTTCGCGCATCGGGAATGGCTACACTTCTTGGCATCTATTACATCATGCCCTGGATTACCTGGGATGATCGACAGGCAATATTATTCGATCTACCTGCGCGTAAGTTTTATATTCTTGGCATGGTTTTCTGGCCTCAGGATTTCATCTATCTGACGATGCTGCTGGTCATAGCAGCCTTATCACTATTCTTTTTTACCGCACTTGCAGGACGCCTATGGTGCGGATACGCCTGTCCTCAAACAGTCTGGACGGAGGCTTTTTTATGGATTGAACGAAAGGTAGAAGGTACTCGCCAGCAACAGATGAAGCTGGATGGAATGCCAATGAGTGGCAAAAAATTCACCAAAAAAGCTACCAAACACTTTCTATGGGGCATATTTTCATTGTATACCGGCTTCACCTTTGTCGGTTATTTCAGCCCTATACATGACCTGGCTGCCGCTATTCCCACACTAAATTTCGGTCCCTGGGAATTTTTCTGGATCATATTTTACGGATTTGCCACATATGGTAATGCAGGATGGATGCGTGAACAGGTTTGTATCTATATGTGTCCCTACGCCAGATTTCAGAGTGCAATGTTTGATAAAAACACCCTGGTCATTTCCTATGATGAAAAACGCGGTGAGCCTCGTGGTTCTCGTAAACGTGGTGTTTCGCCTGAAGAGGCAAATCTTGGCAGTTGCATAGATTGCTCTATCTGCGTTCAGGTATGTCCAACCGGAATCGACATTCGGGATGGCCTGCAATATCAGTGTATCGGATGTGCGGCCTGTATTGATGCCTGCGATGATGTCATGGATAAGATGGGTTATGAACGTGGGCTTATTAAATACACCACAGAGAATATGTTAGAAGGTCAGCATACCAACTTCCTACGTCCTAGAATTCTTGTTTATGCATTGATTTTAACAGCTATCACTATAGGCACAGCTATAGGCATTTATAACCGTCCAATGCTTGAACTGGATATCATCAGAGATCGTAACTCTTTATATCGTGAAACAGGTATGGGTCTGATTGAGAATGTTTACACTCTCAAGCTGATCAATAAAGATATGAGCGCTCATAACTTCCTCATCAGTATTGATGGCCTGGATGGTATGAAACTGAATATTCCAAAGAATAATGTTCTTGTTGAGTCTGGTGCTGTTGTTGAGGTTCCAGTCAGTATCGAAGTAGACCCTGAAAATTTAGAGAAGAAGACTTCTCAGGTTTTCTTCACGATAAAAGCAGATGATACTGACCTAAGCGTGGTTGAAGAAGCTCGTTTTATCGGCCCTAGACGTGGAAGTTAAATAATATGTCCAACCCAAATCAAGTAGAAAACCAGCCATGGTACCGTAACCCCATGGTCTGGATGGTAATTGCCCTGCCTACGACTGCAGTTGTAGCAGGGTTACTTACCGTTTACATCGCAGTTACTAATCAGGATAGTCTGGTAGTTGATGACTACTATAAAAAGGGAAAGGCCATTAATCAGGAGTTAAGTCGTGACCGGAGAGCTACTGAACTTGGTTTATCTACACTTGTAGATATTAATGCTGAAACAGGTGAAGTACTGGTAAGCCTGTCAGCAAACGAAGGTTTTAAATCTAGCCCGGAAATTACCTTTAAACTGATTCACCGGACCCTGTCCGGTGCCGACCAGACCACGACCTTGAATCGATTCGAAGATAAACAGAAGGATGCTATTGATTATCGTGGTTATATCAAGCCACCGGTAATCGAAGGCCGCTGGACAGTTCAAATTATTGATGATAAAAACTGGCGCTTAAAACAAAATTTCAAAACCAAGAATGCTCAGCACATTCTGTTAAATGTAACATCCTGATAAATCTGTAGTATGGAAATCGCCACCCTGCTTTCAGCATTGTTAATGGGGATGATCGGCTCAACCCACTGCGTGGGCATGTGTGGCGGTATCATCAGCACCTTAAGCACTAATTTTAGTGGAAAAACCAGCAATCAGACCTTCTGGATTCAACTGTTCTATAACGTAGGACGAATTACTACCTACAGTTTTTTGGGGCTGTTAATTGGTTTTTTTTCTAGTAAATTAATGGGGATGCTGCCCAATCCACATGCCTTCTCAATGAAGGTATCCGGCATATTTTTTATTTTACTCGGACTTTATATCAGTCAGCTACTCAACAGTTTTAAATATCTGGAGTCGACTGGACAAAAGCTCTGGGTAAAAATTGAACCCTTTGGAAGAAAATACCTGCCAGCTCAAAACCCTTTTGATGCATGGAAATTAGGTCTGGTCTGGGGCTGGTTACCCTGCGGCCTGGTTTACTCAGCGCTAGCTTTAGCCATGACACAGGTTAACCCTCTGCATTCAGCATTGACCATGCTGGTATTTGGGCTCGGCACCTTACCTACCCTGCTGCTGATTGGACACTTTGCTCAGAACATAAAAGTTATCTTACAGAATACAACTTTCAGACTTTCATTGGGGCTACTACTGATTGTTTATGGTGCTACTCAGGTTGCAGGTTTTTCGACATTTATGATGCATAACCACTAGCGATACGGATAGCTCGATTTATCGTGCTAAAAGTTATAATCACTATGTGGAGAGAAAATGATTTATTAGAGATGTCAGGAAGACTCCTCTTTCCAGCCTGACCTTAAGATATAGTGTTGCTGAATCGAGAAACTCAATAGACATATGATGGGCTATCGCCCGACTGGATCTATAGGCTCTCTTAATCTCCTGTTGATAGAGTATTTCAATCATTTCACCAGTATCATTCAGCACCTCATTTTCTATCGCTAGTGCCTTACTGGTAATACGGCTCTCTCCACTTCCCATCAAGCTAACCGCACTATGAATATCCAGTGCCTGATATCTCTGTATTAATTCATCATTGAGTGCTTCGACAAACATGGATTGAGTTCCGGAAAGCATAAATAAATCGCCATCTACAGGCTGCATCCAGATATCCTGATTAATCCTGCGAGCCAGGATCTGATTAAATATTTCGCTACGTAATGCGGATAGATACAGACCCTTTTTTTGACGACTAAGCCGTTTGCTCTTATGTCGGTTTCCTAGCACCCTTATCGCCTGAGAAACATTATCCTGATTGCTGCCAAAACGCTGCTGTCCAAAATAGTTGGCGAAGCCCGACTCATTGATACGATTAACAGTTGCAGTGAGTTCATCCATATTTCCTTCGATATCGCGTATCGTAATTTCGAAGTCGTTGAATTTATGAACACCCACTCGCAGCTTTTTATCGTGCCATTGTTTGTCCAGAATACGATATTGCTGACCATCAGGGATATCAGGCATTTGTTTGTATCCGGGTAACTGGATACTCAGCCACTGACGGGTTATAGCCTGTTTATCCTTTAACCCCGAATAGCCAATCTGTTTAGCTGCCACACCACAATGCTTAGCGATAATCTCAATCAGCTGAAAAGTGGTCAGTTCAGTTTTTTCAACCTCGATAAATAAATGCTCACCCTCTCCGCTTAGTTCAAAGCCCAGTTGCTCATGGACCTTAAAATCTTCTGGGTTCTGCTTGATAACACCAGTCAGCGAAGTTGCACCATAGGGATAGATTAGCGTTGTCACTGTTAGAAGCTTACCGGTGGTGTTGCTTTTTTTTCTGCAACCTTGTTGCGGATATAATTAATATGAGTTTGGGCTATAGTCACCTGCTGATTATTATCTGCAGCATTTTTCGCCAGCCTTACCAAAGCAATAGCAGTTGGATAGATATCAGGATAAATTATCTGGCTAGCGCTATATTGCTTTCCAGCCTGTTGACTGGCGATAAAGCCAGAACCAGCACCTATTGCCTGTTCTGGCAACTCCAGCTGATCCAGCTTGATCAGTTGCTCCTCGCCCTGTAACACCACTAGCCCCTGTTCTTTTCGCAGATAATGAGCACAGTAGGTTTCACCCATGCGAGCGTCCAGAGCGCTGATCACACTATCGACATTATGCTCGTCACTGGCCTGCTGAGCCAGTACGGCTAGCGTCGATACAGCAATGAGAGGCACCTCAAATCCCAGAGCTAAGCCCTGAGCAGTGGAAGCAGCAATACGAACTCCAGTAAATGCCCCTGGCCCACTGGCATAAGCTACAGCATCAGTTTCATTTCTATGCATGCCAGATTGTGTATACACTGAGTCCAGCATGTTAGGGAGGTATCGAGTATGTTCACGCGGAGTAATAGCAAACTCACAGAATAACTCGCCATCCTGACGCAGCAGAGCTACCGAACAGGCCTCAGTGGAGGTTTCAATGGCGATAATATTCAATGTGTGAATACGCTTCGTTTATTGTTTATCGATAAAGTCTGAGATTAGCGAGCTATTCCACGCTCACTACTCAATACGAAATCGACAAATATTTTTACTTCAGGATATAAAGCGATATAAGGCTGCAGTTCATCAAGTGTATCCTGCTGCGGCTTTTTAGATTTTAGTAATAAGCGAAAGCTCTTGTGTAAAGCCGCTATCAGTTCACTGGAGAAGCCTTTTCGGCTCAAGCCAACCTTATTAATGGCAATCGCTCTTGCCCGGTTGCCAGCTGCGGTTGAATACGGAGGAATATCCTGAGTAATGACCGAACCTAGCCCAGTAAAACAGCGGCTGCCAAGACGGGAAAACTGGTGAACCGAAGTGAAACCACCTAAGGTAGCATAATCACCGACCTCGACATGCCCCGCTAAAGAAGCAGCATTGGCAAAAACCGTATGATCTCCTACACGACAGTCATGAGCAACATGACAATAGGCCATAAACAGATTGTTACTCCCGATTATGGTCTCGCCAGTCCCATCCACTGTTCCCCGATTAAAGGTCACATATTCACGGATCACATTATGATCACCAACGATTAACTTTGTTGGTTCTCCGCCATATTTCAAATCCTGAGGCGCTTCACCCAAAGAACTAAACTGATAAATTTTATTATGTTCACCAATACTGGTGGGGCCTGAAATAACCACATGCGGGCCGACCCAGGTTGAATCCCCAATACTGACATCGGCTCCAATAACACTATAGGCCCCTATATTTACATCCTTTCCCAAACGGGCAGAGGGGTCGATAATTGCCGTAGGGTGTATCATATCTTTCTGTCCTGTGCACTGCACATCAGTTCAGCCTCGGCCACTACCTTACCGTCAACAAGTGCTTTGCCTTCAAACATCAAGATGCCACGCATATTGCGTTTTAAGGTAACCTGTAAATGTAATTGATCCCCTGGCATCACCTGCCCTCTAAAACGCGCTTTATCGATACCCACCAGTACATAAAGCTTTTTATTATGGTCTTCCTGCATGCTACAGAAAGATAACAATCCTGTTGCCTGAGCCAGGGCTTCTATGACGAGAACGCCAGGCATAATTGGTTGCTCAGGAAAATGTCCCTGAAAAAAAGGCTCGTTGATTGTGACATTTTTTAGAGCCGTTAAATTTTCGCCTGCTGTACATTCAATGACACGGTCGATGAGTAGGAAGGGATATCGGTGAGGTAGATACTTCATCACCTGTTGAATATCAAATTCGATCATAAGTTCTCTTGGTTAAGATGATTTATCTAGCCGGGAAATAGTTCTGGCCAGTTTATCTAACGATTTATATCGTACATTATTGCGATGCCAGATGTGGTTCTCCATTAATGGAGTGCCTGACGAATAGGTACCGCTGCTTTTTATGCTTTTAGTTACCAGGGACATTGCTGTTATGGTCACATTATCAGTTATAGTTAAATGCCCCAGCACTACCGCTGCCCCCGAGATTCTACAGTTTTTACCAATAATTGCACTTCCTGCAATGCCGACACAGGCAGCTATGGCTGTGTTTTCTCCAATGCGTACGTTATGCGCAACCTGGATCAGATTATCAAGTTTGACGCCATCCTCTAACACCGTATCATCCAGTGCTCCACGATCCACAGTGGTATTAGCACCGATTTCGACTCTGTTACCAATAATTACACTGCCCAGATGGGGTATTTTAATCCAGTCACCCTCATCGTACACCAGACCAAAACCGTCTGAGCCAATTACTACACCCGGATGTAAAATCACATGATCGCCGAGCGTCACATCATGACATAAAATAACATTACTCAGCAGACGACATTGATGCCCAATATGAACACCATCTTCAATGACACAGCCCGCAGCTATGCGGACATTGTTACCTATTTTGACGCGCTTACCGATGACACAGTTTGCTGCAATATGAATATTATTACCCAACTCTGCACTATCATCTATCTGTGCAGAAGGATGGATATCGCTATGGTTAACAGCATCAGGTGATAATTCAGGCTTTAGCAGATAAACCGCTTCGACAAAGGCTTTATGCGGATTTTTAGCAATCAATCGAGCTGCAGTGGGAATTTCATGAGTAAAACCCTCTGCAACTATGACGGCACCGCACTGGCTATTAAGTAGCTGAGGTAGATAAGTTTCCGATTGCAGGAAGCAAAGATCATTGTTGCTTGCGGAATTGAAGGAAGCGACTGATACGATGCTTTGATCACCATTTCCCTGATATTCAAGTGCTAAACGCTTAGCGAGTTCGGCAACCGTTAATCCAGTGGATTGCTGACCGGTCATGCAAGGCTTCCCAACA
Organism: Gammaproteobacteria bacterium; assembly: GCA_050306135.1. GTDB lineage: Bacteria > Pseudomonadota > Gammaproteobacteria > JACNJF01. The sequence goes on from JBNLGQ010000102.1 coordinate 26,661, forward strand.
AAAGCATGTTGGAATAATTGAGCGAATTATCTATGCATCCCATGCCGTATTGCTATTTGCTTTCCTGCTCCGGCAGGTTTTTCAGCATTTCAATAATCTTGGGAGTAATATCTACGGCATCTGATACATAGCTAACCCCTTCAGTCAGAATCAAATCGAATTTCTCCTGATCACCCAGTTTTTTCAATACACTCGCTATAACCGATTGCAGATTGCGAATTTCTTCGTTTCGTCTCAGATTTTGATCTTCTCTAAACTCCTGCTGCTCAAATTTAAGCTGACTTAATTTGAGGCGTAATTCTCGCTCCAGCTTGCGCTGAGTAGCCTGAGACATGATTTCAGCATCGGTTTTCATCCTTTGCTCAATCTGTAGTAACTCTTCCTGCTTATCCAGCAACACTTTTTCGCGTGCCTCAAACTGGGCCTTCAGGCGCTCTTCCACCTTGCGTGCCTGCGGGGCTTCCTTGAGTACCGTACCGGTATTCACATAACCGATTTTATAGGGCGGCGCAGCAGAGTATCCTGCCGGACTAAATATCAGGCTACTAATTAAAGTGATTAGTAGTAGTGTCAGATTTTTCAAACCAACCTCAAATTAAAACGGGGCTCCTAATGAGAACTGGAAGTTTTTCGTTTCATCACCAGGCTTATCGTTCAATGGAACTGCATAACTCAGTTCAATCGGACCAATCAAGGTAAACCATTTGGCTGATATACCTGCAGAAGTTCTTAACTCTGCAGAATCATAGTCACTCGAATCAGCAAATACATTACCAGCATCAAAGTATAACCCAAGGCGGAAACTTTCTGCACCACCTAAAGCATCAACCGGTAACAAAAATTCTGAATTGGTAATAACCTGGAAGTTGCCACCAAAAACCTGATCCCTGGAGTCTCTGGGCCCTAAACTATTATATTCGTAACCACGCACAGTACGCACACCACCCGCTGTGTATTTGGTAAAAAACGGTAAATCTGTGGTATCGCCATAAGCTTCACCATAGCCTAAACGCCCTTTAAATGAAAACGTAATGCCAGCCCCTACTGGGAACACGGTCTGGTGACGATAAAGTGCTTTGTAATAATCCAGATCGCCGCCAAAGATTTCAATTCCCACACTGTTAAAGGAGCCGGTATCCGGGAATATGGATCTATTACGACTATCCTTACTAAAGCTGACGCTGATAAAGGCATCGTCATACACATCTCCAGTCAGGTCCGTGGTTGAGGTAATGTCGTCATTATTCTCTACAATAAAGTTTTTCACTTCATCTGAACTGGAATCAGAAATTGACAGATCGTTTCTTACCAACCCCAGACTGAAGTGTATCTTATTGTATTCAGATAGCGGAATGCCATAGTTAACAGATAACTGAACCTTATCGAGTAAATAATTGGTTATATTAGCTTTACTAGCATCTGTTTTGGTATATTTTGCGCTGAAACCTCGACTGATACCGTCCGGTGTATAATAAGGGTTTAGATAGGTAAACTCATACTGCTCATCAGCCGAACTATTATTGAATACAAATCCGAGCTGGTTTCCAGAGCCGAATATATTGTCATGTGTTAGACCAAGATTAAACAACGTCCCCTGCGCTTGTGAATAACCCAGGCCTACAGTAAAGCTACCTGAAAAGCGTTCGGTGACATTAAATACCACATCCATTTGATCAGGTTCACCCGGAACCTTCACGTTTCGCATATCTACCGCACTGATATACTTCAGGCGTTGTAAACGAACCCTGGATCTATCCATTAGACTTTGCGAGTACTGCGCTCCCTCAAACTGGCGCAGTTCGCGTCGCAGAACGGTTTCTCTGGTTTGTGAATTACCCTCGAATACAATCTGCCTGACCATCATTTTCTTGCCCGGATCCACCAGCAGCGTCAAAGTCACAGTCTTGGTTTCATCATCTATATCAGGAAGGGATCTCACATTCGCAAAGGCATAGCCTTCATCCCCCAGTCTACGATTCATTCGTTTTATTGAGGCAGTAATGTTTTTCCTGGAGAAAATATCCCCACTGCGTAAAGTCAACAGTGCTTTTAGTTCCTCTTCAGGCACAATCAAGTCACCCGTCAATTTAATTTCTTTGATGGTGTACTGATCACCCTCCATCATATTGATCGCGATATTAATATCTTTCTTGTCAGGTGTAATAGAAACCTGTTTGGACTCTACATTAAAACGGACATAGCCCTGATCCAGATAAAATGACTTCAGGGACTCCAGGTCACCTGATAATTTTGTACTGGAATACTTGTCTGATCCAAACCAGGCATCATCGGTAGGCACCAGGTCGAATTCATCCAGTAAGTCCTGATCACTGAAATCATGGTTGCCGATCAGGTTGATGCTTCTAATCTTGGCAGGAGCACCCTCAGAAATTTCGATATCCACCTGCACCCTGTCTGCATCCAGTTGAGTCGCTTTAATATCTACCCTTGCTGAGTATTTACCGAGAGAGTAATACAACTGCTGTAATTCCTGTTCCAGCTTTTCCAGCAGCTTGGGATTGTAGATTTTGCCTTTCGTTAAACCCGTCTGTTTCAGCGCATCCTTCATTACGTCATCATTCAACTCCTTATTGCCGTCAAAGTTCACCTCGGCAATCGCCGGACGTTCTTCAACTTCGATAATCAGTGAATTATTTTCCTGTAATAGAGTGATATTGTTGAAAAATCCCGTTTTATATAACTCCTTTATGACTTTGGGCGCTTCAGTGTAGTCAAACGAATCACCGGCCTTTACTGGCAGATAATTTAAAACCGTTCCAACAGAAATCTTTTTAATGCCTCTGACTTCAACATCTTCCACTACAAAAGAAGCTGCGAACACAGATTTTGCAACCAGTAGCAGGCCACACAATAAAACAACTTTGAGTAACTTCAATCTAATTCACCAGACGCAATAAATCGTTATATATGGCTACGGTCATTAACAACAGCAGAACCGCCATACCTATTCTCTGACCAAAGGATTCCACAGCTTCGGATACCGGGCTGCCTTTAATAATTTCTATCAGGTAGTACATCAAGTGTCCGCCATCCAGCATAGGTACTGGTAACAGGTTTAATACCCCAAGGCTGATACTGATGATTGCCAGAAACGCGAAAAACTGTTCGGCACCAATACTCGCAGAAAGCCCTGCATATTTGGCAATGGTAATTGGACCCGACAAATTTTTCAGACTCGCTTCGCCGATGACAAGCTTGCCAAGAACCTTCAGCGTCAAAGCTGACATCTGCCAGGTTTTGTTGACCGATTCTGCTACCGCCTCAAAAAAACCATACTTTTCTAATGAACGCATCTCCCGACGTATATCCTCAGGAATAACCACGACATTTTTCACCCCAATAAAACCAATAGTTTCATCTTTATCCTGTTTGGGATTAGGGGTAATAGACAGCCGTTTTTTTACGCCATCTCTTAGTACAAGCAGATCCATAGTCTGTGATGGATGTGCCCGTATATAGTCCACCCATTGATGAACATTTTCGATTTTTTGACCATTCAGCGACTGAACCAGGTCTCCAGCCTGCATACCAGCTGCTTCGGCAGCACCACCAGCAATGACTTCATCGATCTGAGGTGGTAACTGTGGTCGCCACATGGAGAATCCCAGCAATTCAAGTACATCTGTACCCTCATCCTCCAGTACTGCCTGATCTCGAATATCCAGTGCAACGTCTCTAAGCTGATAGTTTGCTCCCTGAACCTCTAAGGTCAACAGCCTGTGATCTACTGATTGTTGCAATAACTGAAAACGCGCTTTTTCCCAGCTACCAGTGGCTACTCCATTAACCGAAACAATTAAATCTTTTTCTCTGAGACCGGCCTGTGCAGCAACACTTTGCGGCTGGATATCACCAATAAATGGTTTCAGTCCGGAGACACCATTCATATACATCAGGCTATAGGCCAGGATTGCAAAGATAAAATTAAAAGCGGGGCCAGCGGCAACAATAGCAAACCGTTTGCTGACCGGTTGACGATTAAAAGCACGATGCTTTTCAGATTCATCCACATCACCCTCACGCTCATCCAGCATTTTTACATAGCCGCCCAGCGGTATTGCAGCCAACACGTATTCGATCTGATCTTTACCGGCTTTTCTCAGCCATAACGGTTTTCCAAAACCTACAGAAAAGCGTAAAACTTTTACGCCACATAGACGTGCAACCCAATAATGACCGAATTCATGAATAGTCACCAAAATGCCGATTGCCGCAACAAAGGCGAGTGCACTAGTGATAAAAGTAGTTATATCCATTATCTGATCATCAGCCTATTTGTTGAGCGACAAAGTCTCGCGCAAGCTGATCATCACGCAAGATCTGTTGCAGGTCATCACTGTCATTAGAGGAAATGGAATCCATGGTGTGTTTAATAATTTCAGGTATCCGTGTAAATGGTATTTTTTTCTGTAAAAAAGCGGCCACCGCCACCTCATTTGCAGCATTTAATATCGCAGTACTAGTGCCGCCCTGTTGTATAGCCATACGTGCCAGGCGCAGGCAGGGAAAGCGAGTTTCATCAGCGTCGGCAAAATCTAGTGTACTGACCGCTATCAGGTCAAGTGGTTCAACACCACTCACAATTCGTTGCGGCCATCCCAGCGCATTGGCTATGGGTGTACGCATGTCCGGGTTACCCATCTGTGCCAGTACGGACCCGTCATTATAAGCCACCATCGAATGAATAATACTCTGCGGATGTAAAACAATCTGTACCAGGCTTTCATCGACATCGAATAACCAGCAGGCCTCTATTAATTCGAGACCTTTGTTCATCATGGTGGCTGAATCAACCGATATTTTCGGTCCCATACTCCAGTTTGGGTGCGCTATCGCCTGCTCAGGAGTAATGTCTGGAAATTGATCCAGAGGAGTCTCTCTGAATGGGCCACCGGATCCAGTAAGCAAAATTTTGCTGACGCCTTTGTTAACTAAGCCATCAGCATAATCTGTAGGCAGACACTGGAAAATAGCATTATGCTCACTATCGATGGGAATTAACTCGGCTTTATGCTCACTTACTTCTTGCATGAACAAATGTCCGGCCATCACCAGGCTTTCCTTATTGGCCAGTAGTACGCGCTTACCGGTCCTGACTGCAGACAGGGTTGGCATTAATCCTACTGAGCCAACAATAGCAGCCATCACCACATCGACCTGGCTATCGCTGGCAACCTGTATCAGTCCTGCTTCGCCGGAGAGTATCGTGACACTGGAAAGATCTTTTATCTGCTGGTGTAAGGCTTTAGCACTCTCTTCATCAGCCATAACAGCCACTTCAGGCTGAAACTGGCGACAGATCCGCGCCATCTTATCAACCTGAGTATTAGCCGTGACTGCAAACAGGCGAAACTGATCAGGATGACGGGAGATAACATCCAGAGTACTCTGACCAATAGAACCGGTAGCGCCTAATATCGAGATAGATTTCATTTAAATCGCACCCAGCATATACAGACCTGCCAGATAAACAGGAGTCGCCGCAATCACCGAATCGATACGATCCAGTATGCCACCATGTCCGGGCAATATTTTTCCACTATCCTTCATGCCGGCTTCACGTTTGAGGATACTTTCGTACAGATCTCCCACCACCGACAATGCTGAAGTCACCAGTCCCAATATCAGAAACAGGATATAGCTGAGCCCCCAGCCCTGTGTTAGCGTATACACAAGAGAAATCCACACCACATTCAGCAATAACCCACCAATAACGCCTTCCCAGGTCTTGCCAGGACTGATACCGGGGGCGAGTTTGTTTTTACCAAATTTTTTGCCCGTGAAATAGGCACCTATATCGGCTACCCAGACCAGAGATAGGATATACATCAGCAACCAGCCACCATTATCGAAATGCGCATGGATAAACATCAATCCATTCACGCATATCCATAACAATAATGTCGAAAGCAGACCTGTCGCCAGGCGCCTGCCCTGACTCCACTCACCGGAAAAGTGGTATTTCATCATCGATAGCAGAATCCCCACCCACAGCAGCAGGCCCAGATAACTGTGATAAAACAGGGATCGTATACCCATTTGCGGGAGAAGCAGAAAAAAGCCAGCTAACATCAATACAGCCAATCCCCACTGTATGATTTTATTATGAATACCTACCAGGTTTGCCAGTTCAAGCATCGATACCAGCAGGATCAGCCCGAACAGGTATGAGGCATACTGGGTGTCGAGATAAACAATAGTGCCGAGGACAACCAGAGCGAGGGGAATAGCGGTGAGGACTCTCTGTTTTAGCATATCAATTCTTAACTGGCCGATGAAAGCTGGTCGCCGGTTTTACCGAAACGACGCTGTCGCCCTGAATAATTATCCAAAGCCATTTGCATTTCCTGCTCAGAAAAGTCCGGCCACAACACATCTGTAAAAAACAGTTCGCTGTAAGCCAACTGCCATAATAGAAAATTACTGATACGGGTTTCACCGCCGGTTCGAATAAATAAATCAGGATCCGGCGAATCGGCAAGGCTCAAATGCGAGGCCAACATTTCTGCATCAATATCAGATGCATTTAATTGCCGACTTTCAACCTGCTGCGCCAGCTTTTGCAGGGCCTGCAGAATATCCCATTGGCCACCATAATTTGCTGCTACATTGAGAGTCATCTGTGTGTTATTAGCAGTCAGGGATTCAGACTCTTCTATCTGAGCCACTAACCTGGCGCTGAATGCGCTGCGGTCACCGATGAAACGAATACGAATACCATTGCTATGTAATTCTTTGGTATTTTTCTGCAATGAGGTGACAAACAACCCCATTAAGGTAGAAACCTCTTCCTGCGGGCGATTCCAGTTTTCACTGCTAAACGCAAACAGGGTTAGATGCTTAACACCAGCGCGTGCAAAAAAAGAGATAGATCTACGCGTAGCGTCAACCCCCTTTTTATGACCATAGGTTCTGGGCATATGGCGCTGCTTAGCCCAGCGACCATTACCATCCATAATAATGGCAATGTGCTCTGGAATAGCGGATGCGTTGCTACTATGACCCTGCATGAAATCTAGATAAACTCAGGCTCTGATCGTAATCAGATTTCCATAAGTTCTTTATCTTTTTCCTGCAGCAATTCTTCCAGTTTTGCAATTGATTGATCGGTTACCTTTTGAACCAGTTCCTGCCCCTTACGTTCATCATCTTCGGAAATCTCTTTTTCCTTTTGCAGCATCTTTAGTTCGCTATTCGCATCACGACGAATATTACGTACAGCAACACGTGCGTTTTCGGTTAACTCCTTAACTACTTTTACCAGATCTCGACGACGTTCTTCGGTTAATGGTGGCATTGGAACACGAATGACAGTCCCTGCGGAATTAGGATTCAACCCGAGGTCTGAAGTCATAATCGCTTTTTCAATGGCTGGTACCATACTGCTATCCCAGGCGGTCACGGCCAATGTGCGTGAATCTTCCGCAGAAATATTAGCAGCCTGAGAGATGGGCACCTGACTTCCATAATAATCGACTGTCACATGGTCCAGCAGACTGGGGTGAGCACGCCCTGTACGGATCTTTGTCAATTCCACCTTATAGGCTTCGATACTTTTATTCATACGGGACAAAGCGTCCTTCTGGATATCATTTATCATCTCGTTTTCCTCTAATTTGTCACTCTGGTACCCAGGTTCTCACCCTGAGCCAGAGCCAGAATTGCATTCGACTGGCTGATATTGCATACCGACATTTCCAGGTCGTTTTCATGGCATAACACCATCGCGGTAATATCCATTACCGCCAGACGTTGATCTATCGCCTGCTGATAAGTTAACTGGTCGTATTTAACTGCTGAAGGATTTTTTACCGGATCTGAATCATAGATGCCATCAACCTTGGTGGCTTTAATCATCAGATCAGCCTGAATTTCTATAGCTCGTAAACTGGCAGCAGTATCAGTAGTAAAATAGGGATTGCCTGTTCCGCCTGCGAAAATAACAATCTCGCCACTGGCGATTTTAGCGCGGGCACCACGTTGGGTATAAGGCTCACAGACCTCTGGCATGGAAAGGCCGGACATTACACTAACTTTAAGCCCTTTTTTCTCGAGCCCATCTTTCAAAGCAATAGAGTTCATGACTGTGGCCAGCATGCCCATGTGGTCACCAGCAACACGATCCAGCCCTGCTTTGGCAAGACCAGCACCACGAAAGATATTACCGCCACCAATGACGATACCTATCTCAACACCGGCCTGCTGCAGATTCTGCATCTCGACCGCCATATCAGAAATCATCTGCGGATCGATTCCAAAATCGTATTGTCCCATCAGCGCTTCACCGCTGAGTTTTACCAACAGTCGTTTATATTTTATATTTGGCATGGATTTTCCAGACTGTTTAATGTCTAAGCGAGTTTCACTCAACTCGATGATTTAACCAAAAAAGGCCGCGTTAGCGGCCTTTTAGAGTAGTTCTAGCCTTTCACCTGGGCCATTACTTCAGCCGCGAAATCTTCCTGTTTCTTTTCGATTCCATCACCGACTTCATAGCGAATAAAGCTATTAACAGCAGCGTCTGCAGAAGATAGCAGTTTACCCACAGTCTGGTCTGGGTCCTTAACGAAAGGTTGTCCCAGTAAGGTGATTTCACCAAGATATTTCTTCAGACGTCCCTGAATCATCTTTTCGATGATTTCACGAGGTTTACCACTGGATTCAGCCTGAGCAATCAAAATTTCTTTTTCCTTCTCAATGAAGTCAGCGGGAACATCAGATTCCTGAATGTACTTTGGATTTGCTGCTGCAATATGCATGGCGATATCACGGCCCATCTCGCTGTTGGCAGATGAATTAACCAGAACACCAATACGCGCACCATGCTGGTAGGAAACCAGACTATCTTCAGTGTTTACAATCTCAAAACGTCTCACCTGAATATTTTCACCAATCTTGGCAATCAAGGCCTGACGTGCCTGCTCAACAGTGTCACCAGAAGCTATTTTCATGTCAGCCAGTGCCGCAACGTCGGCAGGCTGTTGATCAAAAATAACATCTGTTACTGAATCTGCAAAACTCTGGAAGTTATCATCTTTGGCAACGAAGTCAGTTTCGCTATTGATCTCTACTACAACCGCTTTTTTGCCATCTTCAGAGACCTTGATTTTCACTGCACCGTCTGCAGCAACACGACCAGACTTCTTATCCGCTTTCGCGGCACCTGATTTACGCATCAGCTCCGCTGCTGCTTCGATATCACCATCGCATTCAACCAGTGCCTTCTTGCACTCCATCATGCCTGCGCCAGTTCGCTCACGCAGCTCTTTAACTAAGGATGCTGTAATAGCCACTATATTGTCCTCTTTAAATTCAGTATCAAAAAATTACTCGGCATCTGATTCATCAGCAGCCTTTTTAGTAGCAGCCTTTTTGGTAGCAGCCTTCTTAGTTGCAGCCTTTTTGGTTGCAGCTTTTTTAGGTGCGGCCTTCTTGGCTGGTGCTTCAGCTTCAGCTTCTTCAGCTGGTGCTGCTTCTACTTCTTCAGCTGTTTCTTCAGTGGCTTCAGCCTTTTTAGCAATAGCCACCTTTTTAGGTGCTGCTTTTTTCTCAACTGGTGCTTCAACAACTTCTTCTTCAACCACTTCGATAAATTCATCGTCAGCTGCAGCAGTAGTGACTGAGGCTTTTCCATCGTTGATAGCTTCAGCTGCTACTCGAAGGTATAAGGCTATTGCACGCATAGAATCATCATTACCAGGAACGATGTATTCGATATCTTTTGGAGAGTTATTGGTATCTACAACACCAACTACAGGAATACCCAGCTTGCCAGCTTCCTGAATCGCAATCTTTTCGTAGCCTACATCAATTACGAAAAGTGCATCAGGCAGACCGTTCATGTCCTTGATTCCGCCTAGTGTTTTATTCAATTTTTCCTGCTCACGTTGCAGGTTAAGGATTTCTTTCTTGTTTTTAACATCGTAAGAATTCTTTTCTTCCATTTCTTCCAGTTCTTTCAGGCGACGAATCGACTGACGTACTGTACGGAAGTTAGTCAACATACCACCTAACCAGCGGTGATTGACGTATGGCATATTGCAGCTTTGAGCAGCTTTCTCTACCGCATCACGCGCCGCACGCTTGGTGCCAACGAACATGATTTTACCTTTTTTAGCGGCAATCTTACCCAGATAGGAAGTTGCGTCATTACACATAGGTAATGATTTTTCCAGATTGATAATATGGATTTTATTGCGCTCACCGAAAATGTACGGTGCCATTTTTGGATTCCAGAAACGGGTTTGGTGTCCAAAATGAACGCCCGCTTCCAACATTTCACGCATAGTGATGTTAGACATAATGATATCTCCAGATGTCATATAAAGTGCAAGGCTGTATCTTTGACCAGCAACAATACACTTTGGGTTGAGCCTCCACTCACCCCATTATTAAGACCGAAACTCTGGTAAAATTTCGGCACCCATAAATAATGTGTCGGTAAGTGTGTGAAATTACCGCCCAATGGCGGTTTAAAATAATACCTTTTAAGCAATGTTGCTTAAGGCGCGCGCTTTATACCATAATCGCACCTTTTCAACAATAAGATATCGGGAAATATATGGCTATTACGCTGAAAACGGCAGAAGAAATCGACAAAATGCGTGTAGCAGGAAGATTGGCGGCCGATGTATTAAAAATGATCGAACCGCATGTAGTACCCGGTGTCACGACCGGCGAACTGGATCGGATCTGTCATGACTACATTGTGAACGAGCAACAGGCGATTCCTGCTCCACTGAACTATCGGGGATTCCCCAAATCAATCTGTACCTCAGTTAATCATCAGGTATGCCATGGCATCCCTTCTGATAAGGTTTTAAAAGATGGTGATATCATGAATATCGATATTACCGTGATCAAGGATGGCTATCATGGGGACACCAGCCGAATGTTCATGATTGGTAAACCCAAAATTCAGGGGCAACGCCTGTCTCAGGTAGCCTATGACTGTATGAAAATAGGTATTGAAATGATAAAGCCCGGTATAAAGCTGGGTGATATTGGCCACGCTATTCAAACCTATGCCGAAAAAAATCATTGCAGCATTGTGCGTGAATACTGTGGGCACGGCATAGGCAAGGTATTTCACGAAGAACCACAGGTTCTACATTACGGCTCTCCAGGCAGTGGAATCACTCTGCAGCCAGGCATGACCTTTACCATCGAACCGATGGTAAACCTGGGCAAACGACATGTAAAACTGCTGCCTGATGACTGGACCGTAGTCACCAAAGACCACAGTTTATCAGCACAGTGGGAACATACTAATCTAGTCACCGACGATGGCTTCGAAGTGTTAACATTACATCCTGACTACCCACTCTGACCGGATAATTGATGTTATGCCACTAAGTTCTCTGAACTGGCTAGATGAGATTCTCGAGCACGCAGGAACTCAAATTGAACCTATTGCCGGGGCGCTGGATAAAGCGACCCAGCTCCTGTTCGATGCATTTACGCCGGAAGCTTCTGCTGATTTGCTGGTGCGCCAGAAATCGCGCTTTGTTGACCGTGTGTTAACTCATTGCTATCAACAGTTCTTTTCCCCATCCGATCAGGAAAACAATGCATTACTGGCAGTTGGTGGTTATGGTCGAGGGGAATTATTACCGGCATCCGATATTGACCTGATGTTGCTGCTGGAGAAAAAACCCAGCAAAGAGATGGAGCAAAAAATCTCTGCACTCGTCACTTTTCTGTGGGATATTGGTCTCGAAGTTGGTTCCAGTGTGCGCACCGTGAAAGATTGCGTGAAAGAAGGTCGTCTGGATGTCACTGTAATGACCAACATGATTGAATCTCGACTAATCACCGGCAGCCAGGGGCTCTACGAAAATTACAAAAAAGCCATTTCTACTAAAAAGATATGGTCTTCCAAAAAATTCTTCGAAGCCAAACTGGAAGAGCAAAGAAAACGCCATTTACGTTTTAATGACACAGCTTATAACCTGGAACCTAATATCAAGGAAGGACCTGGTGGATTACGCGATATTCAACTCATCGGCTGGGTAGCAAAAAGGCATTACGGCGCCCGCACGCTACAGGAGCTGGTCACCCACGAGTTTATTACGGAGAGAGAACACAAGGCGCTGATTGACGGTCAGACACATTTATGGCGGGTACGATTTGCATTACACCGACTGACTGGCCGACGCGAAGACCGTCTCCTTTTCGATTACCAGCGCCAGCTTGCTGAATATTTTGGTTATGAAGCCGGAGATAACAACCTGGCGATCGAACAATTTATGCAGCAATACTATCGCACCATCATGAAACTGGAGCGTTTAAATGAAATGCTGTTGCAGCTATTGCGTCAGGAGATTCTATTCAAGCCATTCTTCAATCGAAAAGAAAGATTGAATGATGATTTCAACTTACGCAATGGGTATGTAGAAACCGTACATGACAAGGTCTTTGTCAACAATCCATCAGCGTTGATAGAAATTTTTGTACTCATGCAAACTCGAAAAGACATCATGGGTGCTTCTGCGGGAACCATACGACTCATTCGCCAAAGCCTGCCTCTGATTGATGATGACTTTCGCTCTGACCCTAAAAATACTGAGCTATTTATGTCATTCATTCGCAAACCGATTGGTATCATTCATCAGTTGCGACGCATGAACCGTTACGGCGTACTCGCCGCCTATATACCTGTGTTTGAAAAAATAGTCGGTCGCATGCAATACGACCTGTTTCACGCTTATACCGTCGATCAACACACTCTGTTCGTGATACGAAATCTGCGTCGTTTTTCAGTGGAAGAACACAAGCATGAACTACCTTTATGCAATGAAATTCATGACGAACTAGAGAAACCCGAGTTACTTTACCTTGCAGGCCTGTTTCACGATATCGCCAAGGGCCGTGGTGGTGACCATTCGGTGTTAGGTGCAGAAGATGCCGAGCAGTTTTGCCTGCAGCATGGGATGAATCGTAAAGACACCCGAGTGGTCTCGCAACTGGTACGCATGCACCTGCTGATGTCGACCACAGCACAACGCAAAGACGTCAGCGATCCAGACATAGTGCATAAATTTGCGCGCGATGTGGGTAGCGAAAGCATGTTGAATTATCTATACCTGTTGACCGTGGCCGATATACGTGCAACTAACCCGCAACAATGGAATAACTGGAAAGACACGCTGTTACGCGAACTCTATCTGGGTGCAAAAAAAGTCATTCGGCAGGGTATCGAACAGCCTCAGGATGTTGATGATATCATCAGTGAAAACCGCGAGGTAGCCTGCGAACTGGTCTCACAGGCAAACTATAGTCGTGAAGAAATAGAAGCTCTATGCGGTGATTTTCCTGGTGATTATTTTCTGCACCACAAAGCTGAACAGATTGTCTGGCATGTCACTTCGATAATGGATACCCCGGTTAACCAGTCAGTGGTGAATATTCGCCAGTCTATCCGCTCAAAATCTACCGAAATTTTTATCTATACACAGGATATACAACACGTATTTTCCCGAGTTGTCGGTATTCTGAGTAGTATGAATCTGGATATTCTTTACGCCGATATCTATACCACCAGCAGCAACCAGACGCTGGACACCTTCATTATTCAGGACTCCAATGGATCACCCTTATCAGAGGTTAGTGATATTGAAATGATTCGTAACAATTTGATGAAAGCCTTAGAGTCTAAAGAGTCGCCAAAGATTAATATATCTCAACGCATGCCTCGCCAGCTTAAATCATTTAGGTTCCCTACCCAGGTAAACTATACTCAGGATATCCTCAATCATAGAACCATTATGGAAATCATCAGCATTGATCGTCCAGCCCTGCTGTATACGATTTCCAAGCTGATAGCCGAGGTTGGCCTTCAGGTTTCGCATGCCAAAATAGCAACACTAGGTGAAAAAATCGAAGATATTTTCTATCTAACTGATGACAAACATAGAGCCGTTAGAGATACCGAATTACTAAAAGAACTGGAAACCAGGATCATCAATGCACTAGATCATGAGGAATCATCAGAACCTGTAGAGCTCACAATATAAGGCTACGGAACTTACTGCCCAACACATTTATAGATAAGAAAAGTCTGTTTTCCAGCAACTTCAGGACCCTCTGCAACAATGGTATCGCCGCCCATCTTGGCCGCAGTATTACGTGCCAGATTGCTCAGTTCATTATGGATCACTGTATCATGACGCCTGACACCTAGCGCTTTTTCCTGAGTGTTAGCCGTGCTCTGACCCAGGTGTTTGCATGTAGAGACATCACTGCTTTCCAGAATTCTCACCTTCTCACCTCCCTGAGTCAGCTTAACAAAGCTGCAGGCTGACAACATCAGAGCAGAACCGATTAATAGTAATTGATACATTTTGGGCATTTTAAACGACTCCAGTTTATTAAATTGGCAGGTATTTTTACGGTTCTGCTGAATCATTACAAGTAAAACAATCTTATGACCGCAGCGCTGGGTGCGCAAAAGCGCTCATAAATTACACGTAGCTATGTTGAAGAAAATTTTCGCAGTGCTACTGGTTATGCTGAGTATAAAAATGCTGATATCAGTATATTGATTGCATCAATACAGCATACAACAAAGAAAACTGGCTATTTTGTCTGAATAAAAAAAATGGCGGCTAATCGGGGGGGAGAGTTAGCCGCCATATATGTTGATGAATGTTAATATCAACTTTCAATAACCTTCAAATCTATTAGAAGGTATATGCACTATAGTGACATAAGCTTAATTGAACCTTAAATCCGCCTGAATTCATGTGAGGGGTTGAAATTTTTGCCATCCAGTAATTATTAAAAGGCATTGACTTAGGCCATAGTATTGGCCCTTATATCATCTAATTTATGAAATAATACTGAAATCGAATATTGTTGATAAGCTGCTCCCTATATTTACTTCATTTGTAAATCGCTCTGCAAGTCCAATATTCCTCGGTGACAACTCAATGGGCGCCAGTCTAGTAGACATCAGCCCTTTTTAATGTTTTTCAGATTATATTCCAAGACTGAGTTGATGCGTCTCATTGGCAGTAGTAGATAAGTTTGAAAGCGTGATACCCAGTAGCCTGATACGACAACCTTCGACAAACGCTAACTTTAATAACTGACTGGATACCTGATAGATGGTTTCTGAATTGTTAACGGGCTCGGCCAGTGATTGACTACGGGTTATCTGGCTAAAATCGGCATATTTGATTTTTAGCGTGATGGTTCGTCCTAGCTTTTCCACTCGAGATAACCTGCTGGCCACCTCATCAGCAATGAATTGAATCTGCGTATCTATTTCCTCTAAGACAGTAAGATCATCACTAAAGGTTCGTTCTGCCCCCACTGATTTGCGAATACGATGAGGCTGTACAGGTCTGTCATCAAGCCCGTGCGCAACCTGATAAAAATAGGAACCAGATTTTCCAAATTGCTGTATTAAATCCTCACGCGACCACTGTTTTAGTGTGGCACCATTAAAAACCCCTAATGACTTCATTTTTTTTGCAGTGACTTTCCCTACCCCAAAAAAACGTTCTATGGGTAAGCTGTCGATAAAATCCTGAGCCTGTTGCGGTCGAATGACAAACAGGCCATCCGGTTTATCAACATCGGAAGCTACCTTGGCAAGGAACTTGTTTATTGAAACCCCGGCTGAAGCAGTAAGCCCTGTCTGCTGCTTGATTTCATCCTTGATGAGTTGAGCGATTTCTGTGGCTGATGAGAGCCCCTGCTTGTTTTCGGTTACGTCCAGATAGGCTTCATCCAGCGATAAAGGCTCTATCAAATCGGTGTGTGTTTTAAACACCTGATGAATCTGTTTTGATACTGACTTATACACATCAAATCTGGGAGGAACAAATATCAGCTGAGGACATTTCCTTAATGCGGTGACCGAAGGCATTGCTGAATAAACACCAAACTCGCGCGCTTCGTAGCTTGCGGCAGCGACAACCCCTCGTTTGGCCGAACCGCCTACAGCAACCGGTTTCCCTTTCAGTTCAGGATTATCCCTTTGTTCAACCGAGGCGAAAAATGCATCCATATCGATATGGATAATTTTTCGTATATGAATCTTGTTGTCAGTGGACAAAGTTCACCATTAACAAAGCATATGAAGGAGATAGCTGACCTGAGTTACTTCGCTTTAAAATTCTGTACAGCATGAATAATCGAATCCAGGTCCTGTTCAGTCACTTGAGTAAAGAAAGGCCCACCTGGTGCAATACGCATGGTAATGCCTTTGTCGCAACGCCCCAGACAAACCTGCTCAGTAATTTTAATATCCAGCCCAGAAGCCTTGATTCTCTGCTGGATACTCTGAATAAGTGCTCGACTTCCGCTAGTGGCACAGGATTTTTGATTCAGGCCTGATCGTTCATTCACACACACCAGCAGGCGCGTATCAGCCATTCATACTCACCAGCTTTTGTTGAATATTCGACTTTTCCTGTTTCCAGAATTGTCCCCAGCGACTTAATAACTCCAGGCCTTGCAGTTGTTGCTGACGATCCCCGGTTTCCATGCCCAGTCGATATTTCTCAACACCAGAAATAAACAGCTCGTTATAGGCTTTGGGTAGTCTTAAATCGAGTTTGCGTAGAAACTTTCTCTCTACCTCAAATGCCTGGCTCACACCCTGATCCATCTGTTGAATCGCTAATTCTACATCATGCTTTTTCAACCCAGGCCTTTGTAGCTTTAAACCGGCAGACTCCACTAGCTCTATCGATTGCAGAAAATAATTCTGTTGAATACCAAATTCAGTCTCCTGCATTTTTTCGCTGTCACAGGCATTGAGCAGAAACATCAGCAGCAGCAACAGAAATCCTTTTCTGAGCAACCGTATATTCATTACTTCTTCTTGCCCGCAATACGCAGACGCAGGGCATTCAGCTTAATGAAGCCTTCTGCATCTTTCTGGTTATAGGCACCAGCATCATCCTCAAAAGTGGCAATAGACTCATCAAACAGGCTGTCTGTAGCAGACTGGCGACCTACCACTATGACATTACCTTTGTAGAGCTTAAGCCTTACATCACCATTTACTGTTACCTGTGATGCATCAATCATCTGTTGCATCATCTTGCGCTCTGGGCTCCACCAGTAACCGTTATAAATCAATGTGGCATAGCGCGGCATGAGTTCATCTTTAAGATGCGCCACTTCACGATCAAGCGTTAAGGATTCCATAGCACGATGCGCTTTCAATAGAATGGTGCCTCCGGGAGTTTCGTAACAGCCACGTGACTTCATACCTACATAACGATTTTCTACGATATCTGAGCGACCGATACCATTGTCACCACCAATCTTGTTCAGAGTGGCCAGTACTGTCGCCGGGGTCATAGCTTCGCCATTGATTGCCACTACGTCACCTTTTTCGAAAGTGAGTTCAATATAGGTAGGCTGGTCGGGAGCAGCTTCTGGAGAAACACTCCAGCGCCACATATCTTCTTCGGCTTCACTCCATGGATCTTCCAGAACGTCACCTTCATAAGAGATGTGCAGCAGGTTAGCATCCATTGAATAAGGTGATTTGGTACCGCGTTTTTGCTCTATCTGAATACCCGCTTTTTCGGCATAAGCCATCAGCGTTGCACGTGAGGTTAAATCCCACTCACGCCAGGGTGCGATGACCTTGATATCAGGGTTTAGCGCATAGGCACCCAGTTCAAAACGTACCTGATCATTGCCTTTTCCGGTAGCACCGTGAGAAATAGCATCTGCGCCTGTTTCACGCGCAATCTCAACCAGTCGTTTGGCAATCAGCGGACGGGCAATAGAGGTACCCAGCAGATACTCGCCTTCGTAGATGGTATTGGCACGGAACATTGGAAATACATAATCGCGTACAAACTCTTCTTTCAGGTCTTCGATATAGATTTCCTTAATACCGTATTGTTTCGCTTTTTCACGTGCAGGTTCAACCTCTTCGCCCTGCCCTACGTCTGCAGTAAAGGTGACAACTTCACAATTATATTCATCTTCCAGCCACTTTAAGATGACCGAAGTATCAAGACCGCCTGAATAGGCCAGTACCACTTTTTTAACTGATTGTTTACTCATTATTAATACTCAAAAATTATTGAATTTAAATTCAGGGTTGTTCATTCTAACTGCTATTTTTTGGTAATAGAATCCAGTGAAACGACCTTGTTTGCCTGCACGTCATCGATATAACGCGGACGTTTCAGGTTTTCCTGATCCAGGTCGATATTCAATTCGCGTTCGCGAGCTGAGATCAGTCCCAGGCAATCCCGAATACCTTCTATAGTACTGTCGGACAAGGGATGCTTCATTCCCGGTGGTGGTACAGTATCACGAGCGACTGCGGACAGTACCTGTCGCATCATAACCATGATGCGTTTTTCCATAAGTTTTTCATCCTGTGCTTCGCTGTTTTTTTCATCATTCATTAGTAATCTCTCCTAATTCTAAAATTTTGTCTGAAGATTTAACTTCCAGCTTTTTAAGCACATCATAAAAACAGGCCTGCAGTGCCTCTTCTATCACTGGGTGATAAAAGGGTAACTTCAATACATCATATACCGTTAATCCAAGCTGGATTGCCCAGGCCAGCAGATGGGCCACATTTTCACCCCTGGTTGAAATTAACGCCCCCCCCAGAATGACAGCGGTATTTTTGTCCACATAAACACGCATGATGCCTTTATTCTTGCCCATAATCAGTGCGCGTCCTACCGGACCCATGCGCATTTCACCGACAACAACATCTTCGTTGTGTGAAAGTTCAGACCAGGACTGACCAACCGTAGCAACATTGGGGTCACAGAAAGTAATACCCAGATGGGTTTTTCGTTTAAATGCATCTGAGGAACGATGAGCTGCGTTATAACCAGCAATTTTTCCTTCGTCTCCCGCCTCGTGCAGAATCTGTTTGCTGCCATTGGCATCACCCGCCAGATAAATCGGCAAATCACCCAATTGCATCGTATTCGGATTAAAAACCGGCATACCTTCATCATCCAGTGCCAGATCTAGCTTATCCAGCCCCAGATTATCGAGATTAGGTTTGCGGCCAATTGCCACCAGCACCTTGTCGACTTCTACGCTTTTATCCCCGGCTTGAATCAGAATTTTATCGCCGCTGTTGGATAATTTGGCCTGTTCACCCAACCAGATATCCATTTCTTTACGCATTAAGTCCAGTAACACCTGATGAGCCACATCATCGGATAAACTCGCTATACGCTCACTACCCTCAATACCGGTTACCTTAACACCTTTACGTGCTAATGCCTGCCCAAGCTCAAGGCCAATAACACCTAAACCGACAACAGCCATGCTTTCAGGAAAATCTTCCTGCTCAAAAAACTGGTCAGTGGTAAGGATGCGGTCGCCAAACTGCTTCCACGTCTGAGGAATAATGGGACGTGTTCCTGTAGCGATAACGAAACTTTTTGCACGAATAATAGTTTCATTCACCTGGATGGCATCCGGCTCGATGAAGCGTGCATAACCTTCCAGCTTCATCTCTGCAGGCATTTCATCGGTACTTGAGCCCATAACCCGGTCAACGAAAATATCTCGCATATCACGAACATGCTCCATACCCTCTGGAATATCCAGACTGACCTGATCATCACCCACAATACCGTGACGATCAAATATTTCCCGGCGATGATAATCTTCAGCCACCTGAATGAATGCCTTGGAAGGCATGCAACCCACTCGAGCACAGGTTGTTCCCCAGTGCCCACCATTGATCAGGATAAATGATTTACCCGCTTTTTTTACCTGAGACATGGCGTTAAGGCCCGAAGTACCTGCACCAATAATCGCTACATCGACTGTTTTTTCCATAATTACTGCACCCATGTGCCGAAAAAAGATGCGTATAATAACAAGATCTTTATCAAAAGTACCGAGGGGATCATGACACAGCCTAAAACCCGTATACACACTCTTGAACTAGGTCCAATGGAGAATTTTATATACCTGATCGAGGATACGGCAACCCATCAGGCCGCCGTAGTTGACCCAGCCTGGGATGTACCGGCAATTACCGACAAAGCAGCTGAATTAGGAATTAAAATCACCGATATCCTGCTTACTCACAGCCATCACGACCACATCAATGGGATCAGCGGCATACTGGAACATGATCATGCGAAAATTCATCTGCTCAAACCTGAATACGAATTCTGGAGTCACCAGCTCGATAAACCCTGCCTGCACCATGGCGGTGACCGAATCATGCTGGGTGAAAGCGAAATCAGCATGCTGCATACACCTGGCCACACTCCAGGATCTGCCTGTTACCAGATAGAGAATGAATTAATCACCGGTGACACATTATTTGTTTTTGGTTGTGGACGTTGCGACCTGCAGGGAGGCAACCCACAACAGATGTTTAACACCCTGAAAGACATGAAACAGCGCCTGGCAGACAACATGGTCATCCATCCGGGCCATAATTATTCAGAAAAAGAAACGGCCACCATGGCGGAACAGTTTGAAGGCAACCCTTTTATGCATTTTGAGGATGAAGACTCGTTTGTGAACTATCGCCTGCATGTGCACGATAAAACGCGTGAGGAACCCTATGGACCTTTAACTCGTCAGCAGATGCGAGTGGCTGACCTGCTAACATAATCATTCGCAGACGCTACAGATTCATGTGAGTGAGATTTTCCATATAAACTGGAGGGATTATATTCATAAGTATTGAATATAATCCCGTGCTTGATAGCATGCAGAGACTGGAAACTGGGATTGCGTATTTATGGCTCAGTTAACTGAACTTATTGCCCTCTCACAACTCAATCATAGGCATGATCTAAACCTTCTGCCCACCCTGTAAACTTTATAGACATAGCATTTGAACCTTCAAAGACTAACTTGCATATTTATGGCCTTCACAACCAGTAAAAAAATTAGCCTTTCCTATACCTCGTTTGCACTGTTTTTTACAACATTGTTATATGTCATCTGGAATGCCATCAATATCGACAAGATAGACAAGTGGTTTCATGTTGGAGACGCAATAGATTACGCCAGCCTGGTTGCTTATTTAATCTTTGGGCTGGGTATTTTCATCGCGTTTTTTGTGCTTTTGGCTCACCGCTGGACCACAAAACCAGCAGCAATATTTTTTATCATAGTGAGTGCTGCGGCATCTTATTTTATCTCTAAATACAATGTCGCGATTGATAGAAGCATGGTATTAAATACCCTGCATACTGATCCTGTAGAAGCGACAGGGTTGCTATCTGTTCAGATGATTCCTTATGTATTATTCCTGGTCATCTTACCGATTATCCTGCTGCTTAAAACCCAGATCACCTTCCACAGACCATTACGACATATAGCCACCGTAATTATCATATTCATCCTGTCCATAGGTATGTCTGTTGGTATGCTATACCTGAAATATAACAGCCTTCATCGTGCTGCTAATTTATCCAATAAGTACATAGTTTATTCTCTGGTGCCGGTTAATTATATTCTTGGCATCGGTAGCATTATACAAAGTGCGGTAAAACCTTACTTCAAACAGACTGAAGCTCCCGTAGTCATTTCTGGACAGGTAAGCAAACAGGATGACCTGGTTGTGGTACTGGTCATCGGAGAGTCTTCCCGAAAAAAGAGCTTTAGTCTTTACGGCTACGATAAACGCAATACCAACCCCGTACTGTCTCAATACAATGACCTGCACCTTCTCACCGGAATAGCGAAACTGGGCTCAACCCTATATGCTTTGCCACAAATTCTTGAAAAAGATAAGGTTAAATTACCTGCGGTTACCTCAAAACTGGGCATAGATACTACATGTTATGTTAACTACACCCTGTATGATAATTGCGAATCTGTTGGTGAGATAAAGGTTAACAACTGTGGTCATGATGGTGACTGCTTCGATGAAGACCTGGTTCCATTGCTGGCTAAAAATCTGAAAACCTATGAGTCTGGCTACAGATTTATCGTATTACATGCCGGCGGCGGTAGTCATGGGCCTAAATATCGAGACCGCTATCCGGCTGAGTTCCAGCACTTTAATCCTCAGTGCCTGGAAGCAGATGTCGTTAATTTCTGTAGCAAAGATGAGCTATATAACTCTTACGACAATACGATACTGTACGTGGATTATGTACTGGGAAAAGTGATAGATACTCTGGAAGCATCTACTGTTCCCTATGTTTTTATATATGTATCTGATCATGGTGAGTCACTACTGGAGGATGGTCGTATTTTCCACGGCATGCCTCCGGGCATTGCATTGCCTCCCGAACAGGCCGAGGTTCCTCTAATCGTAAAGTCTTCAGTACCTATCTCAGTGATACAGCGAGATGAATACCCGCAACCAGATGTTTACAATACTATTTTAAGTCTTTTTTCTATCGAAACCGACATTCTGGATAAGGACAGGGTCTTCATCAAGAAAGAGTAATTTTTCGATAATTATCTAACCAGATTCTCCGCCTGCTGGATCACCTCAATACCTGCATCTCGTTTAAATGCATGATCACTCAGATAACGCCTCCATTGTTTTCCATTGGGCTGGGCATGGAATAGCCCGATAATATGCCGAACAACCTTAGAGATAGGCATTCCCTGTGCCATATGCTGCTCAAGATAGGGGTAAAACCGCTGTAAAATCTCAAAACGGTCCGGCACTGGATGATCATCATCAAATAACCTGGCATCCAGTTCAGCCAGCATATATGGGTTGGCATAGGGTTCACGACCCAACATAACACCATCAACCTGTAGCAAATGTTGTTCGCATGCCTCCAGAGTGTCGATACCTCCATTGAGGATAATCTGTGTATCCGGAAATTCCTGCTTCAATTGATACACCCATTCATATTGCAAAGGTGGGATATCTCGGTTTTGTTTTGGACTGAGGCCCTGCAGCCAGGCTTTACGCGCATGCACAATCAGTGCATCGCTACCTGCTTCGATCTGGCAGCGCATGAAACGCAGCAACTCATCCCAGGAATCCTGATTATCAATCCCCGTTCGGTGTTTAACGGTAACAGGTACATTAACAACGGACTTCATTGCCGCAACACAGTCTGCAACGAGTTCAGGCTCAGCCATCAGACAGGCCCCGAAAAATCCAGATTTCACCCGATCACTGGGGCAACCCACATTCAGATTAATTTCGTCGTAACCATAGTCCTCGCATATACGGGCAGCCTCAGCCAGTTGCGCAGGATTTGATCCCCCCAACTGTACAGCTAAGGGATGTTCGGCCTGATCAAAACCCAATAAATAATCGCGATCACCATGCATGATGGCCTGGGCTGTTACCATTTCGCTGTATAACAGCATATGCGATGAAAACAGCCTGAGAAAATATCGGTCATGGCGATCAGTGCAATCCATCATCGGAGCAATGCAGAATCGTCGATTTACTTCATGCATACCATTTACTTGCGTTAAAAATGCGCTAATGTACTGAGGTTCTGCTGTTATTTCCACCAGCGCATACAAATTTCTTCAACGAGCCAGGCCATATCTGCGTATAAACCTTAAATCTGGAGATATCGGTTTAAGCTTCATAGAATGCCCGCTAGAATAGATATTTTGCAGCCTGTTAACCATGAGCAGATACCGTCCCCCAGCCCCTCCAAAATCACCCTATATCACTGCCGAGGGTATGCACGCACTGCAACAGGAAGAGAAAGCCATATGGCCGCGCAGGCGAGAAGTGGTGAGTGCCTTATCGGCCGCTGCTGCAGAAGGAGACCGCTCTGAGAATGCTGAATATATATACCGCAAAAAAGAGTTACGTGAAATTGACCGTCGAATACGCTATTTACAGAAACGTCTACCCTCATTGAAAGTAGTCGACACCACTCCCAGCAACCCAGAACGGATTTACTTCGGAGCTACTGTGCAACTGGAGGATGATGAGGGAAAGATTAAACGTTATCGGATAGTTGGTCCAGATGAATTCGATCACCATGAGCACTATATCAGTGTCGATTCGCCTCTGGCTCGAGGATTACTCAAACGTGAACTTGGGGAAGAGGTCTGTATTGAGGTACCGGGAGGCAGTACTCTCTATTTAATCAGCAAGATTGAGTATATTTAGCACCCAATTCTGAAAAGAATAACGCTAAAGTACAACAAGACCGGATGAGTTAAGCACTTTTTTGATTCTGCTCATCATCAGCGGTATAAGATTTATACTGATGATCAAGGACAGCAAGTTTCACCAGTTTTAATTCACCATCTTTAATTGTTGAGATAGGTGAAGGGTAATATTCTCGTGTTGAATGAATCTCAACCAGTTTCCTGAAAGTTTCTATAAACTCTAAATTGTTATTAACGTCAAAGATTTCTGCGGAGCATTTAGCAGTAAAAACTCTGGGTAAGCTTTCGGAATAAATTGAAAAAGATGCTTTTTTATTCTTCTGAATATTAGTTATTTTGTTTGATTTAGACTTGGTAATAAAAAAAAAGGCATTTTGAGTTGCATCAAAATGATAATAAACAGGCACCGAATGGATTTCTTCATTGTTACAGCTAGAAAGTACGCCTACTACGCACTCCTGAAGAAATGAAATCACATCATGATCCATATCTAATCCGTAAAAATCTAAATCTAAAAACATCCCCGATCTCCTCATATTTAGTATAACTTTCCAGGGAAAACTTTTAGGAGTTTATCGAATAGTAACGACCATTGATAATAAAAAAATGGCAGCTAAACGAATTTAGCTGCCATTTAGCTAGAGAAGTTAGGGCGAATAACTTCAATACCCAACAAATCAATCAATAAGCGGGCGAAAACAATATATCCAAGCAACCTTAATTCAAGCTTAAATTTAAGCAAAATTGTCATATTAAAAGCTAGAATACAAAAACCTGCTAAATTAATCAGAAAAGCTGCTAACAGTGAATAATATCCATTAACTAACAATAACTTAACAAAGTGTAAAGTAACCTGTATCAAGCTCATGAGCTGCAATCATATGATAAAAACAGGAGGTACCTCACATATTTTACATCTCATATTTATTTTA
Source organism: Gammaproteobacteria bacterium (assembly GCA_050306135.1). Taxonomy (GTDB): domain Bacteria; phylum Pseudomonadota; class Gammaproteobacteria; genus JACNJF01. The sequence goes on from JBNLGQ010000102.1 coordinate 51,653, forward strand.
AGTTTCAATTAATACTGCCCCCCTAAACTAGCCAAAATTTTTATAAGGTAAGATTTTATGTCCTATCAAAACGAATCAACCCAGAGCGTAAAGGTCTGGGACCCACTAGTTCGAGTGTTTCACTGGAGCCTGGTATTTTTCTTTTTACTCGCATTCATAACTGAAGACGACTGGTTAAGTGTGCATATTCAGGCCGGCTATGCCGTCTCCATGCTGGTGGGCTTCCGCCTGTTCTGGGGTCTGGTAGGGACTCGCTATGCCAGGTTTCTTACTTTTGTAAAATCGCCCAGCACCGTAATTTCCCATTTAAAGGGCATGCTGAGCTTTAATGCGCCGCATTACCTGGGACATAACCCTGTCGCAGCGGTCATGGTCATTGCGTTATTGATCAGTATAGCAATGACTGCCTTCACCGGCATGGTCACTATAGCTAGCGAGGGGCAAGGCCCTCTTGCTGCTACTTTTCTAGCTAACTGGAATGGTGAGTGGATGGGTGAAATCCATGAGTTTTTTGCCAATTTCACCTTACTACTTGTTTTTACTCATATTGCCGGCGTCGTATTCAGTAGTTTCCTGGAAGGTGAAAACCTGGCTAAAGCCATGGTTACTGGAAGGAAAAAACATCGCGAACACTGGCAAGATGTAAACGATCAACAATTTGGAGAACATACAAAATGAATCATCAACTACATAAACTTATCGTACTGATCTGCCTGGTAGCAGCCACTGCCAGCACTCAGGCAGCGCCAAACCCCCAGGCGCACATAGATGGGTATAAAAAGCAGGGCGTTACTCAGATCAATATCGAAAACGGGCGGCAACTATTTACTTCCAAAGTAGGCGACAGAAGCTGTACAAGCTGCCATGGAACAGACCTGACAAAGAATGGAAAGCACCAGAAAACAGGTAAGGTGATTAAGCCAATGGCGATGAGCGTGAATCCGAATCGATTCCAGAAAAGTAAGAAAATTGAAAAGTGGTTTTTACGTAACTGTAAATGGACATTCAACCGCACCTGCACAGTGCAGGAAAAAGCAGATATTTTATCCTGGTTAGCCACTCAATAATCAACCTCGGGGAGAGATTATGAGGCAAAGCAAAATTTATATATTTGCCTATCTGTTTTTAGGTAGTGTAGTGCTAAGCAGTGTCTATGGAGTAGGTAAAGCTATGGCAGATAGTGATTTTGAATACCGCGAACATGAGCGTAAGCACAAATACCGTGAACACGAGCATGAGCATGAGCGTGAATACCGGGAAACAGGTAAACTTCGTGATAATCGAAATTTTACTCGAGCCACTTCCAATATGTATCCTCAATATGTAGAGGAATGTGGCAGCTGTCACATGGCTTACCCTCCTCAGTTATTACCTGTACCCTCGTGGGTCACTATCATGTCAGGACTGGATGACCATTTTGGTGAAAATGCTGAACTGGATGAGTCTACCCGTGTATCCATACAACAATACCTGATTGATATTAGCTCATCGATGGATTACAGAAGGTTGCTTAGAAATGCTAGCAATAGAATCCCGACACGAATCACAGAACTGCCTTTTTTCATAAGAAAACATGACGAAATTCCCTCAAGATACATCAGGGGAAATGTTAAGGTAGGCTCATTGAGTCAATGTAATGCCTGTCATAGAGGGGCAGAACGAGGAAATTTTGATGAAGATAACGTATCTATTCCTGGCGTTGGTCGCTGGGATTAGCGTTCAGCTGAAGGCGGATGAGATTGACCGTGAAGAGATCATCTATCTCGTAGACCAGGGAAAAATACTACCGCTGGAAGCGATACTTTCGCATTATCCAGAAAACGAGTATGGAAAAATCCTTGACCTTGAGGTAGAAAAAAAACATGGCCGAATTCGATATGAAATTGAGTTTTTACATGAAGATGGTAGGGTTATTGAACTAAAAATTGACGCAACCAATGGTCAAATACTGAAACGGGAGTTAAAGGATTGAAAATACTGCTTGCAGAAGATGACGAAAGCCTGGTCCAGAAATTACGACCTCAATTACAGCGTGCAGGCTATGTAGTTGAATGGGCGGATAATGGAGTCGATGCAGAGTTTCTTGCGATGGAAGAAAATTTCGATGGTATTATTCTCGACCTGGGGCTACCCCAGAAGCCAGGTTTAGAGGTATTAAAATCCTTACGCTCCAACAAACTGACTACACCTGTTTTAATCCTTACGGCCAGAGACTCCTGGCAGGAACGGGTAGATGGACTTAAAGCAGGGGCTGATGACTATGTCGGCAAGCCCTTTCACTTTGAAGAGTTGACTGCTCGACTTGAAGCCGTTTTACGTCGTCGGTTTGGTCTGTCGGATAATACGCTACAACACCTGGATGTCATGCTTGATCTGGATCAGCAAACCGTTTCGATTGCTAACGGGGAAAGCATACAGCTCACTGCAATAGAGTTCCGTCTATTACGCTATTTCATATTAAACCCGGATAAGATTATCTCTAAAACAGAACTTAGCGAGCACGTCTATCAGGAAGACCAGCTAAAAGACAGCAATGTGATAGAGGTCTACGTCAACCGCTTACGCGCAATCTTAGGTAAAAACTGGATAAAAACATATCGTGGTCAAGGGTACCGCATTACTAATGAATAAATAGCCTTTTATGTATTCATTAAAAAAGAAGATCACACGTAACCTAATCATAAATATGATATTGGTTATGAGCGGATTACTGGTGATTATGCACTTCTCTATGCAACGTATTTTAGAGGATTATGTTTTAACTCGATTACAGCATGACACAGAAAGTCTGGTTAGCGTTATCCAGAAAAACCAAAATAATGAATGGGGTATAAACCCTGCACATATGTCCAGAGTTTATAACCGCGTGAGATCGGGACATTATTACAAAGTAAAAATTAATCGTCAGGTACTCACTTCACGCTCTCTTTTTGATGCTAAATTCCCATCCATTCAACAACAGAAAAAGCACGATACCTCCTCCAAAGCAAATGGCCCAGGAGATGAGATATGGTTGATATGGAATCAAAAAGTTGTTAAACAAAAACAGACTATGGAGATTTGGGTGGCGGAAGATATTCGCCCTTTACAGCAACAGTTATTTAACTACAGCCTGTATGCCATTGCACTAGTGGTACTACTCACTCTGACCCTGGTATTGTTACAGCAGCAGACCTTGAATAAAGCCTTCCATATATTTGAACTACTAAGAAGAAACATTTCATCAATAAGACAGCTAGAACAGGATAAAACCGGTTTGCAGGTACCGCTGGAAATCTTACCCTTAGTGAAAGAAATAGAGATGCTGGTTGATCAACTGCGTAATCGTATAGAGCGCACACGCCACGCTATTGGAAATCTTGCCCATGAACTAAAACGCCCGATCCAGCTATTATCATTACATCAGGATCAGGAAAAAATCCCCGAGATCATTGAACCACTGAATGAGATAAAACATATCGTTGAACGCGAATTGAAACGCGCAAAAATATCAGGATCAAAACACAGTAGTACTGTATTTAATATTGCAGAAGAAATCCCCTTCATGATTGATATCATGAATAAAATCTATCCCAATGTAAAAGTTGATTACAAGCATCCAAAAGAAATAGTCAATATCGACTTTGACCGTGATGATATGCTCGAGCTAATTGGCAATCTGCTAGATAATGCCTGTAAGTTTTCGAATCGACAGGTTGATTTAAGCATATCCATACAACAACAAAATCTCATCATTATGTTAGATGACGACGGTAAGGGAATTCAATTAGAAAAAATAGAAAGCATTCAAAAACGAGGTGTCAGGTTAGATGAAACCCAGGCAGGTCACGGGCTGGGTCTGAGCATATGCACAGCTATTGTAAGCAGCTATAAAGGTGATATCTCATTCTCCAAATCAGAACTAGGAGGATTAAAAGTAGAGGTTAAACTCCCCCTAAACGATGAAAGTCATTTCTAAAACTTCTGATTAATTCTGAGCATGTATCACTAAAGACGAGAGGTTTATGTATCCCCTGTCAGGAACTCTAAACGCACCCTATCGACCTAAACTTGCCATTCCTGACATCCTACATATGTCTATTTAATGCACCTTAGGAGCTCTCAATATAATTCAGCTGAACCCACAACTCCCATCAATGTGAAATTTTTGTAGGTCGGATAAGCAAAGCGCCATCCGACATGTACAACAATGGCACCTTTGCAAACTCGAAGGCAACTCAATGTTAGAAGGCGTCGTTCCTCCTTTTCTAACCTACAATTCCGGGTTACGGGTAATATTCGACCGGGTTTAGCGCCTGGTTATGTGCCTTTAAAAAATGATTCATTTGGATGAACTGGTTTCTTTGCCATTTTCTCCATATGGCGTTTTTGTTCTTCTTTAAGGGCACTTATGTGTGCTCTACAAGTTTCACAACGCTTTGCATGTGAATTAATTGTTTTCCCCAGCTCCTCATACCAATACTTTTGTTGTTGAGCACTCCAGATCTCCTTTTTTCGACAATCTGAATACTCAAACTCTATGTCATAGTAATACTCTGGGGGTGAAGAGTATGTATTATCATTTATACCCCACTTAACCTTGTCTACAGACAACCTTGTTTCTGCCTTGTTTTTAGCCCTTTCTCTATCACTCAATTTATTTATCTCTTTTCGCATAACAGATATATTAACGAGACTCCATGTCTCGTTATACATTTTTATATGTTTTTGACTTAACTCTCTTCAATGAATTCGCCTTTTTCATTTTTGCAAAATGCACTTCCAATTGGTGCTGATAAAAATGGTGTAATTGATTGGTCATAATTTACTATTGTATTTGTGTCGTATAAACATGAGTTATTAGCATTATCGACATACTCTTGACTTTCTTCACCTGAAAAGAAACGCCAGCCATTATCTGCTGGAATATTTTCTGAAGGCTCTTCTCTATACATATAACCTACCTTCTTACCATCAACGGTAATATGATCTGTTGCTATGCATGCTCCATAACCTACTGCTATTGGCTTGAATTCATCTTTGGATTTATAAAACTTTTTGATCATAGTTTTTACAGCTAACGCCCAGCCTCAAAGGTGAGCGCCACAGCTCTCACCGAAGCGGTACGGACTGTGCCGCGAGTCCTTTGGAGGTGCTTGTTAGCGGTTCTGTAAGTAAAAATCAAACAATGGTGCATTTTTGTTTAGATCACCTTGAAAAGACACATCGACACCAGAAGGATATTCTAATACCCAGCCATCCTCATCCCATCGTATTTTTTCTTTATAAAATACGTCATGATTATTAACTATATCTTCAAACTCCTCTGGCTCCATGCCAAATTTGATACCATGGTTGTTGATCATTGCTTTTTTACCAACAGAAGGAGCTTGCTTTATTTTTTTTCTAAGCATATTAATTATGCAGACCTTTTCAGTGTTTATATCAAATCCAAAAAGTAAATTATCAAATTCCCAGGCAACTGACTCTATGTTTTGCCCGCCTCCCCATCGATTTATATGTTTTGGCTGACCAAAGACTCTTCTTAGCTCATCTTTATCAGAACCGAGTTTTATGAAACCAAGTTCACCTGTTTTTATAAATTCGATTAGGTCTATTTCTCTCATTATTATTGACCGCTAACGCTTACAGCAGAGGAAAACCGCAGCACAGGTTTTTCCTGCTGGCTGTACTTGTTATGCATGAATTTCATTTCGACTTTTGAACCTATAAGTCGCCATAAGTATTAATAAGAACATGAAATAAAAGATTGGACCAATAATAAAGAAAGCAGAAAGTGAGCCGATAATTGATAACTTGATTTTGACACTCTTCCAATGTGCCAGGTCTTCCTCGTGGGTTAGCTTCATTTGATTGATAATTCGGATTTTATATTCTAGCTCTTTTATATTTTTCGCTATTTCGCTTTCGCTTATACCTTTATCTACCAGATCTTGTCGTTCAGATTCTAATTTTTCGTTCAGAAACTGATAATGAGACTGCTCAAAAATAGTTAAACCTATAACTATAGTTAGAACAACAACAATCATTGATAAAGCTGACCATGCCAGAAGATTTTTAACTCTGAATTTTGGTTTTTCCATTTTATGCATAACGTTCACCTCAAAGGAAAACAAAAGCATAGCACAGCGGCGCTTTTGTTTTTCCTGTGGAGGTGCTTGTTATACGTGACCCTCAATTTTTAATTGTATTTTGTCTACAAGCTCTTTAGCTTTTTTTTGGTCATAGCTCATATTCTTTTTGAAAATCGAAGCTATTATTTCTACCCAATGCCCCTTGTCTTCGCATGAATGAAAATTTGCTCCATAAATGATCGAACTACATGTAGGACCTATAATCAAGCCATCTTTATATAATTGCGCAAACGATTCTGAAATCATTTCTTTATTGCACTCAGAATGTAGATGAGCCGGCACGCTATCTAAACTGCAATACAATCGAAGACATAAAATTGCTGCGTCTTCATACCCAATACCTTCAGGAAATGATTCAGAAATTGCTTGTTGTAGGTTCATTTCTCTATTTCGTATAACGTTTCGCGTAACCGGGCGCACAAAGATGCAGCGAAGCGGCGCAACTTTGTGCGATCCGTGTTTACGCGCTTGTTATGCCTATTATTTGTCTGGGTCAAGCTCTGGATACTCCCTTATGATTGGCAGCATTGCTTCGTAAACACTACTCATGATGCCAGCTAACCTTCGCCTTACCTCTTTGGCTCCTTCTGGATCATTTATGGACTTAGTTAATTCTGTTGCGTTATTCAATGGTTCACTAAGCGCCAAAAGATATTCCATTAATTTGCTGGCCTCATCAATTTTCATAACTGAAATACTCTGGCTCTTGCCAATGTGTTTTTATGGCATAACAGCTTAGCATTTATACAAAGTGCGCAGCATGATGCATAAATGTCTGTTGAACTATGCCGCGATGGGCACACTCTTTATTAATAGGGGATTGTATTGCGGTGATCGTTTTATTGCACAACGCTTGATGACTCTAATGCCCATTTACCTTGACGTGTCGATGGATTTTATCCAGATTACTCACCGATTCCCTGCTTACTCTTCGTTATTTCAGGGTAAGTTTACGGGATTTTCCATGCCTTGAACATAGCAACCCATCAGGCCTTTCTGAGCCTGTCATATTATTGCCTGGTTTTATGCTTTTTCGTTCAGTTCATATCGTCAACTCGGTAATGGTTGATCCCAGCTACTGACTGAGGCAATCGGGTGTTTAAAGATTAATATCTCTTTATGGCTCGCCCTGCCTCGTCTAATTTTTTTATGGCAAACTCACCCCTTTCGGATACAGCGTGTGAGTTATCTGAAGCAAAGCGTTCGGCAAAATCTCTGGCCTTTATACCTGGATTGCTCAATTCTCGTATTAGAATTTCAGCTGAAACACGCCTAACGATGGATGAGCGATCCTCAGATGACATTTTTAGTAAGTCTAGTAGTGGGGTGTCAATTTCTAACTTCCGCTCGCCAACGATAGGATTTAGCCTGCCTTCGCAGTACCTTATATCAGTCCACACCCATTTTCGTCCTTCGATCCATACAACCCGTCCCTCAAATAAGCAACGGTATGCCTTTGCTCGAACCGAAGGCTGAATAGCGGATTTAGCTATTTCTTCAATTTTCCCATCAAGTATCGTAGTGCGACTAAGCTGAGAAAAGAGTGATGGCATAGGCCCTGAAGCAGAGATAATTAACTTAGACCGAAAGGACTTTGCTATCTCCTTTTCACAGATAATTTCCAGCAGAACCTCTTTATCTGCCTCCTCTATCCTACCCCACGAGTTCCAATTGGAAAGCGCGACGCATAATGCCTCAACTACATATTCAGGATCAGTCGACCTTGCTATCTCAGGGAGCTTGTCTCTCGCGGCTTTACGAACCTGGGGCACCCAATCATTGAGCCTACGAACAGCAAGAGAAAAAAAGAAAGTATTCGGAGAATCCCCAGATAAGGCCCGAAGTGCTTTTTCACGTTTGTAGCCATCCCAGCTAATAAGATCAAGCCAAGTTACTAGTTCCTTGGGCTTTAACCATACCTTCCATTTAGGGTGAATAGATTCCCTTATAGCTGAAGAAAATTCCGAACGAATGATTCGCTCCCAGTAGTCAAAACTCGAAAGAGGCAACTGAGACGTAACTTCAATCAGTTCGGACATATCAGCGACTACTTTGCTGCCTGAGCTTATCGAGCTAGTAAATGTTCTCACTGCTGAAATAATCTTATCTTCCATAACCTGAGATTGTTGCACCTTCTATTTTTGCCTCTTAACGCCCAAAGCAGCGGCCGAGCATAGCGAGGTCCAGCCCCGCAGGGGCGATGCTGCCTTAATATAAGGTGATAGAGCTTCCACGGCACCATTGTTTTTATGCCATATTATGTATGTGTAATCCCACTCTTCGCTAACGTAAATCCGGGTCAGAGAACAATATTCCCATTGCACCGACAATGCAATAATATCAGCTTTATCAAATTTGACATTGTCTACAAATTGTCAGGAATGACGACAGAGGGGTGATTGCACTGTACTAACCACTTAACCGCAAATCAGGTAGTAGCCGAAGCGGACCTAAGCCCGCTTTTTTATATCGACTGATTACACCTGCTTCAATTGCGTGGTGGTATGAAGGCTGCGTTTAACCATAACTGCCACGATGTTTTCAATTTCCGTTTTGCGCAACCGTGTACCTAACAATGACTGCATTTTTGTCCCATCCAGCACTACTGGTTGTTGCCAGAGGTAGCGCATTTTGAGAACTTCGCGCAACATTGGGTTGAAGGGTGCAATAAAGCGAAACACCCACCAGGGAAACGCGCTGATTTTTACCGAATAACCATTCGCACTAAAGGCCCGTTGCCAATCTTGAGTCGTTAATGCCAGACCGGGATCGTGCCAAACCTCAAATTCTGCCGATGATTTGTTGATCAACATCACCGCATTGGCACATAAATCCGGCAAGTACGTCCAGTAGTGCACATGGTGCTCATCATGTGGCATGGCTAACTTATAGTGGCCATTCTTTCCTTTCAACATGTGATCTAGCCAGCTCATTTGCATCTGTTCGCCCAAAAAATCACCCGCTCGAACAATGGTCACTTTGGCGCCGTTCTGGCTGGCTTTCTGCAAACGCACTTCCATTGCAATCCGAATCTCACCTTTATCTGTCGGGGCCCGCATGGCCTGATGTTCATCGATTCTGTGCTCAGTCGGCATGAAGTTGTAGACATTGCCCGGAAACAGAATCCGCACTCCCTGCTCTTGCGCTACCTGTACCGTTGGCTCCAACATTTGTAGCGCTTCTTCATGCCAACGATGATATTGCGGATTAGCCGCGTAAACGATCAGATCAACGCTTTTGGCTGCTTGCGCAACGGTTGTTTTATTCTGCGTACTGCCGATTTCAATCTGGTCACCTGACAACCAGGCTGGCGCCTTAGCGGCATTGCGCAGTAATGCCTTAACCTGCCAACCTTGCTCTCGCAACGCACATGCCATTTGTTGTCCGAAATTACCGCCTATACCAATAATTAATGCTGTTTTCATCTGAATTCCCACTTGTTTTGTTAAATCAATAAGTTCATTCTACGATTCATAATCAAATATTGAATTGACAAAATATACAGATGGATATTCATAAATGAATAACTTCGACTGGCAGTGGTGGCAATACTTTCTCACCATCACAGAACTGGGCAGTCTCAGTAAGGCGGCAACTACGTTAAACGTTTCGCAACCGACGTTAAGCAGGCAACTGATCGCGATGGAAAAACAACTCGGGCAAATCCTGTTTGATCGCAGCACACAAGGATTACGCTTAACAGCGTTTGGAGCGGAACTACTGGAAGAATGTAAGCGCATGCAGTCTTCAGCGCAGCGATTACAACGGCTGGCGGACGGCCAGGCACAGACGTTGTCGGGTCGTATCCGACTCAGTGCAAATGAAGTCATATCACTCTACTATCTTCCAAAGATCCTGCCCGATTTTATGGATCAGTTCCCGCAATTATCTGTAGAAATCGACGTCAGTAACCGGGCTTCCAGCTTGGACAAACGTGACGCAGATATCGCTATCCGTATGTTCCCACCTACCCAGCTAGACTTGATCAGCCGACATCTGTTTGACATACCTCTGGGCTTTTACGCCAGTCAGACCTATCTCGATAAACATGGCACACCAACATCACCGCAGGATCTGTTCACCCACCGTCTACTAGGTTATGACCGGGATAAGCAGTTTGAACATGGAGCTCAGGCTTTAGGCTGGGAAATTCGCAATGAGGAATTCAAGTTTCGCAGCGATTTCATGCCGATGCACATGGCAACGGCGAAAGCCGGAGGTGGGGTTGTCGGCACGCATAAAGCCATATGTGAGCAACAGGGGCTAGTGCCGATCGACGCTGGCATAAACTTACCATCATTACCTATCTATCTGGTTTGTCATCGCGATGTACAACACAATAAACGCATTCGGGTGATGATGGATTTTTTGGCAAATCGATTGGAAACGGCGTTAGCTGTTTAGAATGTAAACTGAGGGAAAAATGCCTCAACATGAGAGTGCCAGGGCGTAGTCTTGTTGGATCAATATGGTCAGACTCGATTGATCAAGGTTGTCGGACCATCAGCACACATCCTTACAGATTAACTGGGGGCAGATACAAATGGCACTTACTTAACGGAAAATTGTCATCGCGAGTACCCAAAGGGCATAAACTAAGCGCGGCAGGAGTGGCACAAGGATGTGCCGTTTACGGACCTGAGGATGGAATCTCTAAATCGTGCTGAGACCAACTGCCAAAAGAGATTGCCACGTCGCAAGCTCCTCGCAATGACGCAGTATCAGCCTTAAGTAAGTGCTATTCGGGGCAGCTACAAATTAAATCAATTATCTGTAGTAGTAATAATGTGTAGTACTTAATCTGTATTAGTTTAAACCCGATCTGACAGTTACCGGATTGTAGAAGTGACTGTCAGGTTAAATTCAGTTTAATAATTTTTCCTACTACATCTAAACCACACAATCAGTTAATTCGCTTCACAGTATGCACATTGTTAATCTGTGACAACTTATCAATTACCAGAATCAACTGTTCAGCACTGGCAACTTCAATATTCAGTTTGGAATGCACAGTTTGTTCTGCTCTGTCAGTAGTTGAACTGATATTGAGAAGGTTGATTTTTTCATTAGCCAGCACACTACTTATGTCACGTAATAAGCCAGTGCGGTCATAAGCCATCATTGAGATTTCTGCCGGAAAATAAGATCCCTTCCCATCACCCCACTCTACTTCAATCAAGCGAGCCTTTTTCTCTTCAGGTAATGAAAGCATATTATTGCATTCGCGTTTATGGATAGTCACACCAGAGCCTATAGTAATAAACCCTATAACGTCATCCCCTGGCACTGGCTTACAGCATTTAGCAAATTGCGTCAGAAGGTTCCCTACGCCCTGAATAACAATATCATCATGTTGATTATTTTTAGGGGTTTCAGATTTTTTAAGCTTCTTAAAAGGATCCTCATCCCTATCGCTTTCCTTATGTTGCAGATAACCAATTATCTGCGGTGGAGTAATAATACCTCGACCAATATCAGCAAAAAAATGATCTTCTTCCTGTCGTTTAAAATGCCTGATAATATCGCTTAGATCCACATCTTTAAAACTGTACTTACTTAATTCCCGTTCATACAGAGCACGACCATCCATGACATTCTGTTCAAAATCCAGATGGTTGAACCAGTTTCTGACTTTGGCACGATTACTGGAAGATTTTAAGAATCCACTGTTTTTATTCATCCAGTCACGACTTGGACTGCCTTCTTTAGCAGTCAGAATCTCAACCTGTTCACCCGTTTGTAAGGTATAGGTTAAATTCACTATTCTGCCATTCACCTTGGCCCCACGACATCTGTGCCCTACTGAAGAATGCACTGAATAGGCAAAGTCAAGTGGTGTCGCACCATAAGGAAGATCTATAACATTGCCCTTTGGTGTAAAAACATAAACACGGTCTGTAGATAATTCCGTGGAAAGACCAGACAGCAAATCGGTTGCGTTCTCGTCTGATCCATCCAGCAATTCTCGCATGACTGCGATGCTTTTTTCCATCCTGACATCAAGGCCTACTCCCTCTTTATAACGCCAGTGAGAAGCCACACCAAATTCAGATTTAGAATGCATTTCATGGGTTCGTATCTGTACCTCTACCACCTTGCCTTCTTCAGTAATAACCGCTGTATGCAAAGATTGGTAACCATTATCTTTCGGATTGGCAACGTAGTCGTCAAATTCATCTGGTATAGAGCGCCAGCTGGTATGTACAATTCCAAGTACAGCGTAGCAATCAGCCACAGTATCGACCAGTACCCTAACCGCACGCACATCAAATAACTGATGAAATTCAAGTTTTTTGCGCTGCATTTTTCGCCAGATACTAACGATATGCTTAACTCTTCCAGTAACTTCAGCCTGAATACCCTGACTGGCAATATGTTGTTTAAGGTCAGAAGTAAATTGCTGGATGAAGTTTTCTCGATCAGCTCGACGCTCTTCAAGCAGGGTTGCAATGCGCTTAAACGTTAAAGGCTCCAGAGCTCTGAAAGCCAGGTCTTCCATTTCCCATTTTAACTTACCTATACCCAGCCGGTTTGCCAGTGGCGCATAGATATCCAGAGTTTCACGAGCTATGCAGTGACGTTGTTCATAACTACAATGCTTTAACAAATGCATACGACTAACGCGATAGCACAGCTTAACCAGCATTACTCTTACATCCTTGACTATTGCCATTAGCAGGCGGCGTAATTTTTCGGCCTGTTCTGGCGTGTTGAAATTAAGCTCGCTACACTCTTTCATATCATTGATGACAATAATACCATGTGCCAGGGATGCTACTTTTTCACCAAAACGGGATTTAATCTCACCTTCAGAGAAGCTGCCGTGTAAGCCCCTGTCAGTCACCAGAGTAGCCAGCACGGTATGCTTATCGACCTCAAATTCCATCAACCGTAATACCGCATCCAGAGCACGCGGTTTACATTTATCCACGGACTCTGCGTTATAGGCAAGTTCTAAAGCAAATTGTAGATCATCATCCCATTCCATTTTTTTTGAAATGATCTGACGATAGAATTCAAAATCTTTTTCTGACATATTATTTTTATACTAACTTCTTAACAGACTCATAGGGCTGATATTGAAAGAGCGATAAATAAATAGTGTACCCAATACCGTGATTGAAACCACAGCTAATGAAATACTGTATAGCCATATTTCTGGCTTGAATACAAAACTCAAATCAAATAAATATGCGCCTACTATGTAACCGGTTAATACAGAGAAAAGCGCTGCAAAAAAACCGACTACAGCACCCATTAAAACAAACTCAAAAACCTGAGAAAACAATTTATCGCGATTTGTCGCTCCAAGAGACTGCAATAGAGCGATTTCCATCTGCCGATCCTTATTGGCAGTATTTAATGCCGAAAGTAAAACAATAACCGCTGCGAGTATTGCAAACATAAAAAAGAACTGTAAGGCCAGGCTGGCTCGATTGATAATCCCTTTAATACGATACATCACTTCACTGATATCCAGCAGCGTAACGCTGGGGAATGTTTGCACCAGCGTTTTTAGATAGGGTTTTTGATCGGATTTAATCAAAGCACTCATCAGCCAGGTCTGCGGTTTATCTGCCAGCACTTTCTGAGTTCCTATAATAAAAAAGTTGGGGCGAAAATTTTCCCATACCACCGAACGTATACTGCTAATCTGGCCTTCGAACAATTCTCCCGCAACAGTGAATTTTAACGTATCACCAAGATTTAATCCCATACTCTCAGCCATACCCTGTTCCACCGAAAATTCCTTGCCATCTGCCTTTTGTCCTAACCAGTCACCGCTTACTATCTCATTATCGGCGGGTAATACCTGACTATAGCTGATATTGAACACATGGTTAGATAGATGTTGCCCTCTTTCGCTAGCAAACTTTACTTCTTTAATATCCTGTTGATTAATGGATTTTAGCCTGGCTCGAACCAGAGCATAGGCCCCGGACGATGAGATTCCATTTTTTTTCAGGAATTTAGTTAATCCATCGACATCTGTTGTTGGGATATTAACCAGAAAATAGTTCGGTTTATCTTCTGGTAATTGTGTTTCCCACTCATGAATCAACTGATCTTTAACCAGTGATATCAACAGTACCGAAAGCAAGGTGAGACTAAACCCTGACATGACAAAGATGGCGTTGCGGTTATAACTAAGTAATCGGGTCAGCGCATACGATTTCAGCCAGAATCGCTGTTGCCCAACCTTACTGTATAGATACAGAAAAAGTCGCAGCACTGCGGGAATGAATAAACCGATGACAATAATCAGCAAATACAGTAATGAAGCCATCTTAAAATCCGGCACGATAAGTAGCAGCACCAGATACAGGGTTACCATACTAATAGAAGAAAAAAGTAGCGCCTTCACACCACTGCTTCTTGGTGTAAGTTGTCGCAATACCTGCATAGGTGGTGTATCAACGACATTTAATAACGGGGGCAAACTAAAACCCAGTAGACTCACCAGACCAACTAGTGCTGACAGAGCAAAAGGTTGCCAGGTGGGGTCAGGCAGGCTGCTGGAGAACCAGAATCCAAGCGCCCATTGCAGGGGATACTGTGCCATCAGACCAATGAGCAAGCCAACGGGGGTGGCTATTAACCAGATTTTAGTGATTTGCCAGGCGTAATAATAAATCAGTCGTCGGCTCGAAATTCCAAAAGTCCGCATAACCGATACCTTGGTTGACTCCTGTGAAGCAGCATAGCGTGCGGTGATGGCAATGGCTACCATAGCAATCACCAGTGTCATGGTTATCGACATGGAAAAAAACTTTTTGGTACGTTGCAAGGCATTACGCATTTCAGGCCGAGCATTATCCAGTGACTGAAGCTTTTGACCATCTTCCAATCTGCTTTCCAGTGCTTTCTTAAAAGCCTGTAAAGACTTCGCTTCACCTGCAACCAGTAACTTATACTTCGCTCTACTACCCTCGGTTAACAGGCCTGTATCAGCGAGGTCTTCTAGATTCATCATAATACGCGGAGCCAGATTAAACAGGCTGCCACCCCGATCCGGTTCATAGCTCAGTAGCCAGTTGGCAGATAAATTGCTGTGGCCCAGGGCTACCGATTTATTCAATTCACTCTTGAGTTTGTTATCTATCCAGATCTCACCACGCTCTGGGATAGATCGGGTAATCCTGGGCTCAGACAATAAGTCTCGTTTTAGCTCCAGCGAGCCACGTAGAGGATACCCGCTGGAGACCGCCTTTACTTCTACCAGTTGAGGGCTATCTCCAATAAATATCGCACTGCGTAATTCTACTGTTTGCGCGGTTGATAGCTGATATTCTTCAGTCAATGTAGTGAACGATGCAGGGAGTTTTTCGCTTGAAGTGACCAGCATATCGGCTGCCAGTAATTCACTGGCCTGCTGATCCAGCAATTGCCCAATACGGTCAGTAAATAGCTGACTGGCCGCCACGATGGTCATGGTTATCACCGCAGCTAACCAAAGTAGCCACCATGAATGTATTTGAGGCAATAATTTTCTCATGAGTGTGTACAGGCCTTATGCAACTATACTGCCTTGAGCCATTTTAATCTCTCGGTCTCCTCGTTCTGCCAGTCGATTCTCATGTGTTACCAGCACCAGGCTACTACCTTGCTGGTCACGTAATTTAAATAATAAATCAATAATCTGTGCACCTGTGTGGGCATCCAGATTGCCTGTAGGTTCATCGGCAAACAGGATATCGGGTTGCACCGCATAAGCCCTGGCGATAGCAACGCGCTGCTGCTCACCGCCAGATAAGCGTTCGACTGGCGTATTCATCCGATTTTCCAGCCCTACTTCACACAACACCTCTTTTGCATGCTGCTGGGCTTTCATATGTCCCGAGAGTTCCAGAGGTAACATGACATTTTGCAATGCTGTCGCCCCCGTTACCAGATGAAAAGACTGAAACACAAAGCCAACCCGACCATTACGTATTCGAGCACGCTGTTCTTCGTTCTTTGTGGATAATGACTCTCCCAACAGTGTCACCTCTCCCTGATCCGGACTATCCAGCCCAGCCATTAACCCCAGCAGGGTGGTTTTACCAGAACCACTTTCTCCGGTAATGACAATCACCTCTCCGGACTTCACATTCAGGTTAATGTCCTGCAATATGGTCAGGTCACCTTCGGGTGCTTTTACCTTTTTACAAAGATTCGAGACAATGATGCATTCTTCAAGTTTTTTATCCATAGTGGTCACTATATGGTGCTGCCTGATGTCGACTTCAAGCTCAGCTGAGGGTCAATTATCCAATGGTAAGATTCTGATTCTGGGTGACAGTTTAAGTGCTGCACATAATATCGCAATTGAACAGAGCTGGCCGGTTTTGTTTGAACAGAAATTACAGCAGAAAGGCTCAAATATAACCGTCATCAATGCAAGTATTAGTGGAGAAACGACTCAGGGAGGGCATGAACGACTACCCGCTTTATTAAAACAGCATACCCCCTCTCACCTGATTATTGAACTTGGTGGTAACGATGGCTTAAGAGGATTTCCATTCGGCCGCACTCAAAACTATCTGCGTGAGATGATAAAACTCGCCTTAGCACAGGATATCAAGGTCATGATGATTGGTGTCAGGCTGCCACCCAACCTCGGTCCTGTCTATAACCAACGTTTTCAGCAAATCTATCAACAACTTGCCGCTGAGTTAAAAATCAGTTATCTACCCCGGTTTCTGGAAGGAGTTGCAGCCAGTAAGCCCGAATATATGCAGTCTGATGGCATACATCCTACCGCTATAGCACAACCGATACTGGCGGACAAAGTGGTGAAGAAGTTTTTAGAGATGAGCCATAATTAGATCTGTACCAGCTCAAGCAACTGATTAAGATCAGTAATTTCAGCCTCTGCTCGCTGCAAATCTTCAGGCCAGGCCATAGATTCACGATTGACCCAAACCGTCTGCATACCAGCCTCGCGAGCGCCGACTACATCGTAAGTCGGGTCATCACCAACATACAGGCACTGCTCTGGAGAAACCTTCAGTTGCTCACAAAAATGCCTGTAGATACGAATATCGGGTTTGCGGGCCATGATGTCGGCGGCATTGATAAAATAATCGAAATACTCATTTAAAGGCGTCAACCCGGCACTGGCATTGCCATTACTGATAGAGCCCAATCGATAATGCGGTTTTAGTTGATCGAGTACCGGAAATACATCAGCATAAAAGCTCACATCGTGCCTGAGTCGATAAAACAGCTCAAACCCTTGCTGCACCATAGGTTCTACTTCGTAATCAAATTCTCGTGCCAGTTGTGCCAGCATTTCTCTGCGCATCAGCGAAAGATCGATTCGATAAACTTCATCACTGCGCATCACTGCCTTACGAAACTCAAGTAAACCTCGCTCATCCAGGGCATCAGTGACACGTGGATAGCTTCGCTGTAGCCATTCATAGGTCGCTGCTTCCGCACGATTAATAGTCGGCATACAGGGCCACAGGGTATCGTCGAGGTCAAACCCAATTACTTTGATATTCTGAAACAAGGACAAACAGCCAAAACAAATTAAAGCATTAGGCTAACCATGTTTAGTTCTCTAGTAAAGAATCCTTAGCTAATATTTAACTAATCGAATTTGTCTGGATATCCTTGCATCAATTTTAGATATAATGCGCGCTCTTTAAAGCGTATTGAAAAAACTCGTGAATAAAAATGTCTTACCCAGACGCCATAGCGTCCTTGTCGGTGATGTCGCTATCGGTGGAAATAACCCGGTAGTCGTACAATCTATGACCAATACCGATACTGCAGATGTAATTGCCAGTGTTGAACAAATAAAGCAGCTTAGCGATGCTGGATCTGAGCTGGTACGTGTCACTGTGAATAATGAAGCTGCAGCTAATGCGATACCACAGATTGTTGAGGCACTGCATAGTGCCGGCTATCAGGTTCCAATCGTAGGAGATTTTCATTTCAACGGTCACAAGCTACTGGATAAATACCCAAATTGCGCACAGATGCTGGCAAAATACAGGATCAACCCCGGTAACGTTGGGCGCGGCAAAAAACGTGACATTCAATTTCACAGCATGATCGAGCAAGCCTGTCGCCACCAGAAACCGGTGCGTATCGGCGTCAACTGGGGCAGCCTCGATCAGCAAATTCTCGCTCAACTACTGGATCAGAATGCAAGTTCTGCTCAGCCACAACCACTCAATCAAATCAACCGTATGGCCGTGATAGAATCGGCTCTTTCCAGTGCTCAAATGGCTGAGGATATTGGGCTTGCCGCAGATAAAATCATTATCAGTTGCAAAATGAGTCATGTGCATGACCTGGTCGCGGTGTATCGTGAGCTGGCTACGCGATCAAGCTATACTTTACATCTTGGATTAACTGAAGCGGGTATGGGCGATAAAGGCGTGATTGCCTCTACTGCAGCCCTTGCTATTTTGCTGGATGAAGGCATCGGCGACACGATCCGTATTTCACTCACACCAGAGCCTGGTGAAAGCAGAACCCGTGAAGTAAAGGTCGCACAACATATCTTACAATCCCTGGAGATACGCTCTTTTACCCCAACTGTTGTAGCATGCCCCGGCTGTGGAAGAACCAGTAGCAACCTGTTTCAGGTACTGGCTCAGAAAATACAACGTCAACTGGATGACTCCATGCAGCAATGGCGTGGCTTATATCCAGGCGTCGAAAAAATGAATGTGGCAGTGATGGGTTGTGTCGTCAATGGGCCTGGCGAAAGTAAACACGCGAATATCGGTATTAGCCTGCCAGGTAATGGAGAACTACCTGTAGCTCCGGTATATGAAGATGGCGTTAAAACGGTAACCTTAAAAGGTGACCGTATTGCGGAGGACTTTATAGCCCTGGTCAGCAATTATGTGCTGAGAACCTACTCCAGATAACTCGTCCTATAGAATCTGAAGTATTTCGCCTGCCACATAATAAGTTTCATCATCATTTTGATCGCAACGTGTTACGCGAACATCCGCCACCATTGGGGGAGTGATATCATTGACAGGAGAAACTGTTATCTGAATTTGAACACCCAAAGCTATGGACTTATCACCAGTAAACAACACCCCTTTTGCGCTCAGATTCTTAATTTTACCATGGTAGGTTTTTTCATCAGCACTAATTGTATATTCCAGTGAGCAGTCCATTGCCATTCTCTGGAAATCTCGTTTTTCTGAATAATCGCTCATAACTCACCTCATTAGGTTAATTTATTTCGAATAACTTTCCGAAATTAGCAACATCGAGAACCTTTTTAACATCAGGTGATGCGTTGGATATCTGGATTTTAGAGCCTTCTCCACCCGCATGTTCACGTAATAGTAAAAGCATTCCTAAAGCAGAACTATCCAGATAATCTGTTCCCGATAGATCTACGACATAATCGACTCCTGTGCCCTGAGTGTCGACATATGAGACCCTGAATTCATCGTAAAGCTGGAAGTCGAATTTCCCTGAAACGGCAATCGTAATAATTTTGCCATCATCAGACACGGTACTGTTAATTGACATAAATGTTTCCTGTTATGATTTTGATTAGATTAACTCAGTTGAAGACCCTGATATTCCATTTATTTAGCATAGCAGTTCGTAGCACTTTTTTACCAGAAAAATAGCGTTAGAGATAATGAAAAGAGGTTAATTGTGATATTTCGGCTGATTCCATTCAGTGCCAGGAATTAGTCGCAAAAGAATACGCCTACCCCATCAAGATTGCCAACTAATCGGCTACTTTAGCATTAATACTAATTCGACTCTAAGTGTATGAGAATAATTTTGGTGAGAAATTTTAATCTGAGTTACAACGTTAATCAGATTAGCTGATAACAACACGATTCTTGCCACCTTTTTTGGCGCGGTATAACGCCTGATCCACACGTTTAAACAGTCGATCAAAGTCATCTCCAGCATGTAGCATTGAAAGTCCCACGCTCAAACCTATCTGGATATTTTCAGCAAAATCAGAGTGCTCAATGTTTCGAATTACATTAAGTATTCTATTGGCTACATCAATGGCACCCTGAGCATCGGTATATGGCAAAGCTGCGACAAACTCATCACCACCATAGCGGTAAAGCATATCAGTATCTCTTAGCACATCCTGAATAGATTTAGCGACCAGAACCAGTAAGCGGTCACCAACATCATGACCAAGATTATCATTGACTGATTTAAACCCATCCAGATCCATAATCATCAACGCGAGTCTGTGATCATGACGTTTCGCCAGTCGAATTTCACGTGGTAACATCTTATCCATTGCCGCACGATTATTGATATTAGTTAAAGGATCTTTATATGCGGACTCTACTGCAACATGATACAGCAGAGCATTTTTTAACGGATGTACCAGTGAGCATAGTAAATCTTCAAACTGACAGACTTCATTACTACTAAAAGGAGTTTTACGATAAAGCGTGAGCTCACCAAGGTCCATTTGCTGAATGGTTAAATGGTAATTCAAACTATGTTGCCCAATATTACCGCTTCTAATAGGCTTTTCTAGATGATCGGATGAGTAGCGGTAGCTTGCATGAGGAATGAGAGCAGCAACTTCATTGGAAAATATCTTCAGCATCTCTTCCAGCTTCAGTGTCCTCGAAAGCAGGTCCGACATTTGCAGGATTTTTAAGTACTGCTTGTCACTAACAACCTGCTCTGATTTACGCGAATCAAGGGCGATCACCTGTAAGGGAGATTTGTTTTCTCCTGGTAAAGATATAGTCTGAGGCATAGTAACTTCTTTTATATAGGTTTAATTCAGTATTCATTATGCGAGTATCATGCCAGATAAATATTTACTTAAATTTCAATTAGTTAACCAACCTAATACTCTTTAAAAACAATTTTCGCCATATATTTGACAGAAGTAGCGCGCTGATGCCCATAAATTAAAGAAGTAGTGAGGTTATTTTTATGCGATATCTGCCGATATCAGGTTAAGGTGTCAATTTATAGACTCAGCCAGTCTGGTCTACTAAATATCGCCAGATAAGACTAATGATTTATACTCAGATAAGCTTAAATAAGAGGCAGCGAATTACCCAACACGGATATATTTTGCCCATATGCAACCCATAAACTCTACTTTACCCAGCGTTCAGCTGGATGCTCGCACTGCCAAGGTTCAGGATACTCTGCAAAACCTTCAACAGGCAGGCCTGTTTAGAGCGGTGGTCGTTAAGCAAGCGGGAAATCAGGTGTTACTGGATACAGCATTTGGAAAAATCACTGGTACAGCACCTGATCAGTTAAAAACAGGTGATGAAATACTGGCCAGATTAACCACTTTAAAACCTCTGCCAACGCTAAAGATTGAGCAGCATATGTCCAGGCTACTTACTCTACCCAAGGCACAATTCAAAGCCATCGCCCAAAATCTGAATAACACCGTGTTGACTGCGAAAGTTGTTGCACAAAGCAACAACCTGACTTCTTTAAAGATCAACAATCAGATCATCCAGATTAACCGCCAGGATAACCTGCAAATAGGAGAAACCCTGTTCCTGAAAGATGCAGGTAAAGCACAGCTTCAGTTAATTCGCATACAACCACAGGCGATTTTAAAAACTGCACTTTCCAGCTTGATCCCGCGCGGGCTACAGCAGGGACAACAATATAATCTAAGCTCTTTGCAAAAAGTAGCCAGTGAACTGGTTGGTGCAAAAAGCACTGCTTTAATTGATAGAGCCAATATTAAGACAGCCGAACTGGCACAACAGGGCAGACAGAGCGCTGGGACAGGCGCTAACAGGCCCCCCACTCCGTCTGTAAATGCTACAAATACCAGACTTTTGAATGAGATTTTAATGAGTCTGGCCAGGCCATTGGCCTCTGCAGAAAATATTAGGCCCCAGACATTACAACAGATATTCAGCTATCTCGCATTAATCAAAACTGAAATGCCGGGAAATATGGGTAATCTGGGGCAACAACTTCAATACTTATCTCTGCTACTCAAACAAACACCAGAAAGTTTCCGTCATCTCATCCGCGAAATTTTCCCGCAACCCGCAACACAGGTGACAAGCAGGCTGCATAATGACAGCCCTGTCGCGGAGTTATCCAACACCTTGAGACTGGAATTGTTACAACAGTCCGAACAGACATTGAATCAGTTGCTCACACAACAAAGCTCAACCCGCTTACAACTGGAGCAGCAGCAACCACTGAATCTTTTTCTGAATATTCCCATACAGGTAGATCAGGAAAGCCGTGACCTGCAGTTAAAGGTCAGGCAAAAGAAAAAAGCCCATAGCGATGAAAACCTGCAATACTGGGAGATCGAACTATCATTTGAGTTTGGCTTACTGGGTATGATCACTAGCCGTATACTGCTGCAGGACAGTAAAATCTCAGCAAATTTCTGGGCCCATCAGGCTACTACCAAAAACCTGATTGAGAACCATATGAATGAATTCAAAACACAGTTACAAAAAGCAGGATTTGAGCTTGGATTATTTGATTGCTTTAATGGCCCAGCACCTGCCCCCAGTGAAAAGGATCAATACGCGACAAACGATAACCTGCTGGACCTGGAAGCATGAACGAGAATAAAGAGGCTCACCCCCCCAAATTTGCTATAGCGCTGGAATATGATGGAGAGCAGGCACCTGTAGTGACAGCAACAGGCCATCATAATATTGCTGATGAAATTCTCCGTATCGCTGAAGCGGAGAAAATACCGGTATATGAAGATAAGGAGTTATCTGCTTTACTCGAGCAGCTAGATCTGGGAGACCATATTCCACAGTCTCTATACCTGGTGATTGCGGAAGTCTTGAGTTTCGCCTACCGACTTTCCGGTAAGCATAAGGATTTTATGGATAAGCTATAAAGCGCTGAATATATTATCAAGCGTAGGTATCGATTATGCCTTTTTTTTTCCGTTTCTGATCTCTCTCGTTTTCCGTAGCTGCCCCAGATGACTTTTTTTTCGGCGCTTTCTTTTTTTTCAGCACACTGGCGGTCGGTGAAACAGGATATAACGGTTTGATGTTTTGGTCAGGCATCATGAGACCATCTTTAAAAGCCTGTAACCTGACCAATTTCAGTTTGAGTCAGCAGCTTGTTAAGATCAACCAGAATTAACAGCTTTTCACCTCTACTTACTACACCATCGATATATTTGGAAGTTTCCGCATTACCTACATTTGGAGCGGTATCGATTTCATCACGATTAATATCAACGACCTCGGCCACACTATCGACCAGAATGCCTAAAATTTGCTGTTGCGCTTCAATCACGATAATGCGTGACATATCATCACTTTCCTTAGGCTGCAAACCAAATCGAGTACGAGCATCTATCACTGATACTACGTTACCCCTTAGATTAATGATCCCAAGAACATAGTCTGGAGCACCAGGAACTGGAGCGACTTCAACTTCGCGCAACACTTCCTGTACTTGCATCACATTCATGCCATAGGTCTCATCTTCCAGCGTAAACGTAACGCACTGTAAAGAAGTAGATTCATTCTGAGTATCGGTCATTGGTAACCTCCAAAAAATCGTTATGTCTATGTTAACGGCAACACAAACAATAAATTAAGAAAACAAAATATATACAATACACCTGAAAAACAGATTAACCGAATTCCTTATGATTAATGTATAACAGAAAATTGAAAAAAAGCTTTAACTAGGACCTTGTAACACTATCCAGGTACCTCATAACCTTTATGGGATCAAGTAATTGAGCCAGAGAACTTTTGATTGTACCCATGTTTAAACCAGGACTTTTAGGCCCACTCCACTGGATATCATCTGATTCAACATTTACCACTTCTCCTAGTGAATCACAGCTTAAACCCCAGTCTCCCTCACCAAACACCAATATATGCCGAGGATGATTCTCATCAGTATTAGACTTTTTGATATTAAGAATGCCGGCCGTATCCACAACCCGAATGTTTCGCTCACGATGCTGTAAAACACCTAATGACCAGTGTTGGGAACTAGGCAGTTGAGTCATATTATCAACCCAGGGAACAACACTACCAAGCTCGATGAGAGGTATGGAAAGCTGGGTATTGGCGGCTTGAAACATCAAACATTGAATAGGGTAGCTAAAATCAAGCTTACGTTCTTTGCTTGACTCTTGAGGAGCTTCCTCTTCTTCCGCTACTTCATGTGCTGTAACAATAGTCGATGAATCCGCTTCAATAGTTTCTTCCACCGCAGGGTCATTCACTTCTTCCGCTATTTCGAAATCGGGTAATAAGACGATATTATCCTTTAGTTCGAGCGGCTTAGCTTCAGACGATTCAGCAGGTATCTCCTGTAGCAGATTGTCTAGATAACTCTCAACAGCCTGCTCAGGTTTAAGCAGAGTATTGTCTTTTTTCTTCATCATGACGTTCCTGAATTCCTAACAGGAAGTCCAGTAATTTTTTGTAGGAAAGAGATCCACGCGAATAAGGCGCCATGGTTGGCAAAGGTAGACCTACTTTACTTGCATCTCTAAAACGGGTATCGATTGGAATAACAGAACCCCAGACATTAAACCGGTAGGTTTCTTTCATCTTCTGTAATGCATCCACCGATGCTTTGGTACGCTGATCATACATGGTAGGAATAATCATATACGGCGTCTTCTTATGTAGTGATTTTTCGACCATATCCAGGGTATGCATCATACGCTCCAACCCCTTTAATGACAGATAATCGGTTTGTGCTGGAATAAGTATCTGATCACTGGCAGCCAGTGCATTAATCATTAAAATACCCAGCATAGGCGGACAGTCAATCAATCCATATGCAAATTTGTCGGCTACTGCCTGTATAGCCCTGGCCACTACTAAGCCTTTTCCTGCACCCTGATTGGAACCAATCTGGCGATCCAGGGTAGCTAAAGCGGTAGATGCAGCAAACAGATAAGTATTCTTTATCTTTGTCGGCAACAGCATGCGTGCAATTTCTGCCGGACTGGTGGTTGGGTTGCCAAATAAGGAGTAAACACCGGAATCAATCTCATCCGGGTTATAACCCATATAGCTGGTTAAGGAGCCATGTGGATCAAGATCAATTAACAGGATGCGCTGACCAGTATTCGCCAAATGGCCCGCGAGGCTGACAACAGAAGTTGTCTTCCCTACACCGCCTTTTTGATTGATACTTGCCCAGGTTTTCATATTGAAAATAAATTTCGTTGCACATCAGTTAAATTAATCTAAGTTACCTTAATTGTATATATCCTAAGTATAGGCCTTAAGCAGCCCTGGCACATCCAGAATAATCGCAATATTGCCATCACCTGTTATTGTGGAACCCGCCATCCCGGGTAAACCCTGTAACATTTTACCTAAAGGCTTGATAACAACCTCTTCCTGCCCAATCACCTGATCGACCACAAATCCCACCGAATCATTACCTACCTGAACCATAATCACATGCGGGTCACCATCATAAGCGTCATGCTTTTCATGATCACTGAGTAACCATTTACGCAGATAAAACATAGGAGGAGCCTTACCACGGTTAAGCACTACCTCTCTGCCATCCACAACGCTGACCTTCTTCGAACTAAACTCAAAAATCTCATTCACAATCGACAATGGAAGCGCAAACTTTCTACTCCCTAACTGCACCATGAGCGTAGGTAAAATTGCCAGTGTCAGGGGCACTTTAATACGTAGCTCTGTACCCTTGCCCAATTCAGACTCAATATCAATCGTGCCATTGAGCTGAGAAATCTTGGTCTTCACCACATCCATGCCAACGCCTCTTCCAGAGACATCAGAGATTTGTTCCTTGGTCGATAAACCTGGCATAAAAATCAGGTCAAAACAGCCTTTATTATCCAGACGTGCTGCAGCCTCTGCATCCATCAAACCTTTTTCTATGACTTTACTGCGCAATATCTCAGGATCCATACCAGCGCCATCATCTTTTATGGAAAGCAGGATATGGTCACCTTCCTGTTGAGCAGAAAGTACAACAACACCCAGTCGAGGCTTACCCGCTTTTTCCCTGATATCTGGCATTTCAACGCCATGATCTACTGAGTTACGAACCAGATGCACCAGCGGGTCGGCAAGCGCTTCGACCAGGTTTTTATCCAGATCGGTTTCTTCACCTTCAAGCTCCAGTGAGACCTCTTTTTTCAAGCTTCTAGCAAGGTCTCTCACTACCCTTGGGAAACGGCCAAAAACCTTTTTCACTGGCTGCATGCGAGTTTTCATCACGGCAGTCTGCAAATCTGCAGTGACCACATCCAGGCTGGATATAGCCTTGTGTACGCGCTCATCCTCAAAGGTCTGACGTAAGGTATTCAATCTGTTTCGAGTCAGTACCAGTTCACCGACCAGATTCATGATGTCATCAAGTCTGGCGGTATCAACACGAACAGTGGTCTCACCCTTAGGTATAGAGCTTTCTTTCTTTGCAACAGGTTTAGCAGCTGCTGCAGCCGGTTTACTGGCAGCAGCAGGGGGGGTAGCAGGCTTAGGCCTGTCTGCAGCGCTAGTAGGGCCCTTACCTTTACCGTGCATTTCATCCAGTAAAGATTCAAACTCATCATCTGTAATCTTATCCGAATCCTTATCTTCAGCCTTTTTATCGGTTTTTGCTTTAGCTGGCGTTTTTGAGCTTTTCGCTGTCGGGCTGGCCCCCTTTCCGTGTAACTCATCTAACAGTGCTTCAAACTCATCATCGGTTATTTCATCACTAGCAGCTTTATCGGCCGTGGCTGCAGTTGGCGCTTTTGCTGGTACTTCGACAGCTTTAGGGGCTGACCCTGAACCATGTAAAGCATCAAGCAGATTTTCAAATTCTTCGTCAGTTATCTCGTCTTTACCAGAGACAAACTCATTAGTTACTGACTCAATATCTGGCCGTGGTTCACTTTCTGCTTCTGTTTGCGCTTCTTCAACGATTTCAGGCTCTGGTTCGGGTTCGGGTTCGGGTTCTGGCTCAGCAGGAGACTCTTCAACTGCTGCGCCTGGGGTTTGCATCGTAACTAGCTCACGCAATAATGCCGGGTCGGCTGGAGAAGGGTCTTCTCCAGATCTAATTTCTTCGAACATGCTATTGGCTTCATCGAGCACACGCAGAAAAGCATCCATCATGTCTGAGTTTAAGCTTATTTCATGGTTTCGAAGAAGATTAAAGACGTCTTCAGATTTATGACAGACTTCGACCAGATTGGTCAACGACAGGAAACTCCCTCCACCTTTAATGGTGTGAAAGCCGCGGAAAATCGAGTTCAACAAATCGGAGTCATCTGGTGACTGTTCGAGATCGACTAATTGCTCATTTAATCCTTCAAGAATCTCTCCGGCTTCCACCAGAAAATCCTGCAGGATTTCATCTTCCAAATCAATTGCCATTGGTTTACCTGTTAAATACCTAAACTCTGGGTGACTCCACCCAAAGAATTTTAAAAACCCAAACTAGCCAGCAAATCGTCTACTTCATCCTGATTAGTCGCAACCTCGGCCTTGTCTGCGGTGGGTAACTGTGGTCCATGAGCCATGGTACCATCTGCATGCTTATCATCATTTTTATTCAATTTGGCACCTGAAATAGCAACCAGTCTAACCAGTTTTTCTTCTACTTCCTGCACCATATTAATCACTTGTTTGATCATCTGGCCTGTCAGGTCCTGATAATCCTGTGCCATCATTATATCGGTCATTTTTGATCGAACTTTATCGCTTTCTGGCTGGATAGATGCTAAAAACACATCGATATCATCACTCAGGGCCAGGAACTCCTTCTTGGATAATTCAGTGGTTCGAAATTTCTTCCAGCGCTGCTGAATAGTATTAGCCTTTTCAGTAAATTCATCGATCACATCCATCGCAGCTTCTGCCCCGGTCATGGTTCTATGTGCTGCCTGTTCGGTTTTAGTCACAATAAAATTTAGCCTTTCCTTGGCATCGGGTATTTCTTCTTCGGTGAGTTCGACAACTCTCTCATCATCACTGAAAGCATTTATTGATTCATGGATTTCGCGCGTAATCTTACCCAACTCCTGAAACAGCATAGACTCTCTCAGCGTGGTTAACTCACCAATCAGACGTTCTGCTGAATCATTATCTGAGTTATTCAGAGCAGTCCCCAATTCATGGAGTCGAGTCGTATACTCTTCATTGAGGTATTGTGGATTTTTCGTTTCACTCATCCCTCTAGCCTCTCGAATATTTTTTCAATCTTCTCTTTCAAGGTAGCCGCAGTAAAAGGTTTAACGATATAACCATTAACTCCAGCCTGAGCTGCAACGACAATCTGTTCGCGCTTGGCTTCAGCAGTAACCATTAGCACAGGCATATCTTTCAGGTTTTCATCGGCACGTACTGTTTTTAACAGCGTCAGGCCATCCATGCCCGGCATATTCCAGTCAGTCACCAGAAAATCGAATTTTCCAGTCTTTAATAAAGGCAAAGCAGTCTGACCATCATCTGCTTCCGTGGTATCGTTAAAGCCCAGGTCACGTAACAGATTCTTGATAATACGACGCATCGTCGAAAAATCATCAACAATCAGAATCTTCATATTTTTATCCATGCAACCTCCGACTATTGCATACATTCATAAGTCAATCGTTCTCATTAAAAGTTATCGGCTGTTTAAGCATAATATAAAATTCAATTTCCACAGGTGTATTATAGATTAAATACCGCAAATTAACCCTAACCTGAATATGCGGATTCAGCGGCTGGATATCCAGTCCGACATCTTTGTTCTAATACGCAGCATGGCCTGACCATGTATCTGGCAAACTCGAGATTCACTCACATCAAGTACCTGACCGATTTCACGGAAATTTAATTCATCGTGGTAGTAAAGAGACATTACTAACTGCTCTTTTTCCGGCAGGCTGCGAATACTTTCTGCTAAAAGCTTTTGATACTCAGTATCACTTAACTGTTCGAAAGGAGAATCCTGGTTCGCCGCCGACACCTGATAATCGTTTTCTTCCTGCAAAGCATCAATACTGAATACTCTGCTGCTATTGGTATCCATCAATATCTGATGGTATTCGGACAGGCTGATTCCCATCTCTCTGGCGATTTCCTGATCCGTAGCATCACTGCCCTTGTGGTGCTCAATTTTTCTGATTGCTTCAGTTACCGCCCGAGATTTGCGATGTACTGATCGTGGGGTCCAGTCCAGCTTGCGCACTTCATCCAGCATCGAACCACGAATACGGATGCCGGCGTAAGTTTCGAAGCTTGCACCCTGGCTGGCGTCGAAATTACTTGCCGCTTCTAATAATCCTAGCATGCCTGCCTGAATCAAATCATCCACCATAACATGATCCGGCATACGGTTAATCAGGTGAAAGGCGATACGTTTCACCAGTGCAGCATGACGCGCAACGATATTATCTTCACCATATCGCTCCACCTCAGCATACATGGCATGGCCGTTCATTAGCCCATGGCCTCGCTGTTGCCACTGTAATCCATCAGTCTCTCGATGAAAAACTCCAGATGACCCTCCATCGTTCTCGGAACCGGCCAACTCAGAGTCTTCTGCGCTATCTTGCGAAACGCCATCGCTGATGGACTTCGGGGGTACATCTCTAGTACGCACTTTTGTTTTTGAACCGCTTTTCTCAAGTAATCGTCATAAGGCACCGAACCAATAAAGTCGAGTGTCACATCAAGATACTGGTCGGCTACTCTTGCTAACTTCATATATAGCTCACGTCCCTGCTGAATGCTATGTGCCATATTGGCTAAAACGTGAAATCTTTGTACCTGAAAGTCACGCTTCATTACCTTAATCATAGCGTAAGCATCAGTAATAGAGGCCGGTTCATCACACACCACAATCACCACCTCGCGAGCTGCACGCACATAACTCACTACAGAGTCAGACAGCCCGGCCGCAGTATCAATCAAAAGCGTGTCGATGGGAGCCGTCAAATCTGAAAAGGCGCGAATAATGCCTGCGTTTTGAACTGAGTTTAAATCAGCCATCTCACGCGTACCTGATGAAGCCGGGATAATCTTGATCCCTGCTGGGCCATCTATCAGGGTTTCATCCAGTGTACACTCACCATTGATAACGTGCGACAGGTTATATCCTGTTGTCAGGCCTAGTAGTACGTCAATATTCGCGAGCCCCAGATCTGCATCCATGACCATCACGTTCTGTCCCGCTTGAGCTAATGCAACAGCCAGATTGACTGATACATTACTCTTGCCGACACCACCTTTGCCGCTGGTAATAGCTATTACCTGAACCGGCTTTTGATTCTTCATCTGCCTTAGACCTTGAGCCTGATCCATGTTGATCAACCCTTACTTGTTGAAATCAAATGATTATAGCGGAATGCCAGCGTTTCTTTGTCCACCTGTTCGGTATAACTCTGCATCAATGAGACTGCTTTACTCACCAGTCTATGATTCTTGGCCATTTGTAGGTCCTCTGGCACTCTTTGCCCGGTTCCACAATACAAGATGGGAAGCTGATGTCTTATTGAAGCAGTAATGATACCGCCCAGACTGGCAGACTCATCCAGCTTGGTGACGATGGTACCAGCCAGTTTCACCCTGGAAAAACTTTTCACGGTTTCATTTAATGCGGCTAACTGGGTATTGGCTGACAACACCAGGTAAGGCTCAATCTCCGGCGAACCATGCTGTAATTTATGGAACTGTTCTGAAAGGCGTACATCGGTTTGACTCATTCCCGCAGTATCAATCAATACCAGATGCTTATCTTCCAGCATTTTAAGACTGTCGGTAAGCTCTTCACTGTTATTAGCCGTCAGTAATGGAATTTCAAGCAGGCGCGCAAAATGCTGTAATTGATCCTGAGCCCCTACTCTGAAGTTATCGGTACTGATGAGTGCCACCGAACGTTTACCATGGGCATGCGCGAAACGAGCTGCCAGTTTAGCAATGGTGGTTGTTTTACCGACACCAGTTGATCCGATCAGAGCTATGCGTCCTCCCCGGGTCAGAAAGTCGTTTTGTTGTATAGGGATAGAAGTAGCCAGAATACCCAGAGCTTTCTGCCAGACCTTATGTGGATCATCATTCAATACACCCAGTTTTTCGAAGATCATTTCACAGATGTCCGTACCCAATCCGAGCTCGGTCATCAGATTAAGCAACACAGAACGCACGGGGTGGCGTTGATTAAAGCGATCCCACTCCAGCACATTTAACTGGCTTTCCATCAAGTCACGTAGATTTTTCAACTCCTCCTTAACCTGATCAATCATCGGGTTTGAATCGACTTGTGGTGAACTTCGGGTATATTCATTACCACGCAAGTTCTGCAATAACTTATCAGCCTGAGCTGCGCGGGCAATCACCTCTTCTTCGACAGGAAGCGTTTTCTGAGCGACAGTCTTTTTCGCAGCTGCAGGCCTGGGCTTTGTGCTAGAGTTGGGCGTACTCGTATTCTGTTTAGTTCTTACCTGCATGGCAGGCTTAGTCTGTTCTGTTTTCGCTGGTGTAACGGGTTCAGGGGCGGATGTTCTGCGTTGCATGGGAATAACCGAAGCTGGCATACCCAGTGTGGGTTCTTTTCTCCCTTCACTATTCTGATCAAGAATAAAATCAGGCATAGATACAGGTGCGGTCTGCACAGTCGATTGTTGCGCGGCCTGTTGCATAGGCTGTTGCTGGGTTTCAGTTTGCCAGTTCGATTGAGAAACCGCTCCCGATAAAGGGATCGAAGGATTACCGGCATAGGCATCAACCTGACGATGATCGAAGTCGATAGCGGATAATATTTCCACGCCTCCAGGCACCTTCTTGTTCCCCAGAATCACCGCATCTGGGCCCTGCTCCAGCTTCACCTGCGCCAGTGCCTCGCGCATGGTGGCTCCGTATGTACGCTTAATTCTCATCACTACACCCGATTTTCATGTTGTGCTCGTCTTATAAAGTTATCCAGCCTGTTTACTGACCCTGACCTTGAGCCTGTGCCGGATTGCCAACGCTGGCTATTACCTTAATCTGTTTATCTTCCGGGATTTCTTCATAACTCAGAACATGTAGCCCCTGAATACCGTGTCGCACCATGCGAGCCAGGAAAGCACGTATATTTTGTGATACCAGTAATACCGCAGGCTGTCCCTTGGCAAGCTGGTTTTGCGTACTTTCCTTGAGCGAGTTATGCATCATCTGGGCAAGGCCTGGCTCAAACGCCATCACCTTGCCACCTTCTCCCTGTGTAGACTGCTGCAAAATCTGTTCCAGAGAGGGGTGTAGCGTCATCACAGTAAGCTCTGAAGCCATTCCATAGATGCTTTGTATGATTTGACGCCCCAATGCAACACGTACCTGAGCGGTTAATACGCCGGGATCTTGACTGTGTTGACCATAATCCGCCAGGGTTTCGGCTATTGTGCGTAAATCCCGGATGGAAATCTGTTCCTGTAGCAAGGCCTGCAGTACACGAACGATGACAGATAGTGACAATGGTTTAGGAGTAAGATTTTCAACCAGTTTGGGTGCGTTACGCTTGAGCACTTCCATCAATTCCTGTACTTCTTCATGCCCGATCATTTCATGAGCATTTTCCTGTAACATCTGGCTTAGATGGGTGGCCACTACGGTCGACACATCAACCACTGTATACCCAAGAGTCTGGGCATGATCACGTTGTGCAGGGTCAATCCACACAGCATCCAGTCCAAATGCAGGATCCTTGGTAGCTACTCCGCTTAACTCGCCATACACGGTACCCGGATTAATCGCCAGGTCCTTACCCGGCATGACTTCAGATTCTCCCATAGGCACGCCAAGCATACTCAGGCGGTAACCATTGGGTGGCAAATCCAGATTATCCCGAATATGCACAGACTGAACCAGAAAACCCAGTTCCTGAGACAGCTTCTTGCGTACCCCTTTAATACGCGTCATCAACTCACCACCCTGGCGTTCATCTACCAGTGGTATCAAGCCATAACCGACTTCCAGGCCAATCATATCGACGGTTTTAACATCATCCCAGCTGAGTTCTTTTTGTACGGGTGGAGCAGCGACTTCGGGTGCAACAGCTTCTTCGATAGCAGCACGTTGTTTCTTTTTATTGATGCTGTAAGCCAAACCACCAGAAATAGCGGCCAGAGTCAGAAAAGCAAAATTAGGCATGCCGGGAATAATGCCCATTAAAGTCAGAATCGAAGCGGTAACAATCAACGCTCGAGGGTCCTGGAACATCTGATCAAACACCTGGCCACCCATTTCGCTGGAGGCCGATACCCGGGTGACGATGATGGCTGTTGCGGTTGATAGTACCAGAGAAGGAATCTGTGCCACCAGACCATCACCAATAGTCAGCAAGGTATAGTTGTGTAATGCATCCGAGGCTGCCATATCGTGCTGCAGGATACCTATCGCCAGCCCACCAATAATATTGATAAACAGGATTAAGATACCTGCCACCGCATCACCACGTACAAACTTGCTGGCACCATCCATAGAACCATAGAAATCTGCTTCCTGAGCAACTTCAGCACGACGTGCGCGCGCTTCATCCTGGGTACATAAACCGGCGTTCAGGTCAGCATCAATCGCCATCTGTTTACCGGGCATCGCATCCAGAGTAAACCTGGCGCTCACCTCAGACACTCGCCCTGCACCCTTGGTGACCACCACAAAGTTGATGATAACCAGAATCCCGAACACCACCAGACCCACGGCGTAGTTGCCGCCGATAACAAAATCACCAAAGGCTTCAATGACTTTACCAGCTGCAGCTGTACCAGTATGCCCTTCCAGTAACACCACCCGGGTAGACGCAATATTCAATGCCAGACGTAATAAAGTAGCTACCAGCAATATGGTCGGGAACACCGTAAAATCGAGGGGGCGCATTGCATAAACCGACACCAGTACTACGATCAGGGCGAAGGCGATATTGAAGGTGAACAACATATCCAATGCCATCGGCGGCAACGGAATCACCACCATTGCCAGCATCATGATAACCAGTAACGGGGCTGCCAGACCCTGTGTGTTAATTCCTCTGATATTTTGAACAAGCGTAGCCATAATTATATCTGCTCATCGGTTGGTACAAAGGGATCAGGACGATCCGGAATTTCCAGTCCATGCTTACGAGCATTTTGTAACTGGAAGATAAAGGCCAGCACCTGAGCCACTGCATAATACAGTTCGCCAGGTATTTCCTGACCCAGTTTAGAATGTGCGAAGAGAGCTCTTGCCAGTGGAGGTGCTTCAAAAATCTCGACACCATTAGCCTGTCCAATCTCTCTGATTTTAAATGCAATCAAATCTTTACCCATGGCAACTACAACAGGTACCGCCATATTTTCAGGGTTATACTTGAGTGCTACCGCATAATGGGTTGGGTTGGTGATGATGACATCAGCCGTAGGGACATCCTGCATCATTCTGCGCTGAGCCATCTCTTGCTGTAATCCACGAATTTTAGACTTAACCTCGGGTCTGCCCTCAGTTTCTTTCATTTCATCGCGTACTTCCTGCATGGTCATTTTCAGCTTATTACTGTGATCCCAAAGCTGGAATGGCACATCAATGGCAGCAATTAATAAAAGCGCCAGAGACATCACCAGAAAAGCATAACCAAACAGCCAGGCTCCGTGAGTCAGGCCCTGCATAAATGGCTCCTGTCCCAGATGCAGAAACTCATCTGCATTTGACCACATAAATGTAACTGCAATGAAAGACACCACCAGAAATTTAGCCAGTGCCTTAACCAGTTCCATTAAGCCGCGTGCCGAAAAAATTCGCTTTAACCCGGCAATGGGATCGATTCTTTCAGCCTTAAATGAAATCTGGTCAACACTAAAAGACCACCCTCCCAGCATCAAAGGGGTCAGTATAGCGACGATAACCATCAAAGACAGGAATGGCAGCAATCCCAGAAAGGCATCGTAAACTGCATTTTCAAAACGAATAATTATTGACGATGTATCCAGTATTTCTCTACGGCTTAAATTGAACCCGTTGGTCATCAGCTTAGATAATGCAGCAATGATATAAGACCCCATCAGCAGTAAGCCCATTGCACCGGCTACCATGATGGTCATACTGTTTAGCTCCTTGGAGCGTGGTACCTGCCCTTTCTCCCGAGCCTCTCGCAGTTTTTTCGGCGTCGGTTGTTCGGTTTTTTCCTGACTGGTATCGTTTTCAGCCATTACAGACCCCCAATCTTTTGACTGGCCTGCATGCCCATCAGCAATAACTGATTAAAGCGAGGCAGTATCGTGGGTATCAATAGCATCATAATGATAAACCCCATCAACATAGTGACAGGAAAACCGACCGAAAATATATTCAACTGTGGTGCTGCGCGGGTCATGATACCCATGGCCAGTGTGATAACCAGAATGGAGATAAGCGCTGGCAAAGCAATCCATATCGCAGCGATAAACATTTGACTGGAAAAACTGATAATCACCCAGAAGCTATCCCGCGTAATACCTTCAAAGCCAACCGGAATAGATTGAAAACTACTGACCACCAACTGAATCACCATCAAATGACCACCCAGAGAAAGAAACAGTAGCGTACCGATAATCAGAAAAAACTGAGACAATACCGGTACATTGACACCATTTGCAGGATCTACCATGGAAGCGAAACCCAGCCCCATGGTCATAGCAATGGCTTCACCGGCTATAGTCAGAGCACCCAAAACCATTTGCAGAATAAAGCCCATCGCCAGACCTATCAGAACCTGATGGATTGAGATGGTTAGTCCAGCTGCCGATAGCGGCTCAACCGCGGGCATTTCGGGTAAAAGAGGCAGCACCAGAAAACTGAGTAAAATTGCCAGAACAACACGAACTCGCACAGAAACAAGACGGGTACCAATCACAGGCATGGCCATCAACATAGCCGATATACGCATAAAGGGCCAGAGTAGTGAGCCAACAAAAGCGGTAGCCTGTGCTGCATCAACGTCCATAGCTAACCTAACAGACTCGGTATACTTAAATAAAGTCGGCGCGTGAAATTCAACAGAGTATCCAGCATCCACGGACCGGCAACCATTATTGATAACACCAGTACCAATAATTTAGGAATGAAGCTGAGTGTCATTTCATTAATTTGGGTAGCCGCCTGAAACATACCGATCAAAAGACCAATAGCTAGAGCTGCTAACAGCATGGGTGCAGCCAGCATGACAATGACATATAAAGCCTGTTGACCCAGATCGATGACGGTATCAGCATTCATCTTTCACAATCTCAACCATTGACCAGAAAACTCGATGCCAGGGTACCCATAATCAATGCCCAGCCATCCACCAGCACGAATAACATCAGCTTAAATGGCAAGGAGATAATCAGAGGGGATAACATCATCATACCCATCGACATCAACACACTGGCAACCACCAGGTCGATAATGACGAAAGGAATAAAAATCATAAACCCAATCTGAAAAGCGGTTTTAAGCTCACTGGTAACAAACGCTGGCAGCAGTAATCTAAGTGGAGTTTCTTCTGGTGAAGCAATAGATTCGATACCGGCAATATCTGCAAACATGCGAATGTCTGTTTCACGAGTTTGTGCCAGCATAAAGGTTTTGAACGGCCCTACAGCTACTTTGATGGCCTCTATCGCCGAAACCTTTTCCTGCAAATAAGGCTGCACTGCCTGATCATTCACCTGCTGTAAAACAGGAGACATAATAAATAACGAAAGAAAAAGCGACAGTCCAATGATGATCTGATTTGATGGAGAGGAAGCCGTACCCATTGCCTGACGAAGTATGGCTAGCACAATGACGATACGTGTAAATGAAGTCATCATCAGCAAGATTGCAGGTAACACGGTTAGCACTGTCATCAGTGCCAGAATTTCCAGCGTTACGCTATAGGTCTGGCCATCTGCTGCACCACCAGTAACACTCAAAGCAGGAATTCCCGCTACCTGCGCCTCTGCTGGTAAAGCAGTGAAAATTAATAAAACACCAATGAGATTAATTAATCGCATCGGATTTTTCCTTATTTAAAAGTTGTTGAAACTTTTGTTGAAAAGATGAACTTGCAGGCGTTGATTTAACATCCGTTTGAATGGTTTTTTGCAGTGTATGTAATTTGTCAATCCTGCCCGGTGTGAGCCCAATCAGCAATTGTTCTTCACCAACCTGTATTAGTGCAATGCGTTCACGCTGACCGACTGAAATAGCACTAACAATTTTAATCAAGCCATGATTAGAGCTTTGCACCAACTGCATTTTTCTGACCAACCAGGCCAGAAAAAAAACCAGTCCGACAACCACGAGTAATCCAAAACTTAATTTTATCAGGTAAGCCGATGAAACCGGGTCAACAGCAACAGGCTTATCCGCCTCCTGTTGTGCCATGATCTGGCCGGGGATCAAAAGCATTGTGAATAATATTGATTTCATCGTTTTGATCGACTACTTCAAATTCTTGATACGTTCTGCAGGACTGATAACATCAGTCAAACGGATACCAAATTTTTCGTTAACTACAACCACTTCACCATGCGCCACCAAGGTACCATTAACCAGCACATCCATGGGCTCACCTGCAAGTCTATCCAGCTCAATTACAGACCCCTGATTCAGTTGTAACAGGTTTCTGATGCTAATTCTGGTACGTCCAATTTCCATCGAAATTGTAACTGGAATATCCAGAATAACATCCAGATTCACATCACCCTGCTGGACTTGTTCGTGACCTAAAGGTTGCGTTTCGACTTTAGCTACTTCCTCTTCAGCAATAGCCTGCTCTTCCATTGCGGCAGCCCATTCATCGGCCATGGCATCCTGATCAACTACGTCTTCTGTTTCATCATTCATTTCATTTTCTCCAGCTCGTGTTTTATCACTTTGCCTCTCCAAGTTTTCTTTTGGACATGGCTAAAATCTCCATCTTGCCATTGTCTTTTGAATTCAATTTTTTCATCAGCGGGTCGTCCGGATCACACAACTCATACACATTTTCCAGGCGAACAGCCACGTTACCATCGTGAGCACCATATTGGCCTCGAAAAACAGGCATATCATCAGCCATCAGCAGAACCTGTTCAGGCATATCAATAGGAATAATATCACCAGCCTGTAGATTAATAAGATCTGATAACTTGAGCTCTTTTTCGGTAAATATTCCTGTCAGCTCTACCTTGGCATGCATTAATTCTTCTTTTAATAAAACCGACCAGCGATCATCCAGCTCACTCATATCTGATTGCACTCCCGCATCCAGTACTGAACGAATCGGTTCGATCATAGAGTAAGGAAACACCACATGGATATCACCACCACCACCTTCCAGTTCTATATGAAAACTGGAAACAACAATTACTTCAGTAGGGCTTACAATATTGGCAAGATGAGGATTCACTTCATGATTATGGTAATCAAAATCAACCTGCATGATAGGCTCCCAGGCCTTCTGAAGGTCGTCAAAACAAATGTGCACAACCTTTTCGATAACACGTAATTCAGTACTGGTGAACTCCCGCCCTTCTATCTTGGCGTGAATGCTGCCATCGCCACCAAAGAAATTATCCACGATGATAAAAACCAGCTTGGGATCCAGCATGATCATGCCGGTACCTTTTAGAGGTTGCATCTTGATCAGACTTAAACTGGTAGGTACAAACAAGGTATGTATATATTCAGAGAACTTAATCATCTGGATACCATTGATTGATATCTCAGGCGTCTTACGTAACATGTTAAAAAAACTGACTCGAAAATAACGCGCGAAACGTTCGTTGATC
Organism: Gammaproteobacteria bacterium; assembly: GCA_050306135.1. GTDB lineage: Bacteria > Pseudomonadota > Gammaproteobacteria > JACNJF01. Next base: position 90,437 of record JBNLGQ010000102.1, read on the forward strand.
ATTTCCAGGGTCGGTAAGCGCCCCCTGATAATGCGTTCCTGATTATTAAAATCGAATGCGCGCGCTTCCCCATCCGCCATATCATCTTCGATGGATGTATCTACCGCACCATCGTCTACCCCGTGTAACAGGGCATCGACTTCATCCTGACTTAATATGTCTGTACTCACGCTAATTCTCAGCCGTTAGATTATTGCATGACAAAATTGGTGAAAAACACGTTGTCCACTTCACCACCTTTACCGTATTTGTCTATCACACTCTGAATAGTTTCCAGTACTTTTCCCTGTAAAACCTCTTTGCCTTCTGGAGTGCGCAAATCATTAGATTTTTGTTGCGCAAAAAGTAATGTCAGGTTATTGCGAATCAGTGGTCTATGTTTTTCCAACTGTTCAGATACCTGAGAGAAATAGGTAAGCACCTGAATCTGTACCTGTAAGAAGCCCACCGTATCATCTGCCGAGAGGTTAACCGTGAACGGCTTTAATTCCATATAAATAGCATCTCCTTTTTCGGGTCCAGTATCTTCTACCACCACCTCAGCAGCAGCTTCATCATCGCCACCCAAAAACATCATGGCTACACCCCCTAGTATGCCTAGCAGCAGTAGTGCCCCAACAATAATGATGATCAGTTTCTTTTTACTACCAGTGGTTTCTTCCTCTGGAGCTTTTTCTTCTTCAGCCATTACAGCTCTCCTATCTATACCAACTCTGTTCAAGCAAAGTTGATGCCATAAAAAAACTGCCCAACACAAGTTAGACAATTACCTGATATTTCAATTACTTATATAGTTAATAAAAATACTTTGAGGAATAAAAAAACTAAATCATAGTTTTCAGGAAGGATTGTGACAGTAAATTGACGCTTATAGATACCTCTATCTCTCAACAAATTGACGCATCACGTGGATTCTCTTAAGAAGCCACAGATCAATTTAAAGATTTTTTATACTGAGATAGATATTCGAATCTGGATAAAGCCCAGATCAGTACAGGGGTGGAGAAAGCCCAAAACAGCAGCCTGCTTATGCTTCCACTTCCTAAGCGCTGATCACACGAAACTTACGCTTGTTTTCGCTAGCAGAAGTAAATAGTTCAGCATAGTTGAGTGTGGCATTGGCATGTTCACGCATAATGGCTTCAGCCCTGGCGCCCTGACCATGAACAATAGCACCGAAAGCAGCATGATGTTGCATATGGGCAAAATTGAAACGTCGATACTCCAGCTCCAGATTATTTCGATCTATAGCCAGTGCAGTTGCCGAAGCAAAGGGTAAGTGCTCATCCCTCGCCAGAGCTGTACTAATCGCAGTATTGGCACTTGCTTCAATTATAATGGCGTGAAAGCGCATATTCAGATCGTGATAAGCCTCAAGATCCTCTTCGGTAACATAGCCTTTGTAGAAAAGCGCATCACCTTCAAGCAGACACTCTAGCAAGCCTTCTCGCTGAGTTTCAGAAAGACCTTTCTGTGCAGCCTGACAGGCTGCAAGTCCTTCCAGTACTCCCCTTACCTCAATCGAGCCCGTGATTTCATCCTGTGTCACCTCTCTCACGCGATAACCGCGACGGGGTTGTTTGGTCAACAGACCTTCCTGCTCCAGGGTTCGAAAAGCTATGCGAACCGGCATACGCGATACACCCAGTCTCTCGGCTGTAGGAATTTCAGCCAGTCGGGCGCCGGCAGACAATTCTCCTGAAAGAATCATCTGTCGTAATGTACTTAAGACTCTTTGTCCCTGTTTAGCCATAGTTTCTTCTCATATTCGTTATTTTGTACATTTTAACCATTACCTTTCAATTAACACTTATTCTTATTTTGAAGGTTTCGCCATATTGGATCCAATTTAAAAGGTATGCAAATTGGTATCTATACCAGTACTTATTCTAATAATAACTAGCGAGTTACGTTATAACAAGCTATTTAAAGCGCTATATTCTATATAAAATTATAATTCGGAATGAAATTTTGATATCAAGCCACTTGATTAAAATTTAAAGCTATGGTCTTATTGGATCCAATTATACAAACAAGCTGGAGGATATTCACTATGTTTCCCAAAAACACCTGGTATGTTGCCTGCACCCCTGATGAACTTATTGAAAAACCATTAGGCCGACAAATCTGCGGTAAACAAATCGTTTTCTACCGCGATAGCGAAGACAAGGTAGTTGCTCTGGAAGACTTTTGCCCACATCGTGGCGCTCCTTTATCCCTCGGCAAACTTGAAGATGGTAAGCTGGTCTGTGGTTATCACGGTCTCAAAATGGGCAGTGATGGCAAAACAGATTCCATGCCCAAACAACGCGTAAATACCTTCCCCTGTGTACATGCCTACCCGGTAGTAGAACGCTATGGATTTATCTGGGTTTGGCCCGGAGATGCTGACGCGGCGGATGACAGCCTGATTCCAGTATTAGAATGGGCAGACAACCCTGACTGGGGTTACGGTGGCGGCCTGTACCATATCCAGTGTGATTACCGCCTGATGATAGATAATCTGATGGACCTCACACACGAAACTTACGTGCATTCCACCAGTATCGGTCAAAAAGAAATCGACGAGGCACCCGTTAATACAACGGTTGATGGTGACAAGGTCATCACCAGTCGCATCATGGATAACATTATGGCACCGCCATTCTGGCAGGCCGCACTTAAAGCCAATGATCTGGCACATGATGTCCCGGTTGATCGCTGGCAGATTTGTCGTTTTACTCCACCCAGTCATGTCATGATCGATGTGGGTGTCGCGCATGCTGGTCATGGTGGCATTGATGCTGACAATAAGCATAAGGTCAGCAGTGTGGTCGTTGATTTTATAACCCCCGAAACTGAAACCTCTATGTGGTATTTCTGGGGCATGGCAAGAAACTTCAAGCCTCAGGATCAGGCTTTAACCGATTCCATTCGTGAAGGACAGGGTGGCATTTTTGCCGAAGACCTGGAAATGCTCGAACAACAGCAAAAAAATCTGCAAACACATTTTTCTGATAGAAGACTGTTAAAGCTGGATATAGATGCAGGTGGTGTTCACTCTCGACGCATCATTGACCGAATGATCAAACAGGAACAAGCCAGCCAGGCTTAACATAAACTGACCCGAGACTGATTGGATGTACCAGCTTTTGACTGCAATCCCTGTTTCACTTCCAGTCAATGATGAACGGCATTTTACCCTGCTCATCAACTGAGTCATTCGCTATGAAAGCCCTCAGTCACAGGTCCACCTCAACGAAGATGTGCTAATCGACATAATTATTGAACCCGGGCTTCGTAAGGAGCCACACCTGAAAACTGTATAACACAACGAGGAAATACTCATGAGCGATATGACAGAAGAAGAACAAAAACTGGTTGATTTACTGGCCGAAATGGAAGAAGACGAAGCGCTGCCACTGGCTAAAAAAATGCTACTGGAAGATGGTAAAGATCCATTACGCGTACTCGAACTATGCCGCATAGCAATGGACAAGGTCGGCAAACTGTTTGAAGAAGGTGAATACTTCCTGCCTGAACTGGTACTGGCCGGAGAAATGCTGGATGAAATAGGTGCTGTAGCAAAACCTTTAATCAAGGAACAGGAAGGTGGTGAGACCAAAAAGCATGGCAAGTTATTAATCGGTACTGTGCATGGCGATCTGCATGACATTGGTAAAAACATTGTCTCCTTTATGCTCGATATCAATGGCTTTGAAGTTAAAGATATTGGCGTCGACATTCCGGTACAGAAATTCATCGAAGAAATCGAAGCATTCCAGCCCGATGTAGTTGGCCTGTCAGGTTTTCTAACTCTGGCTTTCGACTCCATGAAAGAAACTATCGAAGCTTTCGAATCACAGGGTATGCGTGAAAAATTCAAGATCATGATCGGTGGTGGTCAAATCGATGAAACAGTACGCAACTACACCGGTGCCGATGCCTTCGGTGTAAATGCTGTAGAAGCAGTTGGCCTGTGTAAAGACTGGATGGGAGTTGCAGCATGAACCTGCTTAATGGAAACGCCCCCCACGACCAACGTTGGCAGCGCATTCTCGATACCATTGCACTGAAACAACCAGACCGCATGCCGGTGGCTATGTATGCTACCTTCTGGCTGGCGAAATATGGCGACATCACCTGCGAACAATTAATGCATGACTATGACAAGCTGAAGGAAATCTCTGAACGTGCAGTTCTCGAGTTTGACCCGGATATTTACAGCCCGATGGTATTGGGTGTTGGCTCTGGTCGCTCTCTTGAAGCCATTGGTTTCAAACAGGTGGAATGGCCCGGTCACGGCGTGGGTGAGAACCAGCCATTCCAGTATCTGGATCGCGAATATATGACGGCCGATGAATATGACGACTTCATCTTCGACCCGACCGGATTTTATCTGCAGAAATATCTGCCGCGTGTTGCTGAAGCCTTCGAAGGTATCGATCAGTTGCCGGTATTTCCAGGCCTGCATTACTTCCGTCTGGTCGCAGGCATTCGTCCATTTGCCAAACCAGCGGTACGCGAGTCACTGGAAAAAATCATCAAGGCCGCCGAAGAAGTAGAACGTTTTGGTAACCATCACGCCGAATTC
>JBNLGQ010000103.1:0-36619 GCA_050306135.1 Gammaproteobacteria bacterium
CAAGAAGCTGTTAAGGCACCATCCACTACATCACTGGCGGTTACAGTGTAACTCACTAATACACCACTTGCTGATGTTGCTTCTGCTGTGATATTGGCTGGCAAGCTTAATGTTGGTGAACCGATGTCGGTAATGGTAACGATTTGAGTTGCGCTTCCAGTATTATTCGCGTTATCTGTAGCTGACCAGTTTATGGTATGAACACCGACGACAAAGGGGCCAGTGTTATCAGCCGTTGCTGGTAATACGCCGCTGACAATATCAGTTGCAGTTGCAGTGCCCAGCGCTACCACGGTAGTCGTACCAGAAGCTTCCATTGAAATATTGGCCGGTGCGGTAACCGTGGGTGCCTGGGTATCAACAATAGTGACGTTGAAGCCACCTGTTGTGGTTAGTTTCGCAGCATCTGTGACACTACAGCTCACAGCGGTGATACCTAAGGCAAAGGTACTGCCCGATACCGGTAAACAGCTGGCAGTCATAGCGCCATCAACGATATCGTTTGCTGAAACGCTATAGTTGACTACAGCGCCTGCTGCTGAAGTAGCTTCCTGAGTGATACCTGTAGGCATAGATAACACAGGTGCTGTTGAGTCCGTAATAGTTACTATTTGTGTCGCTGTACCAGTGTTATTGGCAGCGTCTGTTGCACTCCAGGTTATGGTATGCACACCTACGGAAAATGGGCCGCTGTTACTGGCAACTGGAGTCAGGGTGCCGCTCACCAGATCACTGGCTGTAGCAATCCCCAGAGTAACTGGCGTAGTGGCTCCAGTAGCTTCCGCATTGACATTGGCTGGAGCTGTAACAACCGGTGTAGTGGTATCGACTACTGAAACGATAAAACTGCCATTCGATGTGTTTCCTTGCAGATCCTGTGCACTACAGTTAACGACATGGTCTCCCAGAGCAAATGTATTGCCCGAAGCAGGTAAGCAGTTCGCAGCTAGTGGACCATCAATGACATCACTTGCTGTAGCTGAGTAGGTCACTATGGCACCGGTAGATGCGCTGGCTTCGATCGAAATATTAGCCGGTAAGCTTAACGTGGGTGCCCCGGTATCGGTAATGGTGACGTTAAAGCTACCTGCCGTTGAATTATTAGCGCTATCACTTGCACTACAGTTGACCGTAGTTGTGCCCAGCGTAAAGCTACTACCTGATACAGGTGAACAACTGGCCGCGACGACACCCTCAGCGATATCGTTGGCTGTAACAGTATAGTTAACCACTGCGCCGGCTGTTGAAGTTGCTCCCTGACTTATATTTGCCGGTAAGTTTAAGGTTGGCGCCACTGTATCTGTGATAGTAACGGTCTGGGTAGCAGTACCCGTATTATTGGCTAAATCAGTTGCGCTCCAGGTAATAGTATGAGCGCCTACAGTAAAGGGGCCACTGCTACTGGCAGTTGGAGTAATCACACCACTGACCAGGTCATTGGCCGAAGCACTACCCAGACTTACTGCCGTGGTTACGCCAGTGGCTTCTTTTGAAATGTTAATGGGCGAGCTAACAACAGGTGCTGTGGTGTCCTCAACGGTCACATTAAAACCAGCCGAAGTGGTTAGATTGGCACTATCGGTTACACTACAGTTAACCACTGTAGTTCCCAATGCAAAAGTACTGCCTGAAGTCGGAGTACAGACTGGAGTCAGACCACCATCAACGGTATCACTGGCTGTCGCTACATAGTTCACTAGAGCACCTGCAGCTGAGCTTGCTTCTACGGTTAGGTTGGCAGGTAAACTTAATGCCGGGGCCCCTGTATCAGTTATGGTTACAGTTTGTGTGGCAGTGCCTGTATTATTAGCTAAATCAGTAGCACTCCAGGTAATAGTATGAACACCTACGGCAAAGGGTCCTGTATTACTGGCGGTTGGGGTAATGCTGCCATCAACCAGATCACTGGCCGATGCACTACCCAGATTCACTGCAGTTGTTGCCCCTGTTGCTTCAAGAGTTATATTAGCAGGTGCGGTAACTGTGGGTGCGGTAGTATCAACAACTTTGATGTTGAAACTTCCTGAAGTTGTCAGATTAGCACTATCGGTTACGCTACAGTTAACAGCAGTGGTTCCGACTGCAAATGTGCTACCACTGATGGGTACACATCCTGAAGAAAGCACACCATCAACAATATCATTCGCAGTCGCCGTGTAATTAACGATGGCACCTGTTGTACCTGTTGCTTCTACAGTTATGGGATTGGGCAGAGTCAGGACTGGTGCTCCAGTATCGGTTACCGTAACAAGCTGAATCGCAGTAGCTGTTAAATTCGCTGAATCTGTAGCACTCCAGGTAATGGTGTGTTGCCCAACAGCAAAGGGGCCTAAGTCACTGGCTGTCGGAATCAGTGTGCCACTTACCAGATCGCTGGCACTGGCAGTTCCCAGATTAACAGCAGTAGTCGCACCAGTGGCTTCAATGGTAATGTCGACTGGAGCAGTCACAGTTGGCGGTGTCGTGTCGACTACATCCACGGTAAAGCTTCCAGACGTTACGTTACCTTTTGCATCTGTCACTGTGCAATTAACAGTAGTAGTTACCAATCCAAAAGTACTACCACTGGTTGGGGTACATACACCATTAATCGTGCCATCTACCGTATCAGTACCTGTTACAGCATACGTTACTGCCGCACCGTTCGGTCCTGTGGCTTCTTCTGTCAGGTTAGGTAAAACAGCTATCGTGGGAGCAGAGGTGTCATTAATAGTCACAGTTTGAGTCGCTTGACCGATATTTCCTTTTCCGTCCGTTGCACTCCAGGTAATGGTATGAATTCCTACCGAAAATGGCCCTGTTTTATCTGGTAAAGCTGTCAGAGCTCCGCTCACCAGGTCAAACGCGGCAGCCACATTACCACTATCCAGAGTCACAGCGGTAGCTGCCGCTGTTGCCTCACGGACAATAGAAGGCGGTGCAGTTACGCTAGGCGCGGTCGTATCTCTTACCAAAACCGTGAAGCTACCGGTGGTGGTCTGGCTGCTGCTATTGGTGACACTACAATTTACCGTCGTTGTCCCCAGAGCAAAGGTGCTGCCACTGGCTGGCGTACATCCCGATGCCAGGTTGCCATCAGTAACGTCGGTGGCACTTGATGCATAGGTTACAGTAGCACCCGAAGCAGAAGTCGCCTCTGCTGTGATGTTGCCCGGTAAGTTTAATGTCGGTGGAGGTGGTGTAACCGTTAACTGGAAATTCAATGCCTGGCTTAATTTTGGATAGCCATTATCTGTAACAGTGATGCTGACTGTGTATATTCCAACAGCAGTTGAAGGCGTAATCCATCTGATGCGGACACTACCATTATTTTCGATCAATCGCGCCCGGCCTGTGCCAGTAGTAGGCACCCCACTCAAAACTGAAGCTACCGCATCATCATCAGGATCACTTACTGGTATATCAATCTGAAACAGACTTCCTGCCGCTACGGTTTGATCAGCTACAGCAGCTATAACCGGTGCCTGATTCGCATCTGCCGCATTGCGAGTGACCAGATAAAAATCATCTCCAAAAATGAATAGCGGTTGTCCAGTTTTGCCGTCGATGTCTCGGAACTGGAAACTGTTAAAACCCACAGTATTGATAACGCCGTAGAACTGGTGAGCGGGTGTCACCAGCTTGCCGATATTGTTGGGTAGCCCGCCGTCAGTAATAATTTCTATATTGGCAGCACTATTGCTGCCCTTGATATAACCGCCTGCAGCATAGAGTAAAGTCGTGCTCGTACCACTGACCCCATCGTAGGGCAAACATTCTGGAGGAACGACACCATTATTCGCTGTTTCAAGAGCCTGGCATTCTCCTATAGAGGTATTCGTTGCATAGCCGTGTTCTGGATCAAAGATCCCATAGCTACCTGTAAAAGCTGCACCCGTTGAAGTAGAGACAAAGTTGGTGGCAGGATGATTTGAGGACCAGCCAATACCCTTACTGGTAATAGTAGTCGCCTGATTATATACCCAGTTTAAATTTGCATCCTGATAAGACCGGTAATTGTTCCATGCTGCACCTTCAAAGCCTTCGTGCTTTACATGGAAAGGATTTTGAGGATCTTCAGTTTCTGCCAGAGCATCGAAAAAAGAGCCTTCAGTCCAACAGATGGTTTCTGTGCCAGTGGTTGAGCAGGCTTTGAGAAAGACCGTAGCTTCGGCAAATTCATAGGTACTTAAGCCAACATCCACCTCGAGCTTATAGGTGAAACTATCCACACCACTGAATGTAGTGGGAGAAACTGTAAAATTGAAAGAGCCATCAGCACAGATGGTATTAACCGCAGTACCACACTTCAAAGTACCTTCTGTTGGGGGTGTAACAACCGTAATGGTATGATTCTTTGCAATATCTAGTACAAATTGAGGGGAATTATCAACGTCATTCATGGTGTCATTGGCAAGTACACCATCAGGTTCTACTACCAGAATACCGTCAGCAGGTATACTGAATGTGTCAGCATTAATACCAATAGCTGCCTGCGCAGCAAATGGTGTCAAGGCGAGGAATAAATTCACCCATAATAGTCTTACAAAAATCTTCATTTATTCCCCCCAGGAACATAAAGATCAAACTACTTATGCCTGCATTGTTGTAGACGCAGCACAATTATGTTTATTTTATCGACTATACGCCCATTAATTGACATATGTTATAGGGATGCCTCTACTCTAAAGGGGGATATTTTCTTATTGTGAGGTAGATTTTTTCTACCTTTTGGGATTTTATTACCATAGTTTGCGAGGTATTCAGGCCTTAATAGATTTAGGTGATAGGTATGTCGATGTATACAAAATGAACCCCAGCTGTACTAATCTCGCGACGTGGCAATATTATTACAGTGGGTTATAGATTCCATCCTCAGATCCATAAATGGCACATACATGTGCCACTCCTGCCGCAAGAAGTTAATCCTTTGGGTTCTCGCACCAGTATTCTCAGCCACAGTAACTGCCATTTGAGACAGGGTTATCTGCGCAACAAAATCACCGTGCTCATTAGTCATTACTTTGATTAACTATGATCAAACAAACCCTGAGCTGTTTTTTTAACCTTCTTGGCCGCCTTTTTTTCCTTAGCCGTCAGTAATGGCTTCTTTTTATCTTCTTTGTTACCTTTTTTTTCTTTACTCATGATAGTAGCTCCTCAGCGACGGACAAAAATCGTCCAAATCCACCATATACCCTATTTCTGGTAATAGCGAATCAGTAAAAAGAATGGGTCGCTATAAATTCAGATAAGGCGCATACTGAGTTATACATTTCCCTGCCAGCCTAACTTCTCTTCTGCTGATCATCATCTGTCTCCTGTCCGAAACTAGATGATTCAAACCCATCTATTTCAAAATCCAATCATAGGACTCAATAATGTCACCCAATAATGGCAACAATAACTCGCCTTCTTCATGGAATAATCGTGCTGGCGGCCCTACCCCACCTGATCTTGATGATCTGTTACGACAGGGACAGCAACGTTTGCGCAATTTGATGCCTGGTGGTGGTCAGTTTGGGATTCTGGGAATTCTGATTGTTTTACTCATAGGCCTGGGTATGTGGACATCCTACTACACGGTGCCCAGTGACTCTGTTGCTGTGGTTCAACGATTTGGGAAATACCTTAAAGAAGTCCCTCCGGGACTTCACTTTAAACTGCCACTTGGGATAGATATTGCTACTACTGTTCCTGTCAAACGCCAGCTAAAGCAGGAGTTTGGCTTCTCTACGCCTGGTGCCAAAGACCCTTACCAGAGTCCAACCGATGGTCATAAGGAAACTGAAATGGTGACCGGTGACCTGAACGCCGCCTTAGTGGAATGGGTTGTTCAATATCGCATATCTGATCCGCAGAAATATCTTTTCGAGGTGAGACAACCAAGCGCAACCTTGCGTTATGTTTCTGAGTCGGTAATGCGTGAAGTAGTAGGTGACAGAACTGTCGATGAAGTCATCACTATAGGTCGTCAGGAAATAGAAATTGAAGCACTCACCAAAATGCAGGCTTTAACCACCAAATACGAGATGGGTATCAGTATCGATCAGGTGCAATTGAAAAACATCAATCCCCCTGCTCCGGTACAGGCTTCGTTTAACGAGGTGAATCAGGCTCAACAGGAAAAAGAGAAACTGATCAATGAAGCACGCCGTGATTACAACAAGGTCATCCCGCTTGCTGAAGGTGAAAAAGATCAGCGCATACGTGAAGCGGATGGTTATAGACTGAAACGAATCAATGAAGCTGAGGGTGATGTCGCAAGGTTTACTGCGCTACTGACTGAATACAGCAAAGCTCCTGAAGTAACCCGGCGTCGTATTTATATAGAAACCATGCAGGACATACTGCCGAGTATTCAATCCAAAATCATTCTCGACTCTCAGGCCCGTAGCATATTGCCTTTACTCAACCTCGATTCTAAAAAGGTATCAAAGCTATGAAAATCATACAGATAATCATTTTCGTAGTTGGCATTCTGGTCATATATACCACAGGCAGTGCTATCTATACGGTAAACGAAGTAGAACAGGTCATCATTACCCAGTTTGGTAAACCGGTAGGTGAACCTGTTACCGAGGCGGGTTTAAAGTTCAAGATTCCCTTTATTCAGGAAATTAACCCGATTGATAAACGAGTTCTGGAGTGGGATGGCAGTCCTTCAGATATGCCAACCAAGGATAAGCTGTATATATCGGTAGACCTGTTCGCACGCTGGCGCATAGTTGATCCTTTGCAATACTTTTTGCGTTTACGAGATGAGCGCAGCGCACAATCAAGACTTGACGATATCCTGGGCAGCGAAACCCGCAATGCGGTTGCTAAACATGAGCTGATAGAAATCATCCGAACCACTCAGGGACGTGAACCCTTGAGAGATGCCCTGCTTACCGAGGCAGAACGTAAACAGGATATAGGCGCCCTGTTACCGATTACGAAAGGACGTAAACTTGTTGAGCAGGCGATTTATGCGGCGGCTGCAGAAAAGGTGAAGGTATTTGGCATCGAGTTACTGGATATTCGTTTTAAGCGTATCAATTACAACAATAGTGTACGTCCCAAGATTTACGATCGAATGATCAGTGAACGTAGACAGATCGCTGAGCGCTTTTTATCTGAAGGTAATGGTGAAGCTGCCAGGATTCGAGGGAATCGTGTTCGTGATTTAAATAAGATCCAGTCTGAAGCCTATCGTGAAGTAGAAGAGATTCGAGGCTTTGCAGATGCAAAGGCTACTGAAATTTATGCACGGGCATATAATAAGAATCCTCAATCGGTTGAGTTCTATGAATTCACCCGCACCATGCAGGCCTATAAGACAATAATCGCCAAAGACACCACTCTGGTTTTAAGTACAGAAAGCGATCTATTCAAATTCCTCAAAGGAATGAATGCGGGAGGTAATAAATAATGGCATTAGAATTTCCAAACAATATGCGAAGCTTTGATGACAGCAAAAGCAGGATTAACTTCTGGGGTTATGACCGAACTATCGAAGTTTCATATTTTATCGCTGCGGATGTGTTGAATCGCTTTAAAAAAGATGTCGGCACCCAGGAAACTGAATTACTCGAAGTGTTTGATGATAATATTGAAAAAATTCGTGACGTTGCAGCCAGAGTATATGACAAAAGCCCCAGGGGGAAAGGTGCTTATACCTTCATCCTGATCGATGAAGATTTCTGATATTTATAAAAACTTCTGAATAAAAGTGGCTGCTTGATCTGCCCCCTATTGTCATAAAGATAATCTGGCTTTTATAAAAAGCCATAGTAAAATTATAAACTTTCACATCCATCAAACAGGTATTTCATGAGCTACCATGAACCTCATCGCTCGCATCGAGTTGGCTGGCTGCGTGCTGCTGTTTTGGGTGCCAATGACGGCATAGTATCAACCGCCAGCCTGATTATCGGTGTGGCCGCCGCTAACACGACACAGGAAAACATTGTACTGGCTGGCATCGCAGGGCTGGTGGCTGGCGCCATGTCTATGGCTGCTGGAGAATATGTGTCCGTCAGTTCTCAGGCAGATACCGAGAAAGCCGATTTAGAGATTGAAAAGATTTCCCTGGAAAATGATTATGAGTTTGAAAAAATAGAACTTTCTAAAATTTATCGTGAGCGTGGACTGGACAAGGAACTATCCATCCAGGTCGCTGAACAGCTGATGGATCATGATGCATTAGGGGCGCATGCCAGAGATGAGATCGGTATATCTGAGATTACCAATGCACAGCCTGTTCAGGCAGCACTCTATTCAGCTGGAACATTTACTGTGGGTGCTGCACTGCCTCTGCTTGTTGCCTGGTTTATTGCAGGTGAATTTCAAATAGCCGCTATAGCTATTTCATCACTGATATTTCTAGCTTCGCTTGGTGCTATTGCAGCACGAGCAGGTGGTGCATCGATGGCAACAGGCGCTATCCGTGTGACTTTCTGGGGGGCACTTGCTATGGCGATCACTGCTGGTGTTGGACACCTGTTTGGTGTATCGGTATAGTAAGTAGTTATCGGGTAAATAGTCGTCTGGTCTAACTGTAAAACATATCTCGATACATCCCTTCTGCCCAGGCCAGACCGGCCTGCCCTGATTGCGAGCTCCATTTTTCCATGAGATGAACTCGATCAAATGCAAAGCTTTTTTCCTGAGTATCAAATTTGTAAAAAGCAATAATACTCATGGATTCCAGTGGATCTATTTTTACACCCGAAAAACACATGGTTTGTGGACTACGCCATTCTATCTGTTTGCCTTTGGCATGAGCGATAATAACCTCGGCTACATACTTGGCCTCTGAGTTAGCTGTATTTCCACTTTTCGAAAAGGGTTGAGATCGTGAGTCACCCGTAACATAAACATATTCATCGTCTAGCATATGATACTTAAAAGGATCGATGGCAGCTTCCTTTTGAGAGCTGCCACTATCGACAAGCCCAAACGTTTCAAGAATTTTAGCTGCTCTTACAGGAGGGTAAAAAATCGCATCATCAAATGGGTAACTATCGAAATCGGTGTCAACTTCCTTATCTTCCAGATTAATAGCAGAGATTTCAGTACTGGACTGATACTCAATGATATCCGGATAATAGTCGTTGAATGCACGATGAAACCCATCTGCTTTTATACGAATTTCAGGATTAGCATCCAGTAGTAATATTTTCCCCTTTATGTGATTTTTTTTCATGATAGCGGCTGCCATGCAGGCTCTTTCATAGGGTGCGGCCATGCAGCGATAATTTCCAGGTGGCACAGACATCAGTAATCTACCCCCTTTGAAATTTTCAAGTTTATGCTTAATCTCCATAACCTCTGAAGCACTATTAAAACCTGCCGGGTAATTCATGCGTATAGCATATTCGTCTTCCGGATTTTCAACGCCTATGCGTGCATAGTCATAATCTATACCGGGTGCCACCACCAGATAATCATATTGTATGGCGCCAATGGTCGTGTACAGTGTTTTACTGACTCTATCCAGCTCTAGCCCGGTAGCATTTAAAAATAGATAATTATTATTCTTTGCTGCTTCTACATAGCTATGGGTTAAAAAATCGAGGTTAATCTGTCCTGCCAGCCAGACATTGCTGAGTGGACAGGAGACGAACTGATCTTTTTTATCAATCAGCACGACATCAAAGTCGGGGTTATATTTTTTCAGGTACTTGGCCATAGTAAGACCAGACCAGCCTGCTCCTAGCACCACCACTCGTTGACCTTTTTTAGCGGGTATAGCAGCAGGTGACGAATAAATACCACCTATCGATGGCGTTGCTATAGTTTCATCTGCCGAAGCTGAAGAACTGACCAGCGTTGCTGATGCCAATGCGGTTGAAGTCTGTAAAAAAGTACGCCGATTTATTTTTTTGCTCATCGCAAAGTCCTGTTTGTGTCGGTTAATTAAAGTCAGGGTTGCGCCAATTTAACGAGGGCGCACGTTCTGCTTCAGAAACCGGGATGTAGGATACATAATCTATGATATCTTTCAGATTACTATCTGACATATGATCAACTATAGCTTTCATAGCCGGATCAACAACCCTTATGCCACTTTTGATATGGTCTATCTGGCGCATCATGTAAGGATAATGCTGCCCATTCAGTTTCGGAATGCGTTTAGAGTTATTACCTTCAGCTCTTGCTCCATGGCAGGTGGCGCAGTTCTGCTTATATAACTTTTCCCCATTTTTATACTGAACAGTTAAGTCATTATCAGGCCCCTTTTGATGTTGCGGATGCATGGGTAATTTGGCGATATATGCAACTACATCGACAAGTGATTGATAGCCGCCTATGGTTCTTTCCTGAACAAAGGGGTACATGATAGGGTTTTCTCTACGGCCTTCACGAATATCCAGTAGTTGTTTGAGTATAAAATTCACATGCTGGCCCGCTATCTGAGGATAGGTCCCATCCTCACTGCCCCAACCCTCGGGTAAATGGCAGGCGGCGCAGGTTTCGTAGATGGCTCGACCATTTCTTATATCAGGTTGAAAGGTCAGCGTTATAGATACAGATTCTTCTGCAGCAGCCACATTCAGGTAGCCCAGCAAAAGGCCTAGTATTAATCCCAGTCGAGAAATATTCATAGCTGTAACCTTATGACCCTGCAAATTATCACTATTATTCATGAATTTAAAAATGAGATGCTGTATACCAACATCTCTTCCCGTTATACAGAAAACTATCATCCATCTGTGATAGAAGATATAAGTAATAGTATCAGAATTTTGAGTTACATCTGCACTCGATCATGCCACTACGATAAAATCCGCAGCAAGGGTGAATAAGAGCAGACTTATCCAGATCACATTATTTAAGCCAACTCTGAAATATTCAGAGCTTTCTTAATAAAAACAGCCACCTGGCAGCCGGTTTTCAGCTTCATTTAAGCTAGTGGTGTTAATTTTATTAGCCTAAATCAAAGGGCTATTTTGTTTGTCGCCCCTGAATCCAGTCCGAATAGATTGCTGTATGTGATAAGATTTTTTTCAACTGACACATCAAAACTGGCGCATCAAAAGATGATCTATACAGTGACTGAATATAACCCAATAACATTACCAAAAAGATGTAAATTCTACTTGCGCAATAACTACTCTTGCTTAAAGTAGACATGTTATATTTTGTGAAGGCTCCTCATTTGAAAATTCAATCGTATTCCTTATTGTTTGTAGTTTTGTTAACTCTCCTCCTGGCCGCCTGCGATCAATTAACCGGAGCTGACAAGAAGCCTGCAGCAGCTAACAGTGCTCGCGCTGAACGTCCCGCACATGCGGTCGAAACTATTGTAGTATCGAGACAGGCTATTGCGATCAAACGCACACTAACAGGTACGCTTGAAGCACCTCGCACTGTCCATATTCACACGGAACAATCTGGGCGCATCATCGAATTACCCTATTATGAGGGCGATGAAGTTAAAAAAGATGCGGTACTGGTTCGACTCGATGACTCCCTGTTGAGAGCAAATCTGGCGAAAGCAACCGCTTCACGTAAGCAGTCCGAACTGGATTTGAAACGACTCAAACGTCTGGTTCCCAGCAAACTCGCCAGTGAAGACGAACTGGCGCGCGCCAGTACATCACTGGAGCTGGCCAATGCTGAAGAGTCCTTACAGCGCACCCTGCTTTCAAGGACCATCATCAAGGCCCCATACGATAGTGTAGTCAGTGAGCGGCTTAAGGAACCCAGCGATATCGTTGCGGTTAATGATCATATTCTAACGCTGTTTGATCCGAAATTAATGACTGCAGCTATTCAGGTGCCCGAACAGTTACATGGTCGGGTAGCCATAGGTGACTCGGTAAAGATGCGTATCGATAGCCTGGGTGACAGTAGTTTTGCAGCCAAAATTCAGCGTATTCATCCAGTGGTCGATCCCAATACACGTCAGGGAACGGTTGAGGTGAGAGTTGACCCGGTACCTGCTGGTGCTCGCCCCGGGCAATTATGTCGAGTCACGCTGGAAACCGCTGAAACCCCGAGGCGGCTTATCTCGTTAAATGCGCTGCAATTCGATTCCAAAGGCAGCTATGTGTATCGAGTGACTGAAGATTCCAAAGCTATGCGTACTGCAGTTACCATCGGTTTACAGATTGGTGAATCGATAGAGATTATCGATGGTGTTCAGGATGGAGATAATATCGTCTCCAAAGGGTTTCTGGGACTTAAATCGGGTAAAACCGTACGCATTATTAAACCTGCGCAAAAGCAGTCATTCAACATGACAGCCTCTCCATTAACTCAGGGGTAAATAGCTATGCAACAACGTTTCCGTAGTGGAGGTCTGGCCGCCTGGTCGATCCATCATCCCATTGGGGTGATCATGCTAGCGCTGGCTGTTGTTGTGCTAGGTTTGGGATCATTGCAACGTCTGGGTATTAATCTACTGCCTGATCTGATCTATCCTGAAGTGCGGGTACGCGTAAATGATTCAGGCGTACCGGCGCGTATTATGGAAGACCGTATCACAAGACAGCTGGAAGAGCAGCTCGCTATCACCGAAGGTTCTATTCAGGTTCAGTCAAACTCTTCCGAAGGTCGCAGTTCAGTCGACTTGAGCTTCCCATACGGCAGTGATATCGATCTGGCTTTTCGCGATGCCAGTGCCCGTCTTGATCGCGCCAAACGTTTTCTGCCCGACAGTATTGATCCTCCGACTATATTTAAGCGAGACCCCTCGCAGATCCCCGTTCTGGAAATGGTGATAAGCTCTACTGATCGCGATCCTGTTGCCTTGCGTAGCTGGGTGGATTACACCTTTGCCAAATGGTTCTTAAACGTACCTGGTGTGGCTGCAGCAGAAGTGGGTGGCGGTTTACAGCGTGAGATCCAGGTTGTGGTTGATCAGGATCGCCTGGGTGCTTTCGGTTTTACTCTGGAAGATATCTCCACCATGTTGAGCAACGAGAATCTTGATAGCCCGGGTGGTAATCTGCAGACTGCCAATCGAGAGATTAGTGCACGCACATCAGGACGCTTTAACAGCCTTGAGGAAATGGCGACATTACCATTATGGAAAGATAGTCAAAACGATACTGGCCTACGTCTGGAAGATGTCGCTCAGGTGATGGATATACATGCTGATGAAAAATTACGCATTCGCCTGAATGGTATCCCCGGCATCAAGCTCTCTATCCAGAAACAACCCTCCGCGAATACCGTAGCCGTCGTTGACGAAGTCAATGCAAGGCTCGACTGGCTACGCGAACAGGGCCAGATTCCAGCCGATATACACATAGATCGTGTCGGTGATCAATCCACCTATGTGCGCCATGCCCTGCGTAATGCCGCCATGGCAGCAATTTCCGGCGCCCTGCTGGCAATGACAGTGGTGTATATATTCCTGGGGAATTTACGTCGTACTCTGATTATCGGCACGGCCATCCCACTGGCTACAATGGTTACCTTCACGATAATGGATATGGGTGGCCTTACGCTGAATATTATGACTCTGGGCGGTCTGGCACTGGGTATAGGTATGCTGGTGGATAACACCATTGTCATGCTGGAAAACATTACCCGCCATCAACGTCTGGGCGAAAGTGATCTGGAAGCCCCCCTGAATGCCGCACGCGAAGTAAATAGTGCCGTAGTCGCATCAACTTCTACCAACCTGGCTGCAGTGTTGCCATTTCTGTTTATCGGTGGGCTGGTAGGTTTACTGTTTCGCGAACTCATCATTACTATTTCTGCAGCCATCGTAGCATCGTTGATCGTTGCGTTGACACTGGTACCCGCTATGGGTGCAAGAGTGCATGATAAAGGCCGCAATGCCCTGCAGAGATTTATGAATATGAGTATGGGTGTCTTGCAAGCGGCTTACGCAAGATTAACTCGCATGCTGCTCAAACAGCCGTGGATACCAGCAGCCATTCTGATTCCCTTATTGATTTTATCGCTACCGGTATTTGTCGAAAGCAAACAGATCTTTCTACCATCGATGGATGAAGGAGAAGTCTCGGTACGACTAACCGGTGAACCCGGTATGCGGCTGGATGAAACAGATAGCGCGATCATTCGTCTGGAAAATCTATTTCTGGCTCAACCTGATGTACTCACAGTGTTCACATCCGCAGGCGGCAGAGTATACGGACGATCTCAATATGAAGCATCCAACACAGGTTCCTTAGACCTCAGACTGGTGCCTGTTACTGAAAGAACGCGTAGCAGTGAGCAATGGGTTAAGGACATGAAGAAAGAAATTGCAGCTTTGAAACTCACCGGATTACAGATTCGGATGAAAGTGCGCGGTATTCGCGGTGTTCGCATGAGTTCGGGAGATGATGATTTAAGCATCCGTGTTCAGGGACCTGATATCGATGTCCTGGCCGAACTGGGCGAAGAAATTGTTAATAGACTGGAAGGCACTGCTGGCCTGAGTAATCTGCGTCATAGCTACGAAGAAACCCGTAACGAGGTTGCCATCAATATCGATCGCCAGCGCGCTGCCGATCTGGGTATCCGCGTCGACGACATTGGTCGAGCTCTGCGCATAGCACTGGATGGTCAGATAGTATCGGATTTCATTGATGGAGATCGTCAATTCGATGTGCGCATACGTCTACCCAGAACCGGATTTCGATCACCCGATGACCTTGGCAATATCCTGGTCGGGTTACATCAGGGTCAACCCGTGCGTTTACGTAGTGTTTCAGATATCAAATTCACCCCTGCTCCAGCCAGCATACTGCGCGACAATCAGCGCCGCATCGTTGAAATTACAGCTTCTTTATCTGCTGACATAGGCCCGGAACAGGCAATGGACAGGGTTAATACGCGACTTGCTGATATGCCTATGCCTGAAGGCTACACCCTTTACGATGGTGGCTCAGTTAAGACACTGCAGGAAGGACGCCAGCTGAGCTACATATTACTGGGCCTGGCAGTATTCATGGTTTTTGTGGTGATGGCTGTGCAGTACGAATCGCTGCGTAATCCTCTGGTTATTCTGATCAGTATTCCGTTCACGCTTATCGGTGTAGCTGCGGGCATTCACTGGCTATCCATTCCTATCTCTATGCCGATCTGGCTGGGTCTTATCATGCTCGCTGGTATTGTAGTTAATAATGCCATTGTACTTGTGGAACAGATTGAAATTGGACGTGAGAGCGGTCTGGAAATCATAGAGGCCATCGTTGAAGGTGCTCGATTACGCTTGCGCCCTATTCTCATGACATCACTCACTACAGTGGCTGGCATGTTGCCCCTGGCTATTGGTTTTGGAGAAGGCTCTGAAATGCTTCAACCGCTGGCCGTGGTCATTGTTTGGGGCCTGAGCTTCTCTATGCTGGTGAGCCTGGTTCTGGTTCCATCGGTTTATCGTATGATGCATTTTCAGGCTAAAAAGCCTGAGCCTGTGTCCACTTCAGGGTCAGTTAACCCCATTTAAACAGCCGTCAATCAGAGCTTTTAGCTAAAACCATCGAAACACAGCACTAATTTGACGAAAATTGCAAATTATTTGCAGCATTTTTTATTCTAATATGTGATAATTCGCGCCCAATTTTTTTAGCCATGAGGTAGATGTGAGTCAGATAGATATAGATATTCAGCTGAAGGTCTGGAAGGACCTCGCCCTAAGTAAACAGGTTTTGATGGGAGCCGCTACAGACGCTCTTGGCTTAGATGCTGAATGTAGTTCCACTGAATTAAAAGAAGCTCTGGAAAAAGCTATCAAGAAAGTGAAAGAAGCTGACGCTAACATCCTTGAAACCAAAGAAAAAGCTGAAAAAGAAGTCGCGGAAATGAAAGCACTAGTTGAATCTAGTGACAAGGCCAGGAAAGAAGCTGAAGAAAGAATTGCTGCTGCTGAAGAGGCTAGAGAAATAGCTGACCGCGCACTGGCTGCGGGACGTGCAGAAAATAGTGAACATCTGAAAAAAGCTCGCGCTGATGTTGCTGATAAGCAAAACAAGCTGAAAGCTATTTCCAAAGCACTGGCTGATACCCCGGAAAATGTGGTTAAAAAGCTTAAGACCCTGAAAAAGCAGAAAATGGACGAATCCAAACTTCGTACCCAGGCAGAAGCAAAGCTTAAGACGACTACCAAGGAAAAAGCCAAGCTGGAAGCCCAGGTTGAAGAGCAAAAAGCTTTTATCGAAAAAGCTGGCGCAGCAGCTGAACAGATCGAAACCTTACACAAACTGTGTAAAGATCAGAACAAGAAAATCAAATCTCTTAGCGAAGAAAAAGACGACCTTTTTGAAATCCCAAAACTTGATAAGGAATTGATTGAAGCACTAAAGAGTGTCACTGCTGACAAGTAAGCCGTCACTTGCCTGAGCTAGATTAAAAAAGGTCGCTAGTAAATCTAGCGACCTTTTTTTGTGATGCATTAAATTACTTTTTTACACCTTCAATCGAAAGGTTAATTTCCACTTTTTCGGAAGCGGGTCCAAGATTTTTATCTATTCCAAAATCTGAACGATTGATTTCAGTGGTTCCATAAAAGCCAGCGCGATATCCACCCCAGGGATCTTTGCCTTCACCGATCTTATCAATATTGATAGTCACTGGTTTGGTCACGCCATGCATAGTCAGATTGCCAACCAGGGTGCCGCTATTGGCATCTTTAGGGGTATATTTGCTGCTAACAAATTTAATTTCAGGATATTTATCTACATTAAAAAAATCTGCACTACGCAAGTGTTTGTTACGCTCTGCATGGTTGGTATCCAGGCTTTCGGTTTTTATCACTACTGAAGCCTTTGACTTGGCAGGTGCATTCTTGTCATAGCTAAATTCACCAGAGAAATCCTTAAATCCACCATATAACCAGCTATAGCCGAGATGTTGAACTCTGAAGTTTATAAAGGCATGCATACCTTTGGTGTCCATAGTGTAATCAGCCGCATTGGCTAATGGTGTTAATGCAAGCATAACCATGCCCAGTAATAGTGATTGTGTTTTCTTCATTTAGTGTCTCCTTTATTGGTGGTAGTAATCCCCAGCATACGCTTGAGGGTAAAGTCTTTAATTATAAAATGGTGATATAGAGCGGCTAATGCATGAATGGCAGCCAGAATGACAAAGCCGGTAGCAATAATCTCATGAATATCACCGGCAAAATCGGCTCTATCCGGGTCTTCTGTAAACAGAGCTGGAACAGTAAACCAGCTGAAGACATCAATACCCTTGCCTTCTGCAGTAGAGATCATATAGCCACTGATAAACAGCATAATAACCAGCAGATAAAACAGGTAATGAGTGATTCGAGCGGCAAGTTCTGTTTTAACATCAGTAGAAATTGGGTCTGGGCTTGTTTGAAACTTGTTCCAGAAAAAGCGAAATAACATCGCCATCAATAACAAAATACCTATGCTCTTATGTATCTCCGGTGCTCGGTGATACCAGGCATCATAATAGTCAAGATCAACCATATATTGCCCCAGAAAAAACAGGGCTATAAAAGCTATGGCCATCACCCAGTGTAAAAGTATTGATAACCAACCGTAGCTGGTCTTTGAATTTTTGATCATAGTTTTTGTATTCTTATTTGCCCTAGTTATAGTCTTTTAATTAATTTAAAAGTTTCATGTCTGAATAATTTTATGGATATTTTTTTCTAATTTGCTTATAGGATTTTATTAGAAAGCCTTAAGACTGATATTTCACATGTATTTCACATCAGTTTGACACCTACTTCACTGCTTTACCGATAAGATTTAAAAATACAAAGTCAGCACTGACAGGAGAGATAATCACCATGTCTATAGATCATGCAATCATTAACATTCAGAATTTGAGACTAAGAACATTCATTGGATTTAATGCTGAAGAAAAAACCAAACAGCAGGATGTCGTCATCAACATAGAGATTAAATACAGAATATCTGAAGCTGCATTAAATGACCAGATTGAACATGCATTGAATTACAAAACCATCACCAAATCGGTGATTGAACATGTTGAACAGGGCCGTTTTCTGCTACTGGAAAAACTGGTTGCTGACATCGTTCAGATATCAAGCGAGCATCCTGACGTCGCATACGCTAAAGTGACCGTCGATAAGCCGCATGCTTTAAGATTCGCAGACTCTGTATCATTGACCCTTGAGCACCATAAAAAAACGCAGGACCACTTAAACTATCTGGAGAAAGCATCATGAGCTCTAAACCTGTATACCTGAAAACACAGCAAGCCTCGCCAGAAAGCCAAATAAGTGACGAAGCTATTTTGGTTCGTGATGCCCTGATAGCCCAGGGTCTGGAAACCCCTATGCTTGATAATGGGTTAACCCCAGATCAAAAATACAGCAGGGTAAAAGACCTTTTTACTGAGATAGTGACCACTCTGGGGCTCGATTTAAACGACGACAGTCTGGCTGAAACGCCTCATAGAATCTCCAAAATGTATGTCCACGAGATTTTCTCAGGCCTGGATTATAATCATTTCCCCAAACTCAGTCTGATTGAAAATAAAATGGGTGCGGATGAAATGATCAAGATCCGCAATATCGATATGACCAGTACCTGCGAACACCATTTTGTCACTATAGATGGCAAAGCCAAGGTTGCCTATATACCCAAAAATAAGATTATCGGTCTGTCGAAAATCAATCGAGTAGTTCGCTTTTTTGCACAACGACCACAGGTGCAGGAACGCCTGACACGACAGATTCTGGTCGCCATGCAAACCCTGCTGGAAACCGATGATGTGGCTGTCAGTATCGATGCAGTGCATTACTGCGTGAAATCACGCGGTGTACAGGATACCAATTCTCAAACCAGCACGACTGCATTGGGTGGCTGCTTCCGTGAGAACATCCATACTCGGGCTGAATTTCTTAATCCTTAAGATGATTGGTCAATAGCTTTAAAGAGTAGTCGACGGGTTAACCCGTCGGCTTCATAGTCTGAATATTTACTACGCTATCCAGTTTCTTTAAGAAAGCCCCTGATGGCACGCCTGGACTGCAGATGATAAACCTGCTTTGTTTCTGACATATCGGAAACCAGCTGCCGATATGCAGGGGTTAGTTTTTTATGACATAGCCATAAAACACGATAACTATTCAGAGTTCCCTTTATTATCGGGCTGTTATCAGGCCAGCCTTCTGGATTGATAAACACCCCTTTCAGCAGCCGCTTCGTCACCCATAACGCATGTGTGAACAATGGCAGGTCGAGATAAATTAATGTATCTGCGACAGAGAATCGCTGCCAAGCTGAGGTAACACAGCCAAACCCATCAATAATCCATTCGTCCCTGTTCAATAGGTCATAATGAATCTTAAGGTACTGTTCATGGGGAAGCTCTTCCCCTCCAGTCTGGTACTTTATTTTATCGAGAGAATAAAGTGGCAGATCAGTGGCTTCGGCAAGCTGTCTGGCCAATGTAGACTTGCCTCCCCCGGCATTACCAAATATCGCAACCTTTTTCATATAGACTCCTGTGGCTTCAGGGCCCAGGAAACTGATCATAAAAAACCCGCCTCCTGGGCGGGTTTAAATTATTCACATATTAAATACCCACCACGCCTAAGGAATGATGGTAATAATTTGAAATAGCTGCTGTGAAAACTTTTTGTTCATGGATTAGATATTAACAAAGACGAAAAGGAAATCAACTAGACAATAACAGCTGTTTCTTTTTCCCATACTTATTTCCTGCAACACTAAATAGTCATATGGAAGGTTTCATACCATAGTAGTTTTTCAGGTTAAAACGGTTCAGAACGATCATCAAATAGATTATTTATCCACTCTTAATCTGTTATATTTCAGACTCGTCGTGTTCGGACTTTATACATGTTTGTTACAACTATGATGGATACCTTATGTTAAATGTTCGGGGATTGAGCAAGCAATATCACGCTGCAAATTTCACTCAAAGCATTTTTAGCGACCTTAGTCTGCACATCCAGCAATCTGAGGTTTGTGCATTACTAGGCGCCAGTGGTAGTGGCAAAACCACCCTGCTTAATCTGCTTAGTGGCATCGATGATCCAGATGCAGGTTCGGTTATTATTAATGACACTAATATACACGCCTTGCAGGAACCACAAAGAACCCTGTTTCGTCGCCAGCATATTGGCTTTGTATTCCAGTTTTTTAACCTCATCCCTACCCTGACTGTCAGCGAGAATGTGGCTTTACCGATGGAATTATCAGGACACACAGATCAACAGATACAGCAGCGAGTCGACTATCTGCTTGAGCGTGTTGGTTTAGGCAACATGCAACAGCGATATCCAGATTCCTTATCCGGTGGAGAACAACAGCGTACCGCAGTGGCTCGCGCACTGTCACACCAACCCACTCTGTTACTGGCTGATGAACCCACGGGTAACCTGGACGAAGAAACAGGTCGCCAGGTAATAGACTTACTCACCGAACTAGCCAGAGATCAGCATACGACTATGCTAATCGTCACGCATAGCCATAGCGTGGCACAAAGTGCGGATCGTATCCTGCAGCTCAAACAAGGCATCTTAAACGAGCAATGAAGCCATTTGCTATGCCCCCTTTGCTGCTGCGTTCAGGCCTGCGTCACCAGCTCCGTCACCGCTGGCAAGCCTTTCTGGCTTTAAGCGGCATTATCATGGGAGTTGCTGTGGTACTGGCGGTTGATCTCGCCAATACTGCGGTTAAGGCCTCTTTTCAACTGTCTGCTGAAGAGTTGCAAGGTAAAGCGACGCATCGGTTGATCAGTCAAAACGGTCAAATCCCTCAGTCGCTGTACCAGAAACTTTTTACCACGCCACAGCACCCGCCCATGGCCCCGGTAATCAGTAGTAGAGTCAGCATCAAGGACAATTCACATAGCTATCAGCTACTAGGACTTGACCTGTTCGCCGAGAGTACATTTCGTCCACAACTACCGACCGCCGTCCACAGCACGGGCACCCTGGCCGAATGGTTATCTGACCCGGGTGCAGTGATTATGAGCCAGTCGACCGCCGATGCACTGGGGTTAAAGCTGCACTCTGAATTCACTTTGATGAATCAAACACCGCCATTCCCGCTCAGAGTATTCGATATCATCAATAGCCCTGAAATGGGTAGCCAGGATCTATTGATAGTGGATATAGCCACTGCACAGGCTATATCTGGTCAGATAGATAGTCTGTCCCATATCGATCTGATACTCGATGAAAACCAGTTAGCATGGATGCAACAACACATACCTGACTCTGTAATCTTAATCGATATCAAACAGCAAACCAGCGGTGTGGTCCGACTTTCCGAGGCATTTGAACTCAACCTGACTGCAATGAGCCTGCTCGCATTGCTTGTAGGTTTGTTCCTGATCTTTAATGCGATGAGTTTTTCTATTGTGCAGCGACGTAACCTGTTTGGACGCTTAAGGGCGCTTGGCATAGTGCGCCAGGAGCTATACCGTCTGGTGATGGCAGAAGCCTTAGTACTGGGCATTATCGGCACCCTTATTGGTTTATTACTCGGTAGCTGGTTGGGTAAAGGCTTGACCGGCATCGTCGCTGAGACGGTTAGCGCACTTTATTATCAGGTCAGTGCAGATGCCATGCAGTTGAGTGGCTGGTCAATCAGCAAGGCAATCATACTCGGAATCGGAGGTACCCTGATTGCCACCTGGATACCAGCACGTATGGCCGCAAACACAAAGCCACTAACGACCCTGTCGCGTTCTGAGCTGGAACAAAGCAGCAAACAACAATTACCCTTACTAGGGCTTATTGGCGGCTTGCTGGTGATAACAGGTCTACTGGTGGCGTTTCAGGTACCCGGTGGCGTACTGCCCGGTTTCGTGGGCCTTTTCATTACCTTGATCGGCTGTTCATTGATCACCCCTCTGGGTTTGTTATGGGCGCAATGGCTACTGGCTGGATTACCTCTGGGCGGTGTATGGCGCATGGCAACCCGTGATATGGACAGGCACCTATCACGTCTGGCCACTGCGGCGGCTGCACTGATGGTAGCCCTGTCGGCCACGGTAGGAGTCAGCATAATGGTTGGTAGTATGCGTAGCTCCGTCAGTGACTGGCTGCTGGACCTGTTGAATGCCGATAGCTATATCGCCGCACAGGGGTTTGAACAGGGTGCAATTATTGATCCAGCAGCCATCACTAAGGTACAACAAATCAGTCAACTATCAGGTATCAGTCTTTATCGTAACAGCAAGATCACATTGCATGATAGAAAGGTAAAGCTACTGGGTGCTCAACTCGCCACTGAATCACGTCAGGGCTATCAAATACTGGATGGGAATAAGCAAACCACCTGGAAACAGTTTGATGAAGGCGCAATCCTGATTTCTGAACCACTGGCATACCGTCTGCAACTACGCCCCGGGGATACACTCAGCCTGCCCACCCTGCAGGGTCAGATTGCATTTCCGATCGCCGCCACCTTGCGAGATTATTCCAGCGAACATGGACGCATTTACATCAATCTGAATAGTTATCGACAATACTGGAATGACCAGCAAATCAACACGATGGCAGTATTTTCCAGCACTCTCGATAGTGCCAGTTTAAATGATCTGCTGCATACACAACTCAGTCAGTGGGATAACCTGATGTTCACTCAGGCAAGAGAAATCTACAGTGAGTCTATGGCTGTATTTGGCAAAACCTTTCGCATTACCGAGGTACTCAGACTGCTCTCCATGCTGGTTGCTTTTATCGGGATTCTTACGGCATTGATGGCTGTACAACTGGAGCGACGTAAAGAGTTTGCTGTACTGCGCGCATTGGGGCTGACCCGTTTGCAGGTCAGCCAGTTGATCATCCTGGAATCACTGTTGCTAGGACTGGTAGCTGCGGCAATGGCTATCCCGACCGGGCTGGCGATGGCCTGGGTCTTAACCGATGCGATACAGCTACGTGCTTTCGGCTGGACCATGCCATTCCAGATCTCAGCCAACCCACTATGGATGTCGTTGCTACTGGGCCTGACTGCCGCATTACTGGCCAGCCTGTACCCTGCCTGGCGCGCAGCCCAGGGCAATCCAGCTGGTCAGCTACGCGAGGATTGAATATGACCAGGCTGCTTTTATTACTGATTATGATGTTGATGACAGCCTGTGATTCATCGGATCAGACTGTTTCCGATATCAATAGCCTGAGTGTCAGTCGCGTGATGAGTGCAAGCCCTGACCCTGATTTTTCCAGAGCCGACAGCGTGCGTGATTTTACATTTCCGCAGGACCATGGCGCGCACCCGGATTATGCAACCGAATGGTGGTACTTCACCGGCAACCTGGAATCAGGCAATCACCAGACATTCGGCTATCAACTCACACTGTTCAGGGTTGGCCTTAGCCCTGAACCGGTCGAGACCGACTCACCGTGGCGTAGTCATCAGTTATTTATGGGACATCTCGCCATTAGCGATATTAATCGGCAGCAGCATTACAGCGATGAAAGATTCAGCCGCGTAGCTAACGGTCTGGCAGCTGCAGAAACCTTTCCGCTTAAGGTATGGCTGGGGCCCTGGTATATCCAGGGTGGGACGGATGGTCTTTTCCCAATTCGCTTATTGGCTGCCAATAAGGAGATAGGTATCGACCTAAAGCTGAATCCACCGACGAAGCCTCTGGTATTACAGGGTGAAAAAGGCCTATCAAAAAAAGGAGCCAAAGCTGGTAATGCTTCATACTATTACTCTTATACCCGTCTTCCAACTCAGGGCAAGATAACCATAGGCGCAGATGAATTTAATGTACAGGGTAACTCCTGGTTTGACCGCGAGTGGTCCAGTTCTGCACTGGATAAAGATCAACAGGGCTGGGACTGGTTTTCTTTACAGCTAGATGATGGCAGAGATCTGATGTTTTACCGTATGCGAGACCACAATGGAAATGCTCAGAAGTTTAGCAATGGCGTATTAGTCGATGTGGATGGGAAAATAACAAAGCTCTCACTGAAAAATACCCAGGCCCTGCCCCTGTCAACATGGCGAAATATCGAAGGTGTAGAATACCCGCTTGAATGGTCACTTAAGATACCCGAACAACATATCGACATACATGTAAAAGCCGCTTTTAACGATCAGGAAATGCGCCATAGCGTACATTACTGGGAAGGTGCAGTTGTTGTCAGTGGCAGCCAAAGCGGGAAAGGATATCTGGAACTAAGTGGATATGAAAAATAAAATTGTCAGTCTGCAAAAACGTAAATCGATAATAGTCAGGAGCTGCTCTTATCTGGAAATAAACCATTTTGGTTTATCTAATAAAAGGCTTATATTATGATTAAAGGAAAATCGTGAGAACATCCAGATAACTAAAAGCAAGCACGATATTTGCACTCTCACTTACCCCCCTGTTGGCAACAGGAATAAATCTCAAAATAACCTGGAGATAATATGGATCTAATTCAAGGCTTACTGCTTATTACTTCAATTCATCTTTTAGCAGCAGCATCACCTGGACCTGATTTCGTACTTGTATCACAGCAAACACTGATAAATGGTCGAAAAGCAGGTCTAATGTGTAGTTTTGGAATATCACAGGGTCTTTCAGTTCATATTCTATATTCTGCTTTTGGTTTAGCCGCCGTTATTGCCAGTTCTATTTCAGCGCTATGGGCAATAAAAATCTTTGGCGGTAGTTATTTGATTTACCTGGGCATCAAAGGAATCAGGTCCAAATCCTCAAATAATTCTGAACAGAATAATGATCTTAAAATCAGTAAATCATCTTTAAAAATAATTGCTGCTGGTTTTCTTTGTAATGTATTAAACCCAAAGGCACCTATCTACTTCATATCACTATTTACCATTGTTTTATCTCCAGATATGCCTCTATATCATATTGCCATTTATGGCCTGTGGATGATGTGCATTCAGTTCATCTGGTTTTCTTTGGTAGCTATTTTATTATCAAATCCTGCCATCAATAGAAAATTTAAGAGTTTCAGTCACTGGATTGACCGTGTATTAGGAGTAGCAATGATCGGACTTGGATTAAAAATAATTGCAACACGTACCAACTAAAGGTAGCTAACCATTCAAGTCTACAATGACACAGAAAAATGGTAAGCCACTTCCTATTGCTTATCATTTGAAACGTTCATTAAAAAAATAGTTCAAGGGAGGTTCAATCATGACATGGGAAAGATTTGGATATATTTGCCGTAAGGCAAGCGTTGACTGTAAAGATCAGGAAGCCATGTCTGAATGCCTTAGTAGAATTGGTTCAGAAAGTGCCTGCAATCTATATGGCAGCAGGATCATTTCTGGTAGTTGGCCTGGAGTCATACTCGACAAAATTGGACGTATACAGGATAAAAGTGAAGCCCAGGATGCTATAGACATATATAAGCATTTAAACCTGAGCAGGCACTTTGAAGAGCCCATGAGGTTTAAGCGTGTAATTGCCTATCTGAGTTATGTCTCTATCATCTTTTACTTTGTCGTTGGAATCTATCAGTTTTTTGTTGCCCCATCTTTTTTAGATGCTTTTGAAAATCTGGAAATATCAACACCAACACATTTAATGTTCTATCAAGACTACTGGGAATACCTTGTGTTAGTAGTCTCGATATTCCTTATAACCGCATTGCTAACAGGTTTTCAAATACGAAAATTATTCAAATTCGAGACAGGAGTAGAAAATAGCCTGATTATAAAATACCTGGTATTTCAGAATATCAGGCGATCATATCTAAGGGTGATCGATATTTTACAGTTTCCAATCCACCACTCCATACAATCTGAAAGTAGTGTTGCCAGCCCCATTACTGATCATCTTCAGCTAATTAAAAATTCAAAAATGAGCCTGGCGGTAGAAATGCAGGAACTGATTGAAATTGAAATGCGACGACTTCTGGAAAGTTGCGAGAAGCAAATGAAAGCTCTTTACACAGTAGTAGCGATAATAGTTATTGCTGCAGTTTTCTTTTTCCTGGTCAGTGCCTACTCACCAATTTTCATTCTAGGAGAAACAGTATGAAAAACATTAAAGGGTTTACATTAATTGAGTTAATGGTAGTTGTTGCAATAATTGGGATATTGGCATCAATTGCTTTACCTTCATATCAAGTCTATGTTCAAAGAAGTGAGGTGGTTGAGGCGTTAAGCATGGCGGGCACTATAAGAGAAAATATAACTAACTATTATGTTGAGCAGCTCGAATTTCCTGTGAACAATGAGATGGCTGGAGTACCGGCAGCAAATTATTTAATCGGCAACAGAATTACTGGCGTTGTTATAGAGTCTGGTGCAATCCACGTTACTATGGGAAATAAAGCCTCAAAGCCACTGCAAGGCAAGGTTTTATCCTTCAGGCCAGCAGTGGTCAAGGGAAGTCCGAAAAGCCCAATTGCCTGGCTTTGCGGATACGACGAGCCTGTAACGGGTATGGAAGCGGTTGGAAGTAACAGGACAGATCTGGAAAAAGAATACCTGCCCTCTGCCTGTCGTGGTTAGCGAGAATGTTTGGCCCTAACACTTTGTCGACCGGGAAAGCTCCCCTACTGCAGATGGTCGAGATTGTTTGATTTTGAGACAGACATGACTTATTCAATAATTCGTAAAGTGGAGCCACAGGACATAGATTAGGTAGTCAATCTTTGTAGCCTGCATGCCAAGTATGAAGGTGCAACTTATGATAAAACGGGTAAAGAAAAAAAACTGAGATATGCTTTTTTCAGCGAGCCACCATCGACACATTGTCTGGTGGCCGAAAGAGATGCGGAAATCCTTGGGTATGCTACAGCGACTAAAGAGTTTTCCACATGGGATGCAGATTATTACTTACATATGGATTGCTTATATATCCTTGAGAAAGCCAGAGGGGAAGGACTGGGCTCCAGGTTTATTAATACACTCAAGAAACTCGCATATGATAATAAGTGTACTCATATTC
Source organism: Gammaproteobacteria bacterium (assembly GCA_050306135.1). Classification (GTDB taxonomy): domain Bacteria; phylum Pseudomonadota; class Gammaproteobacteria; genus JACNJF01. The sequence goes on from JBNLGQ010000103.1 coordinate 26,779, forward strand.
AGTGGCAAACTCCTGTAGATAATGAAAAAGCCATACGTTTTTATCACAAGCATGGTGCTATAAGTAAAGATAAAAAGAGATTTTTCCTTGATATTTAATTATTTAACTACTGACTGCTTCGAAACGAGTCACCGATCCGCCCGCTGAAACTGAACATTTAATAACAATACAAAATGGAGATCACACTGCTAAGACACGGTAAACCAGATATTCCATCCTTAAACAAGTTGAGCGCTTCTGCCTTCACCCATTGGATTCAGGATTACAATGCTGCGGCATTATCCGCGACATCAAAACCAACGCCTGAAGCACTTGCTTGCGCTAGAGTTAGTAATGCGATCGTATGTAGCAAACTACTGAGATCTATCGACTCAGCTAAGGCACTAGATGCTGAAAAATTGATTCTATCAAGTTCAATGTTTAATGAGGCAGGTCTCCCCTCTGCTAACTGGCATAGCTTGAAATTTTCACCGAAGATTTGGGCTGTTCTTTTTAGAATTCTTTGGCTGCTTGGCTATTCAAAAGATTCAGAATCATTTAGTGAAGCAAAAAACAGAGCGACTGAAGCTGCCAAAGTACTTACAGGATTGGCTAATGAGTATGAAAAGGTTATCTTTGTAGGTCATGGCGTGTTCAACAGAATTATAGCAAACGAGCTTAGAAAAAACGGCTGGGCTGGTCCCAGAAACCCAGGTTCACAACACTGGGGATTTAGGGTCTACAAAAAATAATTAATAAACTCATGAAAACATACATCATTTTATTAAGGGGCGTAAATGTTGGGGGTAAAAACTTACTTCCAATGAAAGAACTCAGTACTGCTCTAGAAAGCGATGGCTTCAAAAATGTTAAAACATATATACAAAGTGGCAACATTATTTTGAAGTCAGACAAAAGACCTGAGAACGAAATTGCTGCATTAATTCAGCAGAACTTTGGATTTACTCCAGAGGTGCTAACGCTATCTGAAGAAGAGTTTAAGTCAGCAATTTCCAATAACCCCTACAAAGAATACGAGGGTAAATTTGTACATTCCTATTTCTGTAAGGAAACGCCAAAACAGAACACTAGCAAACTGGAGAACCTGGTTTCTGATACGGAACGCTATAAAATCATTGATAAAGTATTTTATCTACATGCACCAAATGGTATAGGTCGTTCAAAGCTAGTGGCAAAGATAGAAGATTGCCTGGGTGTTCCTGCTACGGGGCGCAATCTAAATACAGTTAACAAACTTGAAGAAATCATTAACCAGCTGGAACAGGATGAATAATTTTGAATATTCAGTGGCAATATAGCACCGACAACATTAACTGGAATGAGCTTGCCAGCTTGTATAGTCAGACTCCATTAGGTGAAAAAAAACCAGAAAATCTGAAGACCGCTTTTAATAACAGCATGTTCAAATGCTTTCTTTTTGACAATCAAAAACTGATAGCTGTAGGTAGAGCATTGGCCGATGGCATCGAGTGTTCATACATTTGCGATGTTGCTGTTCTTCCAGATTATCAAGGTTTGGGTATCGGAAACAGTATCGTTTCAAAATTACTCGAACTCTCAGCAGGCCATAAAAAAATTATATTGTACACATTCCCCGGTAAAGAAGGTTTTTACAAAAAGTTTGGTTTTAAACGTATGAGCACTGCTATGGCAATCTTTGACAACCAGGCCAAGGCACTTGAAATGGGGATGATTAATGAAACATAAGCTTTGGGGCAAGTTCGTGATCTACCACTTACTCACTTTCAGTACCCCTCTACTCCATTAATAATATTTACGATGAATCTACATACTCAAGATAAAGCATGGCAGGCACATCGCCAAACTCAAAAGTAAGTCAATGTTGGAAGGCGTCGTTCCTCCTTTTCCAACCTACAATTCCGGGTCTGGATTGACTAGAATACCAACAACAGGTCGACTACCGCCAAACCAGCCACAATAGTGAATATCCATCTTTTGAAGTTTGAAAGGTAAAATAAAAACCTGATTAACAGCTCTTCTCATCAGAAATAAATCATTCCACGTATTAAAACACATGAATCTTCAGTGATCTCTGTGTCCTCTGTGTTAAAAATATTCTAAAGATATAGAAGATTGCCAGGGAATTAATACCAGGTGTGTATAAAATAATTTGCCAACACTATATGCTTGATATATATTTGCATAATCAAGTATCTATCAAGGTGTATCATGTCTAATGAAGCGATAAGTTCACAGTTTGTAATTAAAAATGCACTATTAGCATCAAAGCTTTCGAAAGGAGTGGGCAATCATCTAAGTGCTCATGGTATAAGCCTTTCTGAGTATCTGGTGATGTATTATTTAGATAACTCTCCTCATAAGGCGGTTACAAGGATTCAGCTTGCTGAGTATATTGGTATGAGTGCTTCAGGTATCACTCGTCTAATCGCTCCGATGGAAAAAATAAAACTCATAGAAAAGCAATCCAATCCCAGAGATGCCCGTCAAAGCCTGGTAAAACTATCTAAAACTGGTCAACGTCTTTATGCTGAAGCTAAGGTTAGCTTTGATTATATTAGCAAAGAGTTGCTGGGAGGCTTAAGCCAGAGTCAGCAGGAAAAGATAGTAGAGCTCTATGCGAAGGTGATTTAACTTGCTGTTATGTATAAATAACACAGAACACCTTCAAGTATACAAAATATTGAATTGATGTGAGTTCTCCTAAAATAGACCTATTAAACTCTGTGTGCTCTGTGCCCTCTGTGGTTAAATCTTTTTAAATATTGATATAGCAAGGCACTCTTATTATCTTGCTGCTCTGGTAAGTGTTATCCTTAATAGAGCTTATTATTTGACTGTATATGAGAAGCTTAGATATCGCATGATACTTTTGAACCAATCAATGAAAGGCCAACAATGAAATCAGCATTAAGAAAATTATTTTCACCCATACTTAATTATTTCGAATCAGGTGAAGGTGAGTACGTTTATCGTAAATCGCATAGAACTATTCTTATTGTTGTCGGCTTTTTATTTTTAATGCTATCAACCATTTCAATTGTTGCAGCTCTGGCCGCCGCTCAATTCGCCGCATTCATTCCGATTACTGTATTCTTTCTTGGCGGTCTCGTCTGTTTAGTGATTGGCAGTCTTGGTAATGATCGAGCAGTGGCAACCATTTGGGGCAGTAGATAGCTCCGATAAAGGAAGGTGTTTTTATGAATATCAGAAAAATGACTGAAAGTGATTTTGAAGCTTTCTGGCCCATATTCCATGAAATTGTTCAGGCTCAGGAAACCTATGCTTTTGATCCAGACATCTCTTACCAAAGTGCTCTCGATGTATGGATGAATTCACCTTCAGCAACCTACGTTGCCACTGACAATGGTGATATTCTTGGTACATATTATCTTAAAAAAAATGCTGCTGGCCCCGGTTCTCATATCTGTAACTGCGGTTATATGGTAGATCCAGAGGCTAGAGGCAAAGGGGTAGCAAAAACCTTATGCATTCATTCCCAAAAGGTTGCAGCAGATCTTGGCTTTTTAGCCATGCAATTTAACTCTGTCGTTTCAACAAATACCGTCGCCGTCAATCTATGGAAAAAATTGGGTTACCAGGTCATTGGCACTATTCCAGAAGCTTATAAGCATAAGCAGCTGGGATTGGTCGACGCATTTGTCATGTATAAAAAACTGAACTCAGAATAAGCTACAAACGAAAAAATCAGATACTCTTCCACTAATTGCCCAATGCCTCAGTGGCTGGTTTATAACTCAGCCCCTGAACATCGGCGACTTCCTTAATCGTTAAATCACCTCTGTGCACGTTGAGTCCATTTAAAAAATGTGGGTCATCTTTTAAAGCCTGTTGATACCCCTTATCCGCCAGAGCAAGCACAAAGGGTAATGTGGCATTATTTAGCGCAAAGGTGGATGTTTGAGGAACGCCACCAGGCATATTTGCTACACAATAATGGATGACATCATCCACCACAAAGGTCGGATTTTCGTGTGTGGTAGGCTTAGAGGTTTCAAAACATCCACCCTGATCTATTGCTACATCCACTAGCACTGTCCCCTTTCCCATTTGCTTAACCATCTCTGCAGTTACTAGCTTAGGTGCGGCTGCACCTGGAATTAAAACGCCACCGATCACCAAATCTGCCGCCAGAACATGCTGCTCTAGCGCATCTTGAGTAGAATAAACAGTATTAATCGAACGTCCAAACTCACTCCATAACTGTTTAAGCACTGCGTTATTCTTATCAAGCACCCACACATCAGCACCTAATCCAACAGCCATATGCGCAGCATGTCTTCCAACCATACCGCCACCTAATACCACCACCCTGGCAGGATCAACTCCGGGTACGCCGCCGAGCAACATACCTTTTCCACCATGTGATTTTTCAAGGCAATAAGCGCCAGCCTGAATCGACATACGTCCGGCTACCTCAGACATGGGAGCCAGTAGGGGTAAGCCACCATAAGGGGAAGTTACGGTTTCATAGGCGATACAGACTGCCCCACTGTCTATTAATTCACGAGTCTGTTGTGGGTCAGGAGCAAGGTGAAGATAGGTAAACAGGACCTGCCCTTCACCTAATAGTGCTCGTTCCACAGCCTGTGGTTCCTTTACCTTAACGATCATATCGGCGTTCTCGAAGACCTCTTTAGCTGTAGCAGCTATGCTGGCACCGGCTGCGATATAATCTTCATCTGTTTTACCAATACCCTGACCCGCATTGGTTTCAACAATAACTTGATGGCCGTGTGTACACAGCTCTCTAACGCTGGTTGGAGTCAGACCGACTCGAAATTCATTATTCTTAATTTCTCTGGGCACACCGATTAGCATCATTATTCTCCTAAAAGTCGAATCTACTTACCTGATCAGTATAGATCACATAATTATGTTAAGTCAGCTCTGATCAATTATGTTATGTTTCTGCGTGACCTGTAGCAGATTGATCTGAGCGGCCTTAATGTTTCGTTTACAAATTTCAGTCTGGTAATATTCCATGGAATTTTGACATGTATAGCGAGTCCTCCCTTTGACTATTAGCGCGATTATTCTGATCCTGATCTCAGCTTTTATGCATGCCGGATGGAATCTACTCGGTAAACATTCAACTCCCAATCTTGCTTTCTTCTTCCTCGCTAACCTTGTTGGTAGTCTGATCCTGCTATTACCTATCTCTATCTATAACAGCGATCTATGGGATTACTTCAATGTGCATACACTTTGGTACGGCTGCGTTTCTGGTTTGTTTCTGGGGACTTATTACTGGGGACTTGCGCTCGCTTACCGAATAGGCGATCTATCCATCATCTATCCTCTCGCCAGATCTTTGCCAGTGATACTGGTCAGTCTTTTTATGATTCAGACGGGATATACAGGTTTAATCAACGCCTCCTTTATCATCGGCGGACTACTCATCGTGTGCGGGTCTATCATACTGCCTATGAAGCATTTTAAGGATTTCCAGTACAGTCATTATCTCAACTCATCAAGTTGGTATGCCTTGATAGCAGCATTCGGTACAGCGGGTTATTCGATAGTCGACGGACGAGCCATTAATGGACTTAAAATGCTCATCGAACAACCTTCGCAAATTATTGGTGTTACGCTGATTTATGCTTTTGTCCAGGTGTTATTCGCATCCTTCTGGATGGGCCTGGTACTTCTTTACAACGAGCAAACACGTCAATCGGTCGTCAACATGTGGCATAGAAAATTCAAGGCCTTTTTGTTTACCGGTACAGGCATCCATGCCACCTATGCGCTGGTGTTAATTAGTATGTCGATGGTAGAAAACGTCAGTTATGTGGTGGCGTTTCGTCAGGTGAGCATCCCGATTGGAGTGATCTTCGGCATCTACTTTTTTAAAGAGTCAAAGTCGCTGCCGAAGATCCTGGGAGTGATTGCAATGTTCACTGGCGTTACCTTAGTTAGTATGGGATAAGCTCACTCGAACACCACCGGCGTTTGTGCTTGAGTATTCACAGTTAACTGAAAGATATCCGGCCTTGAATAATGTCCGGTAACATCCAGTGCCCGTTTGGCGATAGCTACTTTCGATACATCAATCTCGCAATACAGTATCCCTTCCTGCTCATGCATGGGACCGGCGACGATGCTACCGCCTGGTGCAATCACCACTGAATCGCCTGGATTAATCCACTCTTCGGCGTCCGGGTAAAGGCGTGATTTCTCCGGCAGATCATCGGGAATATCACTGCCACGCATCAGGTTGCCACAGCCAACTACCCAGCAGCAGCCTTCGCGTGCTATGTGTTGCAGACTTCCAATCCAGTCATCACCACTGTCGTAGGTGGGGGCGATATATATTTCAACACCCTGCGCATACAGCGCATAGCGGGCAAGCGGCATATACTTTTCCCAGCATAATAAGGTAGCAATGCGGCCCGCACTGCTATCAACTACTTTCAGGCCACTGGCATCACCGAACCCCCACACCATTCTTTCAGGATTGGTTGGCATCAATTTGCGATGTTTATTTAACAATGTACCGTCGTCGCCGATAGTGATAGCCGTGTTGTACAGAGTCGCACGCCCAAGCTTGCTTTCCCGCTCTTCAATACCGCACACTATATTGACCTTATATTTTGCTGCAGCTTCGTATAAAGGGTTTAAATCTGCTGATTCAATATTCACTGCATGGTTTAGCAATCGCTCGTGCAGTTGTTCAGATACCCCCCAATCTGCACCGGGTCTAACTCGCCACACCCAGGCTGGATAGCCGGGTATGAAGGCTTCACTAAATATCACCAGATTAGCGCCTTCAGCTGCAGCCTGTTTTACTTTGCTGACAGCTAATTCAATAGTTTTAACCTTATCTAGAAATACCGGTGCTGTTTGTACAATGGCTATATGAGTCATTTCTATTTACTCCTCAGGTTTATTTTGTACCTACTGCGACTAACATTTCGCAGGGGCCTTCAAACTGACCGTTGGCTTCAAACTGTGTCAGCGACTGTTCGATTTCATTCCATGCATCATCCTGCTCAGTATCACTCAGCGTCGAGAGCATTTGATGCAAAGCGCCAAAGGACTCCTGTTCAAACTGAATACATTCTGCAGCCGATGATAATCGTACTGGTGCATCAATGCTCAGCACTTCGACATCTCTGAAACCTGCATCGGTAAAAGCTTTATGCAGGACGCCTTCAGCTCCAAGACTAAATGGTCCAGGCTGACCTGGTAATGGGGCGGGTAAATTGGCCCGACGACGGATAATTGAAACCGGAATAGAAAAGAATGGGTTTCTATCAGCGGTTGAATAAACCATAGCAGCCACCTTACCCTCAGCTTTTAATTGGTGATGCATTCCACTTAAGGCCTTCTGTTGATCAGGAAAATAGATTAGCCCGACACGGGAAATCACCGCATCGAAAGGGTCTGCATCCAGTTCAGCCAGGTTTTCTCCATCCATAACCTGCGTACTGACATGTGATACCCCACTTAACTGAGCAGACTCGGTTACATATTTAAGGATATTTGGTGACAGATCAGTAGCCAGTACATGTCCACTATCACCAACACGTTTTGCTGCAGTGAGTGTTTGTTCACCCGCTCCCGCTGCAACATCCAGCACCCTGCTTCCGGTTTTAATATCACACATATCGAGCATGGTTTCGGTAGCAGGGCCCAGCCAGCGTGATAAAAGAGGTCCCCATCGATTCCATGCTTCTGCGGCTGTATTCCATTGTTGCAGGGTGGTCTGCTTGTATTTAATTGCATCAAATTTTGGTGGATTTTTAGTCATTTTCCTTTCCTCTATGTGCTGTTGTTTAAGTAACAACAAGACTACGCTGTTAATTTATGCTTACAATTCGCAAAAAAAACAAACATAATGTGCAAATATGCACAATGAGGTAGAGTAATGAACTGGGATGACATAAGACTCTTTCTAGCAGTTGCACGTACAGGATCTATAAGTGGTGCAGCCAGGCAGCTTGAAGTACAACACTCGACCATATCTCGTCGGATGCGTCAGTTGGAGAGCAAACTGTCTGCGCGTCTGATCGAACGTAAATCTTCTGGCTACGAACTAACCCCTGCAGGTGAGAAACTCAAGCAGGCTGCCTTACGCATGGAAGGCGAAGTCATCGGTATCGATGATGCCCTGCTAGGAAAAGATATAAAACTGGTCGGACCGCTTCGGGTGACAGCTATCAACAACATGGCATCGACAATATTAATGCCGATGTTTGCCGAATTCAGTAAGCAAAACCCTCAGGTTGATTTGCACATCATGGTCAGTAATATCGATGTTAGCCTGCCACAGCGTGAAGCAGATATAGCCATCCGACTGACCAACTCACCTACACCTACCTTAATTGGAAAACGTATGGTAACGGTTGCTTCTACCATATACGGTAGCCGTGAATACCTGAAACAGCATCGACAAATGGGTGGAGACCCTAAATGGATAGGCGTCAATTGTTGTGCATTTCACAAATCATGGACCCGACAGCATTGCCAGGAACCATCTTTCGACTTTTATAGTGATGACACACTGCTGACGCTATCCGCAATACGTGAAGGCTTGGGCGTTTCTTTCCTGCCCTGTTTTATGGGCGATAGCGATCCGTTACTGGAAAGGTACTGTGCCCCAGACCCCGAGCATGACCTGGGCCTGTGGTTACTGTTTCATCCGGATCTTAAACACACAGCACGGGTGCTTGCATTTCGAAATTTCATGATTGAATCTGTACATAACAAACGCGAGTTATTTGAAGGGAAACAGGATTAATAAGTCATCGCAAGCAATTGATTTAATTTGTTTTAAACATTAAAAAATGAGAACAGTAGTATGTCAGATTATTACGTAAGCGGCAGTTGCCTGTGTAACAAAGTATCCTATGAAATCACCGCTGAACCCGGCATTTTCCAATACTGCAATTGTTCGCGTTGCCGTAAATTTACCGGGAGTGCCTTCGCCACTAACCTGATAGTTTCATCGGAAAATTTCCGCTGGTTGACAGGCGAGCAAGATGTTGGACGATTCGAACTTAAGGAAGCCAAATATTTCGCCACGTCTTTCTGCGGTAACTGCGGATCATCACTACCCTGGGTTAGCCAGAGCGGAACTTTTGTTGTCATTCCTGCTGGGACTCTGGATGATGATCCTGTTATTCGACCTACACAAAGTATTTTCTGCGCTTCACGTGCAGTCTGGTATACAGATCCGAATACCTTACAAATGTACGACGAACTACCACCTAAAAAACCTGATTCTGAATAATGTGTAGTTCATCGTAATACTGGCAAAAATCATTGCTGAAAAAAGCCCTGCATATGATCGAACACCGCATGATCTGGCGGATGGCGTCTGACAGAATGTACATCATGTAATTTATGCAGCTGGCTTTCTACCTGCGCAAGCCTTTCACTTTCCTGTACTCGTAACCAGATCTGACTGGTTTTATTATCGCTCAAGGGCATACAGAGAATACCATCTACATTAAAAGCACGGCGTGAGAATAAACCGCAGACATGCGACATGACTCCTGGATGGTTATCCACAGTGAGTTCGAGAATAGCCTGTTTGTGCATGATTTGATTACTGTTGTCCATGTTCTGTTCCTGTTAGCATTTGATGATTTGCACCTCCTGGAGGCACCATTGGATAAACTCGCGCAGCGCCATCTATGGGTACATGAATAAGCTGGGGTCCAGTTGTATTGAGAGCTGCTGCCAGACTTTCCAGATTAAAGTCAGTTTGCGCCAGATCTAGAGTAGACCAGCCAAAAGCTCTGGCTATGGCACAAAAATCTGGACTGCTACCCAGGTCAGAAGCAAAGCGGTTACCACTGTAGAATAAATCCTGTTGCTGACGTACCAGACCTAA
>JBNLGQ010000104.1:0-21622 GCA_050306135.1 Gammaproteobacteria bacterium
CTTGATTGATATCCTTAATTTTCTGTTTAGATAAATATCGTTGTCTTCTATTCCGAAACAAAATTATGAACCGAGTAGTGTGATTTTTTATGCGGATTGAAAAGGATTTGTGGTTAGCAGTTGTTTCGAAAAACAATCTCGTGAAAACCAGTAACTTATATAAGATTATCTATCATAGCAGTTCTGCCTGCTTAAGAGTTTCCTGTTGTCTGCTTGCTTGCCTATTGGCAATGCAACCACTAATTAGCCTTGCAGCACCAACTGGTGGCAATATTACTGGTGGTTCAGGGGCTATTAACCAGTCAGGATCAACAACCAATATCTATCAAAATTCGAATACTCTGTCTATTAACTGGAACAGTTTTAATGTAAACAGCAATGAAACTGTCAATTTCCTGCAACCAGGTGCCTCGTCAATTGCATTAAATCGTATTCTCAGCAATAACCCTTCTCAAATTTTTGGTCAAATCAATGCCAATGGACAGGTGGTATTGGTCAACCCTAATGGAATTTTCTTTGGTAATACCTCAGCAGTTAATGTCGGTGGATTGATAGCATCCGGTCTGGATATCTCTCCCGCTGATTTTATGAATGGTGATTACATCTTCAATGAGGTATTAGGCACTGATGGGAGCATCATAAATAGCGGTCTGATAAGTGCATCGTTGGGTGGGAATGTTGCTTTGATTGGTAAACAGGTATCCAATGAAGGTGTGATAAATGCTCAGCTCGGCTCGGTCGCTTTAGCGTCAGGCAAAGAGGCTGTATTGACGTTTGATACTGACGGGCTAATAGGAGTCAGGGTTTCGAAAGCAATACTTCAGGATGATATAGGAGTTGATCCAGCTCTTATTAATTCTGGTGAGATTACCGCCGAAGGAGGGCAGGTTTTATTAACCGCCAGTGTCAGTCAGGATGTTTTTTCGCAGGCGGTTAATTCAGGCAGTATAGAACAGGCTACCAGCGTTGTGGTGAATGAAGATGGTACTTTTACCCTGGGTGCCGGAGCCGATGTGATAAATACCGGTGCAATTAACGCTTCATCCAAGGGCGTAATTCATGATGCAGGGCAGGTTATTGTTTTAGGAGAAAATGTTACCAGTAGTGGCTCAATTCAATCAAACAGTGATACATCAAATGCAGGGAGTATTGAGATACATGCAAAGGATAAAACCGTATTAGAAAAAAATAGTGATACCAGTGCTACCTCGCACAGCAATGATGGTGGTGCTATTAAAGTACTGGGTAATAAGGTTGGGTTGTTTGATCAATCTATTGTTGATGTCTCAGGCGCACTTGATGGGGGTAGAGTCTTAATTGGTGGAGACTTCCAAGGGAAAAATCCAGGTATCCGGAATGCTTCAATAAGTTATGTCGGAAAAGATGCAACGATTAAAGCGAATTCCCTTTCTAAGGGTAAAGGTGGAAATGTTATCGTATGGTCTGACGATACGACGCGCTTCTATGGAAGTATTTTTGCTAAAGGTGGTTTGCTTTCTGGTGATGGTGGTTTTGCTGAGGTATCAGGGAAAGAGTATCTGGGTTTCACAGGTGGGGTAAACCTCTTTTCAGGGTTAGGTAAAACCGGTACTTTATTGCTTGATCCCCAGAATATTACCATTGAAGATGGGGGCGCAGACCCTATTACAGCTACTTATGCTGGAGACCCTGTTACAGCTACATATGCCTTTACCGTCGATGCTAATACATACTCTAGCTTTGATGCGGATTTAATCACGGATATTTTAACCGGCGGGAATGGCATGACACAGGCCAGTGTTGTATTGGAAGCAAGAGGTGATATTTGGGTTAAAGAAACGATAGATATTTCAACTCATACAGGAAATACCCAAAGTTTAACCCTGAAAGCTGGTGATGATATTGAAATTGATGCTCCGATCAAATTAGCTGGTGGCAAATTAACCATTAGTCAAGGTGATTCGGGGTGTGATCCAAACTGTATTAATCTAGGTACTTTGATTGCAGATGATGGTTCTGTACTTGATATAAATAATGACTTAAGCACGGCTGGTGGCGATATAATATTAGGTAATACTGACTTTTATGGTGATCCTGATATCATAAAAATTGGTTCATCTGATAAGACGACTATCAATATATCCACAGGCGCATCAAGTTCTGGCAACATCACTTTCAACGATCAAGTTTACGATGATGACCATGATGAAAATATCAATAATGATAATAATGATAATAATAACAATAACTCATCTCATGCAATTTTGAACCTGGAAGCAGGTAATGGAATTGTCTCTTTTGCCAATGTCGCCGGTACATTAGGTGATTATTTTTCAAAGCTAAATATCTCAAGTGCATCTGAAGCAAACTTGAATGAGGTAAATACCACTAGCGGAGGAATTGAAATCACTGCAAATGATATAAATCTGCATGGAGATTTACGATCAGATAGGGGATCAAATGGAGGAGATGTTTCCTTAACGGGTAATATAGTTTTGACTAATAATGATGTTCGTATCGATACAACTCAAGGCTCAGATGGGAAAATTACAGTAACCGGTACTATTGATGATGATGCAGATGTCGATAATTTCTATAGGCTATTAGAGTTACGGTCAGGGGGGAAAGATGTAGAAATCTCTGGAGTCGTAGGAGGTAAAACTGAGCTAAGGGAATTTATCATAACTAGTTCCTCTAGTTCTACCGTAAAAGAAATCAAGACTAGAGATAATGGTGTCACCATAAATGCATCAACTGGAATCGATCTAGGCGGAGATATATCTACCAACTCCGGCGACAATGGAGGGAATGTTGATATCAATGGTGCCGTAACATTATCATCAGATGTATCTATCAATACTAGTTCAGCAGCTGGTACTGATGGCTATGTTGATTTTAGTAGTACAATAAATTCTGACGCAACTCTTCGTAAACTTACCATCGATTCAGGTACAAACTACACCACTGTCAGTGGAGCTGTTGGGGGCTCCTCCAACCTGCAAGGTCTCATAATAAATAATGCAAGTACGATAACTTTAGATCAAGTAAACACTGATTCTGTTGGAGTTAAAGCCAATGGAACTACTTTAGCTCTAAATGGAAGTATTACTACTAACGCCGGGCTTGTAGATCTGGATTCTGTCAATTTTTTAAATCTGACTAACAGTATTTCCACTTCAGGTGGAAGTGTAAATATCAATATTACTGACACGACTAGTGGTTACTTTTTTAATGATAGCTCTGATAATGCTTTTATAAATGCAGGTTCAGGAAATGTAACTATCACCACTGCTGGAAATGATGGGGTTCCTTTTTACCGAGGTGTCAGGTTAGGGGCTATAACAACAACTGGTTCAGGTTCTTTAACTGTAACTACAAGCAATGGACAAATCGCTGAAGCAAATGAAGCGGCAAGGGCTTTAACTATCGGAGGGGTATCAACTTTCAATTCGGGTACTTCTTCAACCAATTTAGATAACCAACATAGTGATTATCAAAGTACTGTATCACTAACAGCTTCTTCAGCCTTAATTTATGATAAGAACAGCATTGAATTAGGTGGTGTCTCAATTTCGGATTCAGGTAATGCCCTAACCGTGACAGCTCTAGGTACTGGTGATATCACTCAAGCCGCTGGTACAACAATCAGTGTAAATACATCAGGCGCTTTAGCTAGCCTAACTGCTTTAGATAATACAGTTAGTTTGAATGATGGTGGTTTAAATACTACTAATGACTTCGATCAAATTACCGTCTCAGCTGGTTCAACATCAATTGCAGATGCCAATGCTATTGAGTTAAATGCGTTTAACATCACAGGCACTGATGCAACCACTTTGGAAGTTTTCGCGGGTGGAGCGGTAACTCAGGGTGGGGTGCTTGATAATAATGGTACCAACGCACTGACCTTGATAAATGCTCCAGGTCAATCCGTAACACTCAATAACAGTTCAAACGATTTTACAGAGTTTTCAATTTTTGCCTTAACAGCTGATATTGAGGATGCAAACTCTATAGCAATTGCTGATAGCACGATCACCGGTATTAGCTCAACTTCACTCAAAATAACTGCGAATGGCCCATCTGGTGATATTACTCAAGTCGCAACTACTACGGTGTCTAACAATGGCATTGGGGCAATTACGGAATTAGTCGCATCTGGTGATGATGCTTCTTTAGATCAAAGTACAAATGATTTTACCCAGATAGTCATAACGGCTGATTCCTCCACCATCCAGGATACTGATGATATTCAGTTAGGTGCTATTACTTTAGGTGGTAGTTCTGCGACCACTTTTGATTTAACTGCAGGTGGAGCAGTATCACAGGTTGGATCAGAAACAATTTCAAATGCTGGTAATAATTCGGTTACTAAAGTAACAGCAACAAACCAGTCTATAGATCTGAGGAATAACACGAACAATTTTTCAATATTAGAGCTATCAGGGTTGAATGTTGATGTACATGATGAAGGAGCTGTTGAGTTAGGTGATTCAACTATTACAGGAACTTTTAACCTTACTACGAATGCTAACTCTACAGGAAGTGGTGATATCACTCAGTCAGGGGCTGTTTCAGTTTCTGGCTTAACAACCCTGGTAGCCACTGGTTTTGATATTACCCTGGCTAACGATACCAATGACTTCTCTTTAGTCGATTTTGATGGTGCGGTTAATGTCGATATCCATGATACCAATTCTATAACCTTATACGGTGCTACCGGTTTAACAACACTTAATATTTCGACATTTGGTAACGATTCAGATGTTAACGGAATTTCACAAACTGGGGCATTTGGCGTTTCAGGTGCCTCTTCTTTTAATGCCACTGGCGGTCAAATTTTACTTACACAGAGTAATACATTTGGCGGGGCTGTCACTTTAAATAATTCTGGGGATAACAATGTTTCTATTACCAATAATGGCGCTCTGAGTTTTGATACATCAGTATTAGGCGATGGTACGTTTAGAGTTATTAATACCTCTGGAGGTATTTCTCAAAATGGTGCAATTACCCAAAGCTCAAACGGCAAATTAGTCACATTAAATGTGGGTAGTAGTAATAGTATTACACTACAGAGTATGGGTAATGATTTTGTGGGTGCAGTTTCCATGACTGCAAGCCAGGCTTCAATCAGGGATTCAAATTCAATCCAGCTTGCTGACACTACGATTAGCGCCTCTGGACTCAATATTGATGCACAGGCAGGAAGTATTACACAGTTACCTACAGGTACAGGTCTGGATATTACCGGACCTGCAGTTTTTTCCAGTACCGATGGATATATTGATTTATCAAATAGTAATAACGATTTTAAAGACAATGTGGATTTAACTACATCAGGTACAGATGGCACTAATACCCTATCAGCAATCACTGATGTTAATGAATTAACGCTAACAACTATCGATATTAACGCTGGCAGTGGAGGCTTTAGCGCTGATGCTACTGCGATAAATTTGAATGCGGATGTATCTACGAATGATGGTGATGTCAGTTTAAATGCTCCTGTTACTCTAACTCGTGCTCTTACTACAATAAATTCCGGGACAGGAAATACAACTTTTACAGGGACTATCGATGGGACAACTGACCGGTCACAAGCCCTGACTATGGTTTCGGGAGATGTCGATTTTCAAGGGGCAGTTGCTGGATCTATACGTTTAGGTGATTTATCCATTTCTTCGACAGGATTGGTTACTGCAACTTCTATTACAGCAAACTCTCTTGACGTTACTCAATCAGCTGGATTTACAACAACAGGAGCTATAGATACGGTTGGTGCAGCAGGATCATCTGGCGGGGATGTGAGTATAGCCGCTGTTGCTGGAACTATAACTACCGATAGTATTGATACACATGGTGTTAGTCCCGGCTCAGGTGATTCAAATGGATTTAGTGGAGGCGCTATCACGTTAGATGCTACTGACATTGAAGTTGGGGCTCTGACTACATCAGGAAGTACGGCAATAGCGGTTGGAACTACACCTTCTTATGATGGTGGGAATGCGGGAACTATTACACTAACTGCGACTGATAATACTGCTAGTGGAACACCGACCATTACACTGAATGGAGATGTTACGGCGCTTGGTGGAAGTGGAGTTAATGGTGGCCTGACACGGGCTAATGAAGTAGCGCAATTGACATTAGAGGGTAGTAGTAACCCTAATGGTGGCGTCATACTAAACCACACGTCTTCATTTACGACTGGACTAAATATTACCGGAGTCAATGACACTACACAAACTACAAACTCGGATACTTTAAGTGCTCTCGGTACGAGCAATACCTGGACTATTAATGATAGAGACTCAGGAACTTTAAACTCGAATATTACCTTTTCAAATATTGAAAACCTGACTGGTGGTGCTGCTAGCGATACCTTTAATCTAATTGTTGCTACAACAACGGGCTCAATTTCTGGGTTGATAAATGGTGGTACAAGTAGTGGCAGCCTCACTGATGCTATAAATTTATCAGCTGCTAATTTAATTGTTCATCTCACCTCTTCAGGAGATACTAGTAATACTGAACTTGAAGTTATGAATATAGAAAAGATAACTGCGAGTTCTACAAACAATACTTTGATTGGAAACGATGACGGTACTGATACAAATTGGTATATAAAATCTTCGAATTCGGGCTCAATTGGTGGAGGAGCACTTACTGAAACTGAAACCGAAGGTGTTGTGATATTTGCTGGTTTTACTACATTAAATGGTGGGACTAGTGTAGATACTTTTTCAATTGATTCAACTTATAGCTCCGCGTCCCTATTAACCATAAATGGCGGTTTAAGCGATGCAGACCACTATGACACTCTTTTTGGACCGGATGTTAATACTATTTGGACTATCAATAAAAGAAATGGCGGCTCTTTGGTGGATACTCAGCCAACGCCTACATCATTAAATGTTAGCTTTGATGATATTGAGAATCTACAGGCTGGATCTGGTAACGATTCATTTGCATCAGTAAATGGATTCTCTGTGGATGGTTCCGTAGATGCTGGAAGTGAATCTGGTGGCGTTGACAGTGTAGATCTGTCGAGTTTAGCGACTGTAGAATTCGATATGTCGAACGGTACCAATGGTTGGACAGGGTTTGAATCAGTCAATGGCAATTGGGGTAACGCTGCAAATAATAATAATAGCACGATTATTGGTTATGACAGTGTTAATAACTGGGTTATAGATGGGCCGAACTCAGGACACATTGTAGGTGGAATTTCTTTTACCAATTTCAATAATTTATCTGGTGGCTCGAGCATGGATGTTTTCACATTCACCAATACTGGTGAGATAGATGGATTAATCAATGGTAACGGAAATTCAAGCGGAACTGATAAAGTTAATCTAATCCAGAAGACTTCTGATATAAGAGTGCAGGTAAACAATACTTCAAATCTGAATGGTAATGGCATTTTAGAAATTTATGGAATAGAACAGATTGATGCTTATGACCCCGCTGATAATGAGATAATTGCAGATATTACTGTTACTAATAATAACTGGGTGATTGACGCAACAAACTCTGGGGCCTTAAATTCAAACTTGACTTTTACTGGGTTTGCCAATTTGACTGGCGCCGATAATGTAAACGACCATTTCACATTAGAAAATGGTGGCAGCATCAGAAACACAGTAACCGGTGGTGCAGGCACAGGCACTGACCAGGTGATCAATATGCGTACCACGAACACCGACTGGTCGATCACTAACACCAATGCAATTACCGTATCGAATACCGATTTTACCGGTATAGAAAACTTATACGGCTCAGACGATTCAGACGATACTTTTTATCTTGGTGCTAATGGTGGATTGACTGGTCGGGTAGAAGGTGGAGCTTCCGTGAATGATGAAATTGTTAGTCAACGTACTGCTCCAACAACCTGGAACATTAATAGTATCGACGCTGGCAATGTTACCGGAATTGCCCAGTTTAGTGATATCGAAAACCTGACTGGTAATAATCAAAACGATACCTTTAACTATACGATGAATACCTCATCGATATCTGGCATGGTTGATGGTGGTACATTATTGTCATCAGAATCTGATAGTGATTTTGTAGATATGTCCTCAATGAGTAATTCATTATCTGTGGATATGGAAAATGATTTTTCAAACATTGAGCGATTCAAGGCAAATGGGAATGCTGAGCTTATTGGGCGTGATACTGAGAATTTCTGGCGAATTTTTAATTTAAGCGACCCGAACATCGATATACCGACTGTTATTGTTAAAAATCAGGGCACTGTGACCGATAGTGATGATCTCGTTACTACTTTTGAAGATTTTAACAATGTTACTGGCGGTATTCTTGCGGATACTTTCCAGATCGAAGCGAATGGAGGTATCGAGGGTACCATCGATGGTGGGTCTCATCCTCTGGATCAACCAGACAACCCCTTTGCGGCCGATTATCTAGATCAAAGTAACCTGGCCGTCGTGGATATCTCTGTAGATACAGCGCTTTCAGGGTACTCTAATATTAAAAACCTTGAGGGTATCAGGGGTAATGGAACGGCGAGTATATTAAGGGCTTCAGATTCCGGTAGTATTTGGACCCTGGATGGCCATAACTCTGGTAACGTTATATCTGGAGGAAATTCAACTAGCTTTACTGATTTCAATATCCTGCAGGGTGGTACAGGAGATGATGAGTTTATATTCCTGGCCGGTTCATCACTAGGAGCCCAGAGTGGCATTGACCTCGTTAGCCGAATCAATGGCGCTGCAGGTGATGATACTGTAACGGTCAATTTAGACGGAGATAACGCGATCATTGCCTTGTTTAGTGGTAATGGTGAAGTCTCAGTGACTGGCACCCAGTTGAGTTTTTCCGACATAACATCTACCGATTCAGACACTTTGCATATAATCGGTGCGACTACGGGATTTGATAGCGCGTCCTACCTGGCTGATTTTAATAATGATATTGCAGTTCACAGCTATACCAAGACCAGTGCGAGCATCCTCGCCTCAGTTTCTTACTCCGGTGTTGAAACGATAACTGATTTCGTTCAGGCCGATGTGCTCGAAGTATCAGGGCAGGGCGATAATAATACGGTAACTTTAACCAGTTCTGGTGTTGGAGCGGGAACCTTTGTAGTTGAAAATATCGCCAACAGTTTTCCGTTGGTTAGTTATCAAAACAAAAGCAGTCTTTCAGTACAGAACCTCGGAAATTCGGGTCTCATAGTCATTTCTAGTGACCTTAACCTGGACTCCAATACTGGATATTTCAACTTTTCTGCTGATGAAATTGATAATAGTGGTTCCTATACATTGACGGCACACACATTGATTCTTGATTCCATTAATATTGATGTTGCGACCCCCATCTATACCGATATCGACCAACTACAGATAACTGCGTCTACAGCAGATATCAGTGTCGAAAATTCCAGAGCCAGTGGGATCAACCTTTTACAGGTCGATACTACTGGTTTGTTAGCGCTTATTAGCGCTGGAGGTATTGGAGATAACGATACACAGGGGCTGACTTCGACTGGTGATCTGGATTTACAGGCCAATGGCCTTATTCAGCTTGATAATCCGGATAATGCATTAGAAGGGGTCGTTAGTTTTGATACGAATAATTTAGGGTCAGTTGTTTTAAATAACTCAGGGTCTGCAACAAAAACCGAACTAGGTGTTATTGATGCTGGGGGTAATGATTTATCGGTCACTTCTCTTAATGCCTTAATTACCAGCACCGACACCCTGATTGCCAATCAGGGTCAATTTGACGCCGGGAGCTTTGCTATCAGCTTGCAAAATTCGGATAATAACTTAAATACTCTGGTCGTTGACAGTGCAGAAAGTGTTTCAATTACCGATATTGATGGCATTAAACTCGGGAACATTACGATGGGCACCGCAGCAGGAACGGGCAGCTTCGTCCTCAACAGTGTCGGCGTAACACAACAAAGTGGAACCACTTTCTTTCAGCAATCTAATGCAGGTGTAGCCGGAACAGTTACCTTTAATTCTGGAAACGGTATCATTGAGCTCAATCAGGACAATCAGTTTGTAGGAACTGTTTCACTAAACAACAGCGGAAATCAGAACGTATCGATTTCCGATATTGATGAAATTGTCCTTGCGGCTTCATCGCTTGGATCTGGTGAATTTACAGTTACTGCGGGGGATGGTGTTAGGCAAACTGGAGCAGTTGTTCAGCAGTCGGGGGCCGGAGCGGTAAGTATTGAAGTAGGAAACGGAGAAATTGACCTGTCTAATATTGATAATGTTTTTACGGGTAGCATTTATATGCTCAATACTGGAGCAGGAGATATCAGACTTACCAATGACTATGATATTCAGGTTGTTGGTATTACGGGTGGTGGTAAGCTGGAACTGAGCACTATCGGTGCCTATGATATTACTCAGACTGGTGCTATTAGTGTCTTAGGCAGTACAGTACTCAGCGTCGATGATGGTCAATCGATCTTATTACCATTGGTTGATGTGGAGGGGAATCCAGTCAATCATTTTGAACAATCAGTAACTCTTAAGACTAATAATAGTGGTTCATTACAGGATGTTAAGATCAGTAACAATACGGCATTGGATCTAGCGTTGTCAGATATTTCTGGCGATCTAAATATTGATACCTTAGGTGCTGTGACTGGATTGGGTGCATGGTCAGTAGAGGGGGATACAGTGGTTGACAGTCATGGTACTGATGTGACTTTAACTGATAATTTGAATGATTTTAAACAAATTGCTTTTGTTGATGCAAATGATGTAAGCCTGACAGATAAAAATGGGGTTATTCTCGGGACCGATACGAAATCTAATGATATTAATGGCAATTTGAGTGTTACTACACTATCTGAAGGTATCGCACAAAATAGTAACAGTTCTATCCGCGTTGATCATATCACAACGTTAAATGCTGCTTCTGGTGCTGACAATATTGATCTCGGATTTGCGAATAACAACTTTAATATTGTTAGTATTACCTCTGCTCAGAATGTAACGCTAGTTGATACTAATGATATTACCGTCAACTCCACTTCTATCAACGGTTATCTTGACGTTACAGCTGACGGTTCCATTGATGACGGGGATATTGGTTTATCGGTTACAGGTTTAACATCTTTTACCACTGGCACTGGTGATGACATTACACTTGATAGTACTGATAATGAGTTGAGCGGGCCTATAACTTTGAGTACATCATTGCCCGGTGCGTTGGGTAATGTGGTGGTAACCAATAATTTGGACACCGCTCTCGGAGCTGTTGAGGCTAATAACCTGAACGTATATTCAGCAGGCAATATTACACAACAGGGTGGTTTTGTAGTTAATAATGATACTCACCTGAGCGCCAACAGCACGGATTTTGGACCTCAGAATATTGTCTTAAGCGGATCTGGCTCGAATAGTTTAAATCAGCTATGGGTTGAAAATGCACAGGATGTCATTATTGATAATAGTGGGTTTGATCTAACCATTAATCAGATGAATGCTAGCGGACTTATAGATATTACATCACGTGATTTAACCAGCAATTCTGCAATATCAGCAAATGGGATTAATGTTGATGCAAGTGGAAGTGCTATTTTTAATGATAATGTGGATTCTTCTGCAGGAATTGAAATAGTAGCTGGGGAGCTTCAATTGAATAGCCCTGTTGTTGCCGTAAATGACCTTTTGTTGACTACTTCGAGTTCAAATATTGAACAAAATGGCAACTTGTCTTCATCGGCTGGAAATATCATTCTAGATTCGGCAGGGAATATTACTATGGGTGGATCAACTTCGACTACTACCAGTAATGGAAGTGTTTTTTATACCGCAGAAAATAATATTGGCCTGGGGTTAATTTCAGCTCAGAATAATGACATTAGCCTGAATTCAATAAATGGATCGATTGGTGATTTAAATGACGGGGCAACTAATCTAAGAGCAAACTCTTTAACAATTAATTCCCTCACTGGTATTGCCACTGAATTGAATAAATTAGATACACAGGTTGCTGTAATGAATATAGACAACACTGGTGATGGTTCAATCTATATCGATCAAATAGGAAACGTCGAAATCGTTAAATTACAGAGTACAGCCAGTGGAAAAGAAATTTTCTTCGAGACGAATGCAGATGTTATCGTTGATAAAGGCAGTGTCGCAGTTAATCGTAATAATGGTGATTTACGTATGAATTCTTTATACGGTAGTTTTTATGGCGAAACAACCATCGATTATTCTCAACCGAATATAACAGCTAATACGGCTACCTTTTTTGTTGTGAATGGCACCTTTGGATCAACTTCAAGACCAATTGTGTTTGATGTCCCTAAGACAGGTACGGTTTTTATCGATGCAAAAACAAATAGCTTACTATTCTATCCAGAGAAGCCAGATGATTTGACTACAACAGGTCTTGATATCAGTTCTCTGGGTGTCATTCAGGCGATATCTGGTGAACAGTTAGTTGAAATTGAATCTTTGGGTGAAATAGATCCTGCAATATTCACTGAATTAAGAAACTACAATTCTGTGGATATCTCTATCCGTATGCCACGTGATCAACTGTATGAAGACGAATTAGAAGAGGAAGATAAAAAGGATGCTGAACAGGTTTCTCTTGCCTTTTAACTCTTACCTGAAACTCTGTATTAAGGTTAGTATCTGTTTTTTTACCAGAGATTACTGACAAATCAAATGTCTGTCTAAAGATTTAGGCTAATCGGGCATACTTGAACCCCTTGTTAATATTGTTTCTAATACCCTGCTGGCTTTAGAACTAATGATTTATGTAATGGAATTAAAATTGAAAAAGCTTTACTTACTCTCCTTTCTGTTTTCGTTAGGGGCTATTGTTTCATTAAATTTATCGGCAGATTTTTTTAGTATGCCTGAAATCACTGAAATGCCAGAGATGGAAAGAAAATCTTTGCTAAAAGACCTTGATATTCCCAGTGTAAGGGATAGAGACCCTGATCCTCAGGCTGGTCCCAGGTTAAATGTAGAGCGCTTTAAGATAGAAGGAATTATGGAATTTCCTGATTTGGGTATTTTTAAAGAAGATATTGATAAATTGATTGAGGGCATACGTTTCGATTTAATGCAGGAATATGATCTTCTTGAGTCTGGATTTACCAAAAAGGAACTAGAGGAGGTTTCGAAACTTTTAGTTCAAATCGAAGAGGAAACTCAGGATAGGCATGTTTCTGAGTTAGAGGTTCAGCGTTTAATATGGCTTGTTCGTGATCAGCGTTCTAAACGCGGCGTTACATTAGGTCAAATCGAAACAGTAGCCGACAGGATCACAAAATTTTATCGTGAGAAAGGCTTTATATTAGCTAAAGCTTATATACCGCAGCAACAGGTGAGGGATGGTATCGTAACTTTGAGTGTTCTTTTAGGGACATTGGGTGAAGTGGATGTACAAAATAATGTCGTATATGACAGTCAAGTTCTTGCTTCAGCTTTTGATGATTTATTGACCTTGCCTGTTACGGATAAATCTATAGAAGAGAATTTATATCTTATCAACGATTTTCCAGGTGTAACAGCAACAGGTTTTTTTCAACCGGGATCACAGGTTGGGGATACCAAACTTTCAATACTGGTTAAGGATGAACGTAACTATGATGCAAATATTCGCCTGGATAATCATGGTTCAGAGTTGACTGGGCAATACAGGGTTTACGGAGAAGCACTATGGCATAATCCAATAGGCAATGCAGATCAATTAAAACTGGCGATTTTGAAAACAGTAGACCCGAGTAATTCAACTTATTATCAGTTACGCTACTCTTCACGCTTATTTAGTCCTAGATTTGATTTGGGGCTCGGTCACTCGAACAATGATTTTGTTTTAGGTCCAGGTAACAATGAGACCATTAACAATCTCGGTATTTTCGGTGAGACTATCCAGTCGGATATTACTGCTACCTATAGATTTAAACGTAGTCGAACAGCTAGCTACTATGGTGATGTAACATATAACAAAATTGAGTCTAAACTGCGCCTGGGGGCTGTTGGTGGCGCTGATGATGATCGCTTAGATGATATTGTTTCAAATCTGACGTTTGACTATAGGTTTGATGTACTGAACGAAGAGAGCAGGGCATTGCATCAGGGCGATATTTCATTGCTGTCGGGTAGGTTTGACCATGGTGCAGAGGATGGACAGGATGAAAACTATCTTGTTCTTGGCGCTAATTATTCTTATCTAACCTTTTGGCAAGTACCCTTAATAGACCTGGATACGCGTCTAATCTATAGAGGATCTGCCCAATATACGGAAAGCAGTTTATCGTCAATAAATCAGTTTTCATTAGCAGGACCTACAAGAGCCAGAGGCTATCAGTCCAACCAGTTTTCAGCAGATAATGCACTTTATTTTGGTTTGGACTGGATATTTAATGCCCCCCAGTTTCTGGATATAGATATCGGAGGCAGTAACTGGAGAAAGATTTTATCACCATATCTTTTCATGGATGTTTCTTGGGGAGAAGTAATATCTCTTGTTGAGGGTAATTCTAATTCAACAGGGCAGCTTACAGATATAGGAATCGGCTTACAGTATTCTTACCGCAATCATATTAGTGGTAATTTGCAGTTTGCTTTTCCGGTGAGTGAAAGCTTTAGTGACGACACTATTACAGTTCCTGATGATAATGTTCGCGTAGTTTTCGATTTTCAATACAGTTTCAAGTAACAGGTTTAGTGATGCAGTCTACATTTTCAAAATCGATATTAATGTAAATATTTCATGGATTTAGCGTTGTTTAAATCAAGGTTTTCTATTAATATTCGCTCACTCTTTAACAACAAAATGGAAAAGGAAAATGGCTATATATTTACTATATGACGGAATTAAAGGAAATGTTACTGCAGATGGTTATAAAGATCATATAGCAGTACAGTCTGTTCAATTCGCAGTCGGTCGTGGCATCTCAATGGAAGCTGGTAATCTCTCTAATCGTGAGTCTACCCGTCCTAGCTTAAGCGAAATTACTTTAACAAAGCCTGCTGATAACTCTGTAACAGCCATATTCAAAGAAGCTGTAACAGGTAGTGCCGGTAAAAAAGTCGTCATCAAATTCGTTCGTACAGGCGCTGATAAGGTTCAGGAATACATGGACTATACGCTTGAAAACTGCCTGGTAAGCGGTTACTCAATCTCAGCTGATTCAGAAGGTGAGCCAATTGAGCAAATCACTTTAAGCTATGCCAAAATCATGATCAACTACAGTGATTTTGACAAAACTAACAAGTCTGGCAATCCTCAGCGCGTTGGTTACGATCTGGAAACTGCGAAGCCGTTATAATTTAGGCAGCAGAGAAATCTGCTATCTTGTAAAACGCACATCTTCGAAGTATCTGATTTAAGCGAAACTCATCAAATTTCGGAAATAATCTCTGGTGATAGTATCCAGAGATTAACACCGTTTCTTATTGGGGATCAGGGATAGATGGTTCGCAAATTAAAGGCGTAATAATATGAGTCAGCTCACTCAAGAAAATAGACTACTCTCAATCACTACGGCTCTGCCGAAAGACGAGTTATTACTCACATCTATCGACGGAATTGAATCTATATCTGATGTATTTGAATTTGAAATTCAGGTACTTTCAAAAAACCACAGTATTAAGCCAGAACAGCTCATTGGTAAGCCTGCTACTGTCACTATACAAAATGATCTAAAAAGAACTTTCAACGGCTTTATCAGCCGCTTCGTTTACGGCGAAGTAAAATCCGATAACCTTCGTACTTATAAATTAACGATGGTTCCCTGGCTATGGTTTTTGACCAAAACCAATGAACACCGAATTTTTCAGAATAAAACAACCAAAGATATCGTCACACAGGTTTTTAGTGACCTGGGATTTAATGATTTTAAATTTATGGCCACCGGTAACACAACTCCTCGTGAGTATTGTGTTCAGCACAACGAAAGTGATTTCGATTTTATATCCAGACTGTTGGAAGAGGATGGTATAGCCTATTATTTTGAGCATATTAAAGACTCGCATATGATGCATATTGTCGATGCGCAAAATGCTTATTCCTTCTGTAAGGAAACCGATCTCGAGTATTCGAAAGGTAATCAGCCGAATACACAGATTAACCGATGGGAACATCTATACGAATTCAGAAAAGGAAAGTGGACTCTGGATGATTATGACTTCTTTTCTCCCGGTACGGACCAGCTCAAATCTAAAGACTCTACCAGCAAGTATGCCAAGGTTAAGTCATATGAGCATTATGAATATACGCCATACCATGATTTCACAGGGATAAATGATCTAACGGAAAAACGTATTCAGGCAGAAGAAGTGCCTATGGATACAATTCAGGCTTCCAGTGACTGTTCCAGTTTTTATGCAGGCGGTAAATTCACTTTAAAAAAGCATGCAGTCAAAGAAGAGCAGGGCGATTATATCATCACCTCGATACATCACAGGGCTTCTGACGATAGTTACCTGGCCGGACATGAAGGTGCCTCAGAATACGCCAATGACTTTACCTGTATTCCCGAAAAAGTGCACTTTCGCCCTCCCGTTATTCATCGTAAACCCTGGATGCAAGGGCCTCAATCAGCGACTGTCGTTGGCCCTGCTGGCGAAGAAATTTATATCGATGAGTTGGGAAGAATCAAGGTTCAGTTTCACTGGGATCGTGAAGGAAAACGCAACGAAAACAGCAGTTGTTTTCTGCGCGTAATGCAACCCTGGGCAGGTAATGGTTGGGGTACTTCTTTTATACCACGCATCGGTATGGAAGTTGTCGTCAATTTCTTTGATGGAGATCCTGATAGACCAATTGTCACTGGGTCTTTGTACAATGGTGATAACAGCATACCCTTTAATTCTAAAACTCAATCAGGGATTCGAACTCGTTCTACCAAAGAAGGTAGCGCTTCAAATTGCAACGAATTTCGTTTTGATGACCTGAAGGGTGCCGAGCAAATCTTTGTTCATGCCGAAATGAACATGGATACCGAGGTTGAAAATGATGAAACGCACACGGTTGATCATGATCGTACCAAAACCATTGGTAACGATGAAAATTCATCAATTGGTAATGATAGAAATAAATCTGTCGGAAACAATCAAAGTGAATCTATAGGCAAAGATAAATCAATTAGTGTGGGAAATAATCATTCTGAAAGTATCGGGAAAGATAAAAGTATAGAGGTGGGCAGCAACCACACAGAATCCATCGGTAAAAATATGCAGCTTTCAGTTGGAGACGATTTAACTGAAGATATAGGGAAAAAACTGGGAATTATTGCTGGTGATCAGATAGTTCTAAAAACAGGTTCCGCATCTATTACCATGAAGAAAGATGGAACGATTACCATCAAAGGTAAAAATATCACCATAAACGGTTCTGGTAAAATTAATATTAAAGCTTCTAGTGCTGTTGCTATTAAAGGTAGCAAAGTGACTACTAATTAATTATGCAGAAAGTGAAGGAAGAAAATATTGAGCAGATTCGAGTTGAAGAAGAATCTCAAGCTTCATTAAATGGTATTGCTCCTGGTGAAATAATCATTGGTGTTTTCGCTGGAATAGATACGCAAGGGCAGGCATTGGTTGACTTCCAGGAGAATCAGACCACTGAACCAGCTATTGCTCTTTCCACTGTCGAACTTTCTAAACATAAGATTGGTAGACAGGTGGCGTTGTTATTTGCAAATGGTAACCCCAAAAAACCTGTCATTATGGGTTTAATTCACAGCCCATTAGATGCAATGATTGATAGCTTTGAAGTGACTCCAGTTGAAAATCATACAACTACAGATAACACTGTTGAAAAAAGTAACTTATTGAATTCCAAAGTTGAAGATGTTCTTGTTGACGGTAAACGAGTTGTTATAGAGGCTCAGGAAGAGATTGTTTTTAAATGTGGTGATGCGAGCATTACGCTAACAAAGGCAGGGAAAATTCTAATTCGTGGTAAATATTTGTTAAACCGTTCTTCTGGAGTCAATAGAATTATGGGTGGTTCGGTTCAGGTTAATTAATGACAATATTTTATTGTCCTTATAAATGGTTAGTTTTGAATGCTTCAATTAAAAAATAACACACCATTTGAATCATCCTTGGCTCTTTTTCCAAATTCACAGGGTATTGATACCCTGTATATTATCGTCAAAGCTACTTTCAATATTGGACAAAAATGGACCTTAGCTGACGAACAGAAACCTCCGCAAGCAGAAGATGAATATTGGGGAGATGATCCTGCATCTTCCAGTATTAAGGCTGCTTCTGATATGCATATTGGTAAACCCGCTACAGATATCATAATGACTGGTCATGCCTGGGCTCCTGAAGGGAGACAACTTAGTCAGATGGATGTAAGTCTTTCTGTTGGTAATGTGAATAAAACCGTACGCGTTTTTGGTGACAGACAATGGAATGACGGAGCTGTGTCACGTCCTGTGCCCTTTACTTCTATACCTCTAATTTATGAAAAAGCATTTGGTGGTCTTCATGTACAGGATGGCAATATTATCTCTGGAGAAGCCAGAAACCCTGTTGGATGCGGATACTCTGGTAAACGTAAGGCCAAAGAAATGGAAGGACAGCCTCTTCCAAACCTGGAAGATCCTCGACAGTTGATACAAAACACTGGAGATATAGTTACTCCTGCTGGGTTTAGTGCTATTTCCCCCAATTGGCAGCCCCGGCTTACCTATGCTGGTACCTATGATGAGAACTGGCAAAAAACACAGGCTCCTTATCTACCGCTAGACTTCGACCAACGCTTCTTTAATATGGCTCACCCGGATCTCATTTATCCTGAATTTATTAAGGGAGGGGAGCCGGTTAGAATCGAAGGTGCTCATCAAGCCGGTACAATACAATTTAATATTCCATTTGTAGGATTGACTACAGTTGTTGCGATAAAAAAACGTAATGAACATCCAATGTTTAACCTGGAAACTGTTTTAATTGAAACAGACCCGATGCTTTTGAGTATGACTTATAGAGCGGCATTACCATGCGATAAAGAAACACTGAAGATACGTGAAGTGGTCGTTAATTTATCTCGCAATCAGAATAACCGGGCTGCGTAAATGACTATACCGCAACAACAGCCCGTACAATCACAGAAAGACTATCAACGTCCCACAATTCATGTTGAAATCACAGCAATAGGCATGATTACTCCCATCGGTGTAAATGTGGAAATGACAGCTGCATCTGTCCGCTCTGCTGTCAGTTCTTACCGAGAATCTGCCATTTTGAATAAACAATTCAATCCAATGATACTGTCTCAAGTACCGGAAGAGGCTTTACCGGCACTTGATGATGAGTTAGGGAAGCAGGTTTTAAGTAGTCGGCAACAACGTCTGTTACGCCTGGCTACACCCGCGATACAGCAGATTGCAGATAAATTTACTGAACCCGTACCTTTAATGTTGTGCGGACCTGAGAAGTTACCTGGTCGACGTTCAGTGATAAGTGATAAATTTCTACAGCAACTGATGTTACAAACTAAAGCACCAATAGATCTCGAAAATAGCTATGTATTTCCACATGGACGTGCGGCAGGATTTTTAGCACTCGAATCGGCTATGCAGTTATTGGAATCTGGTAGTCATAGGCAGGTGATGGTTGGTGGAATAGATAGTTTCCTGGATCTATATTTGCTCGCCACACTGGATGCTGAGGATAGAATTCAGGCGCAGGGAATGATGGATGCTTTTGTACCAGGTGAAGCTGCGGCCTTTCTATTATTAAAACAGGCAGACTCTTCAAGCACTGTAAAAATTTATCCTCCCGGTATTGCGGATGAACCCGGGCATCGATATTCAAAGGAACCTTACAAAGGTGAAGGCCTGGCGAATGCTGTAAGTGAAGCACTTTCAATTACATCAGATCGAAAGATTCAAACTGTATTTTCCAGTTTTAATGGAGAAAATTTCCACGCTAAAGAGTGGGGCGTAGCTGCGATCAGAAATCAGCATATATTAGATAGTGATCATAACGTAATACACCCGGCAGATTGTTATGGCGATATCGGTGCGGCTACTGCTCCGGTACTCATGGCGTTGGCTGCTATCGGAATAGAGAATGGCCATTATCATAAGCCCGCACTTGTTTGGGCCTCGTCAGAAATGCAGCACCGTGCTTCAGTACTTATGGGGTAAACATAAATTATGAGCAGTCACAGCTACAGTATGCATATGCAAAGAGACGATATAACGCTAAATCTAGCTATGCTAGACTCTGAAACAACAATTCTGTTTACAGCTATACCTGCTGTAAAAGTGTAGAGGGACATCAAAATGGCACAATCTGTATTTGCTAATTCTCGAGGCGTGGACCACAAAGGTAGTGGTGGTATGAGCATTGTATTTCCAGATGTTTGTAAAACACCCACACCAGGTGGACCTGTACCTATTCCTTATCCAAATATTGGTCAGGCTACCAATACCAGTAAAGGCACCAAGAAAGTAAAAGTCGATGGCAAAATGGCTATGGTTAAAGGTGCTAAATATTCTATGACTTCTGGTGATGAGCCAGGCTCGGTAGGTGGTGTTATTAGCGGAAAAATCAAAGGTGAAGCTGAATATATGATGTATTCGTTTGATGTAAAGTTAGAGGGTAAAAATGCCTGTCGGTTGGGTGATCCTTTGTGGCATAACAAAAAGAATATTGTAGGGTAGTTGAAATGACACAAATAGCACTAGCAATTTCAGTTGCCGCAACCAGTCAGGAACCAAATGAAAAATGTTGGTTTTGCGAAGAGAAGAGCAATCATAAAGTAACCGATATTGATGCTGATCCTGAGACTAATGATAGCGACTCAGAAGACGATGTTCCTGAAAATGATGAGAAAAATGATGCCAGTAAATTAGGTAGCAATCTGGGTAGTCAACCATCATGGACTATAACTTGCCCCGAACAAGAGATAGAGACCAAAGTGATGGCGGCAGCCCATCATTGCATACCAGGCAATGCATCCTTAAAAAAATGTAAAAATTTGCTCAAATATATGAAAGAAGGTCAGTCACCAGTCAACTTATCCGGTGATATTGGTTATGGCATTAACCATAAAAAAAATGGTGTGTGGCTACCCGGTAATTATAATGTCAGAAGCGGTAAGGAGCATTATAAGAAAAATTGGGGCGCGTATACGGGAGTTTCTGGAGATAAGTTTAAAAATAACTACGCTATTGAGTCCATGAAAAAGTCGGGTTTACAATTTCATGACGCACATCCAGCTTACAGTGAAAACGTACTGGATACATTGACTGACATCGTGAGAAAACTTGGTAAGCCAAAAGATACATGTCCTATATGTGAGAAAAAGTTAGATAAAACCAGGCCCCCTTATGGTTTAGTGGGGCGTTTAGATTTTGTATCAGGTGAGCACCGTACCATGATAACTACAATGGGAAAAAAGCGCGGGAAAAAGTTCGTCGAAAGTGGTTATTTCACCTCAAGTCGAGTAAAAAAATACTTTGGTTTATAAAGGTAGTAAGGAGTAGGCATAAATGTACTATGTTGTTAAATGTCCGCCATTAACGAATGATAAAGGTGAGTTATTGGTTGAAATTCATAATTATGATGATGTAGGTGATGTTTGGGAATGGGGTAGCGGGGATGTATTTGACCAGGATGAAATTCAATCTATACCCATACCAATTGAA
>JBNLGQ010000105.1:0-38216 GCA_050306135.1 Gammaproteobacteria bacterium
ATGAGAATGAGAAATGGGTATTGAATTAAAAGGGGTAGTCAAAAAAGTAGATGCTGAGACGCATATCTACACTACCGATTTAAAATTATCCAAAGGGGGGTTCAATGTTTTACTCGGCACCACCCTTTCAGGAAAAACTACATTAATGCGCCTGATGGCAGGCCTTGAAAAACCATCTTCTGGTGAAGTCTGGTTCAATGACCAGAATGTAACCGGTGTAGCCGTGCAGAAACGTAGTGTAGCAATGGTTTATCAGGCCTTTGTCAATTACCCCAGCTACACAGTTTACGACAATATCGCCTCACCGCTAAAAGTTGCCAGAGTACCTAAAGCCGAAATCAAACAACGCGTCGAATCGATTGCAGAGTTGCTCAAGCTTACCCCCATGCTAAACCGCATGCCCTCAGAAATATCCGGCGGGCAACAGCAACGTACCGCATTGGCACGCGCACTGGTAAAAAATGCGGAGCTGGTATTGCTGGATGAGCCTTTGGCCAACCTGGATTACAAGCTACGTGAAGAATTACGCGATGAATTACCCAAACTATTTGCGGGTTCCGGGGCAACCGTAGTGTATGCCACCAGCGAACCGATGGAGGCCTTGTTACTCGGTGGACATACTGCAACCTTAAATGAAGGCCGAGTCATTCAGTTTGGAGAAACCGCAGAAATTTATCATAAACCGAATAACCTGACCTCTGCCTCAGTGTTTTCCCACCCTCCCATTAATACTACAAAAATTGTCAAAAGAGGGTCAGAGCTAACCCTGGAAGGCATTACCTGCTGTAAAGCAGAGCAGCGTTTTAAAAATCTGGCCGATGGTGAGTATATTCTGGGTGTACGACCCTATCATCTCACCCCTTACCCTACGCAGGAAGATGCCATTGCAGTTGAAGGCCTCGTTAAGGTCACTGAAATAAGCGGTTCTGATTCAGTGATACATATCCAGTTTGCTGACAATGACTGGGTGTCAGAGTCACATGGCGTGCACCCTCATAAGGTGGGTGAAACCATAAATCTGTATCTGAATATGGACCAATGCCTGTTATTCGATGCGCAGGGGGAATTAATTCCATGATGAAGCAGTTGTTTAAAGATCACAGACGGAGTTTATAAGCATGGCCCGTATCCAGTTAAAACAATTAAGACATAGCTATAGACCTGACCCAACTGGAGTCCAGGACTATGCATTGAAAGAAATTGATACCATTTGGGAAGATGGCGGCTCTTACGCCTTGCTTGGCCCATCTGGCTGTGGAAAAAGCACTTTACTGAATATCATTTCAGGATTACTTAAACCGTCTGAAGGCAAGATCCTGTTCGATGATAAAGATGTCACCCACATGTCTACCAGCGACAGGAATATCGCTCAGGTTTTTCAGTTCCCGGTGGTATATGACACCATGACAGTTTACGACAATCTTGCCTTCCCTTTACGCAATCGAAATTTTTCCGAAGCAGATATTGAAAAAAGAGTGCATGAGATCGCACAAATGCTGGAACTGGAAGATTCTCTGAAAAGTCGTGCCTCACGTTTGACCGCCGATGGTAAACAGAAGATATCTCTAGGACGCGGATTGGTTCGTAATGATGTAAGCGCCATTATGTTCGATGAACCACTAACTGTTATCGACCCTCACCTGAAATGGAAACTCCGCTCCAAGCTAAAGGAACTACACCAGCGTCTGGGCATTACCATGATCTATGTAACCCATGATCAAACCGAAGCACTTACCTTTGCTGATCAGGTAGTGGTTATGCATGATGGTCTGGTGGTTCAAATTGGCACACCTGAAGAGCTGTTCGAATGCCCTCGGCATACCTTTGTCGGTCATTTTATAGGCTCACCGGGCATGAATATCCTGCCTGCTAACAACGTGGATGGAGAAATTAGTTTCTCAGGTATAAAAATTAATACTGCCTCGCATACTGATACAGGCAAGATCAAAGGAAAGCTTGAAATAGGGGTAAGACCGGAATTCATAAAGTTTGAGACAAAAGCTGAATCCAGTGTTGATACGCCATCCATTCCAGTAGAGATTACTCGAATTAATGACCTGGGTAGATTTCGTATTGTAGAAACCAGACACAACGATCATGTTATCCGTCTGGTATCTCCCGAAGATCAAAGCATTCCATCGGAAAGCCCGAGAATTATTTTTGACCCGGAAAAAACCCGACTGTATGCCGATAGCTGGGTAGTCAATTGAGGAATAAATAAAATGATAACCAAAAGTATCAATCAAAAAGGCTGGCTCTTCGTTATACCGGTGGTCGCGCTTGTTGCATTCAACGCCCTGATACCGCTAATGACGGTTGTGAATTACTCGGTGCAGGAAACCTTTGGCGACAACCTGTTTTTCTGGGAGGGAGTGAAGTGGTTTGAAAACGTTCTGCACTCTTCGCGCTTTCATGAATCTTTTATACGCCAACTGGCATTTACCGGCACTATTCTACTGATAGAGATTCCACTGGGTATCGCAGTTGCGCTGGCCATGCCTCGTAAAGGACCCTGGGTGTCTGTATGCCTGGTATTAATGGCTCTGCCCCTTTTGATTCCATGGAATGTTGTGGGTGCGATGTGGAATATCTTTGCCCTGCCCGATATCGGTTTACTGGGCCATAGCATCAATGCCATTGGTATAGATTATGACTATACCCAGCAACCCACCTCTGCCTGGATAACAACTGTTGTAATGGATGTCTGGCACTGGACCTCTCTGGTGGTACTGCTGGCCTACGCCGGTCTATGTTCGATTCCAGATGCCTATTATCAGGCTGCAAAAATCGACGGTGCCAGCCACTGGGCAGTGTTCTGGCGTATCCAGCTACCCAAAATGAAACGCGTTCTGACTATCGCCATTCTGCTACGTTTTATGGATAGCTTTAACATCTATACCGAACCCTTTGTATTGACCGGTGGCGGTCCAGGTAATACCACCACCTTCCTGTCGATTGACCTGGTCAAGATTGCTCTGGGTCAGTTCGACCTTGGGCCTGCAGCTGCTATGTCGTTGATCTACTTCTTTGTAGTGCTTCTGGTCAGCTGGGTGTTCTACACCTTAATGATGCGTAATGAGGATTAAATCATGTTGAGATATAAGTACCTGCTACCGACTCTTTACATCATATTTTTGATGCTGCCTATCTACTGGCTAGTCAATATGTCTTTTAAAACCACCAATGAAATACTGGGCACGTTTTCACTCTGGCCCATTGAATTTACACTGGAGAATTATAAAACCATATTTACCGATTCTACCTGGTATAACGGTTATTTTAATTCCATTACCTATGTGGTAATGAATACGGTAATTTCTGTCATAGTAGCGCTACCTGCTGCCTATGCTTTTTCACGCTACCATTTTCTAGGTGACAAGCATTTATTCTTCTGGTTACTGACCAACCGTATGGCTCCGGCTGCCGTATTCGCACTACCGTTTTTTCAACTGTATTCAGCGGTCGGCCTGTTCGATACACATATAGCAGTGGCATTGGCTCACTGTCTATTCAATATCCCGCTTGCAGTCTGGATACTTGAAGGTTTTATGTCAGGCGTGCCAAAAGAACTGGATGAAACAGCCTTTCTGGATGGATATTCATTTCCTCACTTCTTTACCAAAATATTCATCCCGACCGTCGCCTCAGGCATAGGCGTGACAGCCTTTTTCTGCTTCATGTATTCATGGGTGGAATTACTGCTGGCTAAAACCCTGACCTCGGTATATGCCAAACCTATAGCCGCAACTATGACGAGAACCGCAAGTACCTCTGGCTATGAGCTAGGTCTGTTGGCTGCAGCTGGTGCCCTGACCATCATACCAGGCGCGTTTGTTATTTATTTTGTCCGCAACCATATCGCCAAGGGCTTTGCTCTGGGACGGGTGTAAGTATGAGCACGGAGACATCGACATGTTAGATTTATCCTGGATGGCCTGGACCTGGCCGACAGCAGCGTTTTTTCTATTCATTCTGTTCTGCCTTCTGGTGATGGCAGTGTGGGAGCACTATTCACCTGGTGGAAATCCCCGCAACGGCATTCTAGGTCTTGATACTACTCGAGGAGATCGTTTATTCATCTCTATACTCGGCAGTATTTTCATCTCTCTTGGATGGCTGGCGGCATTTAGCACGCCGCTATGGGGCGCCGTCATCATTTCGGTTGTTTACAGTTTTATAGTCTTTAAATGGGTTTAATCTAAACAGGGATGAATATCATCAATGCTCGATCGTAATACAAGCGCTGAAAATAAACTTATTGACCTGCTCGTCATTGGAGGCGGTGTTAATGGTTGCGGAATCGCTCGGGATGCAGCCGGTCGCGGTCTAAATGTTACTCTTTGCGAAAAAGATGATTTAGCCGCGCACACTTCATCGGCCAGCACCAAGTTAATTCACGGTGGCCTGCGTTACCTGGAGCACTATGACTTTTTACTGGTACGCCACTCATTACAGGAGCGTGAAGTCCTGTTGAATAGCGCGCCACATATCATCTGGCCGCTACGCTTTATTCTGCCGCATCACAGCGGATTAAGACCGCGCTGGATGCTGCGTCTGGGATTGTTTCTATACGATCATATTGGTGGCAGAAAAAAACTTCCTGCATCCAATAGTATCAATCTGAGCAAACATATTGCCGGCGGTTTTCTCAAACCTGAATTCACCCGTGCTTTTGAATATTCTGACTGCTGGGTACAGGATGCACGACTGGTCGTATTGAACGCACGCGATGCCTGCGAGAAAGGAGCCAATATACTCACGCATACCGAATGCACAGATCTACAGCGCCATAAGGATCACTGGACGGCCACGCTTATCGATAAACGCAACGCAACGGAGCAAACCATAAACTGTCGAGCAATAGTAAATGCAGCGGGGCCCTGGGTAGATAACACACTGGGCCTATACAATAAGTCGACAAGAGCTCGCTCTGTGAGGCTGGTAAAAGGCAGTCATATTATTGTAAAAAAACTGTTCGATCATAAATACCCCTATATCTTTCAAAACCAGGATGGACGCATTGTTTTTGCGATACCGTTTGAAAAGGAATTCTCTTTGCTAGGCACTACCGATGAAGATTTTCAGGGAGACCTGAATAACGTAAAAATTGATCAGCATGAGATTGACTATATCTGCAGTGCTGTCAGTGAATACTCGAAGACAGCCGTCACAGCGGATCAGGTGGTGTGGAGTTATTCCGGTGTTAGACCACTATTTGATGATGCCAGTGACAATGCAAGTAAGGTCACCCGGGACTACGAACTCGATCTGGATTTGACTGCCGCGCCTGTAGTATCTGTTTATGGCGGCAAGGTTACCACCTACCGCAAACTATCAGAACAGGTGATTGATTTACTAGAGCAACCACTGGATATTGCACAGTCTGCCTGG
Source organism: Gammaproteobacteria bacterium (assembly GCA_050306135.1). Lineage (GTDB taxonomy): Bacteria > Pseudomonadota > Gammaproteobacteria > JACNJF01. Next base: position 5,392 of record JBNLGQ010000105.1, read on the forward strand.
ACAGAGTCTGCAATCCTGCCCGGCGGCAATATAGACCAGGCTGATTTCGATAACTTCCTGACTCAGTGTAAAACCAGATACAGCTGGCTGGATCAGGATATAGTGACCGACTACTGCCGCAACTATGGCACAGATATCGACACCATTCTTCAATCCTGCAAACAACCGCAGGATATGGGAAAATATTTCGGTGGCGGTTTATATGCATGCGAGGTCGCTTTTTTAATAAGTCATGAATGGGCTTATCATAGCGATGATATCTTGTGGCGACGTAGTAAAAAGGGATTACGACTTAACGAGAGTGAAGTAAAACAACTGCAACAATGGATGTATGATTTTAAATCTGAATCCGAGGCTTCAGGGCAAGTTTATGGTGTAATAGATTGACTTCACAGAGGCATTATAAAATCTTGGCTTCACCCACAGGTTTAGTGCTCGCTTATATGCACTTATCTTAAGGTAAGCCTTAATTGTTTAAACCTCTGTGTGATCAATAACTTGCGTCAGGAAACAATATGAAGCTACGGATTCAGGTTATATAAGAATAACCTTAATCCGAATACAACGGAGATAAAAAATGAGCGAATTCATTCTTAGCATCGATCAGGGCACGACCAGTTCACGAGCTATCATATTTGACATCAAAGGTCATATCATTACCTCTGCCCAACAGGAGTTTGAGCAATTCTTTCCACATTCAGGATGGGTTGAACATGATCCTGAAGAAATCTGGTCAAGTACCCAGAGCGTATGTAGAAAAGTACTTTCAGAAATCAGTGATGTAGCCGTCATCGGTATCACTAATCAACGCGAAACCACCCTGGTATGGAATAGAGATACCGGCGAGGCGATACACAAAGCCATTGTCTGGCAGGATACCCGTACATCCGAATGGTGCGCTGAACTCAAACAGCGAGGGCTGGAATCGACCATACAGCAGAAAACAGGCCTGGTCATTGATCCCTATTTCTCAGGTACCAAGATAGCCTGGATGCTGGACAATGTAGCAGGTGCCAGGGAGTTGGCTGAACAGGGAAAACTGGCTTTTGGCACAGTAGATAGTTTTCTGATCTGGCGCCTGACCGAAGGTAAAGTACATGCCACAGATGCTACCAATGCATCACGCACCTTACTGTTCAATATCCATACTCAACAATGGGATGAAGAGTTACTTGAAATATTCAATATACCGGCAAGCCTGTTACCCGAGGTTCGTGATTCAGCGGCTGACTTCGGTGTAAGCAGTAAACAGACTATCGATTACGAAATCCCCATAGGGGGTGTCGCTGGTGATCAACAGGCAGCGGCTATAGGACAAAGCTGTTTTCAACCGGGCAATATCAAAAGTACCTACGGCACAGGTGGATTTGCATTAATTAATACAGGCAGTACAGCAGTCACATCTAACAGTGGATTATTAAGTACTGTCGCATATCGTCTTAAGGGTGAAACTACCTATGCACTGGAAGGATCTATCTTTGTTGCAGGTGCCGCAGTGCAATGGCTGCGTGATCGCATGAAAATCATACAGGACAGTAGCCAGACAGAAAGCCATGCACGAGAGCTTGTGAGTAACGATGGAGTATTTCTTGTTCCTGCCTTTGTCGGATTAGGAGCGCCCTATTGGAACCCGAATGCCAGAGGCGCCATATTCGGCCTCACCCGTGACACCGGGCCGGAACATTTCTCCAGAGCAGCTTTAGAATCTATCGCTTACCAAACCTATGACCTGATACAGGCCATGAGCAAAGACACAAGCTATGCCATTGATATCCTCAGAGTAGATGGCGGCATGGTAGTTAACCAGTGGATGTGCCAGATGCTGGCTGATATTCTGAATATAGATATTGAAATCCCGAAGGTTACTGAAACTACAGCATTGGGAGCAGCCTACCTGGCAGGCTTACAGGCAGGACTTTTTGACTCCACAGAAACGATATCTAATCTATGGTTAAAAGCCAGCACCTTCAAACCAGAAATGGAGCCAGAGTTACGAAATAAATTATTAAAACAATGGCAACTGGCTGTGAATTGTGTGGATAATATGGGCAAGGCCAGGTTTTAACTAGATAGTTAGAGAGTACGATTGCTGGTAGCTCATATTCGATCTTTCACCTCTACGGGTCAATAAGCTTTAGCATGTTTTATAAGGTCAGGATAGAAGGAGAAAAATTTTTCTTCAATCTCTTCATGATGAGCGTTTAAATGTTGACTCGCTTGAGCGGCAAAGCTAATACGATGATGCAGCCTTTTTTCAATCTGGTAAAAGGCGCGCATACAGGTATCACGTTTCGCATAATCTGCTAACCACCGATACTGTAGCAGACTTTTCTCAACAGCTTTATATCTACCTTCAACTTTCAATCGATAAGAGGCCAGTTCAGCATAAAATTTGGGTAATACTAAATCTATCGAAAGGTCTGTAAATTGATGCCAATATGTGCACAATAAATGATCGAAATAGATATCGATGACGACCCCAGACATCCTTCTAATTGAGTAAGGAAATCGCTGTTTCAAATATAATACCTGCTCATGGGAATCTGTGAATGTATCAATGGAGCGGTGCAACTTTATACCTTGCTGTATCTCACAGCTAAGATGACTCAGGTCGCTACCTTTTACAAAGTCACCCAGAAAATTTCCTAGCATGCTGGTTTGTGTCAGATGTGCAAGATGGATATGAGCCAGGTAGTTCACGTTTTATCATCGGTATTTGACATGGTTTCAATATAACATCGTCTAGCTCAGAGTCTAGTTGATAAAATATATGTATAACGGTTAAAGGGGTCGTTGACATTCTTCCAGCTGACCGTCTGAATCAGCCAATAAAGCATATCATTGCAACAGGTATAGCCATTCTTGAAGTTACAGATTTTCTCACCTGATAGATATCTATACTGCAGGTAATTACAAACGGCAATAGTATACAATCAGGTCAGCCCCTCCATAAACCAGGCTACAAAACTAAGCTTGCTGGTCGTGCCTGACTTACTATAAACACTGGTCAATTGATTGCGTACGGTTTTTTCTGATGTATTTCTCAGGTTGGCTATTTCTTTCGCACTAAATCCTTTAAGGCTGAATAAAGCTACTTCAGCTTCACTCTCAGTGAGTGACCAACTGGAGAATTGCCTGCTTATTTCTTCACCAAAGACCCTCTTGGCATCTATAAGTTCTTTGGATGCTTTTGTCGATAGAGCCCTTGCTTCGTCCAATTCTGTCTGCAATTGTTCGTTACGTTTCACTTGTGCTTTTGTTCTTTGATACAAGACCCACAGAAGTGATAGGGCGAACAGAAACATCATTGTTTCCTGCAATATATGCAATACATGCGCTCCTTGCCGAATATCTGCAAAGATATCGGAAACACTGGTTATAGCTACTATCCAGAAAAACACTCTGACAAGAGTATTCCATTTCTCATTACTGATCATTGTCACCACAATTTCCATCTCCAATGGGTCTATAAAGGGCTGAAAGCATACTTAGGGACATATGTCCTATGCACAAAAAACTGCCTGTTTAAATGCCTATGGGACATACACCCTATGTAATCCCATAACTCCGCCACTTACAATCAGCTCACTATTTTAATACAGCAAACAGGGATTTTTCATGAAAATACTACACAAAGTTACTATTCCACTTTTAACCACACTATCACTGTCTTTACCTCAATTTGCCCATTCACAGGAACTGGATCTTGGCCCACTTGCACCATTAATAGGAAAATGGAAAACTGCAGAGCCAGGTGTTGATGTGGCACCTGGAAGAACGAGTTCGACCGTAGGAGAAGGCCTCCCTGCCGTAGAGCCATTTTATGAAACTCGAACCTTTGAGGTTGCAGCCGATGCAGTTAATGCCAGTGATCAGTATCTGGTCGCGGTTTATTATAAACAGGAAGTCTTCAGAAAACGTGATGATGCAAAATTCCATGACCAACGCGGCTATTTAATATACGACAGGAAAAACAACATGGTATACAACTCCTTCTGTGTGCCACGTGCCGTATGTGTAGTAGCAGAAGGTAAGGCAGGTAGCAAAATGACCTTAACCTCTACACAACGCGGTGTTGCTGAATCTTCCTACATGAATAAAAAAGCAACGACAACCAGCTTTTCCATGAACATGGATATTAGCCCGGACACGTTTTCATACACCCAAACCACGAGTCTGAAGATTTATGGTAAAGAGTTTCCTCATACAGACTCAGCTACTCTGAAAAAATTACCATAGGCCCATACTGGATATGATCCCACCATTTTTAACAATCTCGATTTTTTCAAATAGAACGATTTGTCAGAGTTGTTAAAAATGGTGTCGTTGTACAACTGAAGGTCAGATCTGTTTTTTTAAGTTTCGATCAATATCATAGCATTGGTCACAAGGTTATAACTTATTAGCCAGCTCAGAAATAATAGCGGCACACTCTACTGCTTGAGCCTGCAGTACAAAGTGAGGACCGTCAATAATTTTTAGCGTTAGATGTTTAAAGTACCGTGAAAACTCATTTGCTTTTATCTCTGAGACCAGCTTATCGCCTGATGCCCGAATATACACCACAGGAAGATCACATTCTTCCAGCTTGACTGGCAATGACAGTATAGATGTAAGCCTGGCTTGTATAAGAGCTGACGGCAGCATAGTGATAGTAGATTGAAATAACCGCAGAAGCTCTTTGTCAGCACTCATGCCAAGAAACAAGGCTCTATGAAAAAATTTAGCTAATGGAAATGAAGATAGGAACTTAATCGGTAACAACCGGGATATTTTTATAAGCGGCTTATTTGGAGCCGATAGAAAGGTAGCTACGAAAACAATTCCTTTCAAGTTTTTTATTCCTTCCATCACAAGTGTCGCAGCAATAGGTCCAGAAAATGATTCAGCAATAAGGATAAAATCTTGCTCTGGAAGTCGCTTACTCACCCATGCCGTAAGACAAAGGTAATCTTGATCTCCATTTTCTGGCAGAGTTATAACCTCGCAATCAAATTCTGACAGAGCCATCAATAATGGAGAAAATAATTTCCCTGTACCATCCAGCCCTGGTAACAGCACTAGTTTCATAGTCATTTTCCTTAACTTTGCTCAATTTGATGGCTAATTTTTCATTAACAACATATCTACCCCTGTTCCTTAATACATAGAATAATTAACACCCTGTAGCAATCTTTATAAGCTCATGACACTTTTGAACCAAACAATGTCCTAGTCATTTTCCTGAGCAAGCAGCCCCTCAACAACCTTATACAATCCAAAAACAACTTTAGCGTAATATTCATAATTTAATTTATCAGGCGTATCACTAGTCTCATGATAGTGCCGATATCTGTATAGAGCTGTATCGGTAACCATAATCGCATTTAGATCAGCCTTCCAGAATGACCAATGATCAGACCATCCAACTCCAGGCACAAAAACCGGGGAAACAACACCTTCCGAAGGCACTTTACTCTGTTCTCTGAATAGCTTAATGGAAGACGTAAGGAAATTCCTGGAGTGGAAATTACCAACAAAAGATAGAAAGTTCCCTTGATCAGGATAAAATTGGTCAAATAATCTCGGATATTTTTGACTATCTTTTTTATCGCTGTAGTAGCCAATAGTTTCCAGAGATATCATACCCAAAATAATTTCATCTCTAGCCGACAGTGTCTTTGCATAGACCATACTCCCCATCGCATCAGTGTGAAAAAATGGTGGCTCCTCATTTGCAAAGGCAATGAGCCTCAGGTGATTATGTAGCGGCTGCTTACCAGAAAAGTATCGCCCTATCTCAATAAGAGCCGCAACACCTGATGCATTATCATTAGCTCCTGGAGAATTTTCGACACTATCATAGTGAGCCCCCACTATAAGAACCGGAGCTCCTTCTACGGATGATGGAATATCAACAATTATATTTGAATACTCATCACCTTCTATCTCATAGCTTTGATACCTGGGATTAAAACCCATATTTGCAAATTGCTTAGCGATGTAATTCCTGGCTGGAGTTAAGTTATCCGCAAAAATAATATTCCGCCCTACTGTGGATTTTGATAAGCGAACCACATGCTCTCGTAGCCTCGCTTCTAATCTACTCGACTCAAATTCAATCTCCCTTTCATCACCTTCAAAATCAGCTGTTGGCATCCAGGTCATATAGCTTAGCAAAGCGAAGACACTTAGTGTCGCCAGTACAAACGAATATAAAATAAATTTAAGAGTAGCTAACACAAATATATATCTCTAGGGAGAGGTGAAAAATATGATCACCAGATACTGTTACAGACAACGCAGTCTGATTCTAGCAAAACCATCTTCCATATACGATTAAAAGCAAACACCTTAGGCTTACAGGCTATTGGTTTTTCTCTGTGTCCTCAGTGTCCTCTGTGGTGAGTTATTTTTTGCGTTAAATGATAATAATTTTAAGGGCTGAACAAATATGATTAAACATTGACAACGAGTGTATCAGTGTAGAGATATTGGCAAAGCTGGATTTGACCTTACAAATCGCAAATGAGCCTCCCAAAAGCTTCAACCTGCGCCCAGTCAGTAAAATCGATATTGGTATCAGGATCAGTAGGTCCTTTGGTGATCCACATAATCATCCTGATCATAGTTCGGTCAAATAAACTGTACTTTTTATAATCAATCTTGCCTGCAAAAACAGCAACATTTTTTGGCTGCCAGCTTATTTGTCTGAGAAACTTTTTCACATAAGGATTAGTATCAGCCTGTCTTTTTTCCGCTTTGCGTGCAACTACATTCACTGAGAAGAAAGCATTAGACTTACTATCCAGCATGGCCTCATTTTGTTTTATAAATTGATAGATTTGTTTGCTGTGTTTGCCGTAACGAATACTCGCACCTATGATAATTTTATCGAATTTATTCAGCTCAGCTGAATTCACTTCGTCCACAGAAACCAGAGTTACCTGATTATTCTGCTTCTCTATAATCTGTTTTAAATGCAAACAAATCTCTAGCGTATGACCATCGGTCGTTGAATAAATAATGAGAATATTAGCCATTGTTTGCATATTGAGTTTTAGGCAAGCTCTGATTCTTTATTGGGTTAGATGAACACTTAAATCAATGTGCGTACACCAGTATAGACAGGATGTGTAAAGAAGTCTGAAAAATGATTCTCGTTTAATATATACCCAACCTTCTTCCTGGTATCATGGACTTTCAACAACCAACTTTCTTACACGCAGATAATCAATTACCTGAAGATAAGACACATAAAGTAACAGCGACATACAACTCAGGCCGAGCCATATTAAAGGCCTAAACTTGAACACAAAAGCATAAATATCCGCTTTAATCCTGTGTGAAATTGGATGAAATCCCAGCAGCAAATCCTCCCCTATATAAAGTCGTATACCCAGCTGTCTACCAGTTTTTACTAAAAAGTGATTCTCAGCCGGTAAAACACCCTTTTTCTGATTGAAATAGCAATACTTGCCACCATATCGAGACAATCCCCAATTCGACTTTAATTTACAGTATCATTCATAAATGACGGCTATCATTTCAATTTCAAATCTCAGCAAGACCTACGAGGGCGGCTTTCAGGCGCTTAAACAGGTTAATCTCGATATCAAAGAGGGTGAGATACTCGCTCTGCTCGGCCCCAATGGCGCAGGAAAAACCACCTTAATATCAGTCATATGCGGTCTGGTGTCTCCTACTTCAGGCTCAGTTAGCGTGGGTGGTTTTGATATTATTGAAGAGTATCGTCAAGCCCGAAGTCAGATTGGACTGGTCCCACAGGAACTCACACTTTCAGCTTTCGAGAAGGTATGGGACACACTACGTTTTAGCAGAGGCCTGTTTGGTAAAAAGCCGGATGATGCCTATCTCGAGCAATTACTTAAAGATCTGTCATTGTGGGACAAGAAAGATAACGAGCTACGCATGTTATCGGGTGGGATGAAACGCAGAGTCCTCATCGGCAAAGCGCTTTCTCACCAGCCGAAAATTCTTTTCCTGGATGAGCCCACTGCCGGGGTCGATGTAGAGCTACGCAAGGACATGTGGGAAATCGTAAACAAACTACGTGACTCAGGTGTCACCATCATTTTAACCACGCACTATATTGAAGAAGCAGAACAGATTGCTGACCGCGTCGGTATTATCAACGATGGACAACTGTTACTGGTCGATGAAAAAACCAAGCTGATGCAGGAGCTGGGACGCAAGCAATTAATTATCGAGCTCAAGGAAGCTGTTAATAAGCTACCGGAGTCTTTAGCTTCACATGCGCTTGAACTTTCTGATGATGGTAATGAGTTGATTTTCACCTACGATACTCAAGGTAAAAGTACCGGTATCACTGCGCTGCTGCAGGATATGCATGATGCCGGACTTTCCATGAAAGATCTCAACACAACGCAAAGTTCATTACAGGATATTTTTGTAAACCTGGTGCAGGCAGATAAATGAATATTCAAGCCGTAAAAGTTATCTATAAATATGAAATGTTACGCACCTGGCACACCCTGTTCCAGAGTATTGCCTCACCGGTGTTATCTACAGCTCTGTATTTTATTGTATTTGGCTCAGCCATCGGTTCACGCATACAGGCGGTTGATGGGGTAAGCTATGGCCTGTTTATTGTGCCTGGTCTGGTCATGCTATCGATACTGACACAAAGCGTATCGAATGCTTCGTTTGGAATCTTCTTCCCAAAATTTACCGGCACGGTGTATGAAGTCATGTCAGCCCCAATTTCTTTTTTTGAAATCATACTGGGCTATGTTGGTGCTGCAGCGTCAAAGTCGATGATTCTTGGCATCATCATTTTAATTACCGCTGCTTTTTTTGTCGATTTACGCATCGATCATCCCTTCTGGATGGTTATGTTTCTGGTACTTACCTGTATTTCATTCAGCCTGTTAGGTTTTATTATTGGCCTGTGGGCAAACAACTTTGAAAAGTTACAGGTAGTCCCCTTATTAATCATCACACCACTGGTATTCCTTGGCGGCACTTTTTATTCAGTGAGTATGCTGCCTCCCCTGTGGCAAACCATTACGTTATTCAACCCGGTACTTTATCTGGTAAGTGGTTTTCGCTGGAGTTTTTTTGGAGTTTCTGACGTGGATGTTGGTATCAGCCTTGGGGTTATTCTGATTTTTCTGGCAATCTGCTCCAGTATTGTGTGGTGGATGTTTAAAACGGGATATCGTTTAAAACAGTAACAAGATTAATAAAGCTACTGAGCACTCAGTCGTAACTTAAATCAGCTGAATGCTTTAATAACAGAGGCTTGAGTTTCAGGTCAGACCCAATAATGTGATCCACCAACCAGCGTCGCATCAATTCAACCAGTGGCTCCAGATCCTGCTTGCTGAGGGCAGGTTCGGGATCATCACCTGCCAACAAATCGTCCAGCTCATCATCGGTAATATCACCTTCGCCCGAGTTTGATTCGCTGGCAGATTCTAGCTGTAACAGTTCGTCAAGACTGGCCTTAATGTTAAAGAATTCATCAATGAGCCTGCGATGTTGCTCTTTATGATTATCGATCAATGGATTATTTATCTTTTGCTGGATGGCCTCTTCATGCTCGAAATGGGTTTTGGTGTACTCCAGTAGTCGATCCAGTGTTTCAGCAACAATGTTACGATTGTCATCAGTGTTTAGAGCTACCTCAACTGCATTGATGAGGTCGATCAGCTTCTTATGCTCGGTATCGATTAGATTATTGTGAACACTCATTTGTTCACGCCATACCAGTCCCATTCAGACCTCCCTGAAAGCAGAATTTGTTAGAAAAAATAAGGGTTCAATTCGTCAGGATTATACAAAACATTGTTGCCGTTGACTGACGTGCAAGTTGTAACACCTGGATCGATTACCTGCCTGGGACCCTTCATACACCTGACGTGCACTGCAGGACACAGTGAGTACGCCACCCTTTCATTACTCAGCTTTCTTGCCTATCAATTCAATCTGATATCCATCAGGATCTTCCACAAATGCAATAATAGTAGTACCCGCATTCATCGGCCCGGCATCTCGGATTATCTTGCCACCACGATTTCGAATCTCTTCAGTGGCTGCATACACATCATCCACTTCCAGCGCGATATGACCGTAGCCATTGCCCAGGTCATAGCTATCGGTATCCCAGTTATAGGTGAGCTCTATGACGGCCTGTTCGGATTCGTCACCATAGCCGATAAAGGTATTGGTGAATTTTCCGTCAGGGTAGTCTTTTTGCCGCAACAGCTTCATACCTAAAACTTCGGTATAAAATTTGATCGAACGATCCTGATCGCCGACTCGTAACATGGTATGCAAGATTCGCATAGGTAACTCCCTTAAAGTTGATTAAGCCTTATCGCGGCTTAATAGTACTCGACTTTGCAGAGGATTCAACCTCGCCTTAATGCAGGATTTTGGCAGGCTTATCCAGCAGAGTCTGCGGGGAGGCAAATGAACTGGCCAGCAAGCGATCATGTTGAATATCAGCATTACTGGCATTTAAGGAAGCATAGTAAGCTTTTTTAGCCGCTGCATTTTTTGCATAGTGCTCCAGCCATAGCATATTAATAAAGCGGTTATTCGGATCAGCCTGCTCTTTCAGACGAAAAAAGTAACCCGCATCCGGGTAAGCCCTGGCAAACTGCTCTGTGGTTTCGTGAATCTGAAAAGGCATATAATAACTGCCTCCAGAATCAACAGCTGCCTGAATCAACTGACTGGACCATTCGACAGATCTATCCATGGATGCCTGAGTTTTATCCAGATGATAAACAATAGTAAATGAAAAAACGTCTTTTCTGGCCCAGGCCAGCAGACTGTTTTTATCCTGTGGTATGTAACGGATTGAGATATTCAGGATACTGGCGTTAGTACGTATAAATATATCGCGCATCTTCAGGGTAAATATCTCAAATTCTTCTAATGGCACAAAATACACCCGCAAAGCCAGAGTCTGATCATCCGTAGAGATAAACCCAAAGTCTTTCAAGTCATAACTGGTTTCCCAGTTTCGCCAGACCACGGCATCTTTTCTGTAGATCATCGGATCAATCAGATTTTTACGCAGGCGTTTTAAAAAGTTGGAATCAGACATCATGTCGATCGCTATATTCCTCCAGATGGAGAGCGAGTTTTCTTTATGCAAACGATCTACTTCAGTGAGATCCTTATCGCTTTTATGCCAGCTGATATCCAGTAAGGATTCATAACTGGGTGGGTAGAGAATGGCATTATGTAAAACCACATCGTCATTATTCATGATGTTTGCGCGAAAATGGTCGATGAATTGATGGAATTCAAGACTTTTAACCTGACGTTCTATAGGAATATTATCAACCAGCTCCAGAGTCACGCGCGATATCACACCCAGCCCTCCGTAGCCTCCAATGGCACCATTAAACAAAGCGCTGTTATGATCCTTACTGGCTTCGTAAACCTTTCCATCAGCGAGTACGATCCTGAAAGAGCGCACACTATTGATTATGGCCCCATTGTTCACAAAACGACCATGCGCATTGACACTTAGAGACCCACCCACGCTGAAATTGTTGAAGTCCTGCATCACTTTCACTGACAGGTTGTACGGGTCAATATAGTGCTGCAACTGGCGCCAGGTAATGCCTGACTGAACGGTTATCAGACGCCTTTTTTCATCCAGAGCAATCACCTTATTAAACTCTCTCATATCCAGATGCAGGCTATCAGGATAGGCTGTTTGCCCCCCCATGCTGAATCGAGCACCACCTATAGAAATGGGACCACTGGTACTGGTGATAGCATCGACAATTTCCTGCTCGGAAAGCGGTTGGATAATTTGGGCAACATGGAAGGAATTAAGACCGGTTACATCGTTTACGGTTAAGGATTCGAGTTCTAACTGGGGAGCTGAGTGCTTATCATAGAAATACAGGCTCACAACAGCAAGCAAGATACCTGATAGCAGGATCAGTTTGAGCAAGAATTTAAAAATTCCCATGTTCCTCACTTAAGTTGTTGCAGCGATAAATCTTTTGTTGCGATAAAACCCTGCTGCTTATAATTTTTTTCCATTCTAGATGAAAAGGGGTTAGAAAAACCTTAGTTTCTAAGGCGTTATTTTCATCATGCTATGAGTAAGGCGTCTTGAAGGAGTTTTTTATTCCATTTTATATGTTAAATCTACACTATCATTTCGAGCTGAATTTACCTTTTTACTGACTGCATATATCTGGAAATCAGCATCTGAATGATGCAGGCAATAATCCGCTCTTTGAGTACTTTCATCACTATGATCGAGCCATAAATCCCGCAAATTCTCCGGTATTATCAATGGCATACGGGCATGCAACTGCTGCATAGCCCCTGCTGACTCCAGAGTAATAATGGAACAACTTTGCAGTTCATTACCCATACTGTCTGACCAATGTTCCCAGATACCACCAAAACTGAATACAGGACGCTCCAGATGACAAAAATAAGGCTGTTTACCACCCTGCTCAGATTTCCATTCATAAAAACCACTGGCAGGTATCAGGCAGCGGCGGCGTTTATAGGCATTTTTAAAGGAAGGTTTTTGCGCAACGGTTTCGGCTCTAGCGTTGAACATCCGACTACCGATATTCACATCCTTAGACCAGCTGGGTACCAGCCCCCAGCTAAAAAAAGTCAACTCACTTGCCGTTAAAGCCAGCACTGGCGTAGTTGGGGCAATGTTATATCTGGGCATATAAAGCTCAGGTACATCTGTAGCCAGATATTCAGCAATCTCTTCTGTATTCGCCTGTAACGCAAATCGTCCACACATGGAATAAAGTCCAGTTGTTGTTAGTCTTTTATATCATCATTGGCAAATACGAAAAATTCAAGGCAGACATGTTAAATAAAATCATCAAACTCTGTTTTCTAAGCCTGCTATTTGCTAGCCAGGCTATTTACGCAGCTGAAACGGGAAAAGTCACCGGCGGGATCTCCTACGAAATCCCCAACTGGTTCAAGCAGTCATTCCTGGAGATTGCCGATGATGTAGAAGAAGCTGCCGATGCAGACAAACATGTGCTGCTATTTTTTCATTTGAATGACTGCCCATATTGCAATCGCATGTTAAGCGAAAACTTTGCGCATGACCCCATTAAAAGTCAGATACAGCAAAACTTTGACAGTATTGCGATCAATATTCGCGGCGACCGGGAAATTGCCATGTCTGAAGATCTCAATACCACCGAAAGAGTGCTGGCGAATTATCTGAAGATTCAATACACCCCCACGATTATCTTTTTAAACCATGACAACAAAACCATATTGCGCCTAAATGGCTACCGTTCACCCGAAGCCCTCAAGCAGGCACTGGATTTTGTTCAGAGTAAAGCTTATCTGAACAGCAGTTTCAGCGATTACAAGCGTAGTCATATGCAATATGGCCAGTATCAGTTTATTCAGGACCCATTGATAAAATCCGCCAGCGATTTGAGTGCTTTACAGGGGCCGGTTGCCTTGTTGTTTGAAGACGATGATTGCAATGAATGCAGCCACTTCCATCAAAAAATGATGCAACGGCCTGAAATACGGGATCTGTTAAAACAACTGACACTGATCCGGCTGGATGCCAAATCTGACCAGCCAATAACCGGCTTTGACGGCAAACCAACAACCCCGGCTAAACTGGCCGCAGACCTTGCCATGACCTATCGACCCGGCCTGGTGCTATTTGATGAGGGCAAGGAAGTATCTCGCGTTGAATCAATGCTCTATCCATTCCATTTTGGCAATGTCATCAGAATGGCTCTGGACAACAACCATCTGGAATTTGCAAGCTATCTGGACCTTTCTCGCAAACGACAGCAGGAATTACTGTCTCAGGGTATTGACGTTAATGTGGGCAAACCGGAAGACTGGTAGCCTGAGCAATAATCCTTAGACGAGGGAAAAAGACAAGCAGGTTATAAATTGGCAGGTATACTCTTGATAAAGTAGTTACCCAATGTTCCACCCATGACCCAATACTTTACCAGTGTTCACCTAGCCCCTTGTGGAACGCTAGAAGGCATTCAATCGGCAGTTTCTGATTCACTACAGAAATGCCCCGAAGCGCTTTTACTATTAATTGGTAGCAAGAGTGATATGTGTTTCGACTCCCTACCCGAGCTATTAAAAGCCCAACCCGTACCCTCAACAGCTGTAATTTTACCTGCAGTAATACACAATACCGACTTATACCCTGGCGCCGCTCTGATCTGTGGGTTGAAATCTGCAGGATCATCAGTTCTAGTTACCGATATCAATAAACCAGAAAATGATTTGAGCCATGAGCTAACTAATCGCCTGAACAAAGAAACAGTCACCAACAATGCCATACTCTTTATTGATGGTTTATCAAGTGGAGTGGATAGCTTCATCAGCTGCCTGTTCGACCAGGTAGGCCCTGATATGAATATTATTGGCTGTGGCAGCGGGTATTTTGATTTCTCATCCAGACCCAGTATTTTTACTGCTGAAGGTGGCTGGAATAATGCCGCACTTTTTATATTCCAGACTCCTTCTTTTACCACCAGCTTTCGCCATGGCTGGGAAGCTGTTGCCGGACCCTTTTTAGTGACCCGTGCTGAAGACAATAAAATTCACGATATTAATTTCCAGGCTGCCTTACCTTTCTATAAAAGTATCGTAGAGCAACATTCTAAAAAGGCTTTTGAGTCAGACGACTTTTTTAACACCTCAAGTCATTACCCTATTGGTCTGGAACAACTGGAGAGTGAATATCTGGTGCGCGACCTGATTTCCACTAATGGCAGTTCAATTGAATGCGCTGGTACTGTACCTAGCAATGCGATGGTTTATCTTCTGCACGCCAATGAAGAACAGTTAATGTCAGCAGCAGGTCAGGCTGCTGCACAACTGTGCGAGAATCTTTCTTCTATCTATGATACTGATGAAGGGCGTTACATATTTGTCGTCGACTGTGTATCACGCCAGTTAATATTTGGTGATCGTTTTCATCAGGAACTCAAATGCATACAGGAGAACCTGCCGCAAAAGGCAAGAGTCATTGGCGTATTATCGATTGGTGAAGTGGCTAATAACTCACAGGGCAATATTCAATTCCTGAATAAAACAACGGTGATTGGAGGACTCAGCAAATGAGTCTCGGTCGTCGGCTGGATACCTTGAGCCTGATGTCAATTCAGCATGAACTTGCCATGAATATTGGTTTAAATCCACAGCTGATGCCTCTACTACGTCACTTCATGAAAACCTGTTTACGTCGACTTTCTATTCGCCGCATTTATTACTTTAGAAGTTATGATGATGAAGACATCATTCCTGATGAATCTCATGAAGGCCCTGGAAAGTCATTTTACTTTTTTATGCCATCAGGCAATGCAAAGAGTTGGCAGCAAACGCCAGACTTAGATGAATGGCTGACTTCATATTTTCAGGGCAATAACAGCCACCAGCAAACACAACTGTTTAAGGATAACGGGCGTTACTATCATATCTATCCTCTCGAACACTCAGGGGTATTAATCCTGGAACGAGCAGTTGACCCCTTACCCGAAGAACTGGTGTATGCACTGGTTCCCGTATTTGATCGTCTGGATAAAGGATGCCAGGCAGCCATAGAACATGAGCGTATTGTGGTAGAGATGGAAAGAAGATTAGTCGCCGAGAAACGCATTGAGTATCTGGCCTACCATGATGACCTGAGCAGCTTACCTAATCGAAGACATTTACTACTCGAAATTGATAAGGCTAATAAAAAACATATTGGAGAAAACCCGATTAGCATTTTGCTCTATATTGGTCTGGATAACTTCAGGGACATCAATGACTCACTTGGGTACTTCTTTGGCGACAAAGTACTCAAAGAAATATCCAGCCGGCTAGCAGTTCAACACAGCCAACCGAGAAACATTGCCAGGGTGGGCGGTGATGAGTTTGGCATATTGTATACAAATATTGCAGAAACCAGTGAATCAGGAAAACAGCAGGCCATTGATCTTGCTCGTAAAGCATTAATGGAAGTGGAAAGCCCAAACAGAATTAATGAACGCTATATCGCTGTTGCCGCAAGTATAGGCATTGTAATTTTTGACCGGCACAAAGGTAGCTCTGACACCATTATGAGCATGGGAAGCTCCGCATTGCAAAAATCGAAACAACTGGGCCGCAACACCATGCACTTCTATGAAGAATCCATGACCGCTGAGATAGAGCAGCGATTAAATCTGGATACCGAGATGCGCAATGCTCTAAACGAGGATCAGTTTGAACTCTATCTGCAACCACAGGTAGACGCTGAAGGTCTTTGTATAGGCGCGGAAACCTTAATCAGATGGCAACATCCTGAAAAAGGGCTGATCTATCCTGCGGCATTCATACCCATGGCTGAAGAGTCTGGCTTTATTGTTACCTTGAGTGACTGGGTATTATTAAAAGCCTGTGAAATGGTCAAACAACTAAAAAAAGAAAAGATCCTCTCCGACAATCAACTTATCGCCGTCAACCTGAGTGCCAAACACTTCCACCAGGCAGACTTCGTATCAAGAGTCATATCAATACTGGAACGTAGTGGGGTTGCTCCGACAAACCTAGAGCTCGAAATCACAGAGAGCACGCTATTAGGTGACGTAGATACGACTATCACTAAAATGATGAGTCTAAGGGAAATCGGCGTAAGGTTTTCCATCGACGATTTCGGTACAGGCTATTCATCACTGGCTTATCTCAAGCAACTACCTGTTGACCGTATCAAGATTGATCGTGCATTTGTTGAGAATGTGGATAGTAGCCCGGATGATGCCGCTATTGTGGAAATCATACTTTCAATGGCTAACCATTTTAATTTAAATGTCATTGCCGAAGGTGTAGAGACCAGCGCAGAATTTGAGCTGTTAAAAAACCGGGGTTGCCTGGCGTTTCAGGGCTACCTGTTTCATCGACCGATGCCACTTCAGCAGTTTATAGAAACGTTTAGTTGACTAAATTATCGCTTATATATATCCAATGCCGCAATTCGCCGATCAATTTCAGACACCACCACCCTGTAATCGGCTGATTCCCTGTTCCCATAATCCTTTTTAAACTGATCTTCGCTCAAGCCTTCCTGTAATAGAGCTATATCGGGGAATACACCAGACTCAGTGTTTATTTTATAAATATTATCCTGCAACAGTCTTGCTGTCGAAGGATTGGAAATTGCAAATTCCGCCAACTGGACACCCGCCCGGTCTGCTGTAAGATCTACAAAGCTAAAGCCACTTCCTCCCTTCGCTGAGTCGCTTACCTCTTTAATCTCACCTATCGATAAGGACACACCCTGGTCTGATAAAATGGTCAAGGCAACCGAGTAAATAAAGTGCAAATTTAAGTCTTTTCGAGCAGCCAGAGTGACACTGTTTTTATGGTTTGATGATAGATTTACTTTAAGCAATGTACTCAAAGCACGCCGTAAATCGTAGTCGCCAACATACAGACTCACTGCTAATAAGGCTGCAACATTTTCCTTCTGAGCATCCCCGCTAACAGACCTTTGTCTGGCTAGCTCCAGAGCAAGCTTCAGGTAGTCAAAAAGTGACGTTGATATTTTACTATCCGCGATATAGCGTGTAGTACGAACCAGATAATCATAGTAATTCTGGACATCTGCAAAACGATCATCAGATATAACCATATCCAGCGTCTGTTTTCCTTTTGCTTTCAGCTTATCTAACAGTTGCTGGGTGTCTAGTTCAGGGTTCAAATACAGCATCAACTTACCCTGATGCATATTGATGTCGCTCACTAAATCACCTTCAGGCGATTTGAACTCATCACCCGCTCGCCACAGAATAACCTTTGAGGCCAGAGCAACCACACTCTGATTACTGAAACTCAGGCTGCCAATTGAGGTTTTATCGATATCAGTATCTGTAAAGCCAGCAGTAACAAAGGTATTGATATTAATGTATCTCCCAAAAGGATTGGGAGGGAGCTTAACCGTAGCACTAATAATGAGCTCGTTATCACTGCTGTTCTGCCTGGCCGTGATGTTTTTGAATATATCGCTTACCAGTGCAAATATCTCGGTCAATTGTTGCTGATCGATGCTAATCACTTTTTCAGCACCTGGTAGCTGTAACTCACGAATGATTTGTTTCAGTGTATCCTTTGCCATCATAAGCGATTGAGGCGTTGGCTGATCGGCTTCCAGCACAGCAGGTGCATCATCCACTATTGAGTAGACCAGTAAAACTGAAGCGATCAATATAACAGCGAGCACTCCTATAACAATTAACATTACTTTACGCATTGCCCGTTCCGATCATATAAAATCAAAAAAATATTCTAACTGCTGTTATCACTAAACAAAAACACCATTGCGTAAAATTCATCTATAATGCGCGCTTCAAAATTATAGACATGCACCAATGCCGCTGATCACCATCAAAGATCTACACCACAGTTTCGGCGAAGCGCCGGTACTTGACAATGCCAATCTAAGCATCGATAAGGGCGAACGCATCTGCCTGGTGGGTCGCAACGGGGAAGGAAAATCCACTCTGTTAAAGCTGCTGGGTAAAAAGATCAAGCCTGATGAAGGCGAAGTCATTTATAGCCGAGACACCCGAGTCACCGAATTACGTCAGGATGTACCTGCCTCTATTGAAGGCACGGTCTATGATGTAGTAGCTGAAGGTGTCGGTGAAATGGGCAAAACCATCAAGGACTGGCATCACGCCGCCATGTCGGTGGCAGAGAACCCAGATGCCCTGAAGCAGATGGATGTCCTGCAACAACAGATTGAAGCGCACAATGGCTGGAACCTGGAGCAAACCATCAGTGCCACCATTTCACTGCTATCGCTACCTGCAGAAGAAGCCTTTGATTCCCTGTCTGGTGGGCTCAAGCGTCGTACCCTGCTGGCCCAGGCACTGGTTTCAAAACCCGATTTATTGCTGCTGGACGAGCCTACCAACCATCTAGATATCGAATCCATTCTATGGCTGGAAGAATTCCTCAAATCATTCAATGGTGCGATTCTGTTCATCACGCATGACCGCTCTTTTCTGCAAAATCTTGCCACCCGCATTATCGATCTGGATAGAGGCCAGTTAACCAGCTGGCCCGGCAGTTATGAAAAATACCTGACAGCCAAACAGCAGATGCTGGATGCCGAACAAACCGCCAATGCACTCTTTGACAAAAAGCTGGCGCAGGAAGAAACCTGGATACGTCAGGGTATCAAGGCAAGAAGAACCCGCAACGAGGGTCGGGTGCGCGCACTGGAACAGATGCGCAATGAACGCAGTCAAAGACGTGAACAACTGGGTACGGCCAGACTGTCGGCCAATCAGGCCGATATCTCGGGCAAAATTGTCATTCAAGCAGAAGCCGTGAGCTTTAATTGGGAGCAACAGCCGATAGTTAATAACTTCTCCTGCACCATCATGCGTGGTGACAAGATAGGTATCATCGGGCCCAATGGATGCGGTAAATCGACTCTGATCCAGTTGCTATTGAACGAAATCCAGCCACTCAGCGGTCATATCAAAACCGGCACCAAGCTGGAAGTTGCCTATTTTGACCAGCACCGGGATGCGCTGGATTTAAACAAATCGGTGCGTGACAATATCGCCGATGGTGCGGACAAGTTTGAAGTAAATGGTGTCAGTAAGCACGTAATCGGTTATCTAAAGGACTTTTTGTTCAGTGCCAAAACGGCCAATGCGCCCGCCAGTATTCTCTCCGGTGGCGAACGCAACCGCCTGATGCTGGCCAAGCTGTTTACCCGCCCATTTAACTTCCTGATCATGGACGAACCGACGAATGATCTGGATATAGACACACTGGAACTACTGGAAGAGCTGCTAACTGATTACAAAGGCACCCTGCTTCTGGTCAGCCACGATCGAAGCTTTATCGACCATGTAGTGGATTATTGCTTTGTATTTGAGGGCAATGCTCAGGTGAACCAGTATGTGGGTGGCTATCAGGACTGGCTGCGTCAACGCAAACCACCCGAGGTAGCGGCACCTGCTGCTGCAAGCACCAGCAAACCAGCAGCAAAGCCTCAGAAAACAGGCAAAAAGCTGGGCTTCAATGAGCAGAAAGAGCTCAAGGCACTACCGCGCAAGATAGAAAAACTGGAACAACAGTTAAGTGAGCTACAGAATCAGATGGCAGACCCCGAGTTTTATCAGCAGGGCGCCGAAAAAATAGCCGAAACAACCCAGCAGCTGAACAACCTGGAAACAGAACTGGAACAGACCTACCAACGCTGGGAAGAACTGGAAAGCGAGGGGTGATGGTAAATCCTGTTTAAAAGAATGAACCACAGAGGACACGAAGAACACGAAGGGTTTTTAGATTGTTGCAGGTGTTTCGTATGGGGCTTGCAGGTGCTGCGGTTTGGTTGTGCGGGCCGTAAGGATTTTATTAAACCACAGAGGACACAGAGCACACGGAGAAATTTATAGTATTTGTTGATAAACCACGAAGGGCACTAAGCTCACGAAGAACACTAAGATACATATAAAGTACCCACTAACTCATAGCCCTCTGTGCGCTCTGTGTCCTCCGTGGTTATTATAAAAACCTGAAATCCACCCTGCCCCCACCGCAGCGCCAGCAAGCCACTATCATTACCCCCACACAAACCCAAAAAACCTTCGCGCCCTTCGTGAGCTTCGTGGTTAAATCATAAAATTGTTTTTTCATTTACCTTAAATGCTATGATGCACTTAATTCTGATTTTAAATAACATTTGTGACTGAAGGTAAGCTCCAAAACACACAATTAAACATCGTACCAAGACCCGAACATAGTATTTCACGCCGCCAGATTTCTAACGCGGCACTTAAGGTTTTATACCGACTTGATGAAGCAGGCTATCGGGCCTGCCTGGTTGGCGGTGGGGTAAGAGATGTTTTACTTGGCAAAACGCCCAAAGATTTCGATATCGCTACCGATGCGACACCGGATCAGGTACGTGGGCTGTTTAAAAATTGTCGTCTGATCGGGCGCCGATTCAGACTCGCTCATATACATTTCGGTCGCGAAGTTATCGAGGTGGCTACCTTTCGAGCGCATGCACCAGACTCAGATAAAACCAAACTCAACGATGATGGACGTATCTTACGCGATAACACCTTCGGTGATATCGAAGAAGACGCACTCCGCCGAGACTTTACCGTCAATGCGCTGTATTACGATATCCACGATTTTTCAATACTTGACTATGCCAATGGTCTTGCTGACATCCAGCAAAAAACCCTCAAGTTAATCGGCGACCCTGTAACTCGCTATGCCGAAGACCCCGTTCGTATGCTCAGAGCCATACGCTTCGCCGCCAAACTCGGTTTCACTATTGAAACCACGGCAGCACAGGCCATTTATGAGCAAGGTTATCTACTGAAGGATATCCCTTCTGCCCGTCTTTACGATGAGGTACTCAAGATATTCCACTCTGGCCATGCGCTAAAGGCTTACCAGATGTTACGTGAATTCGAGTTATTTCAATTCCTGTTCCCGGCACTGGACAAATTCCTTAAATCAGAACCTTCCGAGGCGATGCTTGATTTTATTGAGCAGGCCCTGGTGAATACTGATATTCGAGTGCGTGAAGAAAAGCCTGTCTCCCCGGCATTTATCTTTGCCAGTTTGCTATGGCCTCTGGTCCAGCATCGATCAATCCAGATTCAATCTGATAAAGTGAGTACCTCGCAAGCATTACAGATTGCATCCAGTGAAATCTTCGCTGCACAGGTACAAACTATTGCTGTGCCCAGAAGATTCAGTCAGATCGCCAAAAACATCTGGACCATGCAACCGCGCTTCAGTAATACCCGAGGTAAGCAACCTCAGCGATTATTCAATCATCCCAACTTTCGTGCCGCCTACGATTTTTTCTGTATTCAGTCTATGGTAGGCCTGACAACTCATCAACTATGTCAATGGTGGACCGATTTTCAGCTTCAACAGCCAGCAGCCGAAACAACACAGACAGCCCCCAAACGCGCCCCTGGACACCGTCCCAGACGCAGAAGAAAACCACGTAACCAGACCAATGCGAGTAATTAAAACCTATATCGGCATCGGCAGTAATCTGGCCGACCCCAGGCAACAGGTGATTGATGTGATTCCTCACCTGGGGCAGATTCGCGACACTCAGTTGCTCCAACACTCATCGCTATATCAAACCGAAGCTATCAGCGAGATTGAGCAGGAAGATTACATTAATGCAGTCGCCTGCCTGCAAACCACGCTTAAAGCAACTGAGTTACTGATAGAACTACAGGCAATTGAACAGGCTTTTTATCGCCAACGCCCGGCTAACTTAAAATGGGCACCACGCACTATGGACCTGGATATCCTTTTATATGGTGAGTCACGTATGAATGATACACACCTGACCATACCCCATGCAGAGATGCAGAACCGTTTATTTGTGCTACAACCCTTACGTGAAATTGCTGGTGACCTATATATTCCGGGCCTGGGCAGTATTGATTACATGATACAACAT
The DNA here is from genome assembly GCA_050306135.1 of Gammaproteobacteria bacterium. Lineage (GTDB taxonomy): Bacteria > Pseudomonadota > Gammaproteobacteria > JACNJF01. The sequence continues at coordinate 27,857 of JBNLGQ010000105.1, forward strand.
GCCCCACCTATGCGAATCAATCGCTTACCAGAAAGCATTTGACAAAAATAAGCTCGCATGAGATTTTGTGCGGCGCAATAATTTTACCAACGCAAAACATTTATAACTATGTACACACCCAAACCACTGGAAAAGAAAGTTACCATTCCACAGCTGTATAAAATGAAACAGCAGGGTGAAAAGTTTGCCTGTCTAACCGCTTATGATTACAGCTTTGCTCGTTTAATGGAAAGAGCGGGAGTAGAAGTTATTCTGGTGGGTGACTCGCTGGGCATGGTGATCCAGGGTCACGATACCACCATACCGGTGACTGTCGAGCATATCGAGTACCATGGCACCACGGTTGCCAGAGGACTCGATCATGCGCTACTTATCCTCGATATGCCCTTTGGTTCGCTGAATTCCCAACAACAGGCTCTGGATAACGCCAGCCGACTGATCAAGAACACTGGCGCTCAGGTAGTCAAGCTAGAGGGCGGTATCACGCAGATTAAAACGGTTGAAACGCTGAGTAAATTTAATATTCCGGTTTGCGCACACATTGGCTTGCAACCCCAGTCCGTTCATAAAATGGGCGGATATCGAATACAGGGACGCGATCATGACAGTGCTGTTGAAATGAAAGATGCAGCGATTCAATTACAGGAAGCGGGTGCAGACCTGTTATTACTTGAGTGCGTGCCAGCGGCGTTAGCAGCTGAAATCAGCCACTTACTTCAAATACCGGTCATTGGTATCGGTGCCGGCCCCGAATGTGATGGGCAGATTCTGGTTTTACAGGATATGTTAGGTATAACCGAAGGTAAAAGACCCAGTTTCTCCAAGGACTATATGCAGCTTCACCACGATATTGAAGGGGCTATCCAGGGCTATGTCACAGAAGTGAAAAATGGTATCTTCCCTGACCAGACCCATTGTTTTAGTTAAATAACGCAGGTAGCTTAGTGCTAAGAGTCCACAAAAATAAAGAACTCATCGCCCAGATCCGTGACTGGAAACTACAGGGCCTTAAAATCGCATTCGTACCCACCATGGGTAATCTACATGACGGCCACCTGTCGTTGCTCAGAGCAGCCAGGGAAGAGTCAGACAAGTTGATCAGCAGTATTTTCGTTAACCCAATGCAATTTGGCCCGCACGAAGATCTGTCCAAGTATCCCCGTACGCTGGAAAATGACTGTAGATTCCTGATGGAATACGGCTGCGACCTGGTTTACCTGCCCGACAATGCAGAGCTGTATCCGCAGGGACAGGAAAATATCACCAAGGTGCAGGTGACCGGTATTTGCGAAAACCTCGAAGGTGAATTTCGCCCCGGCCATTTGACAGGTGTAAGCACCATCGTTCTCAAGTTGTTCAATCTCACCGATCCCGACCTTGCTGTATTCGGTAAAAAAGATTATCAACAATGGCGCTTGATCGAAAAAATGGTGCACGACCTCAACCTGAATATAGAGATTATTGGGGCCGAAACCGTACGTGCAAGCGATGGGCTGGCAATGAGTTCACGCAATCAATATCTGAACGAAACTGAGCGTAAACAGGCAGTACTGATACACCAGCAATTGACAGAAACTGTCGCACAGATTAAATCCGGGCAAAACGACTATGCAGCACTCAGCCTAAAGATGAAATCAACGTTGGAGGAAAATGGCTTTGCGGTAGATTACGTCGCCATCTGCCATCAACTCACTCTCAAGCCCGCACAACCCGGCGATCCACTGGTTGTTCTGGTTGCAGCAAAAATGGGCAGTACCCGCTTGATCGATAACCTGGAAGTTTAACCCTAACCATAATTTATAGAAGCTCTGTATAATTCATCCATGAATGATCAGAGCAGGAAAAACGAAAACTGTGATTTTCGTTATTCTCACAAAATCAATGGTCAGTAGCCATCGGTTTTGGTGGCACATCCCTGTACCGCAGAAACCTCTGAATCAATCATAGGTTGCATATAAAAAGCCTGAGAACAACAGGCACATTTACCACCCAAAGGAGAAAAAAATGAAACTTGAGTCACTGGCTCTACACCATGGCTATGAATCTGAAGCGACCACAAAGGCCGCAGCAGTTCCCATTTATCAAACCACATCCTATACCTTTGATGACACACAGCATGGCTCTGACCTGTTTGACCTGAAGGTTGCTGGTAATATCTATACCCGCATTATGAATCCAACCACTGCGGTACTGGAGCAACGTCTAGCCGAGATGGAAGGTGGAATCGGGGCACTTGCGGTAGCTTCTGGAATGGCCGCCATCACCTATTCGATTCAGGCAATCACTCAGGCTGGTGACAATATCGTCAGCACCTCTCAGCTTTATGGCGGTACCTATAATCTGTTTGCACACACACTGCCTCGTCAGGGTATTGAAGTCCGTATGGCTTCATTTGATGAATATGAAAAACTGGAAAGCTTTATTGATGATAAAACGCGTGCTGTTTTCTGCGAATCGATTGGCAACCCTGCAGGCAATATCGTCGATATCGAAAAGCTCGCCGAAATCGCACATAAATACGGTGTGCCATTAATCGTCGACAATACAGTAGCGACCCCTTATCTATGCCGCGCATTTGATCATGGGGCTGATATCATCATTCACTCATTAACCAAGTATATCGGCGGGCATGGCACCACCATCGGCGGCATCATTATTGATTCTGGTAAATTTGACTGGGTAGCTAATAAAGAACGCTTCCCCATGCTGAACGAACCTGATCCTTCTTATCATGGCGTGGTTTATACCGAAGCACTAGGGCCAGCCGCTTATATCGGTCGTTGTCGAGTCGTTCCATTACGCAATACCGGTTCTGCATTAGCACCGCATAGTGCATTTCTCTTATTACAGGGCCTGGAAACACTGGGACTACGCATGGAGCGGCATTGTGAAAATGCACTCAAGGTAGCTGAGTTCTTACAGCAGCATCCCAAGGTAGAATGGGTAAGTTATGCAGCTTTACCCGATAGTAAATTCAATGCTACCTGCAACAAGATAACAGGTGGTCGGGCATCTGGCATACTGAGTTTTGGCATAAAAGGTGGCAAAGAGGAAGGAGCACATTTTATCGATGCGCTACAAATGATATTACGACTGGTAAATATCGGTGATGCCAAGTCTCTGGCCTGCCATCCGGCGACTACTACCCATCGTCAACTTAGTCCTGAAGAACTGGCAACGGCTGGTGTTTCGGATGATTTGATTAGACTCTCTGTCGGTATCGAGCATATCGACGATATCATTTCAGACATAGGTCAGGCTTTAGAAAAGGCCTGATTAAATACTGCACCCTTAACACAACCCCGACATCTGGTCGGGGTTTTTGTTTACAAAAAATGATTTACCACAGATTAGGGCACGACTCCAGGGAAGGAGGAGGTAGGGCGAAGCAGGATGCTAGAGCCGAGGACGCCCGTAAGTAGAGCAACGCAGGGAGCAGTTGCCGAGAACACAGAGGGCACAGAGAGAAAAATTCAACTCGACTATTACCCTGTTTTTTTACTCAACAATCAGTTTTGATGCTTAAAAAAATTCATCTAACACAAAGATAAACACTAAACCTCTGTGCTCTCTGTGCTCTCTGTGTTCTCTGTGGTTAGTATTTTCTATACAACTATTCCCATTTACCCCAGGGCGAAGCAGATGGTTTTTCAAATGTAGCCAGATACAATTCCTCAACCTTTTCCCTGGCCCATGGAGTTTTACGCAAAAACTTCAACGATGATTTTATTGATGGGTCGCTCTTAAAACAATTGATGCTGATTCTCTGCGCCAGCCCTTCCCAACCGTAACGCTTCACCAGTTCCGTCACCACCTTCTCCAGGGTAACGCCATGCAATGGATTATTTTGCTGTTTTTTATTCACGAGTTATTTTTTCCATTTCGCCCATGGGTCGCTATTACTCTCAGCAGAAGCTCCTCGAGAGCTTGAGGATTCACGCCTGGGTTTATCAGGACGATAATTATCGTTAGTTTTAGGATACTCACGTCGTTGGGCCCCTGAGCGTTTACCCGACCCTGAACCCCGCCCTTCTCTCTGTCCCCATTCAGCCGCTTTCTGCTCGCGCTCTTCGCGTAGCTGCTCAGCATCTTCTAAAGTAAGTTCAGCTGGTTCACCCGGCTTTTGATCGTCTGGAATAATTCGCGCACGTGGAGATAATGCCAGCTGATCAAATGAAGGTTCAGGCAGGTTCTTAAATTGATACAGATAAAAAGCTTCTATTTTTTCACGCGCCCATTCTGTCTTTTTAAGAAACTTGATGCTGGAAGCAATGCTTGGATTGGTTTTAAAACAATTGATATTTAAATAGGCATATAGAATCTTAAAACCGTAGTGATCAACTATTTCAGTTAACAGGGCTTTTAAACCAACCCCATTGAGGGGGTTGTTTTTGTAGTTGATTTCTTCTGTCATGCAAATATCCAGTTAGGGGGTTGAATGGTGGCATTATACCTGTGTTAGGGGGAAATGTTTTTTTGGTATCTGAGATAGGTTTCACACGCTTTTGCTTTCCTTGCTTCGTAGCAAATTACGAGTACGCGTGCGAGTTCCTTTTATTGCTTGTCCAATAAAAGAGACGAAAAAACAAAATTGACTGGAGCAATTTTGAACAGCTCTGCTGGCCCAAAGGGTGGAGGGCAGGATGCCTGGAATAACGACATCCCGATTGAGCGGCCTGCGGCCCCCCGAAAATCAAGCCATTTCCTCGTTCCTACGCTCGGCTCTGGCATCCTCGGCTCTGGCTTCCTGCTTTCCCCTACCTCCTCCTTCCCTGGAATCGTGCTTCGCCCTACCACCTATGTCCATATAGGAGTCTGCGTGGGAATGCATACCTGCCAGATCCGAGTCACGGTAGGTTTAAGTTTATCGTTGCGAGATAGGATTTACGTTCCGTAATATGTTTCACACGCCTTTGATTTTCTTGCTTCGTAGTATCTTTCTAACAGGCGTGCGAGTAACTTTCTTTTACGCGAAAAGAAAGTCACCAAAGAAAGCGCGCCCACCAATCCCTCCATCGTCAAAATGGTGCTCATATCGCGGTCGGCTCAGACGCGGGTCCCACCGCGCTGAGCCTCAAATGGCATCCCTGCCATTTGACCCCGATCTGAACACCATTTTGCCGCGGGCTTGGAACGGTAAATAAAAGACGGAAAAGAACTGCCTGGCGCTATTTTGAACAGCTCTGCCGGCCCGAAAGCTGAAGAGAGGACGCCCGGAATAACGACACTCCAATTGATTGGCGTAAAATGGCATTTGGCTCTAGCTATTTAGAAAATATTGCTATGTGACCTGTGTTTACTCGTGTTCCTAATGAAAATAAAGAACTTGATCCTCAAAAGCTATGCGTTTATTGTTCTTAGACTAAAGAGCCGATCAGACATGAAGTCGGCAATGGACTGAAGTTAAGGAGAAGAATAAGTCACATGCAAAGCTCCATATCATATCTGGCGCCTCGTACAGATGTACCAGACACACGCTCACCAAACAGTCCTAATATCAAAAAGTCGTCCTGTTTAATAGAAAACCCCAGGACGAAAGCATGAATAAATTAAATTTTTCAATGACTTACAAAACCGGAGGTGTCTTTTTAACAGTTAAAAAGGACGTCCCGATAATATGTATTAAAAGGATTACCTTTTAATACGGCTGTTATGCATAGGGAAGGAATGTGAAACAACTATTACTAAATGCAGTTCTCTCACTTATCACTGGATTTTGTTTTGTTGGAGGAGCGCTGCTCGCTGTTAGCTTTCTCGAAGAGAGAGACAGAGAAGACAGAACATATGTGGATAGTCCTCAGGGTTTTGTATTTTCCGAGCACAATAGAATTGATGAGAAAGCGAATTTTACTGTTAAAGGTAAAGTTGAAAATACAACAAATATAGAATGGGACAATGTCCAGCTATTTTTAGAAATTTATGCGGGAAAAGCGTATATGACTTATTGCCAAAATGATTTTGACTATTTTGCTCCAAATAGTCAAAAATCATTCTCTATTGTTTGTAATGATGTCCCTGGGTATAACATCCCAGATAACGTGACGTACAGTTTATCTGTTGTACGCGGAGCTATGAAGAGTAATGCATAACAATCGCATTCACAAGGATATTTTGCGCTGCTGCGCGCCGCAAAATCCCTGTGATGCGGGGCGTTATGTTGAAGTCTAAGGTGTTTAGGATACTTATTGCTTGGGTATATGCAATTGTTGCACCCTTATTAATCGCTTCGCTTTACTGGGTGTCTCAAGATTTTATAACTTCAATGTTTTGGTTGTTCGCATTTGGCTATGTTGTAACGATCTGCCTGTATTTATTTGTAAAGATATATAAACATTTCATTAAAAAAGAGAAAGTAAATTTAGCATTACCTCATGTTTTGAGGCCAGTACTATGCCTAGTAGCATATCTATTTGCAAACGAAATGGTCTATTTGTCGGTAGTATCAGCAAATGAAAAGGCGCTGAAACTTGCTATAGATATGAAACATTACGTGCAAAAAAATGGTCAGTGTGGAAAAGCTGGTAAAGAATGGCAGTCTTCCTCTCGCTATAGTGAAAATCGTAAAACAATTGAATATGGAATCTACGGAACAAAATATTACATTTCGTACAATTGCGAACCATTGAAGAGGGATTTTTCCTATGTCGTAAGAATGAACAAGGATGCTGATTTTAAGGTTGAATATTTAGAAAGTGGCAAATTGAAGCTTACGTATGGACATTTTGCTCATACCAAATCAACTTTTTTTGATGAAAACTCTGATATGAATAAACTTGCTAGAATGGAAATTTGAGGTGATAAATCAACATAACAAAAACTTCAAACGGAACCGCGGCACAGCCGTACCACTCCCGTCACCTCTGACGGCGCGGTCCGTTTAAGTAAGCGTTAGTTGTAAAACATGAAATTATTTTTAATTGACACATCGCCAGAAATGATAACAGCATGGGATCGCGTGTTTTTTGATACTTCTGACGTAGAAATTGAACATGGAAATATTCTAGATTTTGCGGAAGACACTATCGTGTCTCCAGCAAATAGTTACGGGTATATGGATGGGGGTATAGACAAAGTATATAGAGACCATTTTGGCATTGAAATTGAAAAATCAGTACAAGATGCAATCAGAAAAACCGGAGAAACCTATCTGCCGGTTGGTTCTGCAGTCATAGTAAATACAAATAACCTTAGGGTTCCGCTTATGATAGTTGCACCAACTATGTTTCTACCAGAGGCTGTTAAACCACAAAACTGTTTTTTTGCAATGAGTGCAATTCTAAATATATATACAAAACACAAAAAGAAAATAGAAAACATATACTGTCCAGGTCTAGGCACAGGTGTTGGTCAAGTAGAGCCTATAGATTCTGCTAAAGAAATGAAATCAGCATATTTAAAGTGGAAACAACACAACTAACAATTAGCCACAACGGATGCGGCACTAGTGTGCCGCTCCTTTAACAGCTAGGCGCGTGCTGTTTAGTTAAACGTTATGTGTAAAAAAAGCGAGATACAGTAGTGAAAATTGATTGTTATATACTTTTGGTTTTTTTATTATTTTCGGGAAATAGTATGGCAAATAAGAAGTATCCTTCAGTTCCAGAAGCAGCTCTTAAAGGAACTGTAAGAACAAACTTAGATTCACCTGAGCCAACAAAAGAACAATTAAATAGAAAAGAAAAATATACCAAACTTGTTGCAAGTTTTAACGTCCCTGTTTCTGAATCTCTTCCTGTAATTGAAGACTCAAAATCAATAAAACCAAGAAGTGCTGAAGAAATAGCAAAAAGAGCAATAGCTGTTGCAGTTGCCGCAGTTAAAGGTGAAGGAATGCCTCATGACGAAGTTATGGGTATCGTAAAAGAGTGGAGAATTACTTCTTACTTTAGCCCCGAAGAATTGCAGTTCATAAATAAACAAAACGTAACTGAACAAGAGCGCCTCAAATTCGCCTGGCGCTATGAAGGGCTGGATGTTCTACTTTGGGCGCTTGGCTATAAAAAAGATTTACCAACACCTAACCAAATATGTAATGTAAAAGATGACGTAGGTATTATTGTAAATAACAAAGGTATCCTGCTAACAAATAACTCAAAAGTAAGAAGCATAAATGAAATGCTTGATATGGCCGACTATTATTACAGGTTACATTGGGCCGCAATTGAGTTGCGCTTAAATGGCAAGTCAAGCGAAGTCATAAATGAAGAAATCATTATGGAGCGTCATTACGCATTAAATTGGTTAATTAGATATATGGGTCAGGAATGGGATGATATTAGTACAGACACATAACAAGGCGCTTGTTCGGATGCAAAGTTCGCTGCACTTCGTTTGCACCGCTCAGCTTGGTCGTTATATTTGGGGGCGACACAACGGAGACAATTTATGTCAATAATTACTCGGATGTTCGGAAAGCCGGATGAGGCAACAATTCCATACTCTCTAAACTCAAATCAAAATCGGGGTCAGATCACAGAATATTCTAATATTAGAGAAAATTGTGATCTGGCCCCGATTTCCTCTCCTGGTATCGGTCCTTCAAAAATCATGCGAATTCGGCAGGACCAAAAGTTGCCAATAAACCCTCTACGACTTGCCCCCTAAACCCCAGGGGTTTAGTTATAGTTAAATAAGAAAAGTGCTACTCATCTCTGATCCGAATTAATTCTAGCCCTCAATTATTACCACCCGATTTCTACCAGCCTTCTTAGCCTGGTACATAGCATGATCTGCTCGATCAAGAAGTTTGTCGAAGCTATCTAATTCTGTATCTAGTTGTGCTATCCCAAAGCTGGCGGTTACGTTTATTTGTTGACTGTCAATATGGATGGGAGTCTGCTCCACTTCTTTTCGGAGTCGGTCGATCAACTCCTGCGCTGCCGTTAGGTTGGTTTCCTGAAGGATGATCGCAAACTCTTCGCCCCCCAAACGTCCTGAAACATCAGATTCTCTTACTCCATGGTTAATCACATTTGCCAATGCCTTGATAACCTTATCTCCCGAGGTATGGCCATAGGTATCATTAATCATCTTAAAATTATCGATATCGAGCATCACCATGGATAAGGGATGCCCGTATCTTTGCGCATTTTTAAGAATCATTTTACCCGTCTCAATAAACGCTCGCCGATTATTCAATCCGGTTAACATATCGGTTCGAGCTAATTGCTCAGCCTTTTCCTTGGCTTTGCTAAGTTCATGATTAAGTGAAAGCGTGTGTATTGCATCCTTATGAAGTTGAAGACCGACATTTAGCATAAAGAATATAAAAACAAAAATGAGGAATGCCATTAACTTGGCATCAACACCAGCTATAGTCAGATAGTAGATACATTGTGGAACCATGACGCTAATAACAAAAATCGGACCTAGCCATTTCATGTGCTGGTAACTACTTACCCCTCCTGCACAAAAAAGAACAGTGATCAGAAAAAGGTAAATCATCGCATTTTCCACACCATTAAATGCAAGGTTCATAAAGATAAGGTTATACAAAATGGCCAGAAACACGATTTGATAATAAAGTGCGCTCCCCAGTCGTATAGCTTTTTTATCCTGGGACAAAGATGAGCGTGAGGAGAAACCTATATAGTAGCCGGCAAAAGTGTATGCCCACAGCAAGAAGAGCAGGAACAGGTTTGACAATCCGACTTCGTTTTCCCAGCCTAGATAGAGGGGTAGAATTGATGCAAAAAAATGCGATAAAAGGTTTTGAAACCTCCGTTTATAAACTATACGAACACATTCAGCATAAAGCTTATCCTGATTATCATTTTCGCTGGAATCGATATCGATGAGGTCATCTGAAGCTGTCATTATATTCTCAATCAAATTAATACTGGCTAAACCATAAATTTGGTTCCATCCAAAAAGAATGTGTACGAAATAACACAGCAAAATTCTGTATTTTTTCCTACCGCCAAGAAGCTAATTATACAGCTAGCTCATTTGGCGTGTTATACGGCTTGCATAAATAGTACGTACTCACGTCGGATCCTCTAGCAATAAATCGGAGCGGACCTACATAAGCTATTGATTGTAGATGAACTTCGCCCTAAAACAGGCTTTATCCACGACCTCAGGGTCAGGTTTTGTTTTTTTCCTTCAGGGATAACAAAAGGTACTCAGGGCCTGAGTTTGAATCTTGATTCTGCTTAATGTAAGAGAATTGGGGTCAGATCACAGAATATTCTAATATTAGAGTAAATTGTGATCTGACCCGAATGGCACTTACTTAAGCTGAAAACTGTCTTCGCGAGCGTTAGCGCGGCGATCTCTAAACAGTGCTGAGACCATCTGCCGAAAGGGATTGCCACGTCGCAAGCTCCTCGCAATGACGTCGTGTTAGCCTTAAGTAAGT
>JBNLGQ010000106.1:0-34973 GCA_050306135.1 Gammaproteobacteria bacterium
GTACCGGTACGCGAACACGAATGGGATAATCGCCACTTCTGGCGCGTTTCCAATGCTGAACAACTGGAGATGTCAGCAAACGTTGGCATGATCAATCTGTCTCATTTTGCGGTATATGATGTCATGGGCCCTGACGCCGAAGCATTGATGGAGTACACCTGCGTCGCTAAAGTCGGTGCAGACACCCCGCTTAATAAAGGCGTATACACACATTTTCTCGACCAACGCGGCGGTGTCCGCGCAGACCTGACAGTCATTCGCCACGCTGCCAACCGTTTCCGCTTCATCGATGGTGCCGATGCCGGTCATCGTGACTACGTCTGGCTTAAGCGTATGGCTGAAGACAATGGCTGGGATGTGACCATCGATGATCGTTCGGATCATATAGCCTGTCTGGGTGTCTGGGGTCCAAACGCACGCAAAACCATCCAGGCCATCGCCGATGATCCGGCCGCCTGGGACAACGAAAACTTCCCCTTCGCCCATACCAAGCATTTAACATTGAAAGGTATTCCGGTCGAGGCTTTTCGTATCTCTTATGTCGGTGAACAGGGCTGGGAATTGCACGTTTCATTCAGCTACGGGCTGGCATTATGGGATTTGCTCTACGAACAGGGTGTAACCCCGGTTGGTGTTGAAACCTACGCCAATACCCGACGCATGGAAAAAAGCCTGCGTCTGCAGAATGCAGACCTGTTGACTGAGTACAATCTGTACGAAGCAGGGCTTGCACGCCCCAAGGTTAAGGCTGCAGATTTTTATGGCAAAGAGGCCTACGTTGCACAGCGTGAGCTGGAACATCAGGAGGCTTATCTATGCACCTTCTCGATGATAGACAACACCGATTCGACCGGAATGGCCCGTTTTCCTGTTGGCAACTGCCCACTCATCGATCCCGAAACCGGCGAGGTACCTGTTGACTCAAAAGGCCGCCGCTCGTTCCTGACCAGCATCGCCTACGGCCCCAGCATCGGCAAGAATATCGGACTGGGATACATGCCCTACGAATACTGCCAGGAAGGCCGTGAGATGCTGATCGAATACCTCGGTGAACAGTTCCCAATGAAACTGGAAGCGGTGGGCTATAAAGCACTATACGATCCTGACAATGAGTTACCACGCTCCTGATTTTGAACGGCAGCATGACACGGAAAGTAGAATCCAGGTCAGATAGATAAGCTTAAATCCGCATAGCAACGGGGCTACAGGGATACGCCCCGTTAAATCAAACTACTGGCATCTTCAGTGAGACAGCGTCGCGTTCATGAGAACGCGATGACTACGAGTTTCGCTGGGTGATCCATCTCAGTGAAAAAAGCACCGAAAAACACGGGCAGGCATTACTCATCTCTTAAATTGAACTGGAAGGCGGGTGGATAGTCCACCAGGAATACGAGCTACTCGTAAGTTACCGATTCAGGTAAGCGCCATTCGTTTTTTCCCTGTTATCTATAAACCCCGTTATTCTAATCTGTTATTTCAAAATCCTTGATTAAATAGCCATTCATGATATTTTCTGCATCTTTTTACATCAGGATAAAATCAAATGCCAAAAGCCAGTGAAATCAAGAAAAACGCTGCGATCGAATATAACGGTAGAGTTTTTATTGTGAAAGATATAGAGCGCTCCGTACCGCAGGGCCGTGCTGGTGGCAGCCTGTACCGTATGCGTATGTATGATCTGGTTACTGGCGCCAAGGTTGATGAGACCTTTAAAGATTCAGATATGCTGAATCTGGCTGACTTAAGTAAGCGCCCGGCGAAGTTTTCCTACATCGATGGCGATGAGTATGTCTTCATGGATAATGAAGACTACACACTGTACAACATCAATAAAGAGTCTATAGCCGAGGAAATCCTGTTTATCGATGAAAGCACTGAAGGCATGCAGGTCATCATCGTTGAAGACAGCCCTGTTGCACTCGACATGCCTTCTACCGTCGACCTGGTGATCACTGAAACAGACCCTTCACTGAAAGGTGGCTCAGCTACCGCAAGAACCAAGCCTGCGATCCTGTCCACCGGACTAACGGTTCAGGTGCCAGAACATATCTCAACCGGAGACAGGATTAAGATTAATATTGAAGAACGTAAGTTTATGAGTCGAGCTGACTCGAAATAGGTTTACTTCTCAATAGCGAGTTTGCACTGGATGACAGCTTCCAGGCAAACTCCCGTCTTTTTTAAGGGTTAGCAATTAGCAAGTCCTGGCTTTTATCATTCTGGAAAAAAGCTGCCATTCAGTTGAACCCAACCAGCTCAGGCTATTTAATTTACGTGATAGCATCCAGTTGCCGATATACAAAGCATAAATTGCCTTCTATGATTCACTGACAACAGCTAAATTATTTATGATGCTGAAAAAAAGAAATATCGCCAAATGAGTCGACAGCGATAAAAAGATTACCAATATAGAACGCTTTCACAGGCAGCTGGAAAATGGACACACCTCGATATCCCCAGATACTCACAGCAGCAACATGAAATGGTTACTAACATCATTAGTCTGCGGTCTGGTATTGGGTGGCAGCGGATTATACCTACTTATTTTCACCGACATCACCGTCAATCAGGGGCTGACCGGAATCGGCCTGGTGGTTACGCTGATCACCATCGGATTGCTCCTGATCATACCCGCCAAGATCTATATTATCCTGCGCTTCACACGGCACAGTCAGCCCGTCAGCAAACATTAGTACGGCCCACATAGCACAGCAGATAGCAGGGCATGCAACAACCTCATTCCGTGCTAAAAACCCGTATAACTTCATGATAGACTGCCTCGCTTTTAACGCCCGATCCTGACAGAGAAATAGCGCGCACAAACAAGCTGCCAGGTTTCCCTGGTGGCATAACATTACAACCTTATTGCTATCTATGAGCGACCATATCGATGCCAACCAGATTACCGCCAACCTGCTGCGTGAAGAATGCGGTGACGGCGCCTACGAGCGCGGCAATAATTATCATCGACAGGGACGCTGCCAACTGAAAAGCGTGCGTTATGAAAACGGCGAACTTCATCTGACTGCCAGGACTCAGGGCAGTGGTCATGCCTACTACCATCAGGACATTTATATCCAGCCCTTTGACGATGATCTGTCCATCGAAGGCGAATGCAGTTGCCCTGTCGGCTTTAACTGTAAACATGTAGTCGCCGCCTGCCTGGCTTATCGTCGACGCGTCGAAACCAGGCGCCAGCAACAGGCCGACAGCGATGCGTTTACCGAATGGTTGCACAACCTGAGCGCTGACTCATCTGGCCACAGCAAACGCAACAGCCCCGATTATTTACTCTACCACCTGAACCCAATCAGTTACCGTAGCGGCATCGAAGTCCAGTTTGGCATTGCCCGACTAAAAAAAGATGGCACATTCGGCAAAGAACGCCACAAATCATTGTCCGATCTGACGATGTATAGTAATTCCGCTTATCTCGATGAAATCGACCGCGAAACCATTGCCCTGCTACACGCCGCCAGCCCCAGTAGCTGGTCCAAAGCAGAGCTTAGCGGCATTGCCGGACATACGGCGCTAAGTCTAATGCTTAGCTCGGCACGCTGCTTCTGGGGTGAACAAAGCACTCACCCACTGCAAAGCGCAGAACCACTCGAAACACAGCCTCAGTGGGTGGAGCAGGAAGATAGATTCTCACTGCATCTCAACCTGCCGCCGGGTTATCTTGCCATTCCCGTAACACCGGCATGCTATCTCGACCCTGAACAACAGCGCGTTGGCCAGTTGCTGTTACCCCCGGGCATTGACGCCAAGGCCGTGCTGCAGGCACCGGCGATACCAAGCGAGGATGCCGACAAGGTTAGCCGACTGCTGGCGCTGCACTACCCACAACTACCGACACCAGCTAAACTCGCCATACGCGAAATCCACAATCTGGAGCCACAACCACGACTGAAGATCCACGGCGAAGCACCATTCCATATCGAACTGCAGCTCGATTTTCTGTACGACGGTATCCCCATCGACGCCAGCACCGACAACCAACTGCCGACACTCGAACACCAGGGAGAATTGCTGCGCATTCAGCGCCAGAACATCGCGGAAACCCGGGCCTTCGACACCCTGCAACAGTTGGGACTAGAATCACAGCAACGGCCAGGCTACTTTATCCTCGGCAACGACGACGCAGGTGACGCTCAGAGCATACTCACCCGCTGGTTCGACTTTGTCGAACAAACCCTTCCCACACTCGATTCACAAGGCTGGCAGATTGACTGGTCGAATAGCCAACCACCGGAGCTTGAGTATGTCGAAGCCATCGATGCGCAAATCGAAAACGACAGCAACGACTGGTTCAGCCTGCGCTTTGATATCGAACTCGAAGGGCGTCGATTACCCCTGTTGCCACTCATCGCCGGACTGGTTGGCGACTATGAACCCGGCAACCTGCCACCACGCCTGTATCTGGAAGATGGCAATGGCGGCTATATCGTTATCGACAGTCAAAAGGTTGAACCGGTATTACAAACCATCATCGACCTTTACGATTTCAGCCGCCAGGACAGCGAGCTAAAACTTTCCCGACTGGATGCACCACGCCTGCTGGATCTCGGCGACATCAATATTCAGGGTGGCAATAAGCTGCATCGACTAGCGCAAAAACTGAGCAATTTCAGCAGCATGAAAAGCGCCAAAATCCCCACCACCTTCAATGGGCAACTGCGCGATTACCAGCAGCAGGGCGTCAACTGGATGCAGTTCCTGCGCGAATACGAACTGTCTGGCATACTCGCCGACGATATGGGGCTTGGTAAAACCGTTCAAACACTGGCCCACCTCGCGATAGAAAAACGCGCCGGACGCATGCAACACCCGAGCCTGATCGTCGCGCCCACCAGCCTGATGGGCAACTGGCGGCGTGAGGCGCAACTGTTTACACCCAAACTCAAGGTACTGGTACTTCACGGCCCGCAGCGTAGCGCCTACTTCGATCAGCTCGACGAATATGACCTCATCCTCACCACCTACCCGCTATTAGCGCGCGACCGCGAAGTACTGATCAAGCGTCA
The DNA here is from genome assembly GCA_050306135.1 of Gammaproteobacteria bacterium. GTDB lineage: Bacteria > Pseudomonadota > Gammaproteobacteria > JACNJF01. The sequence continues at coordinate 5,028 of JBNLGQ010000106.1, forward strand.
ATACCACTACCTGATACTGGATGAAGCCCAACAAATCAAAAACCATAAATCCCAGGCCGCACAACTGGTGCGCGAACTACGCTGCAATCATCGCCTGTGCCTGACCGGCACACCAATAGAAAACCACCTCGGCGAACTGTGGGCGCAATTCGACTTTCTGCTCCCAGGTTTTCTCGGCAGACAGGAAACCTTTAACCGCAACTACCGGCAACCCATCGAAAAACTCGGTGATCGAGACAAACTCATCAGACTAAACCAACGTACTGCCCCATTTATGCTAAGACGTACCAAGGAACGCGTCGCCGACGAACTCCCAGCCAAAACCGAACTGCTACGTAGCATACCCATCAGCGGTCGCCAGGCGACACTCTACGAAAGCATACGTCTCACCATGGAAAAGCGAGTACGCGACGCTATCGCCAAAAAAGGCCTGGCCCGTAGCCACATCACCATACTTGATGCACTGCTTAAACTGCGCCAGGTCTGCTGCGACCCGCGCCTGTTGCCCGAAGCCACCCGAGGCAAAAAAGCTGTACCATCGGCCAAACTCGAAATGCTGATGGAAATGTTGCCCGAGCTGATCGAAGAAGGACGCCGCATTCTACTGTTTTCACAATTCACCACCATGCTTGGATTGATCGAACAGGAAGTCAAGACCCTGGGCATCAGTTACACAAAACTGACCGGACAAACACGAAAACGCGACGAAGTCATCGAAGAATTTCGCAGCGGCAAGGTCAACCTGTTCCTGATCAGCCTAAAAGCTGGCGGTGTTGGTCTTAACCTTACCGAAGCTGACACCGTCATCCACTACGACCCCTGGTGGAATCCGGCGGTCGAAGCGCAAGCTACCGATCGCGCGCACCGCATCGGTCAGGACAAACCTGTCTTCGTCTACAAGCTGATCAGCGAAGGCACCGTCGAAGAGAAAATCATCGCGCTACAGGAAAAAAAGCAAAGACTTGCACAAGGCATTTATGGCAAAAGCCGCGACAAAGACGAACTGCCCATCGACGCAGACGTAATCAGCACACTACTGGCGGCGGATTAAGCAGAACAATAAAATACTGGTCAGTCTCGAGGTAAAGACCTACAGCATAGTAACACGAGACTTCATAGCATCAGTCATTTCTGCATGTCCATGCTGATCAACAATCATGGCATATTCTATTCCCATGGATTCGGCTGTTTCTCTCCATTGTTTAATACCATTAACTACCAATGCTGTAGCCGCTGCATCTGCTTTGGCCCCATTATCTAGAATCACGCTTGCAGAAGCGATCTCGGTCACGGGTCTGCCGGTTTTTGGATTTAGGATATGGGTATATCGAACCCCTTCTTTTTCATGATAGCGCTCGTAATTGCCGGAGGTGAACACTGCTTCGCGGCCCCGAGTTTCTACCCAGGCGATCTCACCCTGTTGTTGCGGATGTCGGATACCGATATGCCAAGGTCTGGAACCCTGACTGCCTAGCGTTACCAGATCCCCACCGGCATTGATCAAGGCATTTTCGATACCAGCTGTCTGTAACATATCCAGACCGAGACCGATGGCATAGCCCTTGGCATAACCACCCAGATCGAGCTGTACTGATGGGTTGATACTGGATAATAATCCATCTGTCAGCTGTAAATCATCCGCAGTAGGATGCTGCTCCAACCATGCTTCAACCTCCTGATTTGATGGTGGATTCCAGTTGTCATCCAGTTGACCATGAAAACCCCAAAGCCCTACAGCTTTTCCGATAGCAGGATTAAAGGCACCATTGCTACTTGCATACAATTGTTTGATTTGCGTAACCATACGTGACATATGCTTATCAACCTGAATTGGCTCACCCCGACTCAATGCCTGATTGATATCCAGCATGGTTCCCGGCTTCCATGGATGCCATTCGTTGTTGCGACGATTAAATTCAACTGCCAGAGATTTCAAAGCAGCGTTTACCCGCTCTTTATCAGAATCAACTATGGTCACATCCACCAGAGTACCAAAACTGTACCAGCGTACATTATGTAAAGACTGTTTAGATTCAGCTGGAGAAATCCACGCAAATGAGCCTGCTCCAGCCCCGGCTAAACAGCTCAACAGGAAGGATCTTCTCGAGATCCCTTTATTTAAAACTGACATTAGATTTTCTCCAATAATAATATTCTTACCACAGAGAACACGGAGGTTGACTATTTTGTTCCATACTTCATTAAGGTGTCCCTTATTTCAATACAGGTTATTCAATATGATCATCACAATAACCTCTTAATTGTTACTCTCTGTGCCCTCCGTGTCCTCTGTGGTTAAAATGTTCTACCTAACCACCCAGCACCAGCTCATAAGCATGGCGTAGTAATTCCAGTTCAACCTGCGGTAAACCGCGAGCCTGAGTTAAATCAATAAAACGACCACCGACCTTTTCGATTGCTTCAAAAGGCGGATCCATAGTGGTGACATTTGCCAGCAGGACATGAATGCTGCCTCCTGGTACTTCCACCTTATGCTGATAATCTGGTTCAGCTTTCAGACTGCCTTCCTCAAGACCGAGCAGGGCTTCTGTCTTTTTCATCACAGCCGCCGGATGTACCACTGTATTATCCAGACTGGATTCTTCTAGCTGCGACAATTTTGCCACCGGACCAAAAACAAATACGGTGTCATCTGCAAATTTAGCAAACCGGGTTCGCGCACTGGTTGCCTGTTTGTGATAAACAATCACTCGATAATTAATCATAATGCATACCCTGTCATTCAGGCATAGGAAGCAATCTCGCTTCCGCTCTGATATCACTACCTCTGCCCCAGGCATTAACCGCTTCTACAAACCAGTTCTTTTTCTTTGGGTGTGCTTTAACGACATCCTGCTCGACAAAAAAACTGCCATCGGCATGGAACACCAGACTTCCCTGCTTCATTCCATGATTATCAAGCCAGTCGCCTTTCAGGCTGGATTCAGCACTACCCGGATCAAACTCCAGATAATAGTGAGCCTCGGATGGCGACATCAGTTGAACGGCCTGTTGTTCGAATCCTAATTTAATCACTTCTTCCTCAAAACACTGACCGATACGCTCAGCCAATGCCTGGATTTCTGCATAGCGACTCTCAACCTCTGGATCAGAGTTAGTCTCCATTAACCCCTTCCAGTAAATCACGAATAACATCTGCGCCAACCTGATCCTCGGGATCAAGTCGTGCAAGTACGTCCAGAATCTTTTTGCAGTCGCGAGTCATATTCTGTCTTAAGCGTATAAATGCCAGTGCTTTTAAACTATACAGATAGACTCGCTCGGGCCCATTCGTTACAGACCAGTCGCTAGAATCTGGTGTCAATTCCTTCCAGTTGTTGCTGAATTTACCCTGCAAAGAAGCTTTTACCAGCGTTTGAAAAACCACCTCTTCAGCATGCTCAAGATCACCACGATAAAACAGGAATTTATATAGGGCTACCATAGACTCCAGCTGATTGGGCGCAGCTTTAATGGCTTTAGTCAAAGCTACCAGGGTATCCCGTGTTGAACTCACAGAGGCCGCTGCTTTTTGCAGATAGCCATTAACCTCCTGACTCAGGTTGAAGCCAAAAATGACTTCATTCTTAATCAGTTGATGAACGCTCATTACCAGGAATCTCCTGATACTTTCAAACTTTCTACCGGGGTTCCATTTTGCAGATGTTCAGAAAATATGGTTGCAACATCTTCCTTTTTTACACCGCCATACATCACACCTTCCGGATACACCAGCACCGATGGACCTTCGCTACAGGGCCCCAGACAACCAGTCGTAGTCACCTGTATTTTATCGAATTGCTGAGTCTGTTGCAGATGCCAGTAAAACTCTTCTGCGACTTCGGCACAATTTTTATTGCTACATGAAGGACGTGGATGACCTGCTGGTCTATTTTGCACACAGACAAAAACATGCTTTTGTGGTTTAGGCATAACTCATATCCTCTTTAAGCGGCTTTCGCTTCATGGGTAAAACATTTCTTAGGACAGATGCGTGCACATGACCCACAACCGATACAATCCATAGCATCTTTCAAACTCATCACCATGGCAGTGTCATCTGAAAAACCATCATCGTCATCATCATCGTAGTCGTCATAATCATCATAGTCATCATTCATGGCTGCATCCATTTCGCGCTCCACCAGATCAAAAACGTCACGCGAACAAACCTTAAAACAACGACCACAACCAATACAGTTGGCCTGATTAATTTCCATCACAAACTCTGGTATATACTCAGCACCGCCACTAGTTACACCTGTAATCATACTCATTTAAATAATCCTCAATAAAAAATTATACAGCCGCTGATTCTGCAGCCTTATACTCAGCCTCGGCTTCGGCCCATTTTTTACAGGCGTCATAAGTGGCCTGGGCAATGCCCGGAATTTCTTCATAGGCTGCTGGCAAACGATCCTCTACCAGATCGTGTAATTCTCCAGCCTTCTCAGTTGCTATGCGTTTAGCCTTTCTGGCCGCTTTTTGCAGTGCTTTCAATTCATCATCTGTCATTTCGTTTTTCCGTTGTAAGCTTGTTGATTGGTTTAACGTTGCTGAAAATGGATTCGCCAAATTACATACCAGCTACATCTGAATGCTTGCCTATAATCTCAAGTGCGACCGACAATAATTTATCGCCTTCATCCTTCATCTTGGATAAGGAAGGAAAACCGAAGCGATGCACATCACGCAATACCTTATCCATGACAACCAGTTTTCCGACGGTAATAATCACTCGCCCAAAACCTTCATGCGATAGATTCAGCATAGGTACCGCCATTAACTTACATTCTTTTTCAATCAATGAAGAAATCGCGTTATAGAAAGCCTTAACCCTGGCCATAACAATTTCATCAGGATCACCAATAACCGGAATTTCACGGCGTTTTTCCTTGGTAAGAACAAAGGGCTCCAGAATCTGCTCCAGAGTCCAGTTGTCGTAGGTACCGTAGGTATCTATCGCACGCATCTGGTTGACCATTTCCTTTGCAAAATCAGTTTCCAGTACTGGATCACCTGGTTCAATAGCTAAAGCTGCTTCACTCATTTTCTGTTCCTCGTTCGTATGACTTAAATAATTTCTAAACCCGAATTGTTTTATAAACTGCTCAGGTTCACTGATATTTCGCTTTGCCCCTTAACCCGCAACAACAAAGGATCGAAGGTATTGCCCCGTTTACCAGATCGAGTTAACCGACCCACGATTAAAAACCCAATACACAGTCCAGTCAGAGCAAATAACACTTGCAGACCATCTCCATAGCCCTGAGTAACCGCTAACAGAGTCGATAAAACCATACTGATAATCGGCAGAAGATAGGCCCAGACCGATACCTTGACCAGCACACTATCGGGGATACCGATAATCACCTGATCACCTGCCTTTGCCTGTAAGGTATTTTCCAGTTTTAACAGGTTACGTTTAAGCCCGAATAGCTTCGAGATCACTGAAGTTGAGCAGCTTGTAGTTGAACACTGTGAACAACTACTGCGCGAAACAGCTTCCACCCAGATCAGGCCCTGTTTGCTTTCAACTACGGTCGCATCCTGTTCTAACATCACTCTTCCCAACCTTCGTCTTCCATTTGATCAAAACGCGATGGATCTGCGGGCATGGTGCTGGCGATGGCCTTTGCCAGCCAGCTACCAGGCCCCTGACGCAGCTCATCCTGTAATGCGGCAAGCAATATTTTTATCTCGGCTCCCGGTGATACCTTCACCGGTTGAATATTCTTTGCCTTTAATTGATTGATAGCCGAAGCACCAACTGCCTGACTATAAACAGCGATACAGCCTTCCAGCACTCTAATCTTTTCAGCCAGCTTGTCTTCGTTGCCATCCATATCCAGTTTGCCGAATTCAGTTGCCTCAACCAGAGTGGCCCTGTCCATATCCAGTGCATAAATAGCAAAGGTTTGTGCAGCACCAAAATGCTGATCAACAGTCTTCATATCACTGGTCGCAAATGCTACCTTTAATGCGCCATCCATCCAGTTACCCTCACCTGAATTATCAGTGTTACTGTCCACCAGCTGCAGTCGCCTTGTTAGCGCCATCATTGACCTCGTTGGATTCGTCTTTTTGAGCGTAAATTGAGAGATAAGGATGAATCTCACCCTTCTCCAGCGTAAGCATGATATTGGCCAGTTCAAACAACAGCTGGCGTGTACCCTGATAGCCAATCCATGTTTTCTGATATCCACCCAGTGTGTCGTATTGCGGAAAACCAGCACGTAACAGAGGTATCCCTAAACGTGCAGCGCTTTCGACACCATGAGAGTTTGCGATTAACAGCTCAGCTCCATTTTTACTGGCAATCTTTTCCAGATCTTCCATATCTCCAATCTGAACCTGATCGGCATTGACATGCTTTAATACCGGAGCATTGACTGGAGCTACTGCGGCCACTACCAGAGCGCCTACACCATTTAACAATTGACTAAAAGCATTCACCAGATCCGGGTCAGAAGCTATGGCAAATCGGGACATGCCGAGCATGAAATGCGTATCCAGCATGGCATCCTGTAGCTGTGCACGCTGACGTTCTATTTTGTTTGGCACCGGTTGCTGTGATATTTGCTGTAAGGCATTGATGAATTCATCTACCGCATCCAGTCCCATCAAATGATCGAAGCGATACTCTGGAACCTTTGTAAGCTTATGCAGAATATCTGCTGCCTTAAACATTGAGTTTCCAATCACTAAAGTCGCTATTGAGTCACCAACCGTATTTAACTCCTTAACATCGGTGCCACCTATGGTCAGTGCCGAGTAATCCTGATCAACCATATGCCCATCCAGTGAATCGGATAGATCGGGTAACACCAGTGGCAGTAGACCAAAGCTTTCAATAATTTCTTTCAGCGACTCAATGTCTCCTGGTGTCAACATAGAGCCAACCAGTACATTCACCTGATGCTTGCGATTTCCGGGCCGAGTGCCCGCAGTTTCAGCGTCAGGAACTAATGTGCTGAAAATCGCTTCCATCGCTTTGGCAAACCCCGTTTCCAGACAACCCGTGTAATCAGGCGTAGATACTGGAACAACAGGGATAGCGTCATATTCAGGGTACTTGCTGCGAAAATCACCCACCGCCATATTCACATCGCTACCCTGAGTTTCGGATAAACCTGTTGTTGGCACCCCCATCAAAGCTGGATTACTTTTTTCAGCGATAGTTTTCAGGCCTTCAACCACACTATCTTCTGAACCCATTACTGTCGTAACCTGATCCATTGCCGTAGTCTGTAATGGAATTGGTTCACGAAAATGACGTACAAAGAAAACCTTACCGAAAGCTGTACAGCCCTGAGAACCATGCAGCATAGGAATGGATTTATGGAAACCCAGGAATGCCAGCGCCGCACCAATCGTTTGACTGGACTTTAGCGGGCTGACAGACAGCGCTTTTTTACGTTTAAGAATCTCAGCCATAACTCACCTCCGCAGCAACAGAAACCGAACGCCAGGGTGCTGGTTTTCTTACAGCGGGCCAAACAGGGCTATCGATAGTTAACACCAGTTGCCGTGCCAACTCGACTATGCCTTCATAACCCGCATAACCAAATTCGCGTTCCTGATTGATATCCAGAAATGGGATGCGCGCTTTTAGCGCGGTGTACATATTGCGACCACCAGCGATCAGTACATCAACGTTATTCTCACGCACAATATTGATCAGACCGACAGGATTACCATCTTCGATCATCACGGCATCCTTACCCATCAGATCTCGAATTCTGGCCTTATCTTCTTCGGTAGATTTTTTGGTGCCGGTAGCCACCACAATCATGCCAAGATCCTGTAATGCGGAGATCACCGACCATGACTTTACGCCACCGGTATACAGCAAGACTTTCTTGCCCTTCAGCTTTTCACGCCAGGGCTCGAGTAATTGATTGACACGATCTTCTTCACGTTTTATCAGTACTTCAGTACGTTGTGCCAGATCATCATCATTGATCAGTCTTGCGAAATCGCGTAACGCCTGGGAGACGTCATTGACCCCATAAAAACTGCCTTCAAACCAGGGCACGTCATAGGCTTCCTTAAGCTTTCGTGCGACATTAACCATCGCCTTGGAACACACCATCATATTCGCTTCAGAGCGATGCATGGTTTGTACTTCCCTGAATCGGGAATCACCAGACAGGTTACCGATAACTCGCAGGCCCAGCTCATCCAGCAACGGCATTACATGCCACAGCTCACCAGCAATATTGTATTCGCCCACCATACTGATATCGTGGATCTTGTAGGGTTTTTCTTTCGCTACCTCGGGTAGAGGATCAGGCTCACGTGTGCCACAGACATACTTGACCATGGCTTCACCAGCAATACGGTTACCCAGATTTTTAGTGCCGTAAAAACCAGCACAATCAACAGGAATGACCGGTGTACTCCAACGTTCTTCAGCAGCCTTACAGACCGCCTCGATATCATCACCCACCAACGCTGGCACACAGGTGTTATAAACAAAAACTGCAGCGGGAGAATAACTATCAATCGCCTGTTTGATGGAATGGAAGAGGCGCTTTTCACCACGACCCATAATGACATCCTGCTCGGTCAGGTCGGTGGTCATACCGATACGGTATAGACGAGAACCACTGCTACGCGCACCCCGGTTATCCCAGGAACTTCCAGCGCAGGCTATAGATCCATGTACGATATGCGCAACGTCGGCAATCGGTAACAGCGCAATCTGAGCGCCATCAAAAGCACAGCCACCCGCAGTCGCTCCGGGTTTGGGTTTGGCACAACCAGATTTCTCCTTCTTGTTATGAGAACAGGCTGGCTCATCCAGTAATTCGGCAATGTCTTTTTGCTTCATGGGCACGTAATCTCTGTGTCGGTTAACTTACACATTTATCTCTGTTATTAGAGATAAAGCAATCACCGTGCCATCTGTCAACTTATTGAATTACTTAGGTTTTCTAGTGGATATCGATTGTCGCGTTTACTACAAATCGAGTGTTTCGGAGGGGCGCTACGTTATAAAAAAGGGTGCTCGAAAACTTCGAACACCCTTATTCAGATCAATACAGCCTGTTAATCAGCAATTGCATTGATTCGTAGCTGTATATCATCACCAGATCTTACATCCAGACCTAAGGATCTACAATCTACGGTTACTTCACTCATTTTTTTAAAAAGCTTCTGCCCGGTAGTCCTGTTCTTACAAAGGATGTTATAAGGAGTCATACCAAATGCTGAAGCACCCACAGGCAAAACGGTGTTATATACAATTGTTCCTCTTAACGCAGGGGTTTGCCCTCCACAGTGCTGCTCAAAGCTTGCACTAAACGAACTCACTTTTCCTGATGCATCATAAGAAACCTCATATACTTCAAAACTTCCAGTTAGAGTATTACAGCCTCTACCCGCACCAGAAACAGATAACCCTGGGTTATCTATCGACTGAAAGGGGAATCTTTCAGCATCAGAATAAATACCGCTTTGTATTTCTGCATCCCCTGGCGCTGCAAAACTTAATGTCCAATATAGAGAGGGATCACCCGCAAGGTTTTTGATATTGACATTAATACCATTATCATAATTTCGTGAAAAAAGAATATCTTGATTTTGATCATTAAAATTGTAAGTAATGCCTTGCCCGATGTAATCCCCGGGGTCACTCACAAATTCTATAGTCACCTCAGCATAAGCTTGAGTAAATGAAAAAAGTAAAGTGAAAAAGAAAATGATTTTTTTCATATTTAAGTCCCTTAAAATAATTGAAAGAATGGTTTTATTTTATTACCTGACTGATTCTAGGTGTAATTTTTATTTTTGTCTTCCAATAAATCCCTATTAAATCCTGAGTAGTTATTAAAAAATCGAAAAACATAATAGAATCATTACTTCTGGCTTAACCTGTAATCTTTTTCTTACAATAAAATACGTAACCTCTGACTCTATAAAGTAATGGGAATACCTTTCATACAGTCAGTATATTCCCCCTTGTTAAAGACCAATCAGAAAATCTGAGGGAGAGAGTAAAATACGCAAATATTAAAAATCATGCTTCTTAAACACCGATTTTTTCTTGATCCGAAATTTGTCTTATCCACTTCATCAGTGTTGCTAAAAAGTTACTGAAATCGATTAAACTTGGGTTATCAATTCAATCTACTTGTTCAGCGGGATGAAACGATGGGTGAAGTCATAAATATTACCAGAACACAATTCTATATAGGGGAGCTGGTGCACCATCGCCTTTTTGATTATCGAGGCGTTATTGTAGATGTTGATCAAAAATTTCAGGGTAGCGAGGCATGGTACCAGACTGTTGCAAAATCTCGTCCACCGAAAGAGAAGCCCTGGTATCATGTTTTAGTGCATGAAAGTAATCACTCTACCTACGTTGCTGAACGCAATCTAGAATCGGATGAATCCCAGGACCCCATCAACCACCCTATGATTAATCAATTTTTTTCTAGCTTCAAAGAGGGCCGTTATGTGGGCATCAATGCTAATAACTAGCCCAGATTAACTGGCAGATCATACTTCACCAGTGCTTGTTTAATTTGAAAGACTGGAGCTTATAGAATAATGAGCTGATACTCCGCCTGATTAACTCACCCTGCACTACTGAGCTTAAAAGAGATAAACGAGCCATATACACGCCGAGAGCGATATCATCCATATCTGAGAGAAAACCCGGACTAGATAGCAATAATCGCTAATATTTGAAAACATTGCTCTCTGACCCGGGTTTTCATATTGCTGAGCAAAAAACCGGGTAATCTATTGATTTTTAAAAAACAAACACCTTTTTATACCGCAGATTTATTTCATTCCGGTATAAAACCTCAACCTCTATGTTCACAATCCGCTTGTAATCTACATAACTCTAGAATAGAAATAAATTCAGCAATCAACCTCTTGTTTACAAATAGATAACAATGGCCACAGCTGCTAACAAACCCGTTGCTGGCCCTTGCTATATGACTTATGGAACAATATTGGAGATAAAATCACTATATTGATCTTTCATAGGTAAATCGAGATCAACTTTAAGACGGCTACGATTGGCTTTTACGCGCTCTCCATTCTTTGGATTAAATCCATCTTTCTCATAGTTCTCCCAATAAACACCAATTCCTCGCTTTTGCCAACCAGGAAGATCATTAAAGTTAAGTCCTTTCTGGAAAAGAAACTCATTCTTTTCCGCTACAGACATTCTAGTAAATGTAGCTGATGATTCTGCGGGAGAGGCGCCTTCCTTTCTTAAGCTCCAATAGCAATGGGCATTAAGAGCATTGCGATGAGCATCTTCGTTTCTCCACCTAAAGTAATCGATAACTAGTTGACGACTGGGTAATTGACATATTCTGCAATCAAAAACTCCAATATCTCCAAGTAATAAGCTAAATTTAGCGCTTGCCTCTCCAGCCAGGACCGAGTTAAGTTTTCTTTCCTTTCTCTCAAACGTACTTTCATCCAAATCCAGAAGCAGAGAAATCTCATCGCTCTGAGTATAACCGTAAATCACCTTGAAACCACATTGCATCAAGTGCTTTACCGTCTCACTCATCATGTCCCTAAATTTAGGATCATAAGGTGCGTCAAATTTATGCTTATCTTTAGTCAAGGTGGTAAAACAGCGGCCATCTATTCGTGCAACAATATACACACCTGGCATTACACAATGATCATGCGCAATTTCATAGATACGCATTTTTTTATCTAATTCATTAAACTTCATCTTTCCATTCACTTACAGTGAAACCACCATTATCCATGGTGACATAATATAATTTATCAAAGCCTTCAGTATAACCAGGAATCTCAAGTTTACTGTACGTACTCTTTATTCCTATATCTGGAATCTTTTCTTTCCCTTCTCTCGAAGAATTTCTGTCTAAACAATCCTCTATGCTAGAAGAGAAATAGTATCCAGTAATTTCAAAATTGTATCTTTTGAAAGCCTCAATGTACTTAGCCCTGACTGCTCTTGTAGGATTGGTATTATCAATCACAACCGGTTGTTTAGCTTCAAGACAAGCATTGAAGATTATCATTTCTCTATGTCTAGTTTTTAGCATATCCATATTTAGACGGAGATGGGTTTTATAAAAACTTCGCATGAAGTAAGTTGACTTACCGCTAGCCTGTAATCCAGAAAATATTACACCATTCAAAATTTTCACTCTCTATCACAACCGAATAACGCCATTGCTCTTCCTCTGTCTGGCATTATTATAACTCAGTACATAGTCGTACCATATCAATACAACGAATACCATTTTCAAAAATTGGCTCTGGATAAGAATTAAAGAACCCTGTTTCAATACTATGCATTCCAAACCCACACTTCTGATATAGTGCGAGCTGAGAAAGACTTGAGTTTCCTGTTCCTAACTCAAGTATCTTGGCACCTGATTCTTTTGCCATTTTAATCATGGCCTTTGCAATACCTTTACCCTGATATTCTTTTTAAACAGAGATACTCTTAAGTTCGAATACTCCTCCCGTTTCAACTAGTATAGCAATACCAAGGAACATACCATTATCTCTACAGACCAGTATTTCTCAACCAGACAGATACGATAAGATCGTTATCTTATCTGGACCTGCACTTAATACTAAATCCATCAATTCAGAAGTTATTTCTTTATCATATACTTCGATATTCATTTTTAAGTTATTACGGCAAAGTTCAATGGAGAGCCAACAGAGTGAGCGATCCGTCTGCATTGGTCTTTTTATGTATCAATAGTTACCTCCGCAATCTCTCTTTTAATATTAAGCAAACTCTCCTGAGACACCTCAAATCCCCCCACTAAACTATAATCCGTTGTTTCAGTTCCGCAGAATGCGTCCCCAATTTTAAAACGAAGTATCACGCTATTTGATTTACCGACAAACTCTAAGTATGTGTCATACGTACCTTCTAATCTTGGCACCAGGGATCTATTCGTAATAAATTGCTTGAATACTGATTGAAACTCTACCGCATTAATAAAATGCACATCGATATTCTTAGCCGTAAATTTACCATGGATAATATCGATAACCGCTGATATCTCATAGCTACTATATTGGTTCGCTTCATCAACAAGTCGATTTATCTCAAACCATGATGGATGATCTTTAGCGTATATTTTCATTTATATGTTTAACAATTCAAATAAGTGGATTGTGCCGTGTTTAAAAACCACATTTTCCATATATGACTTTTGGAATAAATCAGACTTCCCAGCGGGATCACAGAAGCTTCTTCCTTTAAATCAATGGCTTGTAAACTTTTCATCCTTATTTTAACTCCCAGAATATTACCTCAGTTTCCAATGATATTGGAAATCAAATTGCACTCTTTACCACTTGATAGCTATGTCGAGGGACCGGTAAAGTGTACCGTTGCTGTATACTCCTTGGCTAACGATACTATCAGATCGCTATGTAATGGTATAAACCCATGAAACATTTAATTCTCACAACTTTATATCTTCTCCCTACTTTGCTAATGGCTGATACCTGTGCCTACCCGAGTAAAAAAGATGATGGCATTCTAGATGTTTTTGAAGATTGTGGTTCTATTAACGGAGATCAGATAAACCTTAAACAATCCCATCTGAATAATCTTGCGTTTGGTTCGGATGGACTTGCCTGTGTCAGATTTTCTCGCGAGGATATTTTCTACGTACACGAAAATGGTCAGTCACAAAGAACTTACTTCTTTGATAATGGTTGTGATTATTTCGAGGAAGATTTAGCCCGTGGCATCATAAACGGGAAAATGGTTTATATCAATAAACGTCTTGAAGCCGTGTTATCTCCGCAGTTTGAGTTTCTCACAAGTTTTTACTATGGGCATGCCGTCGTGTGCAACGGACCTTTTATTACTCAAACAGATGGTGAACATACCTTTCGTACTGGAGGGAAATGCGGCCTTATTGATAAACAAGGTAAATTAGTTGTGGAAGCGAAATACACTATCGAAGATCAAAAAGCTTTTAAGGATTATATCAATTCAAATAACCATTGCCCCAAGCCTCCTGTAGTCTCAGAAAGCGCTGCGCTTTGCCATGCTAAACGCCATTTATCAAACATGGATTATCATTCCGCTGAATGGGTCAAGCATCAGATTTCACAGTTTGCTGATGTCTGGATTATCAGCTTTGTGGAAGAAGGATCAGATCAGACAGAGTTTACATTGACCTTAGATGCCAGCAATGCTGAATGGCGTTCATTAGTAAAAGAGCCACATGATACTGTTTTAAAAGAGATTCAATCTGCACATTAGGACAGGCATTTAATTCAGCCTTATGATTATCACACCTCCCGTGGGATAATCCAAAATTAATGTGATGTCGTTATTCTCGATTCAGGTATAGCAAAAGTCTGCTTATCCATCAAACGCTCAGCCATATCGGCTTTACGGGCAATCATTTTTTCCACCAGCTTGTTACTACCACCATTATCCCTGATAAGCTGTTGAATCTTTGTATCGGGAATATCAACCACAACTTCTATGGCCTGCCTGATATCCTCTTCACTCATGTCTGAGAATAGCTTGATGCCATGCGGATTCGTTTTGTCATTACGCATGACATTCAGTTCATCTACTCTGGTACCAAATGCTTTGCCTTTGGGATCACCCTGAGCCCGAAACGCCAGTGCGCCACCTACATCGAGCGTCAGTACTTTACCGTTGGCAACCCCCTGATTGTCACCAGAGAATCCTGCCGCATCCCAGTTAGCTGTCCAGGCATGAACACCAAACCACTGTTGCGCCTGCTTGCGTTCACTATCAGTAAAATGCGCAATATATTTTTTATCCAACTCAATCCATTGTGTTGCGATCTGGCAGCAGTCTGTTGTATCCACATAATTTAATGTTGGAGCAGATGCCAGTTGATAAAGCCGAGCTGCGATTAATTCATTGCGTGCATGTGCCTGAGATTCCAGTGTCTTAACATAATAACGTTGACCGTTATTGTCCTGAAAAACACCGGCTGGGTTGCTACCAATTTGAGCACCTACCCGTTGCATGGTTCTGGTATCTATCAGCAGTTTCTCTGTACTCATATATCTTAACTAATCAGGGTATCGCAACTGTTGCATGCACCAGAGCCAGTTGCGCCGATGTCTCTATGGCTCCTTTACGCGCCTTTCGAACTGATCGGATCGCCTGTTTGGAATCCATACCTAATTCAACCAGTAGTCGTGCTGCGATCATACCTGCCCGACCCAGGCCGCCTTTGCAATGCACCAGCACATCTTCGCCATTGCGTAACAGGCTGCGAATCTCCTGGCCCTGCATAATCCATTGCTGTTCGAAAGTCTCACCAGGAACAGAAAAATCAGCAATCGGCAGATGCCGCCACTCGATACCTCGACGCTGAACTTGCTCACCCAAATTCGGTACCTTAAGTTGGTTGAGTTCTTCTGGCTCCACCAGAGTCAGCACCAGCTTTGCACCCCAGGCAGAGATGACATCCAGATCAAGCTCCAGATCGCGCGCCCAGGCACCCGTGAGTGCAAATCGATCATGCTTGCCGGGGCAGAAGGTGATTCCAATACGTCCTTGTTCTGGCATAGCACGGACTTCTGCGATCTGAAGAGGATGAGTCTGGCTGGTGCGAACTGCCACTATTTTTGTATTCCGACTTAATGTTTATTAGCGCCTGAGAATAGCATAAACCGCAGGTTATCGTTCTGCTTGTGCGCTGCCAGAGCCTGTTAACACTAGTCTCTATCCTGACTGATACTTACCTGATACTCCTGCTGCTCATCCCAATGCTCTCCACTGAATCGGAAGGAAATTATTTCCGCAGAATCATCTGGCAGTGGCAGACGCGCAATATGAACACCAAGACCAATATCTTCAGTTGGTATCGACTGATACTCATTTGTAGCGGTTTTCCAGTTGATGATAGCTGGTGATGTCAGACAGAATCCCAACCGCTTTCCTGCCGGTAACATCTTTATCGGCATCTGTACCGACCAGTACCAGATATAAGTCTGCGGTGGTATGCCTCGATAACGCGCCCATAAAGGTTCCGGACGATCTACTGGCCTTCCCTTAAGAATGGAACAGGCCAGCTTGATATATTCTGCATGCGTCCAGGCCAGAGGCATTGCCGAGCCGGTAGCTGTGCCAGGCACTATACCTTGCTGCTTTAATGCATCTGTATCCCACACCTGCTCGGGCATCATGCCCGCCTCATCTGACATGTCTAACATTGCCTGTAGATAAGGCATGGCATCTGCACCTTTGATAAGTTCGTAATGACCTCTCTCGCCCGTCAATAGAGGCCATAGACGTCCCAACCCCGTTCCATCATAAGCAGCGCCATTCGCATGTTCACCATAGCCATCGCCGGTATAGCGATACCAGCAGGGGCCCTGCTCCAGATCCTTACGCAACAATTGATCGATCAGCAGCACCGTATCACTCACCAGAGAATTATCAGCTGTACGTAATCCATAGCGCACCAGTTGTAGAAAGTCTCCACCAACCTGCTCCTCTGCCTTCAGCCCCGGATCGTCATGCCGGTTCTTGATCTCCATCACACGAGACAATACCGTATCATCGATCACTGCTGACTCCGGCATGGTTCGAATATAATAACCTTTGATGCCAAAACGCTTCGCCAGCTTTGTGGCATATACGGCTGTCCAGTGTTCGATGCGCGCATTCCAGTAGTCTGCAACTTCGAGCACAAATGCTTCGGCTGCAGAAGATAAAAACCTTGCGCCAGATACCAGTGCCGCGATACACACCGACAGGGTGAAGGTATTTACACCACTGTTTTCTTCCCAGCGATCCTGCGGGCTGACCGGTCCATGTGCCAATAAAAAACCAAGCGCTCGTTGCACCATATCTTTCACCTGTATGCCATCCAGAGCATCGCGGTCAGCCAGGGTGCCGGCGAGTAATACCGGGAATGCAATCTCGTCTAGCTGTATGCCGTTCCAGTATGACTTACCGCCAAGCCACTGGTTCTGTGCCCAGCTGCCATCCGTATGCTGGTTCGCAATCAAATAACGTAAGATCTCACGCGCTTCCACATCTGCACCCAATGCGAGTAAAGCACCTGCTGATTCGACCAGGTCGCGTGGCCAGACCAGATGATAACCGGGACGCTCCTCACCACTCTCCCCCCAGGGGATGCTCAGGCTCGCCACCAATGCGCCACGAAAGGTTTGATCGTGATGCGTACGTAATACCATCGCACTTACCTTGAGCTGCTCGTATAACGGCCTTGATAAAACTGCATGGGTATTGACGTCCTGATAAAGGCGACAGCTATCGTGCCAGCTTTGCCAATGCTCTACCTGTTGTTGCCAGATCATGTCAAACGGCTGCAGCAATGCTGTCTGCGCCAGAACCGCTGCAGATTCGTGGCTGGTTGCAAAGCCCAGCCCCAGCCATGCTGTACGCGGAAGAGCGCCTGTCAGGGCTACGTTTCCAGGGCCTGCATTACGATACTGCCAGTGTAGTGCACGATGCTGATTAAAATCCTGCCAGCCATCTGAATATCCACAATAACCCGCACTACAGACTCCAAATGCATCTTGCTGCTGCGCATCTACGGCAAGCAGAGCAACACCAAACGGTCCCTGATTGGCCCACAATACTTTGCGCCCATGAAACTTACAGGCTTGCGCATGATTGTTATTACCTGTACCGCCCAGATGAGGTGCGAGTAGCACATAGGGTTTTAGATCCTCATCGCCTTCGAGTTTTATTTCAAGTAGTAACACATCCCGGTTCGGTTCTGCTACCAGACGCTGGGTGAAGGTGAAACGTGCATGCGTATGCACAATCGTTATCGCGGGTACTCCGGCAGCATGATATTGCACCTTGCAATCGGGCAGTGTTTTAAGCTCCACCCAGAAACCTTTATCGTCAGCGATAATAAAGCCCAGATCGCGTATCTGTGGGATATCTACACGCGGGTAATACACCTCGTTTAGAATCCCCTTGCCTACGGTAAACCAGACACGCGAAGCGCCCAGTGTAGTGCCAACGGCCTGCTTATTCGAACTGCACCAGTTTAGTGGAATGCCAGGTGCGCCATGTGCATGATCATTAAAATTTTCCTGCCCCATGTTTTGCTCTCCATTATGTATTTAAGTAAGCTCTGAATAATTCACCCATGAATGATCAGAGCACGAAAAACAAAAAGTGTGATTTTCATTTTTCTGACAAGATTAATAGCTTATTGCCATCGATTTTGGCAGCAGAACCCTTTGCCGTAGGAAGCTCTGAATTAACCAGCATTTCCTTAACTCGACTCATCGTTACGCGGTTGCCAGTTGCTTGGCCTCAACCAGGAATGCCCATCACTAGCAACCAGACGTTCTGCGGCCTCAGGCCCCCAACTACCAGCTCTATAATTGGGGAAATCAGATGCCGGATTCTGTGCCCAGGCATCCAGCACCGGCTGTAACAGACTCCATGCAGCCTCTACCTGATCACTGCGCATAAACAGGGTAGCGTCACCCAGTAACACATCATGCAAAAGGGTTTCATAGGCTCCTGGAGATTCCATTTCAAAGGCATCGCTATAGGAAAACCGCATATCTACCGGACGTAATCGCAATGGTGATCCCGGCTGTTTCGCCATGAACTTGAGGATGATGCCCTGCTGTGGCTGAATCTGAATAACCAATCGAACCGGTTCTGTATTCAGACCACTCACGGCAGGAAAGGCGTTATGCGGTACATCGCGAAAACGTATGGATATCTCTGATACGGCTTCTGTCATACGTTTACCGGTACGTAGATATATGGGGACATCTTGCCAGCGCCAGTTGTCTATCAACAGTTTGACTGCAGCATAGGTTTCAATGTTGGATTTTTTTGCAATACCAGCTTCGTCACGGTAGCGCGATACAGCTTCACCTTCTATCCATCCGCTATCGTACTGACCGCGTACTGCATTGCTGGAAACACCGCCAGGCGTAAACTTACGACAGGCGAGCAGCACATCGAGTTTCCGGTTACGGAGGTCATCCGCATCGTATGCCACCGGGGGCTCCATCGTGATCAGGCACATCAGTTGTAGCAGGTGATTCTGCACCATGTCGCGCAATGCACCCGCCTGTTCATAATATCCAGCACGATGTTCCACACCCAACGTTTCTGCCACCGTAATGGTGATGTGGTCGATATATCTGCGGTTCCAGATTGGCTCAAAGATGGGATTAGCAAAACGTAATGCGAGAATATTCTGTACCGTCTCCTTACCAAGAAAATGATCCATACGGAAAATCTGGGCTTCATCAAAATAATCAGTCAGCGTCTGGTTGATTTTGCGGAACGATTGCAGGTCATGCCCCAGTGGTTTTTCAACTACCACACGTACTCCTGGATGGTTTTTCGCTAAACCCGCACCGGCCAGTCCAGCCGCAACTGCGGCAAATAATGAGGGCGGGATGGCCAGATAAAACACTATTGTTTCTGCTTTGTTCTGATCCACTGGAGTCAGGTAGTCGTTTAATGCGCTATAGCCCGAGCTATCGGTTAGATCCATACCCAGTGAATCGATACAGGCAGCAAAACCTGCCCACTGTGCTTCGCTAAAATCTTCAGCATGACTGAAGCGCTCGGCACCATCCCGCAATCGAGCAATCAAGTTTTGTTTATCGCTGGAGCGATCTACCCCAAGCAGTCGAAAAGATGCAGGTAGCTGGGCTTTACAATACAGGTCATAAATCGCTGGCCCTACCAGGCGCCAGGCCAGATCGCCAAACGCCCCAAAAAGTACCAGAGTCGCATTATTCGGCATATTGGGTATATCAGGCTGTTGCATTTGTTTCACTCTCTGTTAACAGGTGAATCCTCATTAACATCATTTTTTGGCTAAGGGTTGAGGGCAAGCTGTCTAGCAGCTGATCCAGGATCAGATTATTCAGGGCTTCATTCGTGCTTATGCTACGATCAATTAAGTCTAGCCAGAAACTCTGGCCAAATCTCCTGGGAAGACTGAAGTTATTTTTCATGGCTAGTCCCTGTTTGAACCATATGATGGTTCACCAGTTGCAACTTTATGGAAATCACTGAATCTTAAGACAACATAAGGTATCGACAAGTTTCCCTTTGGTTATAAATCAGACTCATCATGCTAGAAACATTTCTCACCACCTATGGTTACCCTGTTCTCATCATTGGTGCCTTCTTCGAGGGCGAAACGGTAATGATTCTGGCCGGAGTAGCCGCACATATGGGCTACCTCTCTCTGGACTGGGTTATTTTTTACGGCTTTTGCGGCACCCTGATTGGGGATCAGTTTTATTTCTATCTTGGACGTCGTCATGGAAAATCTATCCTCGCCAAACATCCTGACTGGGAGACACGAGCATCACGAGTTTTCAATATCATGCAGCGACATCAAAACCTGCTAATCCTGAGCTTTCGTTTTCTGTATGGCATTCGCACCATAACACCCTTTGCAATTGGTATGAGTGCAGTTTCCTATCTACGTTTCACCCTACTCAACATCACTGGTGCTGCAATCTGGGCTAGCAGTATTGCACTGGCGGGCTATTACTTTGGTCGTGCAGTAGAAGTACTGCTTGGAGATATCAGGAAGTATGAAATTGTGATTATGGCTGCCATCATTTTGATAGCAGCTTTAATCTGGTTAATCCTTTTCTATCTTAGAAGAAAACAGAGTTAATCATTAGTAACCGCAGCTATCAGCCGTAGCCAACGGTTGTTTGGTGTAGTTACAGGGCCTGTTAACACTAATTTAAAACTATATCTACGGGTGATGGAGCCGCTATTGCTTCACCATTAACAAAATATGCAATTCCGGGAGTGATTGTATAATTACCTGGTGAAACCTGATTACCATCATTATCAACCGTATTCCATTTTTCAGTAATAGTCTTATTTTGCAATGCTCCGATTGTAGCATTCGTGACAACCTGAGCAAAAGAAAGACCATAGTTAGCAGACCATACAGGAGTATCGCCCTGAGTTACTTCAATACTATAACCTGGAGAAGTAAATGAATAATCCAGTGAAATATTTTCTGTATTTTTTACTCTGAGCTCAAATGTAATTTCCTCTCCGACTGAGAACACATTCACTTCCTGCCCAAACTTATCCAGAACGACAAACTCTGACTGGATTGATGTTTTTGAAGATAAGTCTTTTGTGGATGAGCTTTCTGAAGTCTGGTCACAACTACTGACTGCAATTAGTACTATCAATAAAAATATACTGTTCCTTATCACGTGGTTACTCCTTAAATTTATGATGAAGAGAGGTTTAAACTCTTAAGTAAAGCTGACTCAAATCAACTGAAGGTTTTTAAATGCAGCTAAAATTGTGCCGTAAATAGTGACTTGTTACAACCATTGAATTATCGACCCAGACTAGATAGGTAAAGTATTTTTAAGGTAGATCCCAGGTTTTGAGCAGTCCCTGCATTGCTATGGTTTAATAAACTGTTGCAAACAGCAAGTCCCGGTTTAATAAATCTTAACATGCTTTCCGGTAACTAACTGCATTCACTTCAGTTTCTCCGCCTACTGTCTGGTTTTCTTTGCAACAGGTATACACAAACCTGACATCGCCTGAATCATCAACTGCGTACATCCATTCGAGAGAGTCGTCATAGTAGTAGACATAAAAGGCAGTTACTCTGCCAGCTACTTCTGACCCAGCTACGACTTGAGGAGAAGTCAAATACCCTTTTGAGATTAGCAAAGCCGCATTTCTAGTAAACACTCCATTCACTAAATCAAAGTCTACAATATCGTCAGCCTGATCTAAGCTATTGATTGGCTGACTTTCATCAGCATCATTCATATTGCCTCCTGTGGCATATCTAAATCCCGGGAGACAGAAACAAAAAACCCGCCTCCTGGGCGGGTTTTTTAAAAAATAGTCGAAAACTAGCATACCCACCATTCATTGAGAATGATGGTCATCATTTGTGAAGAAATTTTAGCTAATACGTTCATACTGCAATTACTGTATGAAAAATTAACAGACCTGTCTACAGATTTATTACTGCCATCCAGTTTAAACACTATAAGGATTTGCTTCCCAGTCAGTTAAGACTTTCAAATCTTTAAGCGGAATATAGTCATACTCTCTAGATTGATCACGCAACACAGCATCAGCCAATACGAAGTTATCAGATTGACTACTCAGCATCATAAAAAACCAGGAAAACGGATATCCTATTGCATTGTCGTAACGCCTTATTGCAGTTGCCAGGTCGGCCCCAGATTTACCTTCTATCTCAAGCAGCTCGGCAGATCCTTTATTGCTGGTAGGTACCGGCTTGGCATTTACCTGTTTGTATCCATCTCTATCTGCAAACTCACGTAATGCGAAGACCCAGTGCTGACAGAAACGGGTTGAATCGCTAGCACTACTAAACTGCCAGTCATCAAGGAAACGACGGATATTATTTAAATGCCGGCTTTCCTGTGCTGTTTGATGTATCAGTTGATCCATATTGGTGATGCGGCGAAATACATAGCGTGAACTACCAACAGGCTCAGGCTCTAACTTTGTGTAATCCATTGGGTCCAGAAAATCCTGCATGCTGTCTGGAAACCAGTCCTTTTCTACCAATGGTCGATCCATCACTTCCTGTATCTCTTCGATCTCTAACTGAATAAACTGCTCGGGTTCATCACCCGTAGCTACCGTTAAAAAATGCGTCTGACCTGACAGCCTGGTAGCAAAATAGCTCGCATCTATATATTTCAACAGCAATTGTTCAGGATCAATATCGCTTTCCTGTTCTGCCCAGACGGCTAAATTATCAGTAATTCGATTGTAGTTGGCATCTACAACGCCACCCAGGCGATACCAGCCACCTCGCGTTAGTACATGCTCGAACTGTAATTCTGGAAATAAGGGTACTAGCCCTTTGAGTATTGCATCAATACCCTGATCCGTGCTGGTCTTATTACACAGCTCAAACAGCTGCTGATTATTTTCTATATATTTATTCATTATTAGATTGAAGCTGCTTTAATCTTTCCTGAGCAAATGCTCTGACGTCTTCATCGTCGTCATTCAACAATGGCTCAAGCATTTCTATTGGTACACGCTGGCATATAGCTACACGAACGCGCCAGTCTGTATCCTGCATCATTGAATGTATCGACTCCAGTTCAATGCGCTCAGCAACAACCAGGCGTATGCGATCGGATTGGTCATGCATCATTAGTTCAAGACTTTCAGGAGGCAGTCTTTTAGCCACCGTTTTTCTAACCTCACGATCTGGATCATTAATCATACGAAACAAACGTCCGGGCTTGAGTCTTTTGGCGACATATTGACGAACCAGATAATCTTCATCATTAACCAAAGCTTCCAGTTGTTCAACAGGAATTCGATCTGCTACGGTAATTCGCACTTCACGATCAGGATCTTTCAACAAATGATGCAGTGAGTCGACGGGTAATCTGTAGGCTAACACTCTTCTGACCACTTCATCGGGGTCATCCAGCATCTGCATCAAACGTTGTTGTGACAGATATCTTGCTGCTATAGCACGGCGCTCCCAGAACTCATCTCCTGCATACTGTTCCGCAAGATCTGGATTGAGGGTGAAGAAACGTGCAATCTGTCGCCCACTCATGACTCTGACGCAGATATCACCAGGCAGGCATTTACCCTTAGTCAGGCGATCAGCACGGTGAGGACAGCTGTCACAGTCAGCTGTGGGTGTAGCATCATCTTCACGCTTCGACACTACAGAATTCACCGCGCTAGGGCCTGTTAGCGCTAATTGAATAATCACTGCCTGAACCATTTTTTTGTCCAGCAAGGCAGAAGGAACGCTGTGTAGTCATTCTACATGAGTGAGTTATGTCCATGGATGGACTGTATTTTGACAATGCAGGAGCAATTGTCATGATAACGCCGCTGGGTGAAAAAATGGTCTTGGCCCGTAAGGGTTGTGGCTGAAAAAACTCCACTCTTCGTTGCTCATCGTTCATTTAGAATTACTAAACCTCTCTCTTCGCGCCTCTATTGGCGGTTTTTCAGGCACAACAGTGATCATTCAATTAGCGCCAACAGGCCCTCAGTCTTGTTCTAGTTCAGCAACCACTACTCCGGTTGCCAGTTCGTGGTTTTGAGTAAAACTCAGGCAGTGATTACTACTATCGATAAGGTAAAGATTAAACTGCTGTTGCTCCAGAACTGGTGTCGCACTAACAACGTCATCATCCATGCAGATGGTAAAATGTATGCCCTTAAAATTTTCACGTAGATCTGTAGACAGATTAACACCCATTCCCTGTGCTGAAACAAAATCACTAATTTCAGAGAGTTGTTGCTGGGTGATCATTCATCTTCTCCCTGCTCAAAACGAATTCGTTCTTCAGGGGCCTGCCCCATTACCTTGGCTAACCAGGGTGGGGCATCCTTACCAATGACAGCCTGTAGATTAGCAATCTCATCACGCGCAGCGCCTGCATCAGGCTTTTTGATCGGATGAGCACCGGTGCGTACTACCTTGGCAGCCGCAGGACCACCAATAGATACCATAAACACGATCTGACAGTCTGCAATCAAAGATGCACGATAGGCATTCTTATCTTCAGCCACTTTTTCCTTGTCTACTTCGCGAATATCCACCAGTCGACTTTCTTCAGCATTCACCTGATAAATCAGAAAGCGACGACATGATCCAAAGTGACCATCCAGCATTTCTGATTTATTAGAAGCACAGGCAACGCGAATACTTTCTGGCATATCGCCTTCTTTATAAGCTTCAATTTCGGGTAAAGGATCGACAGCGATACCTGACTCACCTTTTAGATAAGACAGAGCTGTTTTAAGCATATTGCTGTCGACATCGGCGAATTCGCCATCGGCAGCTTTTTTAAAGGTTTTAACGGTAAGATTTGCAAGTTTTTCGGCGGTGGGCGGTAAGCCTACTGCATCTAAAATAACCTTGAGTAATCTTGCTGCATCGGTATCTGGTAATTCACGTGCAGCCAGACCTATACGCAGGGCTATGTCATTTGAGATTTGGGTAGTAGTCATTATTACACCACCTTTAGTATTGTTTCAGGAACCCCGATCAATTCGAATAACTTTGTCATTGCGAGCGAAGCGTGGCAATCTTCCTGTTGCAGATATACTGTTTAAAGATTGCCGCGTCGCTAACGCTCGGTAACAGCTCCTGCGTTACCCTATCACCTATTTCCATATAGGCGTACTCGCAATGATGGATTCTGTTGAGAGGTCGTTAACTTGGGCAGGCAGGGCCAGAGTAGCTTAAAGCCTTCTGACCCGGCCAGATTCACATCGGGTATTACTGCTTAAGCAGGAATGATGCAATCATCTTCCATACAGACATCCAGACACTGAGCTGAATCGAATTCACCTTCACACTCAGTACAGGTTTCTGCATCTATTTTATAAACGCCTTTAAAGGGCACAATTGATTTAGTTGGACAAACTGGTTCGCAGTCACCACAGGCAGTACAAATATCTCTAACAATAGCTAAGGCCATGATAGTTCTCCTAAAAAAATAAATTATTCAGCGCGTCTAAAACGTAGGGTTGTTGGAAAGCTAGGCGGTGGACTAATAGGGTCAATGTAATAAGTTGAACCATCAGTTAATTCCACGTTACCGCCCCATTCGGAGTCAGTATCTTTTTCGACTGAAGCAATTTCCTCTTCCTGATCCTTTTTTGCGATATAAAACAAAAGAGCACCATTGTCTTTTACACGAATCATTACATTTGGCATGAGTTAAACCTCATTCTAAGATCTTGAGAATCATGGGAGAGGTTGCTGGAACCTCTCCCACTTTCAACCTAACGAACCAGATCGTAGTTATAGTCGGTTGTACCCATACCACGGGTTTCTTCGTCCAGACGTTCCAGAACTGAATTGACCAGCATCTTCAGCATGTACATAGCACCCTCGTAACCCAGGGTAGTATCTCTATGCATATGATGACGATCAAATATCGGGAAGCCAATACGGATTAGAGGAACTTCATGCTCCTTACCCTTGTGTAAGGTATCTCGCTGGATAAATTTACCGTAAGAATTACCAATCATGAAATCAGGCTTATTGGTGAACATCAGTGAACGGAAGTGCCACAGATCTTTACCGATATGAACTTCACTGTTCTGACCATAAGGTGACGCGGCCAGAACCTCTTCTACTGCCTTCTTCCAGCGCTTGTTGGCATGTTGACACAGAATTTGAGTGGGCTCAGCACCCAGCTCAAGCAGGAACTTGACCATACCCAGAACGAAATCTGCATCACCATAAACGCCAAACTTCTTACCGTGTAACCAGGCATGGCTATCAGTCATCATATCAACCAGCACACCACGTTCACGAGTCAGAGATTCTGAAATCGGCTTACCAGTCAACTCTGAAACCTTCATCAGGAAGTCATCAGTAGCACTTAGCCCCATAGGAATCGCGATATCCGTTGCAGGCTGTTTCCAGGTCAACCTGGTGAACTTACGGCTCTTAACTGACTGCCATGGCTGCAGGAATAATGTATCGATAGCATTCGGCGCGTCTTTCATTTCATCCAACGTAGTACCACCATCGTACATACGGAAGGTGCCGTCGGCTGGTGTATCCAGTACATCAGTAGGATCACTTAGCAGACTGCAGTCAACATCCATTTCTTTCATCATGCGCTTCATGACACGATAGTTACCCAGATAGGTTTCAAAACCTGGAACGATGTTGATCTTACCGTTACTACCAACCTCTTTATCTTCCATATGATTCAGCGTGAAGTAGCGTTGAATACCTTCGAACATGTTATCCCAACCTGTGGTATGCGAACCCACAAAACTAGGTGTGTGCGCAAAAGGTGTTGGGAAATCCTCTTCAACTGCGCCTGCACTTTTCGCATTACCGATAAAGGCATTCAGGTCATCACCAATAACCTCGGCCATACAGGTAGTAGAAACAGCAATCATTTCTGGCTTGTACAATGCTTTCGCATTTTCCAGACCGGCAATCATATTTTTCTGACCACCAAATACCGCAGCATCTTCAGTCATTGAGTCTGAAACACAGGCAACAGGCTCTTTAAAATGACGATTGAAGTAAGTACGGAAATAAGCCACACATCCTTGAGAGCCATGTACATATGGCAGTGTCTTTTCAAAACCCAGAGCACATAGTACTGAACCCAGAGGCTGACAGGCTTTCGCAGGGTTTACGGTTAAAGCAGTACGTTCAAAATTGAGATCTTTATATTCTTCACTGGTAGTCCATTGGAATACTTCTTCAATCTTGTCCTGTGGATGCTTTTCTTCGTAATTATCCGCTTTGTTTTTAAGAGAACCCTTGTATTCGTCTTCACGAAACAGTGGATAACTCGGCTTAATATCTTCTATTGCTTGACTCATGATAATCTCCATCCGCGCCACTAATCTGTGAACAACGGAACAGGTGAATTAAAAAATAGTTTCGGGTAGTCAGAGGGCTCGGCTTTTGCTCCGCCCCCTAATAGTCCGATCAGGCACCTACTGCAGCAGCGGTAGCTTCTTCACTTTCCTGCAACCAGGGCGCTTTAATCTTATTCCAGCATGGATTGTTCAGTGTCATATCCATGTCGCGGGCAAAGATAGCAAAGCCGTCATATCCATGGTAAGGACCAGAATAATCCCATGAATGCATCTGACGGAAAGGAATACCCATTTTCTGGAAAATATACTTTTCCTTGATACCAGAACCGATCAGGTCAGGCTTGACCTTTTTCACAAATTCTTCGAATTCGTAACCGGTAACGTCATCATAAATCAGTGTTGCATTGCCCATTTCCTTGATGGTGCGATCATAATCATCGTTATGAGCAAACTCGTATCCGGTACCTACAACTTCCATACCCAGATCTTCATAAGCGCCAATCACGTGACGTGGACGCAGACCACCCACATAAAGCATCACGCGCTTACCTTCCAGACGAGGACGGTATTTAGCGATAACCGCTTCATATTCAACTTTGTATTTTTCAATTACGCGCTCAGCACCTTCCTTGATTTTGTCGTCAAACAATGCCGCAATCTTGCGTAAAGATTCTGCGATTTTGGTAGGACCAAAGAAGTTATATTCGATCCATGGAATGTTGTACTTCTCTTCCATATGACGTGAGATATAGTTCATTGAACGATAGCAGTGAATCAGGTTCAGCTTGGCTTTTGGAGTATTTTCCATTTCAGCCAGAGTACCATCACCAGACCATTGTGCGATAACACGCAGCCCCATTTCTTCCAGTAACGTACGTGAAGACCAGGCATCACCACCGATGTTATAGTCACCAATAATAGTCACGTCGTAATCAGTAGTTTCAAAGCTGTTATCATTGTCACGATTACCCAGAACCCAGTCACGAACCGCATCGTTCGCAATATGGTGCCCGAGTGACTGAGAAACACCACGGAAACCTTCACATCGCACAGGAACTACCGGCTTATTGATTTCCTTAGTAGTTTTCTTGGCTACCGCTTCAATATCGTCACCAATCAGACCGATAGGACATTCAGACTGAATAGAGATACCTTTGTTTAACGGGAATAACTGCTCGATTTCAGTCATGATGGTTGCAAGCTTTTTATCACCACCGAATACGATGTCTTTTTCCTGAAAATCAGAGGTGAAGTTCATGGTACCGAAAGTATTAACACCGGTAGTACCAACATAGTAGTTACGACGTCCAGCACGAGAGTACTGACCGCAACCAACAGGACCATGAGAGATATGGATCATATCCTTGATAGGACCCCAGACCACACCTTTAGAACCTGCGTAGGCACAACCACGAATGGTCATTACACCCGGCAGAGATTTACGATTTGAGGTTATGCATTTCTTGGATTGCTCAACATCATGATCGTTTACGGTCAGATGTTTTTCACGATCTTTCTTTGCATTCTCAGGATAAACTTCTAGCACCTCCTGGATGAGGGCTTCAGTTTCTTCACGTGTCAAATTAGACATATTTTTCTCCTTATTACCACCACTACTAATCTGTAGATGGTTGGGTTCTGGATCAATAATCTGCAAATATCGCCCCAGACAGGGGTCGATATTTACCCATAAAACCTATGCTTCAGCAGCAGCAGTCTGACCAACGATACTTTCGTCTTCTTCATCCATCAGACCGAATTCCATCAACAGCTCTTCCAGCTTGTCCATGGTGATTGGTGTAGGGATAACAAGCATTTTGTTGTCGATAATCTTTTGCGCCAGATCGCGGTATTCCTGCGCCTGTTTTGCCTTTGGATCGTATTCGATTACAGTCATACGACGGATTTCAGCGCGCTGAACCACATTGTCACGAGGGACGAAATGGATCATCTGAGTACCCAGCTGACGGGCCAGTTCCATGATCAGCTCATCTTCACGAGCAGTATTACGAGAGTTACAGATCAAACCAGCCAGACGAACGCTGCCTGAGTTTGCATATTTCACGATACCTTTTGAAATATTGTTGGCTGCGTACATAGCCATCATTTCACCAGAACATACGATGTAGATTTCCTGTGCCTTGTTTTCACGAATAGGCATTGCGAAACCACCACATACAACGTCACCAAGAACGTCATAAAATACGAAATCAAGATCTTCTTCGTAGGCACCTTCTTCTTCCAGAAAGTTGATAGCAGTGATAACACCACGACCTGCGCAACCAACACCTGGCTCAGGACCACCAGACTCAACACATTTGATATCGCCGTAACCAGTTTTTAATACATCTTCCAGTTCCAGATCTTCAACAGTACCTGCTTCAGCAGCCATTTCCATGATAGTGTTCTGCGCCTTGGCATGAAGGATAAGACGAGTAGAATCCGCTTTAGGGTCACAACCAACGATCATGACTTTTTTACCGAGTTCGGCTAGACCTGCTACCAGGTTCTGGGTTGTGGTAGACTTACCGATACCACCTTTACCGTAAATTGCACATTGACGCATTGCCATTTTAAATCTCCTAATAGATGTTAATAAGCAT
>JBNLGQ010000107.1:0-95606 GCA_050306135.1 Gammaproteobacteria bacterium
AGCAATTGTTTCTAATATTGACAGCTGCTAATATTTAGTACGACCCTAATTCAAAAGGATTTGATTTATGCCCCGAAAACCACGCTTTAATCTGATCGGTGTTCCTCAGCATGTCATACAACGAGGTAATAACCGTGAACCATGCTTTTTCTCGAGGATGACTACCGTCGATATCTTGGAGATCTAACGGTTGCGACTAAGAAATTCAGTTGTCGCGTACATGCCTATGTCTTAATGACTAATCACGTTCACCTGCTGATAACACCAATGATGGGTTCAGCGATACCTCAGTTTATGCAGACACCTGGCAGGCGCTATGTTAAATATATTAACCATGCCTATAAGAGAACGGGCACTTTGTGGGAGGGACGATAAAAATCCAGCCTGGTTGATAGCGATCACTACCTGTTAAGCTGCATGCGCTATATAGAGTTGAATCCCATCAGAGCATGCCTGGTTGACCATCCTGGTGAGTATGCCTGGTCGAGCTATGGTGTAAATGCGCAGGGTAAAAAGGATGGATTGATAGAGCACCATCCCTTGTATCTTAAGCTGGAACCCGAGGCCGATGCTCGATAAGCGAGGTACAGAGAACTCTTCCGCCACCATATGGAGGAAGATATACTTCATGAAATCAGAGATAGTCTGAACCATGAGTTGGTGCTTGGCAGATCTTACTTCAAAGACAGAATTGAGCAGATAACGAAACGACAAACAAGATTAGGAAAATCGGGCAGGCCTAGAATTGAGGAAGAAAGCGCTGAATATTATGTGCATTATTAGTATATTAAGAGAATATTGCTATCTGCCCCGGTTTTTTAGAGATGCCATGCCAGGACGAGTAAGGATGCATTTACCAGGTTATCTCAATCACATCGATCAATTATGCATGCCCTAATCCCGCTTTTATTCATTTTTATAGCTCTTAACAGTAAGCAGTTGAGGGAGGACATGTGGTATCGAGCCAATGTGTTCTGCCTGGTGGGAATTGGTTATTTTTTTATGTTCCAATACACCTTGTACTGGTATCGGATATTTCTCAAAGACAGCTGGGTGCAGTTCGTTCCCGGTCTGTTAATCGTTTTGTTGACGGTTGCGGTAGCCTTGTCAGCGTGGAACCGAAAATCTCACCCTGCAAAAACCATTATTCTTGGGTTTCTTTGTTTTATAGCCATCGCAACCACGCTGTTATTTGATCATCTAGTGAAAGAGAAGCTGGCAGAATGGGGGGGGTACTTTGACAGCGAAGATCTATTTAGTAGCGCTATGTCGACAGGCGCTGCAGGGGTTTCTTCCATATCAGACATTGAAGAGATACCTATGATTGGGATTCGCATTAACGTATTGCCAAGGTGGCTGCAACATCGACTGGCATCAGGACTCTTATATTTTACCGTGAATGGCAATGACAAAAAAACTCTCGAAGTCAGGCCTAATTGCCTTGGAGATTTTAAGATAGATACTCCTACTTTTGTGGCCAAAACGTTCAGCCTGTTTGAGGCAGATGCCTCTGGATCAAAAAAGGGGGTGGAATGCCGCGTAACAGATGAGAGTAAGCAATGTTTAATTACCGTTAGTTATTCAGGTAAAAACGAAATTACTGAAAAGTGGCGCTGGTTAAATATCGATAGGAGCGAAGGACGTGCCTTTACCATTGATGCTCTATTTTACGAAGATGTTGGAACACTAAAAGAAGATGTTCGAAATATTTTCTTATCGGCTCGATTGTTACCTCAAGTTCCAACGCAGGAGTGTTTCACCCCTGCGTCCTGGCTTTAGATCTTTGAATTTATTTGAAACTTAGAAAACCCGGGTCAGAGAGCAATTGTTTCTAATATTCACAGCAGCTAATGAAAAAACCGTGTTTTTCATTTTCTTTTTTGGCATCCATGCCCTCTATCCTTACAAGCTCAGTCTATTTCTAACACTGCATCAGAGCCGTTAAAAGCAAAAGTATTACTGTGTCAGAATCTTTTCACCATGGAAAATTTGCTGACCGTTTTCTTCCAGAAACGAGAAGAAAAGTAAGCAAGAGTCACTTTCCATGGCTTTGTGCTGAGCTGCTTTGGCTGATTCCAGATCGCGCCAGTGAACTATATCAATCCATTTCTGATTTCCAGCGTTTATTAGCTCTCTGGATATGAATCCATCCCAGCTTTTAAGTGTGCTTAACATGCCTTCAGCTGAGTTTAGAATTGATTTTTCACTAACGCCGTTTTTAGCCTTGAATACTACAACCTCAACCGTCTCTGCCGGAGCAGCATTTGCTGAAAGTATTAATACGATCCCAAGAAGGAAGGGATTTAGATATGACCTTAACATTTTTTACCTCTACATTTCATGTTGAGGTTTAACTTTAAATAGACCCTGCTGACAGCATTGTGTCAGTAGGGTGTAAATATTTTTAAGAGTTGTTCTTTTTATTTTATGACCATATGAATTATGCCTAAACCGGGTCACCCTAAGTCACTCATTGATTCTATGGGCTTATTACCCATGTAATCCTGTGATTTTCCCTTAGGCTCCATTTAACAGGGAAAAACCAAACTTTAAGGAACAAGACCATGCTCCGAGCTGATCGATAATGGGGTTTGGGGCAAGTCTTATCTTTTGCCTCATTAATGTAATTTGGCGCAGTTTAAGCTTCTCCCTGTTTAGCAGTCTTAATGCACACATAAGGCTGTGACAAGCCTTTCGTTTTGGTGCAGCAGCGCGAGAGCCCCTGAATTCCCTGAAAAATTTTAAGAGGACTCCTCCGGCTTATTCTTTTTCCGTGCTTTTCCTGGTCCATAACCAAAGTGCTTCTTAAACGCTTTTGCAAAAGCTTCTACGGATTCATAACCGGATTGTTCGGCAGCCTGTGCAACCGACTGATTAGTGGTCATTAACAGTTCATTGGCCAATGTCATACGCCAACAGCTGAGGTATTGAATTGGTGAAAGTTTAACTAATTGGGTAAAGCGATTTGAAAATGCGGACCTCGACATACCCGCAACCTGCGCCATTTTTTCAACGCTCCAGGGGGAAGCAGGAGTCTCATGGATCTTTTTTAAAGCTTTACCAATCTTCATATCAGCAAGCGCACTCATGAAACCTTGCTCAGTTTCGCTGCTCACATGACTTCTAACCACGTAAATAAAAAGCACCTCTGAAAGCTTATCGATGACCAGATCGTTACCCATTAACTCTGCTTCCACTTCATGTCTGAGAAGATAGCCTAGCGCGTCCGAGAGTGGCGTCCCTTGTTTTCCTTCATTACGAATGACCATTACCTCCGGCATGGTATCTATAAGTGGATTCCAGCCGTGACGATCAAAATCGAAAAAGCCACAGATCAGGTTTACACCTGGTCTTGCATTTTCCTGCTCAGGTAACTGATTGCGCGGTGCACTTTCATCCGGGGGCTCAGAACTGTTGGTCAGGGTATGTTTAGCGTCATGAGGGAAAACGATTAAATCTCCATTCGAAAGTGGAATGGGGTCTGTTCGATCAGGCAGGTGCAACCAGCAATCACCACTGGCTATCATGTGAAAGGTGGCGCGTCGTTCACCCGAGGTATCAACGGCCCAGTCACCATAGAAACAGGCGTGCAGAAAAACCGTAGCCCTGAGGCGTAAGGTGCGGAGTATTTCACTCAAGATATCCATGTTTTCACAATATCACATAGAACAGTACGATCTGACATGTTTTATAGAGATTTAAGCATAGATTGTCTACCCCTCTCTACTGAAAATAGAGCCTCACTAACCACTAGCGGAGAAATGTTATGCCTAAAGTAGAAATCTATACCAGTCCTCATTGTACCTATTGTGTTAACGCAAAAGGGCTTTTAAGCAGTCGGAATATTGCTTTTAAAGAGTTCGATATCAGTAGCAGCCAGTCATTGTTGTCAGAAATGCTCACTCGCACAGGGGGGAGAACCTTCCCCCAGATAATTATCAATGGAGATCCCATTGGCGGGTACGAGGATCTGCTCAAGGTCGATCTGACAAAACTTCAATAGACAAAATCGCTTATCAACAAAATTTACTTTGAGGAAATTATCATGAAAACAAAAACTTTATACAGTCTTGTTGCTGCGACCGTAGTTTACCTTGGTGTCGTGGTAAATACATTCGCAGCTTTGCCGGTTCCAGGTTTTAATATAGACCCAAAGCGAACTGCTGTCGTTATAACTGACCCGCAAAATGACTTTCTGAGTCCCAAAGGTGTTACCTGGGGTGTAGTCGGCAAAAGTGTGACTAAAAACAATACCGTGAATAATATTGAGTCATTAATGAAAGCGGCAAAGCAGAGCAATATCCCCCTGTTTATCTCACCTCATTACTATTATCCACATGATCATGGCTGGAAATTTGAAGGCGCACTGGAAAAACTGATGCATAAAATTGGAATGTTTGACCGGCCTGACCCCCTTAGTCTGGATGGTTTCGAATCTTCAGGTGCTGATTGGTTGAAGCAATACAAACCTTATATTGAAAATGGTGCCGCTGTAGTCACCTCACCGCATAAGGTATATGGCCCGGAATCTAACGATCTGGTTTTACAGTTGCGTAAGCGAGGGATTGATAAGGTCATTCTTGGAGGCATGTCAGCCAACCTCTGCACCGAATCACATTTACGTGAACTACTGGAGCAGGGTTTTGAGGTTCTAGTAGTATCTGATGCCACAGCCGCTGCAGAGATCGAAGAAGGTAACGGATACGAAGCAGCAATGGTCAATTTTAAATTCATAGCCAATGCGGTCTGGGATACAGAGAAGACGGTTAGAGCGCTAAAGGTCATCAAACAATAACTAGACCAGCTAAACTGAATGATATGGAGTGTGGGTTATATCCACGCTCCATTATCAGAGCTGCCTTAAATACAAAATAAAAATAATGCAACACGGTTGAGGTTGGTTTAGTAATTACTGTGACCCCGTTTTTCCACAGTATTGCATTCCAGTCCTGGCTATCGTGGAGTAGAACAAACTGTAATTACATATCAGCAGTATATCCATGCCGGTGAAAAAACCGTTGTAACTCCTGTGGTTTGGGGGCTACCCCGGTAAATGTTTTGACATATTCGGCAATTCGAGGCATACGCACAGCTAGGGATTCTCTAGTTTGCATGGAGATATATCCAATCTGCACCAGGTAAATGGTACGCGCATGGACATCTGCTTCCATCTCTCCATGGCCATAGCGCGTAAACATATTTTTCAGGGCCTGTAGACGTTGTTTATCGGCTAGCTGGACTTCTTGCAGAATTTCCGCTGAGTGTAGTGCCCAGCTACGTATGGCAAATTCGAACTTATCATCGAAGAGATCACGATCCATCCAGCAGTCAAAGATATTCAACGTCGCCTCGGCAATCGACTCGGAATACGCTTCGGATTGCTTCACGATACTGCCGGTATTTTTTTCCTTCCAGGATGCTAATAAAGCACTTAACAGTGCTTCTCTATCGGTAAAGAACCAGTAAAAACTGGTGCGTGACAGCTTGAGCTTTTTTGCCAGGGTGGCGATTTTTACTGCCTCTACACCAGATTCCAGCAGAATCTCGATAGCTGCTTCAAACCAGACCTCAGGCGAACCACGCCAACCGGTTGAATTTTTTAATGGTTTCTTCATTATCTTGTTCATGCTTAATCCGTTACCAAATAGTATATTAGCGTCAATCAGGAGTACAGAAATGTATTTTAAATTGACACTGCTGTACATAATGTTTTAGGGTAAGCATAAATTGCCATACAGGCAGGCCCTAACTAGATCGGAGCTCAATCATGTCTAATGATCCTCTGTTACAACCTTACCAGCTCAAGCACTTAACGCTTCGAAACCGCATCATCGTCACTGCTCACGAACCGGCTTACCCGGAAGATGGCATGCCTAAGGGGCGTTACCGTGCTTATCACGTTGAACGCGCAAAAGGCGGTATCGCCATGACTATGACCGCTGGTTCCGCCGCTGTATCGAAAGACAGTCCACCGGTGTTTAACAACCTGCTGGTTTATAAAGATGAAGTCGTGCCCTATATGAAGGATCTGACCGACGCGGTGCACGAACAGGGCGCTGCGATCATGATCCAGCTGACACATCTGGGGCGGCGTACGCGTTGGGACAAGAGCAACTGGTTGCCGGTGGTATCACCATCTCACAACCGAGAGGCTGCGCACCGCGCCTTTCCGAAAAAGATGGAAGACTGGGATATCGAGCGCATTATTAAGGATTACGCTGACGCTGCTGAACGCATGCAGGCCGGCGGTATGGATGGTCTCGAGCTGCAGGCCTATGGTCATCTTATGGACCAGTTCTGGTCGCCTTTGACCAATGAGCTGGAAGGGCCTTATGGCGGTTCGCTGGATAATCGATTACGTTTCACCTTTGATGTGCTTACCGAGATCCGTAAACGTGTCGGCCCCGATTTTATTGTTGGCCTGCGTTACACGGGTGACGAGATGCTTGAGCACGGCCTGAATCAGCAGGATGGACTGGAAATTTCCCGACGCCTGAAAGAAAGTGGCATGGTTGATTTCCTCAATGTAGTACGTGGTCATATCGACACCGATGCGGCCTTAACCGACATCATTCCGATTCAGGGTATGGCCAACAATCCGCACCTGAATTTTGCTGGTGAAATACGCGCTGCAGTGAATTTTCCGGTATTTCATGCCGCGAAAATTCCGGATGTCGCGACCGCGCGTTATGCAATTGAATCAGGTAAGGTTGACCTGGTTGGGATGACACGTGCACATATCGCCGATCCGCATCTGGTGCGTAAGATTATGGAAAAGCGAGAGGAGGAAATTCGCCCTTGCGTTGGCGCGAACTATTGCCTGGATCGTATCTACCAGGGAGGTGCAGCCTACTGCATCCATAATGCAGCTTCCGGTCGTGAAGAAACCATGCCGCATGAAATCCCTAAGGCAAGCGAGCGTAAAAAAGTCGTCATCGTGGGCGCTGGACCTGGCGGTCTGGAAGCCGCTCGGGTCGCGGGTGAACGTGGCCACGATGTAGTGGTTTTCGAAGCAGCAAAAGACCCAGGGGGACAGGTGCGGCTGACTTCACAAAACGAACGCCGCAAGGAGATGATTTCCATCATCGATTGGCGCATGGCCCAGTGTGAGAAACTTGGCGTGCGTTTCGAGTTTTATACCTTTGCTGAAAAGGATACTGTATTAGCTGAAAATCCCGATGTCGTTGTCATTGCCACAGGAGGATTACCGCATACCGAGGTACTGGCTAAAGGCAATGAGCATGTCATTTCCACCTGGGACATAATTTCCGGCGATGAAAAGCCGGGCAAAAATGTACTGATTTTTGATGATGCCGGTGACCATGCTGGTTTGCAGGCGGCAGAAGTCATTGCAAAAAACGGTGGCAGAGTAGAAATTATGTCACCGGACCGCTCGTTTGCGCCGGAAGTTATGGGTATGAACCTGGTGCCTTATATGCGTTCGCTGCAAAAGCTGGATACTATCTTCACCGTGACCTATCGTCTACATGCGGTTGAAAAGCAGGGCGCGGATTTAATCGCCCATATAGGCAGTGATTATGGTGGTGTTGATCAGCAACGCGTATACGATCAAATCATCGTCAACCACGGCGTGATTCCGCTTGATGACCTGTATTTCGAATTGAAACCCCAATCGTCAAACCATGGAGAGATATCGCATGATCAACTGCTTGAAGGCCAGGCTCAGTCAGTCGTGCGCAATCCACAAGGCAACTTTCAATTGTTCCGTATCGGTGATGCCGTTGCCACGCGCAACACCCATGCTGCGATTTACGACGCATTGCGTCTGATGAAGGATATATAAGCCAGTGGGGGGGGCTCTATTTGCCCCCCTGGCGATTAGGGAAAAGTTCAAATTTTCCAGAACACCTTTCGTTATCCTGACCGGATAGATCGAATGTTCTGGCAAATTTTCTGGCATTAAATTCAATAATATTAGAAGGTATTGCTCTTTGACCCGCTTTATTCATACTACGGTGGTCGCGTCAGATTTAGATAGGTCTCAATATGGTGAGAGCTGTTGTCTTCGAACATCTAGAAAAATGCCTTCACTGTGGCTATCAGAAAATCTCTCAACAACCAAAGCGCTATAGAACTATAGATACCTCAAGCCTAATGGAAATAGTTGAGCTTCATGACATCGAGACATTGCAGCAACAGCATCAACATTGGCTGAAAAATGAACTTCTAACCTTGCATACGAAAAGCGATATCAACTGGAGTAAAAGCGTGGTAGAAGGAAGTGAAACCTTTGTTAATGAAGTACACGCTTTACCTGGACGCAGGGCCAAAAAAGAAAAAAAGTAGTGATCGATGAAAAGCATGTGCTAAGAGAAACGCCTGAGCATTACAGGGGGGGTTTTGATAGTCAAACTAGTGGTTTAAGCCTGAAGAATCTATTTTTTTAGATGAAATATGTGTATAAACAATAGTTTACTCAGGTCCGACCCAATCGTGGCGAGGTTTTTGTAAGTTGATTAGCTGGCCAGTTGTTTTCTACGCATGACTCCTAAACCAATCAGACCGGTGAATATGATGCTCAGGACGGAGGGCTCCGGTACCGCATAGTAAATACCATTGATGTATCCAGCCGAACTACTACTACCAACAGCGAAACTGCCAATGTCAAACCCCAAATCCCATATCCCGGAGTAAGTGTGACATGGAATAAATCCTTCTGATTCCCAACAGCTTTGAGTAGAGTCACTCATAGAAGCATATACGCTAAAAAGCTCTTCCTCAATGAACCTCCCGTTTGTGTCGAATAGAAATACATCCCAAGGATCACCCGATTGACTGAATCCTTGAACACCGATCTTTGACACAGGCTGATCAAAACTCACTCTTAAGTTACTAAACGGTGCTGGATTTGATTGCCCATTGGAGAAGAAATTTGCATAGTATTCAGTGTTGTTTATTGTTCCTGCGCTTATGCCCGATGCGGGCCCATAAGGTGTTGGGCCACCGAATGCTTTTTTACACCCTGGTGCGCAATCTCTGTAGACAAAGCTAGGTGACTGAGCTAGAGAATCTGCTCCAGACTCGTGCGTGATCCAATCAAGTGTTACACCTTCTACTGTAGAATTTATGACAGTGCCAACGGAATAATCATCTGCGTAAATCCAGCCTTCATTGATAATGTTGGCACTAGCAAAAGTTGATAGAAAACAAAGCGTTGCACTTATTGCAATTTGATGAACCCTTTTAATACAACTAATCTTTGAGGTAGCCCCAAGTATTAATTTTATCTTTTCCATTATCGTTCCTTAATTTTATGATTTTTATACTATCTTAAAAGCCTTGTTGAAATGAGAACCAAGTCGCACTTGATAAATTTATTAAGCCGTTAATCGTTGAATACATTGATTAACATAACTTATGTTATCTGTCACAGTTCGTAAAACTCTCTGATTTTAATGAACAGGGTCACTTTTAAAAATGGCATGGGCCTAAAAGAAAAATTTCGGGATCTTCTCTTTTGCCTCACTAAGTAATTTGGGGCAGTTTGAATATCTCACAGTTTAACGGAATTAGTGCACACTAATGAAAAGGCCAAGGCCTACTTTTCGGATGTAACAAAGAGAGAGCCTGACCTGGATTTATTTTGGTTTTTACGCAAACCTGAAACGCAGCTTACGTTTCTGCCTGTTCCAGTCCGCCCTGGCGTATAAGCATTTTCAAACGTTCGGCGTCATATTCGCTGTCGATTTGCTGTAGCCGTTCCTGCGCTAATTGCTCAAGGTCGCCGTTTCGATCTTCTACACGTCGCTGCCAATGTTCAAGATAAGCATCTGTGCCGGCAAGCTTGCTGCGCATCGCAGCCATGTCGATCGCTTCGCTAAAGCGTTCGGGTAGTATTTTTTTGGCAGTTTTTCGCCCCTGTTTGGCGATGATCTGGGCCGGTATATCGCGCCAGTAAACCACGGTTAGTTTGGCCATAATATCTCCTCTAGCAGTTTGACCTTGTTTAACCCGAATATCTCTGAGAATGCTATCCGAGTGAGATTATCCTGTTAGATATGCGGGCTAGCAGTGTAACAGTTGCGCTTTAAGCTGCACCATAATTTTTCGATTCTGAATGATTTTGCGTAGCACAGGAAAAACTCTTAGACATTGATTAATCGGGGTCAGGTTCGAATAGCACTTACTTAAGCAGAAAACTGTCTTCGCGAGTACCCAAAGGGCATAAACTACGCGCGGCAGGAGTGGCACAAGGATGTGCCGTTTACGGACCTAAGGATGGAATCTCTAAACAGTGCTGAGACCATCTGCCAAAAGGGATTAGATCCCTTGCTTCCTTAAACGCTACATCCTTGTAGCACTCCTGCCACGTCGCAAGCTCGGCTCTGGCTTCCTGCTTCGCCCTACCACCTACGTCCGTGTAGGCGTCCTCGCAATGACGTCGTGTTAGCCTTAAGTAAGTGCCATTCGGGTCAGAGAGCAATTGCACTAAACTTAAGCTTTCAAGGAAGGTTTTAGCGTACTGCCCTCTACGGCTGTTCTGGTACTCGTAGAGAACCGGTTTCGGTGAATCGCTACCACTATTTGGTATCGTGTTGCTCACATTACCGATAGCTATACTTGAGCGGAGAAGATATAGAATATTCTAAAAGGAAACTTTCTTATGTATTAAACCTTTACACAAGTGTTTCTGGACGTGTAAAAAATGCTGACAGTTTCATGGGTCTGGAAGCGGTTAACCATATAAAGTTGTTTAAATTCAACTAAATAGATGGATTGGTATGATTGTTGCTATTTAATAAACACCTACAAACTGAGTATTTATATTAAGGTAAATGAAATGAACTTTAAAAAAATTAGCTTCACCGCCGCTGCTCTTTTGCTGACTGCTTCAGCAAATGTTTATGCCGGCTTAATAACCAACGGATCATTCGAAGAACCTGGTCTGGCGGATAATACATGGACTGTATTCACTCCTTCTATTCCTGGCTGGACAGTTCAAAATGGTGCTGGAATTGAAATACAGAATAATGTTGTTACTACAGCTTTCGATGGAGAGCAGTATGTAGAGCTTGATTCTCATCCAAATTCAACATCGTCTCAATCAAATTCATCAATGTATCAATTAGTCGATGGGCTAGTTGTTGGAAATAGCTATGAGCTTTCTTTTGCTTATGCGCCTAGAGTTAGCTCAGTATTTGATATAGTCAATGGACCAACCGTTAATACTAACGGAATTAACGTTTACTTTGGCTCTCAGTCTGAGCTTTTTAACCTGGATGCAATTTTTACTGATACACAATCAGGTTGGACTGTTTACTCAGCTATTGTCGAAGCTACAGCAGAAGCGATGTATCTTACCTTTGAGGCAGATGGTACTGCAGATACTTACGGTGGTTTTATCGATAATGTTGAGCTGGCTTCTGTTCCTGAACCATCGGTTCTAGCTCTTTTTGGATTAGGTCTCGTTGGATTGGGCTTTGCTTCTAGTAAGAAAAAGCAAGCTTAATTTACTGATACATTCAGAAAAAAACCACCCCTAAGGGTGGTTTTTTTTGAATAGAATAAAGGAATATGTGGTATCTGACTGGAATGAGGTTTACTTAAGGAAGCGTTGAATTAATCAGAGGTTTGCTAAGTTTTCAGGGTGACCATATTTTCTGATCTGCGCTCTTGTACCAACACGATGTGTCATAAACTGTGGGAATGGTTACTATCTTCGTTGTAAGGAATGACAACGGTTGGCATTCCAAAGCTATTGTTCGCTGCGGCATGGAATGTCCTCTTCTTGATAACAGCCAATCAATACGGATAATTTTTTTGATATACCTCATCACCCATACATTTAATCTGGTGATCAATCATTTCATTAAAAATTTCTAGCAGGGGCTGATATTTTTTAGAGTCTGGCTCTAGACAGGAAAGCAAATTCACAATCGATTCCAGGGTTGAAACCAGTCCAGGCTCTGGTTCTTTTCTAATCCTATAATTTGATGCTTTAATTTGATCTAGCTCAATAGCTGTCAACTGGTGCAAATTAGTTGATAAGTACCATATCTTTTTAGCTTTACGCCAACTTGCATCGATAAATACAAAGGTATACTGACTAAGCGTATTTTCATCAACAGCATGCTTCTGCTTAAATAAACTCAATGGCAGTGCATTAACACTGGGAAATACAAGAAATACATTATTCGGATTTCTATTAAGTATTTGATTGAATTCCCGGTGGCAAGAAAAATCCTCACCAACATATCGAATGCATCGTTGTAAATACAAATCAGCGATAATCGCACTACCTGTTGGATGACGAACTTCATCCTTATGCTGCAATATAATAATGTCTGGTTTGTTATGAACTTGCTTTATCTTGCCGCATAAACAGGCTGTGTTTGGGCGAAAACATTGAAAACAATATGCTCTACTCATTCAATGATATTAACATTTAAAAAAACAGTTATGCACCTGATGACCTAATGCAGAGCAATAATCAAATGGTAGCTCAAGAGAAATTTTCAGCAATGAAAACTTAACCATCTGAAAATCTTAAAATACTATAAGATAAATATTTACGGACAGTCAATAATTCTGGCCAGTATTTCCGGCCAGTATTTCCGGCCAGTATTTTCGCCCAGTATTTTCGGGAGTTTCCGTGAGCCATCAATAGATGATCATTTTATATAACTAAGTAAGCTGATTGCTTAGTTTATTGAAATAATATCTTTTTAAGCAAAAAAGCTATGGCTACCAAAATTAAAATGCCAAGAATTTATCTATGCGTTTGGGTAATATTCTATAAGAACTAAAGTAGGGGCCCATAGTGCCACCTACAATCATCGCAATTAAAAGGGGTCTGTGTTCTAAAAAATCAATGTTGTTATATTGCGGTTTTGACTCCAGTGCTGAAGAAGAATTAAGCCGATCAATTTAACACCGCATGTTGTTGCTTCTTTCTCGGTCCTTGTGAGGAAAATGAAAATCACATTTTTCGTTTTTCGTGCCCTGATGATTTATGGATGAATTATTCAGAGCTTCCCTGGTTTGTTTTATGCGAGGCAGTGTCAGCATTGCGCATTATTTCTTAGTGGTTATCTCTCAGCTGAGGGAAAAGGCTGATGTGCCATGAATATTTTAATTGACTGCAAAGCTCATACGTTCATTGTTGTGAATATCGCAACTATGTTTTTTATAAAGAGAGATTTATTCTGATAAACAAAACAAATAAGATTTCATTATCTAGATAACTAATAATGAGGATTTACTGATGGTAACAGTTAGAAGAGCAAGCGAACGCGGACATTTCAAGAATGAGTGGCTGGATAGCCATCATACATTTTCATTTGGTGAATATCATGATCCGCAGCATATGGGGGTTTCAGTGCTAAGAGTGATCAATGATGATCGTGTTATCCCGGGTGCGGGATTTCCAACCCATCCACATAACAATATGGAAATTGTGAGTTATGTTCTGGAAGGAGAGCTGGCGCATAAAGATAGCATGGGGAATGGTAGTGTGATTCGGCCAGGGGATGTACAGCGTATGTCAGCCGGAACCGGTGTTACGCACTCTGAATATAATCCTTCGGATAAGAATGTTACTAACTTTTTACAGATATGGTTGCTGCCAAATAAACGAGGTGTTACCCCTGGTTATGAACAAAAGTTTTTTAGTGCCAAAGATAAACAGGGACTATTCAGGTTACTGGTTTCACCGGATGGAAGAGATGATTCTATTCGCGCGAACAGCGACGCATTATTATATGGAGCTATAGTCGATCAAGAGGATAAATTAAACTACAAAACCAACAATAATAGAGTTATTTATGTGCATGTAGCTAAAGGCAGTGTCATCATAAATGGAGAAGTGCTAGCTGGAGGTGACGGAATTACCATTTATGAAGAGCCTGTTGTCGAACTGTCTGGTGGTGACGAAGCCGAGGTGTTGCTGTTTGATTTACCCATCAACAGCTGATTGAAATATAATGACCTGATTATTCATTTAAGGTCTTGAATCATCTGGCCTACTGTTGTGAGGTAAGTAGATGCCTGGGCCTGTGAGCCAGAGATACAGCATAATTGATCAGAGTTGCCTTAAATCATGAGAATATTTGCTAGCATTGTCTATAGTTATATTGTTAGGACCTGTTAACAGGTTTTAACGGGCCCAAAGAAACACAGAACACTCACTTCAATCTGTAATTGAAGCTATTAGATCAGGGATGGTTAGTAATCAATGAGAGAATTATGTTAGTTAATTTCGTAAGTCTTGTTATTACATTTAGTAGAGCTCAGGGAAAGGAAACTCTTCTAGATACTTTCTTACTCCGAATACCTGCAACGAATGGTTGGTGTTTTGTGCGCCATGCCAATAAATACTCAGGATGAGCAGTCAGCAACATGATCGAGATCTTAACCGTAAGCTGCTTACCATCAGCAGCTGTAATCAGGCATTATTGCGTGCCAATGATGAAGCTGCGTTACTGAACGAGATTTGTAGCATAATCTGCAGTCATACCC
Organism: Gammaproteobacteria bacterium; assembly: GCA_050306135.1. Taxonomy (GTDB): domain Bacteria; phylum Pseudomonadota; class Gammaproteobacteria; genus JACNJF01. The sequence goes on from JBNLGQ010000107.1 coordinate 14,479, forward strand.
AATATCGCATGGCCTGGGTCGGGTACGTTGAGCATGATGAAACTTACAGCGTAACACCGCAGGCATGGGCCGGAGCAGAGGATGGTTTTCTCTCGCAGTCAGCCCTGACCTGGGCCGACTCGGAAGAAGCTCACCGCCCTCTCTGGAAGGCTATCCGCAGCGGTAAAACCAGTTACGTTCAGGATCTTTCCAAGAATGCCGAATCTGCTCACTGGGTCAAATATGCGCATGACAGGGGTTATAGATCAACCATTGCGCTGCCGCTTCAGAACGAGAAAGAAATCACCTTCGCTGTGTTGTGCATATACTCTACGCAAACTCAGGCCTTTACATCGGATGAGATTCAACTGCTGGAAGAGCTCGCTGCTAACCTGGCATATGGCATTAACTCGTTACGAATTCGTGCCGAACGTAAGCTTGCTGAAGAGGCGCTAATAGCAAGCGAGCAATTGTTTCGTACCATGATAGAGAATTCACCTGACTTCATTTCGCGCTACGATAATCAATTGCGTCGCGTTTATATCAATCCGGCGCTGCAGAAGATGTTTGACCAACCTGTTAACGAGCTTCTGGGTACCACTCCAGCTGTCGCTTCACCATTGCATGATCATCAGCGATATATGGCAGCCATCAAAAGTGTTATTGAGACGGCCAGCGAATGCGCGGAAGAGCTATCTTTCAAGACCCCAGAGGGAGGGACTCGTTGGGCCAGTATGCGCTTTGCACCTGAACTGGGTCCGGATGGTAAGGTTAATAGCGTGCTGGTTATCTCTAACAACATCACGCAACGCAAGCTGGCGGAGGAAGAACGTCTGGCTTACCTTCGCTTTCTTGAGAGTCTTAATCGCATCAATCACATATTCCAGGAAGAAGGGGAGCTTGAGTCGACGATGAATAAAGCAATGGATGCGGTGCTCGACATTTTTGCCTGCGACCAGGTCTACCTGCTCTACCCCTGTGATCCAGATACGGCAACCTGGTCTGTCAGGCTGGAACGCAGCATGCCGGAATATTCGGGTACTCTACAGTTGGGGGTTGAAATTAAGACGGATGACTCTGTTGCTTCGTCAATGCGAGCGTTGCTCGATTCAGAACACCCATTGAGCATGGGAATGAGTACCTCGTTCGCCGGTACAGATCCTGTGCCGAAACCGCTCAGCACTCGTTCCGGCTTGGCGATGTCACTGCACCCCAAAGTGGACAACAGCTGGCAGTTCGGAATCCAGCAGTATTCAGATGAACGCAATTGGAGCGATCTGGAGGTTTCCCTGTTTGAAGAAATCGGGAACCGAATATCGGATGGATTGACCAGTTTGCTGATTATGCGCAACCTGCGTGAGAGTGAAGAACGCTTTCGTCTGGTATTTGAGAATTCTCCGGTATCGATCTGGGAAGAAGACTTTTCGGCACTCAAAACCCGGCTGTATGAGCTAAAGATTACACATGGTAACAATCTCGTAACCTTTTTAATCGAGCACCCGAAGCTGTTAAGGGGATGTGTGCAACTGGTCCGAGTTAACGATGTCAACCAGGCGGTCCTGGAGCTGCACGCAGCGAACACTAAGGAGGATTTATTCAGAGGTCTATCCCAGATCTTTATCCCTGAAACATACGAATCGTTTCTGCATGCATCAATCGCTCTGTTACAGGGGGAAACGGAATTGCAATTCGATACTGCAGTAAAGACACTGGATGGCCAACGCCTGGAAGTGACGGTCTATTTTTCCGTCTCTCCGGGTTATGAAAAGTGTCTGAGCAAGGTTCTTGTATCGCTGATCGATATCACCGAGCGTAAACGTTCGGTAGAAGGCCTGCGTCTAGCAGCCAGTGTATTCTCCAATAGCCAGGAAGGGATACTGATCAGCGATGCTGACAATTTGATTATTGATGTCAATCCCGCGTTTACCAGTCTGACCGGTTATCAACATGATGAAGTGATTGGCAGGAACCCCAGGTTTCTGAATGCTGGTCGCAGCAGTCCTGATGTTTATACCGAGATGTGGCGAGCGCTTGAGACCGATGGCAAGTGGCAGGGCGAATTGTGGAACCGGCGTAAGTCGGGTGAGGTATTTGTGGAATACCTGTCCATTGTCGCTGTCAGGGATGAACAGGGACAACTCCAGCATTATGTGGGTTCATTCTCCGATATCAGCCAGTTCAAGGAACATGAGGCGGACCTTAATCGTATTGCACACTACGATATGCTGACCTCTGTGCCCAACAGACGTTTACTAGGTGACCGTCTGCAGCAGGCGATAGCCCGTTCCCATCGCTACAGCAAGAACCTGGCCGTGTGCTACCTCGACCTTGATGGCTTTAAACCGATCAATGATCAATTCGGTCACGCGTATGGTGATCGACTGTTGGTAGAAATCTCTCGTCGTCTGCAGTCGATTTCTCGCGGTGAGGATACTGTCGCCCGGCTTGGTGGTGATGAATTCGTATTGTTGTGGAATGATATTGAGCGAGAGTCCGATTGTTACCATGCCCTTAATCGTACTCTTGCTGAGGTTGCAGCACCTGTATTGCTGGACGGTGTGCCGGTAACGGTTTCGGCCAGCATCGGGGTCACTATTTTTCCGATTGATAATGTCGATGCGGATACTCTGTTGCAGCATGCAGATCAGGCGATGTATGCTGCAAAGCAACTCGGCAAGAATCGATACCATTTGTTCGATACACACCTGGAGTAACAGGTTTCCACCCGCATAGAATACATTGTCAGGGTGGAGCAGGTACTTGACAGTGCTCAGTTTGAGCTTTATTACCAGCCTGAAGTGGATTGTTTGAACAATAAGGTCGTCGGTGTTGAAGTTTTGTTACGCTGGAATGACCCAGCTCTTGAGCAACTTACCTCAGATGAATTTTTGCCTTTGATTGAAAATGATCGCCTGGCATTCCGCATTGGCTGCTGGGTCATGCAACAGGCGTTGCGAGGACGCCTATATGGATGTAGCGTTTACGGAAGCAAGGGATCTAATCCATTCGTCAGTGGGGGGGGGGCTGCAAAGTTAGAGATTCCATCCTCAGGTCCGTAAACGGCATATCCATATGCCACTCCTGCCGCGCGTAGTTTATGCCCTTTGGGTACTCGCGATGACATTTTCCCTTAAGTAAGTGCCATTCGGGTCAGTTAACACGTGTTAACTGACCCTGGGGTATGTTTACCATTATTTGTGTATAAACAGTTAATTTACCTCTAGCGACTTTACATTGTGACTGGTATCCGGGTTAAGTCTGTTTTATTCTACAAAGTTCTGTTTGCCGGTTAGTAATAAGTCGGCTGCGTATTAAGTGTGTTTTCGCCTCAGTGGCTACCCATTCTGCTTCCTGCAGGAATATCTATAGCCTCACTGACACGATGCGGCGAAGCTTTATTAAATTTCTTATCTGTTGAGCCGAGATGCCACAAGCAACCCGGTACGGATTTGTTGAGGTTAGTGTATGAACCAGTCAGGATTGCCTCCAAAGCAGGGGTTATATGACCCAGCTAATGAGCATGATGCCTGCGGCGTAGGATTTGTCGCCAATATAAAGGGTATTAAAAGTCACGATATCGTAAGTCAGGGTTTACAGATCCTTGATCGATTGACCCATCGCGGTGCCGTTGGAGCAGATCCTCTGGCTGGTGATGGTGCTGGTATATTGCTACAGATACCCGATGAATTCTTTCGGGCAGAGGCCGGGTTCGACTTACCTGAGTATGGCTCATATGCGGTCGGTATGGTGTTTCTGCCCCAAAATGATGCGTCCAGACAGGAGGCTCAGGATCAGCTGGCGCGTATTGCTGAAGCAGAAGGTCAGTCTGTTCTGGGCTGGCGTGATGTCCCTGTTGATAACAGTGGTCTTGGCGAGAGTGTTTTGCCTCTTGAGCCGGTTGTACGTCAGGTATTCATTGCCAGGGGTGACTCCTGTGCTGATCAGGATGCCTTCGAACGTAAATTATTTGTTATCCGTAAGCAGATAGATCGGCGAGTCCGGGAGTCGCAAATGGAAGGCAGTGAAACCTTCTATTTTACCTCCCTGTCTTCCCGCACTATTACCTACAAGGGTATGTTGCTAGCCGGGCAGGTAGGAGAATACTTTGCCGATCTAAGCGATTCGCGTGTGAAATCTGCCCTGGCCTTGGTGCACCAGCGTTTCTCTACCAATACTTTTCCAACCTGGGATCTGGCACAGCCATTCCGTATGATCGCCCATAATGGTGAAATCAACACCTTACGTGGCAATGTAAACTGGATGGCGGCTCGACGCCATACCATGGCATCCAGTCTGCTGGGTGAAGATCTATCCAAGGTCTGGCCATTGATCCCTGAAGGTCAGTCAGATTCTGCCTGCTTTGATAATGCGCTGGAATTACTGGTTGCGGGTGGTTACTCACTGTCTCATGCCATGATGATGCTGATACCGGAAGCCTGGTCAGGAAACCCGTTAATGGATCAGGAACGTCGGGCGTTTTATGAGTACCATGCTGCGTTGATGGAGCCCTGGGATGGCCCTGCTGCGGTCGCTTTTACTGATGGACGACAGATCGGCGCAACGCTGGATCGGAATGGTCTGCGTCCTGCCCGTTATCTGGTCACCAGCGATGATTTAATCGTCATGGCCTCGGAGATGGGTGTGCTGGATATCCCGGAAGAAAAGATCGTTAAAAAATGGCGTCTGCAACCCGGTAAAATGTTTCTTGCGGATCTGGAGACTGGTCGTATCATCGATGATTCCGAAATCAAGGCTGAGCTTAGTTCATCCCATCCTTACCAGCAGTGGTTGAATGATACTCAGATTTATCTGGACAGGCTTCCTTCCAGCGTACCGCCGATGGCCCCTAGTGGTGTGACACTGCTGAGAAGCCAGCAAAATTTTGGCTATACCTCGGAAGATTTGAAATTCTTACTGTTACCTATGCTGGTGACAGGGCAGGAAGCGACTGGCTCAATGGGTACAGATACCCCGCCATCGGTTCTGTCACTGCGCGCAAAACATTTGTCGACCTACTTTAAACAGAATTTTGCTCAGGTGACCAATCCCCCGATCGATCCGATCCGTGAAGAGCTGGTGATGTCACTGGTCTCGCTGATTGGCCCACGTCCAAATCTACTGGGATTCGATGAAGCCGGTAAGCATAAACGCCTGGAAGTGAATCAGCCAGTGCTGACTAATAAGGATCTGGAACGAATTCGTCATATCGAAACCTATTCTGAAGGGGCTTTTCGTGTGCAAACTCTGCTGATTACCTATCCTGCGGAAAAGGGTGCAGCAGGTATGAAGGGGGCGCTGGACGACCTGTGTGCCAGAGCTGAAACGGTAGTGCGAGAAGGTTTTAATATTATTATCCTGTCTGATCGTCTGGTGAATGCAGACAATATTGGGATTCCAGCATTACTTGCCACCTCTGCAGTACATCAGCATCTCATCAGAAAGGGGCTACGCACACTTTCTGGTCTGGTAGTGGAAACAGGCGGGGCGCTTGAAGTGCATCATTTTGCAACCCTGGCGGGCTATGGTGCGGAAGCGATTAACCCTTACCTGGCTTTCGATACCATCCCCATGTTGAAAAATGAGTTTCCAGATGATCTGACTGTTGATGAAGCACAGTCACGTTACATTAAGGCGATTGGGAAAGGCCTGAAAAAAGTGATGTCGAAGATGGGTATCTCTACCTATCAGTCTTACTGTGGAGCCCAGATATTTGATGCTGTCGGTCTGTCATCAGAATTTGTTGAACAATATTTTACCGGTACAGCAACCCGCATTGAGGGTATTGGTCTGGACGAAGTGGCCGAGGATACCGTGCGCTGGCACGGCAAGGGTTATGGTAACGCGATGATTTATCAGCAGCACCTCGATGTCGGTGGCGATTATGCTTATAGACACAGAGGTGAGGATCATGTGTGGACTCCGGAAACCATTTCGAAACTGCAACATGCAACACGTAAGAATGACTGGTCGACCTTTGAACAGTATTCCAAAGCCATCAATGAACAGGATAAGTTGTTATTGACGTTACGTGGGCTATTCGAATTCAATTTTGACGCTACAGCCGTACCGTTAGACGAAGTTGAACCCGCAAAAGAAATCGTCAAGCGTTTTGCAACGGGAGCGATGTCTTTCGGTTCTATCTCTGCCGAAGCCCATTCCACGCTGGCGATTGCGATGAACTCAATTGGTGGTAAGTCGAATACCGGGGAAGGTGGTGAAGAGGTTGAACGCTTTACGCCGCTGCCTGATGGTACTATGAACCCGATGCGTTCGGCGATTAAACAGGTGGCTTCAGGTCGCTTTGGTGTTACCACTGAATATCTGGTGAATGCTGATGATATCCAGATCAAGATGGCACAGGGTGCCAAGCCTGGTGAAGGTGGTCAGCTACCAGGGCACAAGGTCAATCAACAGATAGCCAGGGTGCGTCATTCAACTCAGGGCGTGGGTCTGATTTCACCGCCACCGCATCATGATATCTATTCAATCGAAGATCTGGCGCAACTGATTCATGATCTGAAGAATGTTCAACCTGCAGCTCGAATCAGTGTGAAGCTGGTTTCCGAGATTGGTGTGGGAACGGTTGCTGCGGGTGTTTCCAAGGCGCATGCGGATCATGTGACTATCTCCGGCTTTGATGGCGGTACGGGTGCAAGCCCGCAAACATCCATCAAGCATGCCGGTTCACCCTGGGAAATAGGTCTGGCTGAAACCCATCAAACGCTTGTACTCAATCGTCTGCGTAGCCGTATAGCGGTACAGGTCGATGGAGGCCTGCGTACAGGACGTGATGTGGTGATAGGCGCCTTACTGGGTGCGGATGAATTTGGTTTTGCTACTGCCCCACTGATTGTAGAGGGCTGTCTGATGATGCGTAAATGTCATCTCAATACCTGTCCTGTAGGTGTTGCTACTCAGGATCCTGAGTTGCGTCGTCGCTTTACCGGCAAGCCTGAGCATGTGGTGAATTATTTCTTCTTCGTTGCGGAAGAGGTGCGCCGTTTAATGGCCAGTCTGGGTTATCGAAAATTCGAAGACATGATTGGTCAGGTAGATCGTCTGGATATGCGTAAGGCCATTCAGCATTCGAAAGCCAATGGGCTGGATTACAGTCGTTTACTGTATAAGCCTGAAGCGCGAGAAGGCGACTCTATCTATCACACAGAAGGTCAGGATCATGGTCTGGATCAGGCGCTGGATAATGAACTGATTCGCCTGGCACAACCTGCTCTTGAAAAAGCTGAAGCAGTCAAGATTGATATCGACATTCATAACTACAACCGAACCTTTGGCACGATGTTATCGGGACGACTGGCCGAGAAATATGGCCATGCCGGATTGCCTGATGATACGGTGTATATCAAGGCCAAAGGTACGGCTGGTCAATCATTTGGTGCCTGGGTGACTCAAGGTGTCACCATTGAACTGGAAGGTGAAGGCAATGACTATGTCGGTAAGGGCCTGTCAGGTGGTCGTCTGGTGATCTACCCACCCAAAGAGTCTGCCATAGGAAAAGCCGAAGAGAATATCATCGTTGGTAATACGGTCATGTATGGAGCCATCTGTGGTGAAAGCTATTTCAACGGTGTCGCTGGCGAGCGTTTCTGTGTACGTAACTCAGGCGCTACGGCAGTGGTTGAAGGTGTTGGTGATCATGGCTGTGAATATATGACTGGCGGTATCGTGGTTTGTCTGGGTTCAACCGGACGTAACTTCGCAGCCGGTATGTCGGGTGGTATCGCTTATGTACTGGATGAAGCGGGTGATTTCGAGCAGCGTTGCAATATGGCTCAGGTTGAGCTGCAGCCGATTGAAAAGGAAGATATTGCTTTAGAGAAACTCGACCATCAGGGTGGAGACCTGGAAACTCAGGGACGTGTCGATGTAAGTCATGATATGACGCGTTTTGATGAGATCCGCTTAAAGCAGTTGATCGAAAATCATAAGCATTACACCAATAGCAGTGTTGCTACTAATATCCTGGAAAACTGGGATGAATACCTGCCAAAGTTTGTTAAGGTCATGCCGGTCGAATATCGTCGAGCCTTGAAAGAGATGCAGACACGTCAACAAGCCGCCGCAGAAGCTGTTACAGGAGGCCAATAATCATGGGTAAGCCAACAGGTTTTATGGAATACGATCGTCAGGATCGCACATACGCCCCGGTAGGTGATCGTCTAAATCATTACAATGAGTTTGTTATTGAGTTGTCTCCCAGTGAGATGACGCAACAGGCAGCGCGTTGTATGGATTGCGGAATACCTTTCTGTCACAGTGGCTGTCCGGTAAACAATATCATCCCGGACTGGAATGATCTGGTGTATAAAGGTCAGTGGCAGGAAGCTATTTCTATTTTGCACTCAACCAATAACTTCCCCGAATTTACCGGTCGAATCTGTCCCGCGCCCTGTGAGGCAGCCTGTACGCTGAACATCGAAGACACCCCGGTAACCATCAAATCGATTGAATGCGCGATTGTTGATCATGCCTGGAAAGAAGGCTGGATTATCCCTGAGGTGCCTGAGCATAGAACCGATAAAAAGGTCGCTGTAGTGGGCTCGGGTCCTGCAGGCATGGCCGCTTCACAGCAACTGGCTCGTGCGGGTCATATGGTGATACTGTTTGAAAAGGAAGATCAGATCGGTGGTTTACTACGTTATGGTATACCTGATTTTAAGCTCAACAAAAAACTCATCGATCGCCGTATGGGTCAGATGCGTAGCGAAGGGGTAAGATTCCGTTGTAATAACCATATTGGCGTAGATGTACCAGCTCAAACCCTGCTGGAGGATTTTGATGCTGTGGTACTTACCGGTGGTTCTGAAGCGCCACGAGACCTTCCAGTACCAGGGCGTGAACTGAATGGTGTGCATTTTGCCATGGATTTTCTGCGAGCTAACAGCAAGGTCATTCAGGACCGACCTGATGCCCTGGATCATTTAATCAGTGCTACAGGTAAACATGTGGTGGTGATAGGTGGTGGTGATACTGGTTCTGATTGTATAGGCACATCTAATCGTCATGGTGCCCTGTCTGTAACTCAGATCGAGATCATGCCGAAGCCTCCTGAGAAAGAAGACAAAGGCACAACCTGGCCCGAATGGCCTAACAAGATGCGTACCTCCAGCTCTCAGGAAGAAGGCTGTGAGCGTATGTGGTCGGTGGCTACCAAAGCCTTTATCGATGACGGTCAGGGCAATGTCAAAGCGGTTCAATGCATCAAGGTTGAATGGAGTCAGGATGATCAGGGGCGCTGGAATATGTCTGAGGTTGCGGGTTCTGAATTTGAACTTAAGGCCGATCTGGTAACTCTGGCCATGGGCTTTGTGCATCCGGTACATGCCGGCATGCTCGAGCAACTAGGTGTAGATCTGGATGCGCGTGGTAATGTTGCTGCAACTACCGAAGGTGAAGGCTGTTACCAGACCTCAGTACCACAGGTATTTACTGCCGGCGATATGCGCCGAGGTCAGTCACTGGTGGTGTGGGCGATCCGCGAAGGACGTCAGTGCGCACGTGCTGTGGATGAGTTCCTGATGGGGCAGAGTGATTTGCCTGCCTAGGTTATAAACCACGAAGCAATAGAATGAACCACGAAGAACACGAAGATCACGAAGGTTTTCTGGTTGTTCTTGATGTTGCCTATGGTGGCTTGCAGGTGCTGCGGTTTGGTTGTGCGGGCGGTAAGGATTTTTTTAAACCACAGAGGACACTGAGAGCACAGAGAATATATTATTTGATCTCTTCTTCGTGTCCTTCGTGAGCTTCGTGGTTAATTTCATTCTGCAAAAGAATGAACCACGAAGGTTTTTTAGATTGTTGCAGGTGTTTCGTATGGGGCTTGCAGGTGCTGCGGTAAGATTGTTCGATCTGAAAGGTTCTTATTTAAACCACAGATTAGGGCAGGATGCCCGTAAGTAGGGCAATGCAGGACGCCTACATGGACGTAGGTGTTAGGGCGAAGCAGGAAGCCAGAGCCGAGCAATTGCCGAGAACACCGAGAACACGGAGATTATATTGTTTAATCTCTTCTTCGTGTGCTTCGTGGTTAACTCCAATCCAGACAAACCCCCGTGTTGTGGTCTATTCGTAACTATCTTCTACTTCCAGGCTGTGCCGCCACTGCTGTTCGGCTTTGTCGAAAATTCTTCGGCTTTCCTTAGGGCCCCAGCTGCCCGCAGGATAGGTGTGTATATAGTCACGTTCCGTTGACCAGGTGCGTAGAATGGGGTCAACGACTGCCCAGAGATATTCCACTTCGTCATAGCGCAGGAAGAGAGAGCGGTCGCCTTCGATGACATCCAGTAGTAAGTCTTCGTAAGCATCGGTTTTTTGTTCACCCAAATGATGGAAACTGGCATCCAGCGAGGTTTGGCGGGTTTTCATTTCTAGACCTGGTTCTTTCACAGTCATTTGCATGCGCAGGCTATCTTCAGGCTGTATGCCTAAAATTACCCAGTTGCGGTGCATTTGTTCGACGTTAGTGTTTCTGAAAAACTGTTTGGGGGGTTTACGAAAGCAAATGGAAACAGATGACTGATCGTTAGTCATTGCCTTGCCTGTACGCAGATAAATGGGCACACCCCGCCAACGCCAGTTATCTATATAGATTTTTAGCGCAGCATAGGTTTCTGTGACACTTTCAGAGGGGATATTATCTTCTTCTCTGTATCCTTTAGCCGGCTTACCATTTACCTGGCCTTTTGTGTACTGAGCACGAAAGCTATGGGCATCGACAGCATTCTGAGGAATTGGGCGTATGGATTTTAGCACCTTTACTTTTTCATCCCGCAGCGACTCTGCATCCATATCGACTGGAGGTTCCATGGTGACCAATGTTAACAGCTGTAGCAGATGCGACTGAATCATATCGCGCATGGCACCTGTACCATCGTAAAAATTACCCCGGCTACCTACACCAAAACTTTCGGAATGGGTGATCTGAATGTGATCGATATAGTTTCTATTCCATAATGGTTCCATCATCACATTGGCGAAGCGAAAAACCAGTACGTTTTGTACCGTGCCCTTGCCCAGATAATGATCAATGCGGTATATCTGTTCTTCAGTCAGATAACGCGATAGACGGTGGTGCAGGGCCTTGGCGCTTTCCAGGTTGTAGCCAAAAGGTTTTTCAACCACTACACGTTTCCATCCATGTGTTTCATCCATCAAATTCGCCTTGCTGAGGTTTTCTACCACCAGACCAAATTCAGCCGGGCGAATGGACATATAGTAAATGACATTGCCGGGATAGCCACAATCGGTACAGAGTGCTTTTTCCAGCCTCTGGTACATATCAATATCGGTCAAATCACCTTCGAAGTAATCGATGCGATCTGCAAAACGTTTAAACAGGGTTTCATCAACGCCACCACGCGCCTTGGCCTCAACCCATTGATGGATTTGATCAATGCAATAATCCTGAGTCCAGTTACGCCTGCCGATAAATATGATACGAGTATCTTCTGAGAGCTTTGCAGCACATTCAAGGTGATACAAAGCGGGCATAAGCTTGAGTCGCGACAGGTTACCTGTTGCGCCGAAAATGACATAGGTGCAGTGATCAATCATAAGATTCTCGCAATAACTAAGCTTTGATTTTAGACATCGTAACGCGAAGATGAGACATCGCCGCCGCTTCCTGTCCAGTTGGTATGAAAATATTCACCGCGCGGCTTATCGACGCGTTCGTAGGTGTGGGCACCAAAGTAATCGCGTTGCGCCTGCAAAAGATTAGCCGGTAATCGGCCGCGACGATAACCATCATAAAAGGCAAGTGCTGAACTGAAGGTGGGAACGGGTATGCCCAGCTGTATCGAAAGTTGAACTGTTTTGCGCCAGCCAGGTTCTGCCTTTTTGATGGCATCGCTAAAAAAAGAATCCAGCAGCAGGTTTTCTAGTTGTGGATTTTTCTCATAAGCCTGTTTGATGTTTTTCAGGAAAGCACTGCGAATAATACAGCCACCTCGCCACATCAGGGCTATGGCACCATAATCCAGGGTCCAGCCATATTCTCTTGCGGCCTCGCGCATCAACATAAATCCCTGAGCGTAGGAAATGATTTTAGAAGCGTATAAGGCATCATGCAGATCGCTGATGACCTGTTTCTGCTCGCCATTCCATTCAGGCCCGGAGCCGCCGAGTATTGCTTCTGCTTTTACGCGCTCATCTTTGAGAGCAGATAGACAACGTGCAAATACCGCTTCTCCAATCAGCGTCAGCGGAATACCCAGTTCCAGCGCATTGATACCCGTCCACTTTCCGGTACCTTTCTGTCCGGCGCTATCCATGATCTTATCCAGTAACGGCGAACCATCTTCATCCTTAACCGGAAGTATGTTGGCGGTGATTTCGATCAGGTAAGAATCCAGTACGCCTTTATTCCAGTCTGAGAATACATTATGCATGGAATCAACATCTATACCCATGCCTTCGCCCATCAGGTGATAGGCTTCACAGATGAGCTGCATGTCACCGTATTCGATGCCATTATGTACCATCTTTACGTAATGGCCTGAACCTTCTTCCCCAACCCATTGGCAACAGGCATCGCCATCAACCTTGGCTGAGATGGCCTGAAATATATCTTTTACATGAGGCCAGGCCTGAGGATTGCCACCAGGCATGATAGACGGACCATGACGGGCACCTTCTTCGCCACCGGAAACACCGCTGCCGATATATAAAATACCCTGTTGCGCAAGTGATTTACTGCGTCTTACCGTATCGGTATAGAGTGAGTTACCGCCATCGATGATGATGTCACCTTTATCCAGTAATGGGATAAGTTGCTGGATAAAGTGATCAACCACTTCACCTGCCTTCACCATCAGCATGACGCGGCGCGGAGATTTGAGTGATGCAATCAGTGATTCTAATGAATGATACCCTGAGACATTGCTGCCACTGGCGGCACCAGCAAGAAACGCATCTACCTTACTGATTGATCGGTTGAAAACTGAGACCTTGAAACCATGATCATTCATATTCATGACCAAATTCTGACCCATGACAGCCAGACCGATTAAACCGATATCTGATTCAGACATTATTTATTCCTTAGCTTTGCTTTTGATATCAGTATATGGGCTTTGCTATTAAGCGGGCAACCATTTAGATGATATAAAGGATTTCAGTTACTCGAGTCCTTTCGTCTTGCATTGTTATTCATTTTAATTCAGTCTTCGTGCTGTAGCTTATAGATACGGGGGATCAGATTATGGCTAGTGGTTGGGCTCCTGACGGGGCTGTGCAGGATCAGATAGATGCCAGCGTAAACGATGCGGTAAAACAGGCGCGTAGCCGCCTGCCTAAAGGTGAAGGGCTGTCTCACTGCGAAGAATGCGATGCTGAGATACCACAGGCGCGTCGTAATGCTATCCCTGGTGTACGCCTGTGTGTGGGCTGCCAGTCAAAACTCGATGAACAGCAGAACAGTAATCAGGGCTATAACAGACGTGGTAGTAAGGATAGTCAGTTGCGCTAGAGCAGGTGCTGATCTACCAGTAAAAACTCTGCTGTATATAAGATTATTGATCTACCTCGGGTTGTGATGCAGTCTTTGCAGCTAAAATTCTTTGGGATCTCTGATAATTTATTCAGAGCTACCTTAATTTAAAAACTCTTCGATACGAGGATTATCAATGGCTATACATGTCGCCAGTCACCCCCTGATTCAACATAAGTTGGGTCTGCTTAGAAAAGATGGTATCAGTACCAAAAGTTTCCGCCAGCTTGCTAGTGAAATTTCCATGTTGCTTACCTATGAAGCTACTAACGACCTGCCAATAGAATCCACAACCATTAAGGGTTGGGATGGCAAGGTCGAAATCAAACAGATTAAGGGCAAAAAAATTACCATTGTGCCCATTCTTAGAGCAGGTCTTGGTATGCTTGATGGTGTCGTTGAGTTGATCCCTAATGCTCGTATCAGCGTGGTCGGCCTGTATAGAAATGAAGAAACTCTGGAGCCGGTACCTTACTTTGAGAAACTGGTGGCTAAAATGGAAGACCGTATGGCCCTGATCGTTGATCCTATGCTCGCTACCGGTGGTTCATTTAATGCCGCGGTAGATATGGTCAAAAAAACCGGCTGTACCAATATCCGAGGCCTTTTTCTGGTCGCTGCCCCCGAGGGCATCGAAGCCGTTCAAAAGCAACACCCTGATGTGGATATCCATGTCGCTGCCGTTGATGATCATCTGAATGAAAACGGATACATCATCCCTGGTCTTGGTGATGCCGGTGATAAGTTGTTTGGCACTAAATAGATTTTTTTAACCCTTTGAGAGTAATTCGATGAACTCAGAAAGCAGTATCCAATCTCCAATACAAAATGCCATTCTAGGTGCACAAATGCTCTTTGTTGCATTTGGTGCACTGGTGCTGGTACCCATATTAACGGGGCTCGATCCTAATGTTGCATTATTTACCGCAGGCATAGGTACCTTAATCTTTCAACTGGTCACTAAACGTCAGGTGCCAATATTTCTTGCTTCTTCTTTTGCTTTTATTGCGCCGATAATCTATGGCGTAAAAACCTGGGGCATAGCTTCAACCATGTCGGGCTTAATAGCAGCAGGTTTACTGTATGCACTGTTGAGTGGCCTGATCAAGTTGAAGGGAAAAGAGATTATTGATCGTTACCTGCCTCCAATAGTGGTGGGGCCTGTGATTATTGTAATTGGCCTGAGCCTGGCACCGGTTGGCATTTTTATGGCACTTGGGAAAACAGGTGATGGTGCTATTGAGCTGGTGGCTCATGATACGGCACTGACTATTTCAATGATTACCCTGGTGACTACTATTCTGGCGTCTTTTCTGGGTAAAGGTATGTTTAAGCTGATTCCGATTTTGATTGGTATTATCGTCGGCTATATCACATCGTTGTTTTTTGGAATTGTTAATTTTGATGCCGTAGCTAGCGCAAGCTGGTTCTCCATGCCCAACTTCACGGCACCTGAATTTAATTTTGAAGCGATTCTGTATATCGTTCCCATCGCGATTGCTCCAGCCATAGAGCATGTTGGTGATATGGTGGCTATCAGTGCTGTCACCGGTAAGGATTTTATTAAAAAGCCGGGGCTGCATCGCACCTTGCTGGGCGATGGACTGGCTACTTCAGCAGCTGCTTTTCTGGGTGGTCCACCAAACACCACTTATTCCGAGGTTACCGGTGCGGTCGCTCTTACTAAAGCCTTCAACCCGGTGATTATGACCTGGGCGGCAGGCTTTGCTATTTTTCTATCCTTTTCAGGTAAAACGGGCGCACTGTTACAAAGCATACCTACTCCGGTAATGGGGGGCATCATGACGCTAATGTTTGGAGCGATTGCAGCCATCGGTATGAATTCACTGGTTCGTTCAGGTGAAGACCTGTCTGATACGCGTAATATGGTCATAACCTCTCTGGTACTGGTATTTGGTCTAGGTGGTATGGCGCTGAACTATGGTGAATTCACCTTACAGGGTATTGGTCTTTCAGCTATAGTTGCGATAGTGCTTAATATTATCCTGCCTCAAAATAAGGCGGAGGCCTAAGGCGCATATAGCGATCAGGTAAGCACCTGGTCGCTATACTTCTTGCGATTGAGCCGGATTAACAAGCTATGGATTTATCAGCATTAGAGGAAGTACTACAGGAAAGCCTGCAGGATCATAAACTTGATCAGCAGGAGAAAGCAGTGTTCAAGGACTTTGCAGAAACACTCGAAGATGATCGGCTACGTTTTATACGCAATAAGGCTTTTGAACTTAGTCGCCCCTACATAAAGATGGGGGGTGAAGAGGCGATAAACGTGCTTGGTTGGCTGGAACGGGTGGTTAAATCTATCCAGCCAAAAGCTCCAGATACTATTATTCAATCTGCGGCTTATTTCAGCCCTGGGGACAGTTGTAGAAACAGGATTAACAGCCTGTTACGAGGTGCCAGAGCTAGAGTTGATATCTGTGTGTTTACCATCTCGGATAATGAGATCACTCAGTCTATTTTAAAGGCTCATCAGCGAGGTGTTGTGGTAACTGTCATCAGTGATAACGATAAAGCTAATGATAAAGGAAGTGATATTCAATTTTTGATCGATAAAGGAGTCAAAGTCCTTCTCGATCAATCGCCCCACCATATGCATCATAAGTTTGCGATATTTGATCAGAGGGTTTTAGTGAATGGAAGCTTTAACTGGACTCATAGTGCGACACAGGTGAATGAAGAAAATATACTGGTGACTTCTGATGCGGGATTGGTAACAGAGTTTTCTCAACAGTTTGAAAAGCTGAAAAACAGTTTCTCATGATTACGAGAAACTTGAATAAGGACTGACTTCTTTTTTGATCGATAATGGAGTCAAGGTCCTGCTTGATTAATCCCATTATCATCGACCAGAGCGCCCGGTTCTGGAAAGTTTACTAAACACCAGTTCTCTCAGGTGCTGAGCCAGGGGACTGATTAAACGATTTTTACGTGTAATCAGGTGGTAGGGGGTCACGATAACTTCATTGTAGATATCCAGTACCGCGAGTTTGGCATCCACCTGTCGAGAGCCGAGTAGTTCCGTTACTTCATGAGATATTGGTGCAATGGCATCGGTCGAAGCGAGGTAGGCAATCATGACCAGCAGCGAGGTGGTGTTCACAATCTTATGCGGCAAGGGAACAGATTGAGTGGTAAAGGCTTCCTCTACCGCAGCCCTGAGCGGTGTCCCTGGTGCCTGGATGACCCATTCATAATCCACCAGTTCATTCAGCCCCAGGTTTTTATGCTCAGTCAATGGGTGTCCCTGGCGTACCATAAAACGCATGGTTTCCACACGGCCGGGCAATACGGTAAACAGGCGCGGATCAATACCGGGTGGGATGCGTGATAATACAAAATCGTATTCGCCATCCATCAGACCTGTGATCAATTGATCACTGGGTGCTACATGGATATGGATATCAACCTCTGGGTTGTTTTGTTTGAATTCGCGCACTGCGGGTACGATCAATCCCATCGCACCTCCGGTCACTGCGCCAATTCGCGCAACACCGGCCTTAGCTGACTGGAATGCCTGAATTTCACGTACTGCTTCATCCAGGCTACCCAGTAAATCCTCCGCATGTCTTGCCAGTACTACACCTATTGGGGTCGCTGACATCCCTCGTGGGCTACGCGAAAAAATAGATTGCCCGATAAAATGTTCTATCTCTGAAAGCATTCTTGATGCGGCTGGTTGAGTCATAGATAGCCGTTCGGCAGCCAATCCCAATTGTCCGGTAATATTGATCGCATGGATCAGTCGGAAATGTTTTAACTGGAGTTTAAGGATCAGATCTTCTGACATTTCTATACCAAAATTGCTATGTACAAATTCGATATTAGCAATTGATTGATATATGGTCGATGTTTATATTCTTAACTCGACAAAATAAATCATAAGTCGAGCAACGGCATGCTATGCAGAAAACAGCAGGTTCGTTGTATAAAAATACCATATGAGGGGGAATCACCAATGCACAAATCAATTTCAATGGTCAGTAGTTCGAGCACCTTTCCTAAAATCGCGATGACGTCTTGCGGTTATTCATCCCAGGCTTACTTTTAATCGAATTCTCAAATTAAAAGTTTCGATAAAAATCAAAACAAGAGGGTACTACTATGAGTTTCAAAACGGCACTATTAGGTGCATGTACATTTGTATCTGTTGCTTTTTCAGCAATGCCAGCATCCGCTTTAACCATCGGGTTTTCGCAGATTGGATCTGAATCCGGTTGGCGTGCAGCAGAAACAACGCTGACCCATCAGGAAGCAAAAGCACGAGGTATCAATTTAAAATTTGCTGACGCACAGCAAAAGCAGGAAAACCAGATCAAGGCGCTACGTTCGTTCGTTGCTCAGGGGGTTGATGCTATTTTAATCGCACCAGTCGTAGCCACGGGCTGGGATTCTGTACTGAAAGAGGTTAAGGAAGCCGGGATACCTGTTGTGCTTCTCGACCGCACAATAAATGCACCCAAAGATCTGTATCTAACTGCTGTGACCTCTGACCTGGTGCATGAAGGAAGGGTTGCTGGTGAGTGGCTTGCAAATGCCGTGGGCAATAAAGCCTGTCGTATTGTCGAGCTGCAGGGCACCACCGGATCTTCACCTGCAATTGATCGCAAAAAAGGATTTGAGGCGGGCATCAAGTCGCATAAGAATCTGAAAATAGTACGTAGCCAGACCGGTGATTTCACACGCACCAAAGGTAAGGAAGTCATGGAAAGTTTTATTAAAGCTGAAAATGGCGGGAAAAATATCTGTGCCGTTTATGCACATAATGATGACATGGCGGTGGGCGCAATTCAGGCAATTAAGGAAGCGGGATTGAAACCAGGTTCAGATATTCTTGTGGTATCTATAGATGCCGTACCGGATATCTTTACCGCTATGGCGGCTGGTGAGGCTAACGCAACCGTTGAGCTGACCCCTAATATGGCTGGCCCGGCTCTTGATGCATTAGATGCCTATCTTAAATCCGGTACAAAACCAGCTAAATGGATTCAAACCGAATCCCGCCTCTACACTCAGGCAGATGACCCAAAGAAAGTCTACGAGATGAAAAAAGATCTTGGGTATTAATGATTTTTAGTTAAGTTGTGGGCTGCTTTATACGGCCCACACTCTTTCTAATTGGGTACACAGTCTTATTAGATCCTGCTGGCCAGTGTTACCAGCTAGCAGGATCTATTTTCAACAAAAGATTGTTTCTCGTCACTATGGTGGAGAAACCTCGTGAATAGTCAGAAGCCGCTGTTAAGTGCTATTGGGATTTCAAAAAGGTTCCCGGGCGTGGTCGCTCTCGATCAGGTTGATTTCACGCTGAAGCCGGGCGAGGTGCATGCCTTGCTGGGGGAAAACGGCGCGGGTAAATCTACTCTGATCAAATGCCTGACAGGTGTTTACCATAAAGATGGAGGTGAGATAAGGCTCGATGGTATGGAGATCAATCCGCAGGATACCTTTGATGCACAGACTCTTGGTATAGGGACGGTGTATCAGGAGGTTAATCTCCTGTCTAACCTGACGGTGGCAGAAAATATGTTGATTGGTCGTCAACCCACTCGATTTGGGTTAACTTCGACCAGAGCCATGAACCTCAGGGCTGAAAAGATTCTATCCGAGTACGGACTTGATATTGATGTCACTCAGTTGCTTTCAGGATATTCGGTTGCGTTACAGCAAATCATTGCGATTGCGCGTGCTATAGATCTCTCTGCAAAAGTTCTCATTCTGGATGAACCTACAGCCAGTCTGGACGCCAATGAGGTGCGTATACTTTTCGATATCATGGGTAAGGTGCGTGATCGAGGCATAGGAATCATCTTCATCTCTCATTTTTTAGACCAGGTATATGCTATCAGTGACAGCATTACAGTGCTCAGGAATGGTCAAATGGTAGGCACTCAGCTGACATCAGAGATCAGTCGTATTGAGCTGGTCAAAATGATGCTGGGTTATGAGCTGGATGAGGAAACACGCGAAAGGGTTGCGGTGGAAGATGACTCCAGTCAATACGCGTTTCGCTTCCGACAATTTGGATGTACTGGCAGTATTAAACCGTTTGATCTCGATATTAAAAAGGGAGAGGTTGTGGGCATGGCTGGACTGTTAGGTTCAGGCCGTACTGAAACAGCGGAAGTCTTATTTGGGGTCAGAGCAGCTAGCTGTGGTGAGGCAGAGGATGATAAGGGACCGATAGCGTTGAATAGCACAAAATCAGCAATCGCCCGTGGTTTTGGATTCTGCCCTGAAGACCGCAAGGTTGATGGCATTATTGGTGATTTATCGGTACGCGAAAACATTATTTTAGCCTTGCAGGCGAAACGTGGCTGGACGCATCCACTGCCAAAACAACGGCAGACAGAGCTTGCCGAACAGTATATAAAAATGCTGGATATACGCACCGCCGACCAGGAAACAGCAGTACGACTGCTTTCTGGGGGCAATCAGCAAAAGGTCATACTTGCTCGTTGGCTGGTCACCAATCCGCGTTTTCTGATTCTGGATGAGCCCACTCGTGGTATAGATGTCGGGGCACATGCTGAAATCATTCGATTAATCGAAAGGCTGTGTGCTGAAGGGATGTCGCTACTGGTTATTTCCTCGGAACTGGAAGAGCTGGTGGTTTACAGCCACCGTATCATCGTAGTCAGGGATCGTGCCCATGTGGATGAGCTTGTCGGTGAAGAAATCACCACAGCTAACATCGTGCAGGCAATTGCATCGGAAGATGAAGTGAAGCGAGTTACAGCATGACAGTAGTTGTTAATAAATCAATTAGACGTTTTTTACCTCAGCTCATTACTCTGCTGGCTATTCTGGCTTTGAATGGTATTGTTTTTGCTGATTTCTTTGATCTAGGAATAGCAAACGGACGATTGTATGGAAGCCTGATCGATATTTTAAACAGAGGGGCGCCGGTTGCTTTATTAGCCATTGGTATGACATTGGTGATCGCCTCCAGAGGCATTGATCTATCGGTTGGTGCGATAGTCGCAATCTGCGGTGCAGTAGCAGCTTCTGCAATTGATAGTGACCTGGGGCTTTTTAATACGCTTGTTTTATCTCTGGGGGTTGGCCTGCTGTGTGGATTATGGAACGGGATACTGGTTTCCCTACTGGATATCCAGCCGATTGTCGCCACCCTGATTCTGATGATATCCGGCCGCGGTATTGCGCAGCTTGTTACGCAAGGTACTATTCTGACCTTTACCAATGAAGGCTTAATCTATATAGGTAGCGGAGCGTTTTACGGGGTGCCGATGCCAGTGATTATCTGGATCTCAAGTGCGCTATTGATTGGCCTGATCGTGAGAAAAACAGCGCTCGGCATATTGATTGAAGCGATAGGCATCAACCGACGAGCAAGTACCATTTCAGGTGTGAATAGTCGGGTGCTTCTTATCGCTGTTTACGCTGTGTCGGGTCTATGCTCTGCGATGGCGGGAATCATAATAGCTGCCGATATAAAAGGTGCCGATGCAAATAATGCAGGGTTGTGGCTTGAGCTGGATGCCATACTGGCCGTGGTTGTGGGTGGTACTTCATTACTGGGGGGGCGGTTTTCTTTATTGGGGTCCCTGCTGGGCGCCATGATCATTCAATCTATTAATACGGGGATATTACTTTCCGGGTATCCACCAGAATTCAATCTGATCATTAAGGCAGCGATTATCGTCATTATCCTGTTTATTCAGTCCCCTGTTACCCAGTCTATATTCTCCAGGTTGGGTTTTATATCCGAACTCAAGCAGCAGGACAAACCACAGTGAAGACACGATACTTACCTCTGGCTATTACGTTTATCATCTTCCTGCTGGCATACGCAATCTGTTATGCACAGTACCCGAATATACTTTCAACCCGGGTGATTGGTAATCTGTTTACCGATAATGCATTTCTTGGTATTGCAGCAGTTGGCATGACCTTTGTCATCCTGTCAGGCGGAATTGATCTTTCTGTGGGTTCGGTGATTGCGTTTAGCGGAGTTTTTATTGCGGTGCTGCTGCAGAATACTGAACTGCATCCGCTCACTGCATTCCTTATTGTGTTAACCATCACCACCCTGTTTGGTGGTTTTATGGGGGTTGTCATTCATTATCTGGAGATGCCGCCCTTTATTGTGACCCTGGCGGGAATGTTTCTCGCTAGAGGTATGGCGTTTGTGCTTTCTACCGACTCTGTTCCTATTACGCATGAATTCTATACCACGTTTCAGGAGGTGTTTATTCGATTGCCTGGAGGAGGGCGCTTAACCCTGATGGGGCTCATTATGTTAGGCGTATTTCTTGTTGGCATACTAATCGCGCAACGTACACGCTTTGGCACTAATATCTATGCACTTGGCGGTGGTGTAGCAACTGCACGTCTGATGGGTGTTCCGGTAGCTCGAACCACCATCATGATTTATGCGTTTTCAGGGTTTATGGCAGGACTTGCAGGTATTATTTTCTCGTTTTATACCTCTGCGGGGTATTCACTTTCTGCGGTCGGTGTCGAACTTGATGCGATAGCGGCCGTTGTGATAGGTGGAACGCTGCTTACCGGTGGCAGTGGTTTTGTTGCGGGAACCCTTATTGGTGTGATGATTATGGGTCTGATTCAAACCTATATTATTTTTGATGGTACCTTATCCAGCTGGTGGACAAAGATTCTGATTGGTGTATTACTTTTTGGATTTATTCTGATGCAGAAAGGTTTGCTCTGGGTAACAATGAAGCGCCAATGAATATCAGGTAAGCACTTGAGCTGGTTGTTGTTTTTTTATCCCGCTGCGCTCTTTAGACAGCATAAATCAGTTGCCCCCTTTGCGCTGAATAAAAGAGATTATTTAAAATACAGGCTTGTGATTCAGGCAGTGTATGTTTATGTAGCATGAGGCGATTTATATATACCTAAAATGATATGAGGTATTTCAAATTTACTAATTGATTGATATGTGGTCGATGATATATTGATGCCTCGAACACGATAATCAAAAGCTCTGTAACGATCATAATACCCGGAAAACGGAAGCTCGTTGCATCAAATCCCACAAGAGAGGAACAAAATGAAGAAACTAATTTCGCTATTGAGTACTACGATTCTGGCGGTTGCCATGATGACTTCAAGTGCGTATGCCGCCAAAGGTAATATTGGTATAGCTATGCCAACCAAGTCATCAGCACGCTGGATATCAGACGGCAACTCCATGGTCAAGCAATTTACTGCAGCCGGTTACAACACCGACCTGCAATATGCCGAAGATGATATCCCTAATCAGTTAGCCCAGATTGAAAACATGATCACCAAGGGTGTTGATGTGCTGGTCATCGCTGCTATTGATGGCACTACACTTTCCAATGCGCTGGAAAATGCCGCAGCAGCAGGTGTCAAGGTGATTGCCTATGACCGCCTGATCCGAGATAGTGGTAATGTCGACTACTATGCTACCTTTGATAACTTCAAGGTAGGTGTACAACAGGCGACCTCTCTGGTTCAGGGCCTGAAAAAGCGTTTCGGTGCAGGACCTTATAATGTCGAGCTGTTCGGTGGTTCTCCTGATGATAATAATGCCTACTTCTTCTATGACGGTGCCATGAGTGTGCTGGATCCTTTGATCAAGCAGGGCAAGGTCAAGATTGTTTCAGGTCAAACTGGAATGGATAAAGTAGGCACGTTGCGTTGGGATGGTTCTGTTGCCCAGGCGCGCATGGATAACCTGTTGTCTGCTCACTATAACGATAAGCAGGTCAACGGTGTACTATCACCCTACGATGGACTTTCTATTGGTATCCTGTCTTCATTGAAAGGTGTTGGCTACGGTTCAGGTGGTATAAAAATGCCGATTGTTACTGGACAGGATGCAGAGGTTCCTTCTGTTAAGTCAATGCTGGCAGGTGAACAATATTCAACCATTTTCAAGGATACTCGTGAACTGGCTCGGGTAACTGTGGGTATGGTAGATGCTTTATTGAAAGGCAGTAAGCCAGAAATCAATGACACTAAAACCTACAATAATGGTGTCAAAGTTGTACCTTCCTATCTACTCGAACCCGTTTCTGTTGATGCTTCTAACTGGGAAAAAGTACTGATCGGTTCCGGCTACTACAAGGCTAGCCAGATCAAGTAATTTCGAGGTTTTATTGCTAATCCCTGTATCTACGCATTTGCGTGGATACGGGGGGTAATGAAATAAAAATTAATTTGATGAGGTAAATTTCATGCAACCTCTGCTCGAAATGCGTTCCATCACCAAAACTTTCCCTGGCGTCAAGGCTCTAGACGGCGTCAATCTCGCCGTCATGGATGGCGAAATCCATGCCCTGGTCGGTGAGAATGGTGCGGGAAAATCGACCCTGATGAATATCCTGTCGGGTGTTTATCCGGTGGGCAGTTACGAAGGTGAAATTCAATATTCTGGCGAACTGGCTTCATTCTCTAATGTTAAGGATAGTGAAAAGCTCGGCATTATTATTATTCATCAGGAGCTGGCGCTGGTTCCGTTACTTTCCATAGCCGAGAATCTGTTTCTCGGAAATGAGCAGGCCTCTAAAGGTGTCATCAACTGGCATGAAACCTATCAGCGAACCGATGAGTTGCTGAAAAAAGTCGGCCTGACTGAAGCTCCTGGCACACTGATCGATAAACTGGGCGTAGGCAAGCAGCAACTGGTTGAAATTGCCAAGGCTCTGTCGCGCGATGTGCGTTTACTCATACTTGACGAGCCTACTGCAGCACTTTCTGAAAGCGATAGTAATGCCTTGCTTGAATTATTACTCGAGCTGAAATCACAGGGTGTCACTTCAATCATCATCAGTCATAAGCTGAATGAGGTACGTCGTATAGCCGACCGCATCACTGTAATACGTGATGGCAGCACCATCTCAACCCTGGATGCTCGTGAGGAAGAAATTACCGAAGACCACATCGTGCGCGACATGGTCGGGCGTGATATGGCGCATCGCTATCCGGCTCGAGAGCGCTATGCTGGCGACCTCCTGATGGAGGTGCGCAACTGGAATGTCTGGCACCCCGAGCATCATGACCGCCAGGTTATACATAATGCAAATATCACCGTCCGTGCCGGTGAGGTGGTTGGCATTGCAGGACTGATGGGGGCGGGTCGTACCGAACTGGCGATGAGTCTGTTTGGTGAAAGTTATGGGCATAACATTTCTGGAGAGCTTTTGATGCATGGTCAGCCGGTGGATGTCTCCACGGTGGATAGAGCCATCAAGGCAGGTATGGCGTATGTCACCGAAGACCGCAAGTCACTGGGACTCATCCTGGATGAAAGCATCGCCTGCAATATCACCTTGTCGAATCTTCCCGAGGTTTCATCACGCGGGGTGTTGAGTACGGCAAGAGAAACTCAGGTTTCCGAGGGATATCGGGATTCGATGAATATCCGTACTCCATCGGTGTTCCAGAAGGTAGGCAATCTATCCGGTGGTAATCAACAGAAGGTAGTGCTTTCCAAATGGTTGTTTGCACAGCCCGAGGTACTGCTACTGGATGAACCAACAAGAGGCATCGATGTGGGTGCCAAATTTGAAATCTACAGCATCATCAACGAGCTCTCCGCACAGGGCAAAGGTGTCGTTATGATTTCTTCAGAGATGCCGGAAATGCTCGGCATGTGCGATCGAATCTATGTCATGTGTGAAGGCAAACTGGTTGGTGAGCTTTCCGCAGAAGAGGCAGGGCAGGAAGCGATTATGTCGCTGATTGTTACAGAATAAACCGAGGTATATATATCTGATGGATATAGCAGAAACAGAAATCAAGCAGGCAGAGCCCGCTCAAAGCATTAAACACTATTTGACGGATCACCTACGAGAATACGGCCTGTTGTTTGCATTGATTGCGATTATGGCATTTTTTCAGGTAGTGACCGATGGCACCCTGTTACGTCCGGTGAATATCACCAACCTTTTCCTGCAGAACAGTTACATCATCATTATGGCACTTGGCATGCTGGTGGTGATTGTCTCTGGAAATATTGATCTGTCAGTGGGTTCAGTGATGGGGTTTATAGGTGCCCTCGCTGCTGTAATGATCGTCGAGTGGCACTGGTCGGTGGCGATGACCATTCCCGCCTGCCTGTTTGCAGGTATGGTGATTGGCGCGGCACAGGGCTACTGGGTGGCTTACTGGAAGATACCCTCATTCATCGTCACACTGGCGGGCATGCTGGTGTTTCGCGGCCTGTCTTTATGGCTACTGGAAGGTCAGTCGGTGGGTCCATTTCCAAAGAACTTTCAGAGCCTGTCGACCGGATTTATCCCGGATATCTTCGGTATCGGTCGCCCCAACGGTACCGCAATAGCTGCCGGTGTCATTGGTGTGGCATTAATCATCTGGCTCGGTCTGCGCAATCGGAAACGTAACCGACAGTATGGTGTTGAAAGCGAACCAACAGGTTTTTTCATCGCACGCTCAGTCATCGTGGCCGGTGCACTGCTCTTCGTCGCCTATAAATTATCCACCTTCCGTGGCCTGCCCAACGTGTTGGTGTCGATGGTTGCGCTGACCGTGGTTTATGCTTTTTTGACTGAAAATACAACACTCGGACGTCGCATCTATGCGCTGGGTGGTAATGAAAAAGCTGCCCGCCTGTCCGGCATCAGGACGAAAAAGCTGACCTTCCTGTCGTTTGTCAACATGGGTCTGCTCGCCGCGCTGGCTGGACTGATCTTTGCTGCACGCCTGAATACTGCAACGCCGAAAGCTGGCTTTGCGGTAGAACTCGATGTGATTGCGGCAGTATTTATAGGTGGTGCATCGATGTCGGGTGGCGTCGGCAAGATT
Organism: Gammaproteobacteria bacterium; assembly: GCA_050306135.1. Lineage (GTDB taxonomy): Bacteria > Pseudomonadota > Gammaproteobacteria > JACNJF01. The sequence continues at coordinate 40,769 of JBNLGQ010000107.1, forward strand.
GTCGGTGCGGTGGTTGGTGCCTTCATCATGGGGGTTATGAATAACGGTATGTCGATTTTAGGTATCGGCATCGATTACCAGCAGGTAATCAAGGGGCTGGTGCTGTTGGCAGCGGTTGTTTTTGATGTTTACAGCAAACAAAAGTAGGTACTGATTTAATCAGCAACCCGAGGCCCGAGACGAACAGGCTCTATAGGGCTAGCAAATTATTGGAGAAATTTGATGACATTCAAACCAGCACAATGGCCGCGTAAACTGCGCTCCCAGCACTGGTTCGGCGGTACAGGTCGAGACCAGATCTATCATCGAGGCTGGATGAAAAACCAGGGCTTTCCGCATGATCTATTCGATGGACGACCTGTGATCGGTATTCTCAACACCTGGTCCGAACTTAATCCCTGTAATGCGCATCTGCGTGAGCTGGCGGAAAAGGTAAAAAACGGGATTTACGAAGCCGGTGGATTCCCACTGGAAGTGCCGGTGTTCTCGGTGGCGGAAAGCTCTTTTCGTCCTACCGCCATGATCTTTCGCAATCTTGCTGCGCTCTCAGTTGAAGAAGCGATACGCGGCCAGCCGGTTGACGGTGTCGTGCTACTGGTGGGTTGCGATAAAACTACACCCAGTTTGATCATGGGTGCGGCATCTACCGATGTACCGTCGATAGTGGTCACCGGAGGGCCGATGCTGAATGGTTATTTTCGCGGTGAACGAGTGGGTTCTGGCACTCATCTGTGGAAATTCTCAGAAGCGGTCAAGGCCGGTGAAATGAGTGCAGAAGATTTTCTTGAGGCCGAAGCTTCCATGTCGCGCTCTGCGGGTAGCTGCAATACCATGGGTACTGCCTCAACCATGGCTTCTATGGCGGAAGCTCTGGGTATGGCGTTATCCGGTAATGCGGCCATTCCGGCAGTAGACAGCCGTCGCCGGGTGATGGCACAGATGTCTGGCCGCCGCATCGTACAGATGGTTAAGGATGATCTGAAACCCTCGGATGTGTTAACCAAACAGGCATTTGAGAATGCCATTCGCACCAATGGTGCGATTGGTGGTTCCACCAACGCGGTGGTACATCTGCTGGCGATTGCCGGTCGGGTCGGGGTTGACCTGACGCTGGACGACTGGGACCGTTGCGGGCGCGATATCGCTACCATCGTCAACCTGATGCCCTCTGGTGAATATCTGATGGAAGAATTCTTTTATGCCGGTGGTCTGCCGGTAGTATTGCGTCATCTGGGCGATGCCGGTCTATTGCATAAGGATGCTCTGACCGTCTCTGGTGACAGCATCTGGGAGCAGGTGAAAGATGTTGTCAATCATAATGAGGATGTCATCCGTCCTGTAGACAAGGCGCTCACCCTTCAGGGCGGTATCGCGGTACTCAGAGGCAATCTGGCACCCAAGGGTGCGGTACTCAAACCTTCGGCGGCGTCAGAACATCTGATGCAACACCGTGGTCGCGCAGTGGTATTTGAGGATATCGATGATTACAAGGCCAGGATCAACGATGACAATCTGGATATCGATGAAAGCTGTGTCATGGTGCTAAAAAACTGTGGCCCCAAGGGATATCCCGGTATGGCAGAAGTCGGCAATATGGGGCTGCCACCCAAGATCCTGAAGAAAGGCATCACCGATATGGTGAGAATATCCGATGCCCGCATGTCGGGTACCGCGTATGGCACCGTGGTTCTGCATACAGCGCCTGAAGCCGCTGCAGGTGGTCCACTGGCGGTGGTACGTAATGGCGATATGATCGAACTCGATGTCGAAAACCGTCGACTGCATCTGGATATCTCGGACGAAGAACTGGCTGCGCGCCTGGCTGACTGGGTCCCTGCAGCGGAAGAAAGTAGCAGTGGTTATTTCTGGCTGCATCAACAGCATGTGCAGGGTGCCGATGTAGGCGCGGACCTGGATTTTCTGCGCGGCTGTCGTGGCGCTGAAGTCGGCAGGGATTCTCATTAATGACGACTAAGATTGCACTCGTCGGCATCGGCAAGATCGCACGTGATCAGCATCTACCTGCGATTGGCGCATCTGAGCACTGGGAGCTGGCTGCGACCGTTTCACATCAGGGTAAGGTGGCTGGCGTCGATGCTTACAATGATATTCAGCAATTTTTAAAAGCCCGGCCAGATGTCGAGGTGCTATCGCTGTGCCTGCCACCCTTACCGCGTTTCGAATATGCATCCGCTGCAATTGCCGCCGGGCGTCATGTGATGCTGGAAAAACCTCCCGGCGCTACGCTGGCAGAATGTCAGGCGCTAAAAGAGATGGCGAAGGCAGCCGGCGTCACCCTGTTTGCAACCTGGCATTCACGTGAAGCTCCTCAGGTAGGGGCCGCCAGGCAGTGGTTAGCAGATAAGACTATTCAACGAATTCATGTGTCCTGGAAAGAGGATGTACGGCGCTGGCATCCAGGCCAGACCTGGATCTGGGAAAATGGTGGGCTGGGTGTATTCGATCCCGGCATTAACGCTTTATCGATTCTGACAAAGATACTACATCACCCGATACATCTGCAGTCTTCGCAATTGTACATTCCCGAAAATCTGGAAATGCCAATCGCCGCAAAGCTACAGTTTTTTCATCCTCAGGCAGATGAAGTAAGCGCCGAGTTCGATTTTCGTCAACAGGGCGAGCAGGTCTGGTCCATCACGGTAGTCACCGATCAGGGTGAATTACTGTTATCCGATGGAGGCGCGATTATGAGCATTAACGGAAAGCTACAGCAGGGACAAAACGCAGGCGATACTCTGTTACGCGGTGAATATCCTCGTCTCTACGCCAGGATGGCTGATCTTATTCAAAGTGGGCAAAGTGATGTGGATTTTTCACCCATGATGCTGGTCGCGGATGCATTTCTGATCGGCAAAAGACATCGGGTAGAGCCCTATGTCGAATGAATTAAGCAGCAAGCTGAGTATAACGGAGCGACAAAACCTTGAATGGATTGCCGTCGACTGGGGTACCAGCCAGTTACGTGCCTGGGCAATCGGGATGCAGAATCAAGTCCTTGCCAGGGCAGATTCTAACGCAGGTGTGCATAAAGTTGCCGCAAATAATTTTGAGTTTGCACTGCTAAAGATTATTGGAGACTGGTTACCCAGCCCTTGTGAACAACCGATACAGGTAGTGATCTGCGGCATGGCTGGTGCCCGTCAGGGCTGGTGCGAAGCACCGTATCGCAGCTTACCCTGTCAACCGGTCAGCGATGATCAATTGACGGAGGTGAGCACCTACGATAGGCGAATACGAGTGTTTATCATCCCCGGATTATGCCAGAGAAATCCTGTTGATGTGATGCGCGGTGAAGAAACCCAGCTTGCCGGCCTAGTTTCACGTATTGGCAAAGATTCAGCCTGCGTATGCCTGCCCGGAACCCATAGCAAATGGGTGCAGCTGGAAGCAGGAATGGTGAAGCAGTTTAAGACCTATATGACAGGCGAACTGTTTGAGCTATTGTCGACCCACTCAACATTGAGTTTTGCAATTTCAAAAGAAGCCTTGAATCTGTCCGAGTTTCATCGATCAGTTGCTGATGCGCTACATAAGCCGGCGGATATCAGCAATCAACTTTTTAGCATCCGCTCTACGGCATTAGTTCATGGTCTTGACGCTCAACTAGCTTACTCACGTTTATCGGGGCTATTGATTGGCCTGGAACTCGCTGCAACGCGTGAGCTATGGCACCAGCAGCAGGTACGTCTGATCGGTACTGGCGATCTGGTATCACTTTATTCAGATGCATTGCTCGAACTCGGTGCCGAAGCTGTCATCGAAGATGCAGAAAGCCTGACCATTGACGGGCTGTCCAGTTTATATCATTCACTACAGATTGAGATTGTCACATGAGTCGAAAAATCGTTGCCATCCTGCGTGGTATTACTCCCGAAGAAGTGGTCGATGTTGCCAGTGCCATCGTCGAAGCTGGAATCAGTATCGTTGAGGTGCCGCTTAACTCTCCTTCTGCAGTGAGCAGTATTCGTAATCTAGCGCTTGCGTTGAGTGATAAGGCGCTGATCGGCGCCGGTACCGTGCTCTCTGTAGATCAGGTGGATGCGGTTGCCGATGCCGGTGGTCGTATCATTGTGTCACCTAACTGCGATCTGGCTGTTATTCAACGTGGCCTGGATTTATCCATGAGCTGTATGCCGGGCGTGTTTACCGCGACTGAGTGTTTTAACGCGATCAATGCAGGTATTACGCAACTGAAACTGTTTCCTGCCCAGCTTCTTGGGCCATCTGGATTGCAGGCATTTAAGGCGGTGTTACCACCACAGATTGAGCTATTCGCTGTGGGCGGTGTATCGACGTCAAATTTTGCTGAATGGGTAGCAGCGGGTATCAGTGGTTTTGGTATAGGTACCTCACTGTATCAGCCTGGAGATAGTGTCGCAGATGTCAGTTTGCGTTCGCTTGAGATTGTTAAAAGTTATGATGCAGCCTGCGCAAAAGCTGCGGGCTGAATACGGTTTACTGAGGAATTGATATGAAACAGGTTTTAAGCGGTATCCTGCCGGTCGCTCCGACACCTTTTATGGATGATGGTCGACTGGATGAAGACAGTATGCGCCGCGTGATTGATTGCCTGATCGACCAGGGCGTCGATGCAATCTGCATCCTGGCTAACTATTCAGAGCAGTTTGTACTGTCGGATGAAGAACGCGCCATCATGACCCGGGTGAGTCTGGAGCATGCTGCCGGCAGGGTACCGGTGATTGTTACCATCAGCCACTTCTCCACCGATATCGTCGTCCAGAGAGCCAGGGAGGCTGAGTCGATGGGCGCATCTATGTTGATGATGATGCCGCCTTATCACGGCTCGGGTCTGGCCCCGGCTGCAACAGGAATCTTTGAACATTTTGCAGCAGTCAATGATGCCATTTCGATTCCTATTATGGTGCAGGATGCGCCGCTGTCGGGTATTACTTTACCCGTTGATCTGCTCGCAAAGATGGCACGCGAGCTGCAACAGGTTTCCTATTTCAAGATCGAATGCCCCTTTGCTGCAGACAAGCTGGCCGCACTGATCGAAGCCGCAGGCGACTGTATCGACGGGCCATTCGATGGTGAAGAAGCGGTCACATTGCTCGCCGATCTGGATGCTGGTGCCACCGGTACCATGACCTCGGCGATGTTCCCCGAGCAGATCCGCCCGATCGTCATCGATTATCTCGCAGGTAATCTGGATGCCGCGCTGGCACAATGGAAGAAATGCCTGCCTTTGATCAATCACGAAAATCGACAGTGCGGTCTGCGCGCTGCAAAGACGGTGTATGCGGCCGGTGGTGTGATTCGTAGTGATTACGTGCGCCATCCGCTAAAACCTATATCTGAACGTACCCGCAAACGTCTGCTGGAACTGGCCGGGGAGCTTGATCTGATTGCCCTTAAATGGGGTAAATAACAAACTTGCCATGAGTACGACATCAGCCAACTACCTCAAACTTGATGCCCCCTGCTGCGAACTGGGAGAAGGGCCGCATTATGATCGCGCGAGCGATACCGCATGGTGGTTCGACATCGTTGCCTGCAAGCTCATTGAACACCGATTCGCACAACATCAGACCATCGTGCATAACTTGCCGCGTATGGCGAGTTTTCTGGCCCCGGTGGATGCCGAGCGACAGCTGATCGCGATGGAGGATGGCCTGTATCTACGCCAGTTGCATAATGGTGAACTTAGCCTGCTGGCTGAATTAGAAGCAGATAATCCACTTACCAGATCCAACGATGGTCGAGTGCATCCATCGGGGCGTCTGTGGATTGGCACCATGGGCAAGCGCGCTGAGCCAGAAGCGGGTGCTATCTACTGGTACGATGGACGCGAATTGCGCCAGTTGTATGCAAAGGTTTCGATTCCTAATTCAATCTGTTTTTCACCTGATGGGTGTACCGGGTATTTCACGGATACCGCGCTCAATCAAGTCTGGCGTGTGACGCTGGATGCTAGTAACGGACTACCGCTGGACGAACCCAGACTGTTTTTATCAAGTGAAGACCTTCCCTGTGGTGGCGGTTTTGACGGTTCGGTTACCGACGCTGATGGCGTGATCTGGAATGCTGCCTGGGGCAGCTGTTGTATCAACGGTTTTTCGCCTGATGGCAAACTGCTGCACAGCTTTGTATTACCCGCAGCGCAAACCAGCTGCCCCTGTTTTGTTGGTGAGCATTATCAACAGCTGCTGGTGACTACTGCCTGGCAGGGCTATGACCCTGCGGCACGCGCTGCTGATCCAGGCGCGGGTTTTACCTATGTGCTGGATCTTCCATTCAACGGCAGCGCCAACCACGCTTTTAAACTTCCATAAACTTTTAACATTCTTTCTAGAGGATTCAATGACGCTTTCTACACATGGTAAACATCTCATCGCCGGGACCTGGGTTTCAGGTACATCGACCTTTCAATCTCAGCCGGCACATGGACCGGTGCGTGATTTCAGTGTTGGTACCGAACAACATGTGGAGCAGGCAGTCGAGGCTGCAGAGCAGGCATTCTGGAGTTATGGCTATTCCAGTCGAGAAGAACGTGCTGCCCTGTTGAATGCGATTGCTGATGAAATCGAGCTGCGCGGTGAACAGATTACCGAGATCGGTACCCAGGAAACAGGCCTGCCAGAAGCACGCCTGAATGGCGAAAGAGGGCGCACTACCGGTCAGCTACGCCTGTTTGCCAGTCACATCCTGGAAGGGGAATATCTGGATAGACGTTATGATGCCGCTTTGCCTGAACGTCAGCCACTACCGCGTCCAGATCTGAAGATGGTTCAACGTCCCATTGGTCCGGTAGCGGTATTCGGTGCGTCAAATTTTCCACTGGCGTTTTCTACTGCGGGCGGTGATACCGCGAGCGCGCTGGCGGCCGGTTGTCCGGTTGTGGTTAAGGGACATCCTGCACATCCTGGTACCAGCGAAGTTGTGGCCGAAGCCATACATGCAGCCATTCAACGTTGTGGTATGGATGCTGGCGTTTTTAGCCTGATTCAAAGTCATGATCAGGTGGTCGGCAGCGCACTGGTGCAACACCCCCTGATACGCGCGGTTGGATTCACTGGTTCACTGGCGGGCGGTCGTGCGCTTTATAACCTGTGTGCCAATCGTCCCGAACCGATTCCATTCTTCGGCGAACTTGGTTCGGTTAACCCCATGTTCCTGTTACCTGCGGCCGTTGCTGCACGCGGTGAACAGATCGCCACCGGATGGGCTGCTTCATTGACCATGGGCGCAGGGCAGTTCTGTACCAATCCGGGTATTGCAGTTATCGTTGATGGACCAGCAGCGGATAGTTTTGTAGAGACCGCGAGCAACGCGCTGCAACAGGTAAATGCGCAAACCATGCTCACCGACGGCATCGCATCGGCCTACCGTGCAGGTCGTGATCGAATCGCATCGACTACGGGCGTACAAAGTCTGCTGACCTCAACCTGTGATTTGCGTAACGCGACGCCATACCTGTTTGAAACAACAGGCAAGGAATGGCTGGAAAATGAGGTACTGGGTGAAGAAGTATTCGGCCCACTGGGTCTGGTGGTGCGGGTCGAGAACGCCGAACAGATGCAGCAAATAGCTCGAGGTTTACAGGGGCAATTGACCTGTACGCTGCATATGGATGATGGCGACCGCGAGCTCGCGCGTAGCCTGATGCCGATTGTGGAACGCAAGGCCGGTCGAGTACTAGCTAATGGCTTCCCCACTGGGGTTGAAGTGTGTGATTCGATGGTGCATGGCGGACCGTATCCGGCTTCCACCAACTTCGGTGCAACCTCCGTCGGTACACTAGCGATTCGTCGCTTCCTGCGCCCGGTGTGTTACCAGGATATTCCTCAGGAATTCATCAACGACTGGTTCTGATTCACTTTGCCCCATTTTGTCAGAAGTTAATTTGCAGCGGCTAGAATCGCTGCAAGTTCTGGGCGGTTTTGTTTTATCTCTTCGTCGCTCAGGCCTTCCAGTGAGTGAGGATACTTAAGCCATTGCTCGGTTTCATACAGATAATAATCGGGCGCGCGATTAGTTTGGTTGCGGGTGGGTTTGTAATAAGGTACTGCAATTCTAATATCGCCCGGGGTATTGCGTCGGGCCTGTTTTTTAATATGCTCAATAACTGCCTGAATGGTTTTTCCGGTATCGAACACATCATCCACAAACAATAGTCTGTCTTCGTTGCTTAGGTTTTTTAAAAGGTAGTTAATACCGTATACGGCGACTTCTTTTTCCGTATTGTCTACGTTTGAATTGGAGTAATAGGCAGTGCGTATCGCGATATGATCGGTTTTGATATTGTGATACTGCAAAAATTCCTGTACCGCAATACCCATGGGCACACCGCCGCGCCATAGTGCCACGATAAAGGTTGGCTTAAAGCCACTATTAATGACCTGTGCTGCTAGCTTGAAAGAGTCTTCCAGCAGTGTCTGGGCATTCAGGTAGAGCTTGTCGCCCATGATAAAACCTCATGAATAGGGTGAAAGTGATTCATTTTCTCAGTAATATCTTCAACATTGAAGAAAGGTTGGATAGAAAATGAGCAAGCAGTTTATCAAGGAGCAGCAGCTACTGGAAGATTCATTCCGCCTGGCGGTGGAAATATATAACAGTGGCTTTCGTCCAACAGTCATCGTGGGGCTGTGGCGTGGCGGTAGTACGGTGGGTATCTATGTGCAGGAATGCCTGCAGCATCTGGGGGTGAAAACGCGCCATATTGCCGCACGCACCTCTTATGAAGGCGCAGACAGTTATCAGGACATGGTGGATAATCATGCAGATATTAAGATCCATGGGCTGCAATACCTGTATGAAACGCTGGAGCATGATGATGCCCTGTTGATTGTCGATGATGTATTTAATTCCGGGCTCAATATTGATGCGGTGATCAACAAGTTATCGTCCAGGACAAAACGAAATATGCCTGACGAAACACGAGTGGCGACCATCTGGTTCAAGCCTGATAATAATCGCACGGATCGCAATCCAGATTACTATCTGCATACAACCAGCGACTGGCTGGTATTACCTTACGAATTAACCGGTCTGGACTATCAGGAACTGATTGCAAATAAACCGTTTATGAAGCCGATACTGGAGAGTGTCAGGGCCAGACAACCGGAGTAAAGAAACCCAATGAAACTATTACGCTATGGGAATGCTGGTGAGGAAAAGCCAGGGTTGCTGGACAGCCAGGGTGTTATACGTGACCTTTCTAGCGTTGTTAATGATATCAGTGGCTCAACACTGACTCCCGACTCCCTGGCTCGCCTCAAAGCTATTCAAGCAGAGTCTTTGCCGATGGTTGAAGGCTCACCTCGTATAGGATCCTGTATTGCAAAGCCTGGAAAATTTGTGGCCATCGGGCTCAATTATTCTGATCACGCAAAAGAAGCAGGTTTACCCATCCCCAGCGAGCCTGTCGTTTTTTACAAGGCCGACACCAGCATCAGTGGGCCCAATGACAATATCATTCAACCGCGCAATTCTACCAAACTGGACTGGGAGGTTGAAATAGCCATAGTCATCGGTAGCAAGGCGCAATATCTTGATGAGGCGCAGGCCGAGCTGGCCATTGCCGGTTACTGTATCGTTAATGATGTTTCTGAACGTGCCTTTCAAATTGATCGGGGTGGAAGTCAGTGGTCCAAGGGTAAAGGCTGTGACAGCTTTGGTCCGACCGGTCCGTGGCTGGTTACTCCGGATGAAATCGAAGATGTGCAAAACCTTGCTATGTGGCTGGACGTAAACGGCAAGCGTATGCAAACCGGTAATACTAATAAGATGGTATTCAACTGCAACTATCTGGTCAGTTATCTGAGTCAATTTATGACATTAATGCCGGGTGATATTGTTACCACCGGCACCCCGCCGGGTGTGGCGCTTGGGATGGATCCACCGCCCTGGCTGCAAGCGGGTGATGTGATTAATCTGGGGATCGATGGGCTGGGTGAGCAGCGCCAAACAGTGGTTGAATGGCAAATACCTTAGTTTATGTTAAACCGTCATTCGCTATCATCGTGCAATCACTGGATATTTGATATGGATGGTACGCTTACGGTTAGCCGGCATGATTTTGAATATATTCGTAGAGAGCTTGGTCTTAGCAAAGCCATACCCATTCTTGAAGCCTTGAAAGCAATGCCTGCTCAGAAAGCAGAGCCGCTGTGGGAAAAACTGAATGAAATGGAGCTCTACTATGCCGCTAAAGCTACCATCATGCGTGGCGTAATTCCTGTGCTGGAGAGGTTGCATGAGAGCGGTGCACAACTTGCTATACTCACGCGCAATACTATGCCAGTGGTTCAGCAGACTTTGCAAACCTGTGGTATCGATCATTTTTTCCCTCAGCATCACCTGCTTGATCGTGATTCCTGCGAACCCAAACCATCACCTGATGGCATAAATCATCTACTTCAACTCTGGGGAGCGCTGCCTGACGAAGCGGTTATGGTAGGTGATTACCTTTTTGATTTACAGGCAGGCAAAAATGCCGGAGTTAAAACGATCCATATAGATCCAGCAGGTGATTTTTTATGGCCTGAGGTGAGTGATATCTGTATTCGTGATTTTTCTGAAATAGCCTCCCTAATTGTGTGACCCGATACATTTTTCAATAAGCTCTTGTTTCTCAATAATAAGACCCTGATCTCGAAATATTGAAATCCTGTGCTATAAATTACTGATAAATAAGTCCTCAGAGCAGTTAGGTCAACACAATGCCTTTCGATTTACTCTCTGATTTGAGGCTTGCTGTCAATGCTATCTGATTAGTGCCGGAAGCCATGTGAATGATTAATGGACTGAATGCTAATCGCTCAACATAGTGAGAACAATAATGAGTAGTTTGCTTGTGTGCCGGGGTTTGTTTTTAAGATTGCGTAGTTTAAGGGTGCTTCTGCTGTTATTAACATTAGCTGTTGCCGGATGTGGTGGTGGGAGTAGCGGTGGTGGTGACAGTGGGGCTGGCTCAGGTGGTTCACCATCGAATAATACGCCGGTAGATTATGGCACAAGGCCCGTTATAAAAAATCTTCACATCGCTGTTGATACCTATGACCCAAATACAGGTGATGCAGGTGATATGCATTTTTCAAGTCAGTATGAGTTTGACACCGTTCATACACAAAAAGCATTCATGGAATTTAATGGTCTACTCATAGATGATGGGACGGGACTTGCAGGTGGGAGGTTACCTCACTTTACTTTTGTGGTGCCGGCAGGCACGGCAATATATTCAATGTCTGATGGAATCGTTATGGCTGTCGAGCCGCAATATGATGCTGCTGTGATTGTCGATTATGAGGTTCGAATTGCACCGGATAATACTTCCAGATACTTATTGGTTTATGATCACCTTGACCAGGTGACAGTATCGGCTGGAGATACGGTTGTGGCAAGTGAGCAGATAGCCCAGGCCACAACCATGAAAGTTGAAGCAGATGTGACACTGGATCACTCAGTATCATTGTGTCCGGTAGATTTTTTTGATCCATCTGTTGCTACGCAGTTGGAAGATAAGTTGACTCAGTTGATGCTAGACTGGGAGACTTTCAAGAACGATGATACCCTTTACGATGAAGCTTCAATGTACAAGCCAGGGTGTGTAACTCAGGCAAGTGATGATCCTCTACCTTAGGGCATTTCTTTTTTATAGTTTCCTGGCTAAGCATTGTTAAATTTCTAAGCGTGTAATTTTTTCAGCCATTGGAAATGTTACGCATCGATGTAGGTTTACTATAGGTGTACACTTTAACCCGCAAAAAAAGTGGCTGAGTAATCTTTTTTATTTAGATGTAATTTAAATCTGCTTTTTTAATTCATTGAAATTAAAAATCAATAAGGTTGGCTCTAGTTAAATAAAAAACATGAGATCTGAATTTGTGGTTTCTGTGAGCCATTTAACATATTGAGTAATTTTCGTAGTAGCAAGCTAGTACCTCTGTTTCTTCTCTGTCTGGCTTTGATGTGAGCCAAATCACAAAAAATATTTTATCCAGATCACACTTGGTTGTGACCCTGTAAATATGTGTGTCAGCATTTTTTACAAACAAAGGTACCTAAGTGTAAAAATAATTTTAAAAACCACTAGCTTTCTTATATGTATTACCTATGTTTAAAATAATAAATCTAGCTTAAACAATGGCTTATTTATCTTTGGCCTGGAATCTGCTTTCAAAAAAATCAATTAACTTAGGTTTACTAAGATTACAAACCATAGATTTGGAGAGTGTAGTGAAAAAATCATACAAAACGTTAGTGCCAGGATTGATCTTCGGTTTAGCGTCAGTTTCAGCCCAGGCGACCATTGTTTCTTTTGATGATGGAGATCCAAATTATCTAGCAGGTACACCTGGTGCATATGGTCAGGTATTTCAGACCTCTCCTTATGAAGCGGGCGGTGATGCCTTAAAATTTGGAGATTTTAAAGTTTTTGGTAGCCTGAGTAATGTAAATCTGACTAGTACTGACTTTTTTGATTATTCTGATTCTGAAGACATAAAAAATGGTGGTATCGCAGCGTATCAGGATTCAGGTGCCAATGCAGGATTGGGCGTGTACAGAAAAACGACTAATACCAAAAACGGCGGTTCTGTTGGAAGCGATGATAGTTTTCAGTCAAATGTAGGTTCAGGACCTGCACATGATGAAGTGCTTATATTTAAATTTGATGTAGATACAATGCTTGAGCAAATCTGGTTTAATGGTGATCATCAGGAACACGTTGCCTCAGGATCAAATAAATCTGATAACGCAATATTTAATATATTTTTCAGTGATGATGGCGTGTTTTTTGATTCTATCTACGGATATGATTCCCCATATAACTATGCCCGAGCACCCGAAAATGCTGAATACCTCGACACGATGGATGGTGATGCTCTGCTAGAGTATATAAACGACGATGGATTTACTGGAGCGAAATACTGGGCGGTAGCCGCTACGGGCTGGGGTGATCATGCAAGCTATGTAGAAGGCATTCAATATTCGGCTGCTGTACCTGAACCAGCTACTTTAGCTTTATTTGGATTAGGTTTATTAGGTCTTGGGACAAGATCAAGATCTAATAAAAAATCAATTATTTAATATTTATCTGTTGTTCATTTACCAATATGAGTGGTCAATGATTTAACAAGTTAAAAAACTATACAAACCCCGTTTTTTTAAGCGGGGTTTTTTTATGTTTTATCAGATTAGATAAACAGTCTTTGTATTTATCTAGACAAAGTATTTTCCATGTCTGTGCAGTAAATCCGTATCGGCAGATTCAGGGGGGCTGGAAAATCTGTAACAGCTATCAACTATTTACACTGGTTCACTGCCAGCTGAGCCTTGTATAGATTCCTCTGAGGCTCTGAATATGCTATAGATTGTTGTCGAGTTAATAAGGTTTTATCAAAATCACAGTTTTGCTTAGCATGTCTATTCATCTGGGATTGTGTAAAAGCCAAAGAGCTACGTATATACTATATATTTAGTTAGGGGTTATTCAGTGTGCTATAGGAAATGCTTTGAATCTAAATACTATCATTAATTCGCAGCGGTACCAGGAATTAGAGAATTATGAATAACTGGAGGTGCATAGCTACTGTTACACAGGGATGCCTTATCGAAAATTTAACAACTGCCACTTGTACTCATTACATGAAGATGTGCCAAGTTTTCGGTCTGAATCGTTATAACGGAATTTAGAGGATGATGTTTAATGACTGAAAAAGAGATGGGAAACGACCCCTCTGAGTATGATGTCCTCGTAGTCGATGACAATGCTGCCAATCTAGGTCTGGTGTCCACGGGTCTGAACAAGCATGGCTATAAGGTAAGGGTGGCTGAAAGCGGGGAGAAGGCGCTCAAGCGTATAGCCCTTGCACCCCCCAACCTCATTCTGCTTGATGTAATGATGCCTGGTACTGATGGTTTTGAGACTTGCCGCCGACTCAAGGCTCAGCCCGAGACAAGCGGGGTTCCAGTCATTTTTATGACTGCGCTCACCGATATAAAACATAAGCTTGCCGCGTTCGAAGCCGGAGCAGTTGACTATGTCACCAAGCCGCTGCAGATCGAAGAGGTGGTCGCACGGGTAGGAACCCAGCTTGAACTGGATGGGATGCGCAAATGTCTGAAGGCACGGAATGCTGAATTAGCCGCCCACCGCGATAATCTGGAAAACCTTGTTGCCAAGCGTACCGCTGAACTGGAGCAACTGAATAATAAGTTAAGTGATGAAATCGAAGAACGACGAGTCGCACAGGAAGAACTAGCAGCTCGCGAACAGCGCTTTCGTACTTTGGCAGATAATCTGCCTGACAATGTGGCACGTTACAACCTTGAGTGCCAGGTGGTATACGCTAATCCTCCGTTGAGAAAGGTTGCAAGAGCCTTTAGTGGTCAATCGCCTATTGGTAAAACACCAATTGAGTTGTTCCCGGGGAATGATGAGGCAATACGCTATCAGTCAACAATGGACAGGGTGATGAAAACAGGTACACCTGAATATCTGGAGATCACTCTGCCGTATCCTCCCGGAGAAATAAGTATCCATCAAATGAGTTTTGTAGCGGAACGGCGGGGGAACGGCGAGATACGCGGGGCACTGGTGATAGGGCGCGATATCACAGTACTTAAGGAGACTGAGCAACAACTCAAGGAATCCAATAGTAAAATTAAGGCGCTGGCTCAGCGCCGCGAAACCGCACGTGAGGAAGAGCGTATACATATTTCGCGTGAACTGCATGATGATCTCGGTCAATATCTCACGGCTCTTAGTCTGCAGACCTCAGCGCTGAATATCGAATTTGCGGATACCAATCCAGCTCTGCGAACGAAGCTGGAGTTGATACTCTCGCTGGTCAACCGCACCAAGAAGGTAGCCCGTAATCTGTCGCGCAAGCTTCGCCCTGTTGAACTCGACATGGGTTTAGAAGCTGGAGTGCAGGGACTTGTTGAGCAGTTTTCCGCACAGTATGGGATTAACTGCGAACTGAGGCTGGATCAGGATACGGATAAGCTGTCAGACACCCATGCAGCCATCCTGTATCGTGTCGTGCAGGAGTCTCTCACCAATATCGCTCGTCATGCTGAGGCGGACAATGTTGAAATAGTGTTGCAATGTCGGGATGGTGGTGTGATTCTTGAGGTCAGTGATGATGGTAAGGGGTTTGATCCGACGAAGGTGAAGCCAACGTCCTTTGGCCTGATAGGCATGCAGGAACGTTTGCTGGCGGTGGGTGGTGAGTTTGAAATTTGTAACGAGCCGCATCATGGGACCTGTGTGATCGCTCATCTACCACCAATATAGATGAATGAGGAGAGATAAAATAAATGATAAGAATACTGATTGCCGATGATCACGCTATCGTACGCGATGGTTTGAAACAGCTGTTCGAGTTGCAGGACGATATTGAAGTCGCTGCTGAGGCATCCTCTGGTGGTGAGGTTCTGGATGCTTTGCGTGGAGATAAGTTTGACCTGTTGTTGCTGGATATGTCTATGCACGGTGTTAGTGGTGTTGATCTTATTTCGCGTATTCATAGTCGTTATCCCAAGCAACGCATACTTATTCTGAGCATGCATACCGAACCGAATATCGCATCTCGAGCCCTTAAAACAGGTGCCCATGGCTACCTCTCTAAGGATTGTGATACCGTCACTCTGCTGACGGCAATCCGAAAAGTGTCGGCCGGAGGAAACTTTCTTGACCCAGCGCTGGGAGTGCAAATGGTGTTCGAAGTTGGTAACACCGAAGAAACCGATGGCGAGATAAAATTGACTAACAGGGAGTATGGTATTATGCAGATGCTATTGCGGGGTATGGGTGTCAACGAGATTGCACGTGAACTCTCAATCAGCAACAAAACCGTCAGTACTCACAAGGTACGCCTTATGAAGAAGCTCGGTGTTGATAGCAATGCAGACCTGGTTAGATACGCAATGAAGCACGGGCTTGGGTAGGAATATCCTTACTCCAGTCTACCCAACTTCCTCAAAATCCTACCTCATTTTCAGAATTGTCCAATAGCCTGCAGGGCGGTCTTGAAGCTATCTTTAGTATAGTCATTAACCGAACTGGAACTTGCTGTGAATCTTTGTCCGGAGCCTCATCACTTTCAATACGATGGATACCCCTATGCTTTACTATGTTTAATATACGCCTGGGGTTGAACATTGATCTATATGCCCCTTTTTTTCTGCATGATGCTCGCAATAATTTATGGGCTAGTGCTGCAATATCGGCGTGAAAATCTAACTCTGTGCCAGCAATTACGTCATGCTGCAGATAAAACTGACGAACTGTGTATGCGGATTGCTGACCTATCCCATATCTGTAAAGTGAATAAAAATGATTGAATCCGCTGACAACTATCTAAGCGGAAGCACACTGTTATTCATTGATGGTTCGACAGTTAACCAGATGATAGTTGAAAATAGCCTGGAGAAATCCGGTGCCCTGTTACACATTGCAGTAAATGGTGAAGAAGGGCTGAAGCTGTCTGAGACCATCCAGCCCGACCTGATTCTACTCGATGTGATTATGCCAGATATCGACGGTTTTGAGGTTTGTCGCCGGCTCAAGGCGAACGCTGCTACTCAAGATATTCCGGTAATATTTATAACCTCGCTGACTGATACTGCCGATAAGGTTCGCGGTTTTGAGGTTGGCGGAGTGGATTACATCACCACACCACTGCAGTTAGAGGAATTCAAAACGCGACTGGCGAGTCACCTGAGAGTGCTTAAACAGCATCGGCAAAAGGAGGCGAATAACTCTAGTCTGATGGAGGAGATCGACAAACGTGAGCGTCTGGAGCAGACCTTACTTGAACAATCGGAATTTCAGCAAAGTCTGCTAAACGCCATTAACGATATGGGGCTCCAGCTATGGGTCATTGAGGGTGGACGTGTTGTCTACGTTGGCAACCATAAAACTGCAAACGCATGCGGCTGTACCGAAAAAAAGCTCAAAGAACATCCCCCCCTGGCCGACTTTATACACCCTGATGATCGTGAGCGTGTGCTTGCTTATTATCGTCGGCACCTGTCAGGAGAGCCTGTCCCATCCAGTTATGAAGCGGCACTGACCATGCCCGGTCATGGCAGGCGCGAATACGAGATATCCTTAGCTAAAATTCCGCAGAGCGATCCGGTTCGGGTGGTTTCTATCGGTAAGGACATTACCGAGCGCAAAAAAATGGAGATGGAATTGCATCAGCGCGAGGAGGCGTTCCGTGCCATGGCTGAAAATACCCCTGATACAATTGCGCGCTATGATCTTGAATGCCGTCGGATTTACTCCAACCCCTCTTTGGATAACTTGATTGAGGGTGCCTGGTTATCCGGAAAAAGATCTGTTGAGACGAATTCACCCTCCGACTCTTCGGTGGGTTATCTGAATGCACTTGAGGAGGCAATGGAAACTGGCAGGGAGGTAGAATACACCCTGCGCTGGCAATCATCAGGCGATAGACTTATATGGTCGCAGATCCGCATCATTCCCGAGCGCGATGCACAGGGCCGCATCATGTCTGTGTTGGCAATTGGGCGGGACATTACAGAGCTGGTGGAGACCGAGCAGCGCCAGCAAGAGTCTCAAAAGCTGTTACGAAAACTATTGATGCACCAGGAAGCAAACTACGATGCACGTCAAAAGTGGGCGGCCTGGGAGGTGTACGACAGCCTGGGGCAACTGTTGATGGTACAGCGTATGGATATCGGGATGCTACAGCAAACTGCCTTTGTCGATGATACCGCATACAAAGAGCATCTGGTGAAAATGCAGGCAGTAACCGATAAGGCGATTGGCATAGTAAGGTCTGTTGGCAGTAAGTTGCGGCCATCAGCATACAATATGGGCGTACCACTGGCACTCGAATGGATCGTGGATGAGTTCTGTAAAAAGACGGATATAAACTGTGAACTCAACCTTATGGAAGAAAATATCCTGCTGGATGACACCCATGCAAACATGCTGTTCCATATCGTACAGAATGCTCTCGACAATATCCTCAGTCATGCTAATGCGACGCATGTCAGTGTCAGTTTGCAGCGTGAGAATGACTATTACGTCCTTAAGATGTGCGATGACGGCATGGGAATAGACCTGGAGGTACCCCATGAGGGTAATCTTGGACTGTTTTATATTCAGGAACGTGTCCATGCTGCAGGTGGTGAAGTAGTACTGTTCAGTCAGGATGGTGAAGGAACCCTGCTGGAAGTTCGATTACCTGTACACAACATACTTGAGTAATCTATCAGAGCGTGGATGTAGGTCAGGTCCCTGCATCCACTCGTGTTATTTGTATTTAAAGATTACAAGGTAAACCCCTTACCTACCTAACGACAATTTTCCAGATATGCGAACTGATTTTTATATATAGCTTAACATTCGCTCTGTCATCATTTCCTTATATTTAAGAATTTCAGGTTGATTCTCAGGGTCAGACTCGAATGGCACTTACTTAAGGGCAAAATGTCATCGCGAGTACCCAAAGGGCATAAACTACGCGCGGCGATCTCTAACCTTGTCGAAACCTCACTGACGAAGAGATTGCCACGTCGCAAGCTCCTCGCAATGACCGCATATCAGCCTTAAGTAAGTGCCATTCGAGTCAGACTCTTCTTACAAGTAATAAGAAAATTATTAACTTCGCCCTACACAATGTTCAGGATAGTCCAATAGAAATACCGCAGACCTGGTGTTCATAATTTAACTATTAGCACAATGAGAAAAACCATGGCGAAAACAATCATGATAGTTGACGACTCTGCTTCTTTGCGGCAGGTAGTAAACATCTCTCTTACAGGGGCTGGATACGACATTATCGAGGCATGTGACGGAAAAGATGCTTTGTCCAAACTGGGGGCTCAAAAGATTCACCTCATTATCTGCGACGTCAATATGCCAATCATGGATGGTCTGACATTTGTCCGTGAGGCCAAGCAACTACCTGATTACAGGTTTACCCCCGTCATCATGTTGACAACAGAAGCGGGTGAAACAAAGAAGCAGGAGGGGCAGGCCGCTGGAGCAAAGGCATGGGTGACCAAGCCATTTCAACCGGCGCAAATGCTCGCCGCAGTTAGTAAATTGGTCGCTTAAGCGATACGCAATCGGTAATGACCGGGAGACTTTCATGTCCATAACAGTTAAAACCAACGGAACACAACAATGCATTACACTGACGGGGGAACTCAAGATCTTTACCGAGTCCGAATCCTGGCAATCGAGACAGCTAACCCTGAGAAATGCTGAGGGGGTGGAGATCGATTTGCTCGGTGTGGGCGATATCGACAAAGCAGGCATACAGCTGCTGTTGATGACCAGTAAGTCGGAACAAGACAAGTCCAGCCCAGTACGGTGTTTGAATCATAGTCAGGCGGTAGTCGATGGACTAGACCTTTTTGACCTGGTGGCACACTTTGGAGTTCCTGTAGAAGAGGAAGCTGAAAAAGCAGCGTGTAATCATGAGTTTGGAAGATGCAATTCAGAAGCTTCTTGAACAAAGCAACGGTCTATTGCAACAGATGGAAACCTCATAGCTGTATGAGTATACAATCAATGCGATTTTTCACGCGTCTCACATACTATTAAAGGTTCGGCTGGGCTGATAGGTTTTGATCTCATCGTGGTGTTTTCCCACGTCGTTGAAAGAGTTCTCGATAAGGTGCGACAAGGCGAATTGAGCCACAGCAAAGAGCTGGTTTTAATGCTCCTGAAGTGTCGTGATCATATTGTTGAGCAGATCAATGCCTTGGCTAAGTATGTGCCATTAAGGTCAGACATTCCTTACTAGTTGCATTGTTTTTTTCCCTTTTTCTGACCCAAATAACAGAATCGTCCAATGGCAAACCCAGGGGGGTGTTGACTATGCTTTATATGTAAATAAACGGATTGGCGATTCCTGGGAGATACTCGATGAGCAGACAACATGCAGTAAATGATGTTTTTATTATTCCTGGCGGCAACTATTTCGGCGGTCAAGATACGCGCATCCGTACCCTGCTTGGATCCTGTGTCTCGATAGTGTTCTGGCATCCCGGTTTACGCATGGGTGGCATGTGCCATTTTATGCTGCCGAGTCGCAATATGCAGACGCAAACCCTGGATGGTCGCTATGCTGATGAAGCAATGGATCTGTTAATGCGGGACATTGATGCCCAGGGTGCCCCCAGAGAGGAGTATCAGGTTAAGGTCTTTGGTGGTGGGGATATGTTTGGCAACCAGGCAATGGATGGGAAGTTCATCAATATCGGAATGAAAAACATACTTGCAGCACACAGTCTGTTAAAAACAAATGGCTTCCAGATTGCCAGCGAGAATCTTGGTGGTAACAGGCACAGGTTCGTGGTATTCGAGGTATGGAGTGGTGAAGTGAAAATGCAGTATGTACCAGTCGGAGAGTCCATGAAAGCACTGAGCCAGTCCCGTTCGTCTGAGGATAACGAAATATCATATCGAGCGATGTACAAAACACAGGTTCCAGGGGCCGTTTCTACAGGCGCAGTGAATTAAATACTGAATACTCCGGAAGGGTTATATGAAGTCTATTAAGGTTTTAATCGTTGATGACTCGGGGGGGTTAGTCAGGTGCTTTCGAGCAAACTGTGTGCTGTTGAGCATATTAAGACGCGGGGAAAAATCTCTGGCGTTATTACCCTGAAGGTATCTGGTTGATTCAGCAGATGACTGACATGCCTGTACTTTCCAGCCAGTTAAATCCTCTGCTCAGAGAGGAATTGTTATGACGCGGGCTAATGATGGAGAGATTTCTGCTGAAAAGAGATTCTTTCCCCTCGAGTTTCTCGATGCGAATCCGGGTCCTGTGCTGATAGTCAATGCGGATGGGAAGATTACGCAGGCTAATGCCTCTATAGAAAAAATGATCGGTAGCTCACGTTCGCAATTGGTTGGAGCTGAATTTGCCGAGTGTTTCATGCCTCCGAAAGATGCTGAGCAATTTCTGGGTGACCTTTTTCTGGATCAGGCAGAATCCAGTATCTCGTTGATTGCCGTTGGCTGGTGGGGGCTTCATATACAGGTACTTTGCCATGCCAATCTCTTCCGCTTCCCTGGTGATGACAGGGAACATGCATTTATAGTTCTGCAGGATCTAACTGATTTGAGGCAAAATGAAGCCTTGTTGCGATTTCAGTCAAAGCGCGATCCACTCACTCTACTGCTTAATCGTACCCAGTTACGTGAACGGCTTGCCAGTAGCATTACGCGTTCGAAGGTGTCGTTGCAAAAGGCAGGCCTGATCCTGGTAGATCTGGACAGTTTCAAGGATATTAATGATGCCTTTGGTCACGAAGTGGGTGACGAAGTACTCAAACACGCCGCGACAGTGCTGACAGATGTGGTGGACGATTCGGTTGCTGTAGGACGTCTGGGTGGTAATGAGTTTGCCCTGGTGTGCGAGGGGGTAAACGATCTCGACGAAGTCCAGCAGATTACTGCGAGGCTGATCGAATCGATTAGCAAACCTTTCAATGTCGACGGGTATGAAATCGTAATCTCCTGTTGTGTTGGTATTACCCTGTATCCTATGGATGGTGAAAATGCGGATATGATGATGCGTAATGCCGCTATTGCACTACATCGTGCCAAGCTTGAAGGGGGAGGGCATTTCAGGTATTTCACCGCGCAGATGAACCACACAATAAGGCGTCGATTACAGATTGCTAACTGCCTGCGCCGTGCACTCAATAACGATGAATATGAACTGCATTACCAGCCACGAGGCAGACTCTCCGATGGGAGAATCACTGGTGTCGAGGCGCTAATTAGATGGAATTCCGATGAGCTGGGGTCAGTTTCCCCTGCAGAATTTATCCCTGTGGCAGAACAGAACGGGTTGATTGTTCCAATTGGAGAGTGGGTTCTGAACCAGGCCTGCAAACAGGCAATGCAGTGGCAGAAGCAGTTTGGTAAAAACATTAAAGTGGCGGTTAACCTCTCTGGTCGGCAACTTACCGAGGGAGACCTTGTGAAGGTGGTTGAACAGACACTGGCACGCTACGAGATGCCGACAGAATTGCTGGAGCTGGAATTAACAGAAAGTATGCTCATGCGAAAATCAAAGCGCCTGATGGAAACGCTGTGCACCTTGAAAGATATGGGCGTGAGCCTGGCTATTGATGATTTCGGCACAGGTTATTCATCATTAAGTTATCTGAAACGCTTTCCGCTAGATTACCTGAAGATCGACCGCTCTTTTGTCATCGATATTCCGGGTAATGATTGCGATGAAGCAATTGCCAAGACGATTATCGCCATGTCGCATAGTCTAGGTCTAAAGGTTATAGCCGAGGGTGTAGAAACCTATCCCCAGCTCGATTTTCTACTCGGATACGGCTGCGATGAGATTCAGGGGTACCTGCTCGCCAAACCAATGCCTGCTAATGCTGTCAGCGGATTTATTAAATGCGACGATGTCTGGCGCAGTATGGAGCTGGAAGAATGTTCCTGATCCTTATCCGCAACCACAACGGTCAAAACTGAGGTAATAACTATGACCCATGAAATCAATCTGCCTGAAGGCATGACCTGCGCTAACTGCGTGAGTATGAATCCTTGCCGCCTGAACTTCGGTGTGCGGGAAAGTGATACACGTTGCAACTTTTTCCCCACACGCTTTGTCAATCGGGGTCAGATTTGTAGCAATGGAGAAGCGGATGAAAACGGCACGGAAGACTCTCATTGAGTTATCCCTGGGCCAATCCCTTTTCCAGAGTTTTATGAGTGGGATATTTAGGTGATACCTTATCTCAAACAGTTGAAGTGTCTTCTGATACTGCTGGTCTGGATGATCCCATTTCATGCGCAGGCGAGTAGCGATGTCATTAGCATATCCGATCCTGATTTTTCCCAACACCTGGGTTGGGGTATAGAGTATCTGGAAGATCCGACCGGGGAGCTGAGCCTGGAGCAAGTACAACATCAGGAAAAACTGGGTGGTTTCAGAGTCTTTAAACATGGTAATTTCCAGATGGGCTACAGCAACAGTGTTTACTGGATTAAATTGCGCATTGCCAATCATCTGCCTGATCGCGTTGGGCAGAGCGAAAATGATCGATTTTACCTGTCGGTGCGTTATCCCTTACTCGATGATGTGCAATTTTTCCATCAGCGTGAGGGCAAGAGTGATCATTACGCCGTTGGCGATTATTTGCGCTTTAACCAGCGTTTCCTGAAACTGAATAATTTCGACTATCCAATATCTCTGCTGCCGGGTGAGCAAAGTGAGGTGTTCATTCGCGTACAGAGCAGTAGTTCGATATCTGTTCCGCTGTATCTGGAAACGGAAAAATCCTATATTGAAAACCAGTATGTACTGAATTCGTTTAACGGGATTTACTTTGGCATTTCCGTTGGGCTAGGCATTTACAACCTGTTTATATGGATTGGAGTGCGTAAAAAAGTCTACGGTCTGTATGTGTTGCTAATCCTGAATCTGTGGTTCTTCAATGCTACGATTATCGGCTTCAGTTATCGTCTGTGGCCTCAGGCGACAGACTTCCAGCAAATCGCTGTATACCTGTTCAGCACTACTGCTGCGATATCAATGTGCCTGTTTGGTATGGTCTTTCTCAAAACAAGTCAACATCAGCCTCGTGTATACAAAGTTATTCTTGCTGCGGTCTTCATTTATCTAATAACGATACCGGTCATCTTCTTCACGCCGATCGCAATTGCCGCGAAGATCAACGTCGCAGTTACGCTTAGTGGCCTGGTGATTCTTTTTATCGCGGCGACTCGTAGCGTCCTTAGTGGTTACCACCCCGCACGTTATTTTCTGATTGGTCAGGGCGCGGTTTTATTCGGGGTATTTTTTACCGTTCTTACATCACTAGGGGTCATCCCGCTGTATTCAATGGCGCCAGAGGTGATGAAATGGTCTGCTGCATTTGAGTTAATATTCTTTTCTTTCGGTCTGGCTGATCTGTTGAACAACGAGCGCCAACTGCGTGAAAAAGCGCAGCAGGAGTCAACTCAGGCACAGCAGGAATTACTACACTCGCAGATCAGACTCACCGAACAGCTTGATAATCTGGTCCGCCAGCGTACCGAAGAGCTGGAACGTGTCAACCAACGTTTGCAGGATTTGAACAAGGTTGACGAATTAACCAGCCTGTATAACCGACGCCATCTAAACGAAGTATTTCCCAATGAGTACCGCAAGGCTTATCGTGAAAACTCGCCTATCTCACTACTTATATTAGACATCGATTATTTCAAGAAAATTAATGACCGCTATGGTCATACATTTGGTGATCTTTGTCTGGTGAATGTAGCAAAAGTGATCCAGAAAAACCTGCATCGGCCATCCGACAATGCATTTCGTTATGGCGGTGAAGAGTTCACGATTTTGCTACCGAACACCGATATAGATGGTGCTCTGATTGTTGCCGAAAGCGTGAGAGAGGCGATTGCCAGATTACTGGTCTGGGACGAAATATATTCGACCTCGATGACCGTCAGCGTTGGCATTGCCAGCGAGGTACCGCGGGAGCTCGATGGGCATGAGATGATGTTTAAGCTGGCTGACCAGCGACTCTATATGGCAAAGGCAAATGGTCGCAATCAGGTCGTAGCATACGATCATATCGAAGAATCCTCTCAGTTCGCATTACCCTGATCTATACACCGAACCAGGACCTGTTAACAGGTGTTAACAGGTCCTGGTTGAAATAGAAGGTTCTATTGGCTGATATATAGCTAAAAACCAACTTGAGGAGTAAGATCTAATTACTAAGATTATTTAATATTTAAGTAATTTGGAAGTCATATTCCAGGCTTGTAATTATGCTTTTTCCAAATCAAAACCTTATGCTTTGTTGGGGAAAAAAATGAAAACAATAGATGCTCCGAAAGAAAAAGATTCGCTTTCTTCGTTATTTAACAGTAAGGATGTCGAGGGAATAAAAAAAACCATACAAAACCATTTGTTAAGCTTTCAGGGGAGAGATCCTTCGCGGGCTGGTACTCCGGATGTTTATAAAGCACTTGCCTACACCATGAGGGATTTTCTGGTTGAAAACTGGATTAACACTCAGCAAAGTTATTACAAAAAAAGACAAAAACGGGTCTATTACCTCTCGTTGGAATTTTTAATAGGTCGCTCCTTAGGTAACAGCCTTTTCAACATGGGTTTTTACGATAAAGTGAAGCAGGCTGTTGATGAACTCGGTTTTGATTTAGCTGCGGTGCGCGAAGAGGAAGAAGATGCTGCCTTAGGTAATGGTGGCTTAGGTCGTTTAGCGGCGTGTTTTATGGATTCTATCGCTACCATGAAAATCCCTGCTTATGGCTATGGTATCAATTATGACTTTGGTTTGTTCCATCAAAAATTTATTGATGGCTACCAGGTTGAAAGCCCCGACAACTGGCTGCGTTATGGCTCGCCCTGGGAGTTTGAGCGAGCACACCCCTTATATGAGGTGAATTTTTATGGCAAGGTCAGTAGCTATATTGATGAAAAAGGTCATTACCGATCTGAGTGGGTTAATACCGAGACCGTAATGGCTAACCCCTGTGATGTTTTAATACCTGGATATGGCAATAATAATGTAATCAATATGCGTCTGTGGCGTGCCAAGGCATCTAGAGAGCTGGACTTAAACTATTTTGGTAGAGGTGACTATATCGGTGCTGTGCATAATAAAGTTCAATCTGAAACCATATCAAAAGTACTCTATCCGCCAGATGATGACAGTGCAGGGCGTGAGTTGAGATTAAAGCAGCAATACTTTTTTGTTGCTGCAACATTTCAGGATATTTTCAGGCGTTACGTAAAGCACAATAAAGGATTTCAAGATTTCAGTAATAAGGTTGCGGTGCAGCTGAACGACACCCATCCCTCTATCGCTATCCCGGAGTTGATGCGCCTGTTTATGGATGATTATGGCATGGCCTGGGAAGAGTCATGGGATATCTGTGTCAAAACTTTTGCCTATACCAATCATACCCTTATGCCAGAAGCCCTGGAGACCTGGTCCGTTGATCTGTTTGGAAAAGTACTGCCACGACATTTACAGATAGTGTATGAAATTAATCAGCGATTCCTGGACCAGGTAGCGAAGAAATATCCCGCGCAGAATGCTTTACTCAGAAACATGTCAATTATTGACGAAGGTCCTCCCAGGCGAGTGCGCATGTCACATTTAGCCATAGTTGGCAGTCATTCAGTTAATGGTGTTGCAGAGCTGCATACAGAGCTCATTAAAACCAGGCTGTTTAAAGATTTTTATCAGTTTTATCCAGAGCGATTTAACAATAAAACCAATGGTATTACGCCCAGAAGATGGTTGCTTAAATGCAATACGAGTTTATCTTCTTTGATTAAAGAAAGTATTGGTGACGGGTGGATCACAGAGCTCGAGCAGCTTAAACAACTTGAAAAATTCGCCGAGGACGATACGTTTCAAGACAGGTTTCATGCCGCCAAGCTGTCTAATAAAAAACGCCTGGCATCTGTTATTAAGCGCTTATGTGGTGTAGAGGTAAATACTAACTCAATATTCGATGTGCAGGTGAAACGAGTGCACGAATATAAGCGTCAACTGTTGAATCTATTACATGTGATTGCGCTGTATCAGCGCATTATTACCAGGCCAGATGAGACGGTTGTTCCGCGTACTGTCATTTTTTCGGGCAAGGCTGCCCCTGGCTATTATAAAGCCAAGTTGATTATTAAACTGATCAACTCTGTTGCAGAGGTTGTTAATCATGACCCACGGGTTGGGGATAAGCTAAAAGTCGTTTTTATCGAAAATTATGGGGTGTCTCTGGCAGAAAAAATTATCCCGGCAGCAGATCTGTCTGAACAAATTTCCACAGCAGGAACAGAAGCCTCGGGCACGGGAAATATGAAGTTTGCACTTAATGGTGCACTGACCATTGGTACACTTGATGGTGCCAATATTGAAATTATGGAAGAGGTCGGTGAAGAAAATATTTTCATATTTGGCCTAACGGCCGAGGAAGCCGAGTGGGAAAAACGTTCACCCAAACGCACGCCACAACAAATCTACCAGGAAAGCGAAGAAATTCGTCAGGTTATTGATGCGATTCAGCAGGGGTGTTTTTCAAAAGAGGATAAACAACTTTTTCTTCCTGTCGTTGATGACCTGATGAATCATTACCGCGACCCTTATCTGCATTTAATGGATTTTGAACAGTATTTACGCTGTCAGGAGAAGGTCGAACAAACTTATCTGGATCAAAAACAATGGCGCAAAATGGCTATTCTAAATGTGGCCCGGATGGGCAAGTTTTCAAGTGACCGTACCATTCGGCAATATGCAGAGGAAATCTGGGGAGTTGAAGTGGAGTGAATTGAACGATGATTATGGGATTGCTATCTACCCTGATCACGCTGGAAATGAAGCCGGACTATTGCAACTTGCGGATCAGGCCATGTATGAAGCCAAATCGAGTCTGGATCATCAATTCTGTCTATATACCAGGCACTAAAAACAGGCAGGGATCTATTTATCCGTTATAAACGTGCCAGAGAAGGCTCAGTTTTTTGCTTTCAGGTGTATATCAAATGTGATGTCTTAAGGCATTTTTCTCAGGTTGATGTGCAAATCAACACTTTCATTAATAAATGAAATATTAGAGACGTTTTATATCTTTATGATACGTATAATGAAGAAAATAACAGACTAGCTCGCTATCAAGATTAAAAAACGAATTGATAAATTGAAAACCATTCCTGAACCTGATCTCCTCGAAAAACTCCCGGCTTCTCTAAGGCAGGATTTAGATAAGAATCTCTGTACCTGTATGGATGTCCCCAAAAGGGCAGTTATCGATGCCATCATAAAAGGAGCGATGACGCTGGAAGAGGTAAAAAAGGCGACCTATGCTGCTACGGGCGCAGGCTGTTGTGCACAGCAGGTTGAACGAATGATTGAATGCCTTTCGGCACCTGCAGTACGGAAAAGACGTAAGGGAAAGAATAAAGTGGCTGAAAGTTGAGCCTCTGATACTGTCACGAATAAAAAAGCCCTGAAAAATTACAGGGCCTTGGAAAGCTGTTTTACTTGATACTTATGCTGTGGCAGCTGCCGCCTTGGCTTTCTGTTCGGCAACTTGCTTGTGTACCTGCTCCATATCCAGCGCTTTCACCTGAGATAACAACTCCGTCAGGGCTGATTCCGGTAACACACCTGGTTGGGAAAAAATGATGACATTTTCTCGGAATACCATCAGGGTTGGGATTGAACGAATCTGAAATTCAGCCGCTAGTTCCTGCTCCTGTTCTGTATTGATTTTAGCAAAGGTGATCTCTGGGTTCGCTTCAGCGACCTTCTCGAAGGTCGGAGCAAATGAGCGGCATGGACCACACCATGGCGCCCAAAAATCAGCGATTACAATATCATTGCTTTCAATGACTTCTGAAAAATTTTCATTTGTTATTTCCATAACCATAGGGCACCTCGATCTCAGTAGAATATTAGTAATAACTAATATAGAGGGCTTAGCTGATAATTTCAACCCCTGGCAAATTAATAATAATTTCACCACAGAGGCACTGAGGACACAGAGTACAGGAGGTTAAAAAGTTTAACTTAAAATTTTAGACCTTCTGTCAATTATCAAAAAGGTTACGTTACTTCATAACAATCAAGGTAATTTCCTGGTTAACTGTAGCAACGTTACCTTAATTACGGGTATCCTTCTTTTACCTTTGATGAGTTTTTAAGTGCTTTACATAAAGCTGAGCCATCATTCATTAAAACTTTGCTCCAAAAGTACTGGTCCATTGCCTTCAGCGCCAAGCTGGTCATCCTGGTTATAGATAGGGCAGCTTTTCATCGAAAGGCAGCCGCAGCCTATACAGCCGGTTAAAGAATCGCGTAGTCGTGTCAGGTAGTTAATGCGGGCATCAAGATCATTGCGCCAATAGGATGAGAGAATTTGCCAGTCCTCGACTGTTGGCGTTCGATTGTCGGGTAATGAGGCAAATGCTCGTTTGATTTCTTCCAGGCTGATGCCCATTTTCTGTGCGGCTTTGATCACCGAGATACGTCGTAATACATCGGCCTTGTATCGCCTTTGGTTGCCGGCATTACGCCAGCTCTTGATCAAACCCTTTTGCTCATAAAAGTGCAAGGTACTCACCTTGACTCCACAGCGAGCGGCTACTTTGCCCACAGTCCAGTTTGCATCGTTCATATGCGCTCTCATTTTTTTTGTATGTTAATTAAAAAAATCCTTGACCTCAAGTTAACTTGAGGAATTAGCATAAAGCGGAGTCAACTTACGGAGAACATTATGATCCACTTAGAACATCTGAATCTGGTCGTCAGTAATATCCAAAAATCCCTGAATTTTTATCAGGCAGCATTTCCGCATTGGAAAATTCGTGATCAAGGTAAAAGTGAGTGGTACGGTAAAACACGCAACTGGTTACACTTTGGCGATGACTATAACTACCTGACCTTTAACGATAACGGAGAAGGTGAAAACCGCGACCTCAGTGGTCATCAGCTGGGGCTGGCTCATTTTGCCTTTGTAACAAATAACCTGAACGCGCTCATCGAGCGGCTTCGCAACGCTGGATATGAGATAGCCAAAGATGGGGCTGATGAGCCTTATCGGAAAAATATCTACTTTGTTGATCCCGAGGGTTTTGAGGTTGAGTTCGTTCAGTATTTGAGTGATTTGCCGTGTGAGAGAAACCTGTCAAGTTAACAGATAGCTACAACCTGTTCTTTTCCCAGTTCACAGGGAGAAGAGGGTTGAGCTAAATTGTTTGGCTCAATATCCAGGGGACTGCCATCGGTAAAACGCGAGAAACGAAAACGCTTCAGGTGGTGCTGACTCGACTCCTTATTGGCCATTTGTGCAACAATTTTGCCGAAAGCCGGGCCGATACCAAAGCCGAGTCCACTTATCCAGAATTTCTGGTTCGCCTATCAGGGGAACCTGTGCGCAAAACGCCGTTGCATCACTTTAACTTTACCCCTGCCGTTTTCTCTGTTGAGTTTATGATATGTGTCATATATAAGGGCCGACCGTATAGCTCTTGCATAAATCTTTTACATTGAGGGTATGAGCTGGTTAACTGATTTCAACAGCTATACTCGAAGTAATAATATTCTCTTCGATCAGGTTGATTTTGATGGAAACACATAGTTTCTTTCTACAATTACTAGCAATCCTGTTAATGGCCCGTTTTTTGGCAGAAGTATCCGTGCGTTTAGGGCTGCCTTCTGTCATCGGTGAGTTGATTGCCGGTGTTATTCTGGGCCCCAGTCTGTTGGGTTGGCTACAGCCCAATGAAGTACTCAAACTATTGGCCGAGATTGGAATCATACTACTTCTGTTTCAGGTAGGTCTGGAAACAGATATTCAACGTCTGGCAACTAGTGGGCGAAAGTCTCTGGTGGTGGCTATAGGTGGTTTTTTTGTGCCGTTTATTCTGGGCTACTGGTTAAGCAGTACTGTGTTTGAGCTGCCGATACTGGTGAGCCTGTTTATTGGAGGTACATTGACGGCAACCAGTATAGGAATCACAGTGCGAGTATTAGCTGATCTGGGGCGACAACATTCACCTGAAGGCCAGATCGTACTCGGTGCAGCGGTAATGGATGATATTTTGGGTGTAGTATTACTGGCTCTGTTATATGAGTTTTCTATTGGTGGGGGCATTAATCTATTAAATATCGGAAAGGTGGTTCTTTTTATTGGCACCTTTTTTGTGCTGGCACCGCTAGCAGCAAAACTGATCTCAGTTCTGATTCATCGCTTTGATAAGATGAATAATATGCCGGGATTAATCCCGACTACAATCGTTTCTCTGGTATTGTTTTTTGCCTGGCTTGCTCATGTGGTAGGTGCTCCTGAATTACTCGGTGGATTTGCTGCCGGGCTGGCACTATCGAGACGTTTTTTCCTGCCCTTTGGGGTGGCATTGAGTACAGATGCAGAGTTTTCAAATCGTATTGATAGTCAGATGAAACCGATTATTCAGCTTTTTGTGCCCATATTTTTTGTTATGGTCGGGGTGTCATTGAATCTACATCAGATCGACTGGTCATCAGGATATATCTGGATTTTCTCACTAATATTTTTTGTGCTTTCTATAGTGGGTAAGTTTGCAGGAGTCTTTTTTATTCGCGAATCTATGTATATGAAATCAATGATCGGCCTGTCGATGGTACCTCGGGGTGAAGTGGGTATTATTTTTGCTGAACTTGGCAGGGTAAGCGATATCTTTAATAACGAAGTTTATGCGGGAATGATTATCGTAATCGCGCTTACCACAATAGCACCACCTCTAGTCATGAAGTGGTTATATGCGCGTTATGGTAGTCCGGTGTAATTTCCTTTTGAATATGTGCCTAATTAGTTGGCACAGGCTGATCAGGTATGAGAAAAGAATATAACCTCTGATCTGGCTGTATATTCCCAATATGCATCTGAAATTTCGACTTATTTCGAGAATAATAAAGCTTAATCATTTTTTTAGCTCTAACTATCCATGTTAAATTGAATACTAAACCGGGTCGGACCCAATTAACATTTTGATTTTAAGCACTTATTGATCATTTAAATCTATGTTTTTCACCTTAAAGTATCAATTTATCAGGGAAATACAAACTTAAAGAAGTAGGTTATATCCCAGACAAATTGATTTTTTTTCATGGTTTTTTTGTGTAACTGGTCAAAGCAATAATCGATAAAAAAGTATATGCTACGAGAAATGCCTGAGTATTAGAGTGGCTGCTTTGATAGTAAAATAGGAAGTTTAAGCCGATATAACCTACTGTTTTGAAATGAGATATCAGTGCCTGCAATCATTTATTTAGGTCCAGCCGGGTTTACGAGGACCTGATTTATGAGGCACAATCAAAATCACAAAAGAACGCTTATACGCATTTTAGGAAGCGATTTGTCCGAGAGACTTCTGGAGTACATTCTTCTCCACAAATAATTCAGGAGCTATAGTTCGATTTAAGGTGCTTGTTCAGCTGGATGCAATAGAACAAATAAGGCAAAACTGCATGTCGATGATTGCCATGTAGTCAATGTTCCGTTTGGCACTCAGCAGATTTATTTTAAGGTAATACCAGATGACTAGCATC
Organism: Gammaproteobacteria bacterium; assembly: GCA_050306135.1. Taxonomy (GTDB): domain Bacteria; phylum Pseudomonadota; class Gammaproteobacteria; genus JACNJF01. The sequence continues at coordinate 72,854 of JBNLGQ010000107.1, forward strand.
TATCACAAAAAGTACAGTATTTTGATCATTGGTAGCGACACCGCTGATCAAAAGACTATTTCGGATAGCCTCGCGCAGCTTGGCTTTGGAATTCAGCTCGCTGCAACCGGTGAAGCGGGTGTGATGCTGGCCAGTTTGAATCATCCTGCTCTGATTTTAATTGATCTTGACCTGCCTGATATCAGCGGCAGCGAAGTCTATCGTCGTATCAAAGCGGATCAAGCTGTGCGGGATATCCCGGTAATCTTTATGGCCTCCACTCCCGATATCGAAACTCAACGTCAGGGTGAGCCCGAGGGTGAAATCGATGTCATCCGGAAACCTGTATCAACAACAGAATTGCTGACGCAGGTAAAAGCAAAACTGGATGTCGCACAACTGGTGATGGAGAACCTGTTGAGCGAACAGGAATACCGTAGTCTGGCGGAAAACTTACCGGACAACATCATTCGATATGACCGCCAATGCCGCACCATCTACCTGAATTCGACGATGTCTGATACGCTCGGGTTAGATCCTGGCGAGTTGATTGGGAAAACTCCACTAGAAATGGGTTTCAGCGGGGTAGCAGTAACGGCTGAGTATCAAAGCCATATCCAGCAGGTACTCGATAGCGGAAAATCGAGCGACATGCAATTGACCATTCCTGATCGGAACCGGAATTCTCGAGTTCACCTTATCCGCTTTGCCCCAGAAAGAGATTTTCAGGGTGAAGTGATTGCTGTGCTTGCCATTGGTCGCGATATCACCGAGCAGATACAGGCAGAGCAGGAGCGTCAACAGCGTACTGAATTTCTGGCCAACATGGATCGGATCAACCGCGCTATTCAGCGAGCGCAGGATCTCGAAACCATGATGAGTGATGTGCTGGGTGAAGTGCTGGAGATTTTTGGCTGCGATCGTGCTGTTCTATTTTACCCTTGCGACCCTGCCGCTGCAGCATGGTCCAGCCCGATGGAAAAAACCCGCCCGGAATATCCTGGCTTAACAGAAATGGGAGTGGAAATTTCCTGGGATCCTGAAGTAGCTGCAATGCTTGAGTTGCAACTGAAAACACCTGGCGTGCTGGATTATGGGGCTGACTCAGGTCGTTCGTTATGTGAACTCAACCGCATTAAAAACTTTGGAATACAATCCTTAATCTCTACTGCGCTTTACCCCAAGGTGGGCAGTCCCTGGCAATTTGCCTTACACCAGTGCTCACACGAGCGCAGCTGGACAGAATCGGAAAAGCGATTGCTGCAGGAGATTGGTTATCGGTTAACAGACGCCTTAACCAGCCTGCTGATATTGCGCGACCTGCGTGAAAGTGAGGAAAAATACCGCCGGATTTTCGACACCACCAGTGAAGGCATCTGGGTTCAGGATAAAGACTTAAGAACTGCGTTTGCCAATACGGTAATGGCACAAATGCTTGGTTATAGTATCGACGAGTTGAATGGACGACTGGTCACCGACTTTATGTTTGAGGAGGATATCGCTGATCATCGAGCTAAAACCGAGGAACGTAAGAACCGATTATCTGGTGTATATGAACGTCGCTTTAAGCGAAAGGATGGTTCCACTCTCTGGACTTTGCTGTCCGCAACACCAGTATTTGAAGATGGTGAATTCAACGGATCGTTTGCCATGATGACCGATATTACCCAGCGCAAGCAAGACGAGCAGGCGTTGCAACGCCTGAATCGTGAATTGCATGCACTCAGCGATTGTAATCAGGTTCTGATACGCGCAGAGAACGAGCAGGAATTACTGGATGAGATTTGCCAGATCATCTGTCAGGAAGCAGGCTATCAACTGGTGTGGGTGGGGTACGCAGAAAATGATCCAGATAAATCGGTAAGGCCTGTAGCCTGGACAGGGGAAAATATTGACTTCAACGTGATTAATCAATTACCGGTTTCCTGGGGAGGGGCGGAAACCGGTCAGGGTCCGAGTGGAATTGCGATCCGTAATGGTGAAATAGCCTACGTCAATGACTTTAAGAATGATCCGAGCGTCAGGGTCTGGCGCGAGATAACTGAGCGCTTTCATGTTCAGTCTTCAATCGCATTACCATTGAAGGATGAGAATCGACATACCTTTGGTGTGCTCAGTATTTATTCCTCTGAACTTAATGCATTTACGTCAGATGAAAGAAAGTTACTGGCTGAGCTGGCGGATGATCTGGCTTTTGGCATTGTGACCTTGCGTCGCCGCATTGAACACGAGAAGGCGGAGGAGCAGATTCGAATCGCTGCAACCGCATTTGAAGCCCAGGAAGGCATTATTATTACCGATGCACAGAATAGCATTCTGAGTGTCAACACCGCGTTTAGTGAGATTACCGGTTACTCGGCGCAGGATGCGATAGGTTCAACACCGAATATGCTCAGCTCCGGGCATCACGATAAAGTTTTTTATGAAGCTATGTGGGCTAGTATCCAGCGTGATGGGGCCTGGCAGGGTGAAATATGGAACCGCCGCAAAAATGGTGAAGTCTATCCAGGCTGGGTAAATATCACTGTGGTGAAAAATCCGAATGGAGAGGTTTCTCACTATGTCGGTACCATGACTGATATTACCGAGCGCAAGGCTGCAGAAGACAAGATCGAACATCTAGCTTACCATGATCCACTTACCCTGTTACCGAACCGTCGTCTGTTGCTGGATCGGCTGCAACAGGCGCTAGCGGCCGCTGCGCGTAGGGAGATACAAGGCGCATTGCTATTTATCGACCTGGATAACTTCAAATTGCTTAATGATACGCGAGGCCATGATGCGGGTGATCAATTACTGGTCGAGGTCGCCCAACGCCTGCTCACCTGTGTACGCCAGGAAGATACCGTGGCGCGAGTTGGCGGCGACGAATTCATGATCCTGCTCAATAATCTGGGTACTCAAACCAGACAGGCCATGCGGTCCAGCAGTCCTGTTGCTGAAAAGATTATATCCGTCCTCGGTCAGCCCTATGTCATTGATGGGCATACCCATTATGTGACGCCGAGTGTGGGTATTACGCTGTTTTCAGGCAACCATATTTCTGTACCTGAACTGATGAAACAGGCCGATATTGCGATGTATCAGGCAAAATCTGATGGTCGAAATACACTACGCTATTTTAATCCTGAAATGCAGGCGGAACTGGCTGCGCGGGCTGCGTTGGAAACCTCTTTGCGTGAGGGTATTGAGCAACGACAGTTTCTACTGCTATATCAACCGCAGGTTGACCAGCAGCGTGGTATCGTAGGTGCCGAGGTTTTGTTGCGCTGGAATCACCCGCAACGGGGTATCGTATCGCCGACAGAATTTATTCCAATCGCTGAGGAAACCGGACTGATTCTGCCGATCGGTCACTGGGTGCTTGAAACCGCCTGCAAACAATTGTATGAATGGTCCCAGGATCCAGACAAGTGCGATCTGAAGCTGGCGGTTAATGTCAGTCCGTTTCAGTTTAAACAGGTAGATTTTGTTGAAAGAGTCCAGTCCATTCTCGAACTCACTCATGCACCTGCGCATCACCTGAAACTCGAACTGACCGAAAGCATGTTACTCGAGTGTATTACGGGTTCGATCAATAAAATGAATGCCCTGAAAGCACTGGGTGTGGAATTCGCCCTGGATGATTTTGGCACCGGTTATTCGTCCCTGTCCTATCTGACACGGCTACCCCTGGAGCAGGTCAAGATTGACCGCTCATTCATCTCCCAGCTACCAGACAATCATAACGATGCGGTAATCGCACAAACCATCATCATCATGGCGCATAGCCTGGATATGTCGGTGATCGCCGAAGGTGTAGAAACAGAAGAGCAACTGCAGTTTATTCAAAAACATGGCTGTACCAGCTACCAGGGCTATCTTTTCAGTAAGCCCGTGACATTGGACAAGTTCGAAGACCTGTTGTCACGGGAGGGATTAAAATTAAGCACTTGTTTATAAGCGATGCTTCCAATTTTTCATATGGATACTTAACGTTTGATCGACTTGCCTTTAAAAAAGGACTAAGTAAATGCGCTCTATCTCGATCCCGGTAGGAGAAAGTTTCGCAACGGATATAGCAGGTATGAGTATCGTAAAACCGGGCATAACTTTTAACGTGCTATCGACTCGGCACTCAGGGATTCACGGTCAATCACGCGCCCACCCAGTATAACCCATTGAATCTTATCCCAGGCTTCGATTGTTTCCAGCGGATTGGCTTTCAGCAGTAACAGGTTGGCATTTTTTCCTGTTTCGATGCTGCCATATCGGTCATCAAGCCCGAACATTTGCGCATTGTTGATGGTCGCGGCTTCGAGAATCCGTCGTAAAGGTATACCGAGCGCAGCCATATGCACCAGTTCCTGATAACTGCTCAAACCGGGATGGTTTGCGTGACCAGGTGTTGCAGGGTGGTCGCTGGCGAGTAATAGTTTATGACCTGTTTGCGCGAGGTAAAGCAGGCTACGCTCGCTACGGCCGATGGGCCCGGTGAGAAGTTTGGTGATGCGAGCGTCAGGCAGTCCTTCGAAATCCTCTTCGCGGAGTTCGTTCTTGAATGCATGGGCTACGGGTGTTTGATACCAGTCGAGCAACGCCTTAGGTACGACTTTTTTTAGCGCGGGATCATGCAGTTTCTCGGGTATATACAGCTCCCGCATACTATCCATGACACGTAGTGTTGGTTGGTAGCCTATACCAGCTTCATGAATTGTGTCGAGGTGGTTGCGAATCGCCTCGGGCATACCCTGGTGCTTGCGGTACTGGTTCCAGTTCCACAGACCGTGACCGAGTACGTCGACACCGGCCGCCACGGCTTGTTGCTGCATGTCGAGTGCATTGGCGTGGGCGACGACCTTAAGGCCTGAAGCATGCGCTGCATCGATGATGCGCTTGATGCTGTCGTCGCTGAGCATTGGCCAGTCGTTGCGTTGATCCCAGCCATCTTCGAAGAATAGCTTTAAGCAGATCGCGCCATCATCGCGCATGCGTTTGACTATCGCTTCAGGGCTATGCTGTGAGCGGTCGAGTTTACCGGTTGCGGACGCGGGCGTGGAGGGTTCATAGACTCGGTAGGGCAAAGTCGCTTCGATTGCGGCCGCATCCATAAACAGCGCAGGGTAGCCATTCGCCACTGGCGCCGCGCCGCAGAAGAAAATATCAGGGGCAAGTTCGCGTTCGCGCGAGCGTGCCAGGGCAGCCGGATGCGCAGCCGGGTCCAGAATCTGGGTTACGCCGAAATAAAGCAGACTGCGTTCCAGTTGCCTCTGGTAGAGATTGGTCAGCCAGGCAAAGCTCTGCGAACGCTGTCCACCCACAAATCCGAGACCGGGTATCACCAAGGTATGCAGGTGGCTATCCATCAGCCCTGGGGTGAGGTAAAGACCACTACCATCCAGCACCGGTAAGTCGTCATGCGGAGCGGTCGTATGGTCGTATATAGCGTCGATTTTTCCGTCGCGAATGATCACCGTTGCATGATCTAGCGGCGCCGTACGCTCGGGTGAAATGAGTGAGACGTTTCGAATCATCAGATCGGCAGTTGATGCCTGAGCGGCCCCAATGCTTATCAAAAAGCTGCATGCGATCAATCGTGATATTTTTTTCAGGATAGTTACGATATTGTTTGTCATCAATTTTCCTCTTCAGATTTTAAATATTGTGCTGTTGACAGGACAGGAGTGTGATGCCCGATATCGAAAGCGGCGACCTGAATCACGATAGAGGTCGTAGCCAATCGCGATCCGGTACTGCATACTGTCGTCCGATTTGACTGAGGCTGACTTCAATGCCGATGATTCCACTGCCCATTGTCCTGGCCCTGATGCTGGGATACTTTCTGTTGGTCGAACTGACGCGGCCCGCGCCACGTAACCTCTTTGCCTGCGCGTTTCTGGCTTTGGTCATGTTACAGCTGACCATGGTCGGCCTGCGTTTTGGCTACGGGATCGTCGAGCTGGGGAGGATTTTCCCGATTACCGCATCACTGATCGGGCCACTGGCCTTTCTGAGCTTTTACAATCCGACCAGTTTCAGTGGCAAACAAGCCTGGCTCGGTTTGATTCATCTGCTGCCGTTGGCTGTCGCCATACTGTTGCTTACATTTGCACCCTGGTACATCGATCTTGCACAGGGGCTGTTCACGCTGCTTTACGCGGTCGCGTTGATCATGCTGGGCTTGAGTGAGCGTGATACCTTTCCCTGGGTCGATTTCAACCGGCGCGAGTATGTGATGCGTGCGTTGTGGACTGTGGTTGCACTTGCAATGATTTCGTCGGCCACCGATTTTATTATTGCGATTGACAGCTGGCGTAGCCAGGGCAGCAATATTCCCAGTATTGTCGGCTGGACATCGACCATCATGGCGCTGTTATTCATACCCTTTATCACCTGGCAGAAATTCCGCGTGCAGCCGACACGCGGCGCCAAAGGCACTCTTTCGCAGCAGGGTGACGGTGCTGCGGAAAGAGAATTGATGGGGCGCATCGACAGTCTTGTTCAGAGTAGCCGGATCCATCTTGATCCTGATCTCAACCTGAATCGCATGGCGCGCAAACTCGGCGTGCCAGCGCGACAGATTTCGGTTGCGATTAATCGTCAACGGGAGGTTAGTGTCTCGCAATTTATCAATGGCTTACGTATCGACGAAGCCTGCCGTCTGCTGAAAGAAACCGAACTACCGGTCACTCAGGTAATGCTGCAATCCGGCTTCGTAACCAAGTCGAATTTTAATCGCGAATTCAGCCGCCAAATGGGGCAAAGCCCCAGCGTCTGGCGTAGCAGTAATCGATAACTATATTTGTTCGACGATTGTGACGGAGATGGTTGTACAATCTAATTTTTGTGACAGCTCCACAATCAGGAATAACAAATGAACAAGCAAAGCGAAAATATATGGTCTCAACATCCCTCACTTAAGGATCGAGTCGTCTTCATCACTGGCGGCGCATCCGGTATTGGTGCGGAAATGGTCAGGGTATTTGTAGAGCAGGGCGCTAAAGTAGGTTTTCTGGATAGGAATGTTGAGCTTTCCACCAGGCTGGTGGAAGAACTGAACGGCAATTGCCTGTTCGCTGAAACCGATTTATGCGACATCGAATCACTCAAACAGTCTATATCCAAGTTACAGGACAAGCTGGGGACGGCCTATGTGCTGGTTAATAATGCGGCGAACGATGACCGTCATAACTGGGATACAGTGACCCCTGAGTACTGGGATGAAAGAATGGCGACCAATCTGCGACATCAGTTTTTTGCCATCCAGGCCGTCGCTCCGGGCATGATAGAAAGGGGAGAGGGATCGATCATTAACCTGGGCTCAAACTCCTGGTGGGAAGCTGGTGGAGGCTTCCCGGTCTACGCGACAGCCAAGGCCGCAATACATGGGCTGACTCGAACCATGGCGAGAGACCTGGGGCATCATGGTATACGCGTGAATACCGTCGTCCCTGGATGGATCATGACTGAACGTCAAAAGGAACTCTGGGTTACTGATGAATCACTGGCAACTCATCTCAAACGCCAGTGTCTGCACAGCCCCATCGACCCCATATACATAGCACGTATGGTACTATTCCTGGCTTCCGATGATGCGCGCATGTGCACTGCCAGCAATTTTATGGTGGATGCGGGGTCTATATAGCGCATCGAGAAGCCTGCACGATAGAAAAACGGGACAGAGCGATTAAGAATATCCTGAACGATATCGGCAGGCCCTGGATATACGATCCAGCAGCAGTGCTATTTCACCTGTCACTTTAAATACTCTTTTATAAAAGAGTTTACCCCCTCGATATCAAATCCTTTCGCCAGTTTCATTAGCTGCTGAGCAAAGGGGGTGAGAGCTTCGTTCTCTGCTTGCAGACGAGAGGCTATCTCCTGTATTTCAAATACCAGTCCTACTTCGATTAATTGATTCAGTTCGAGCAACTGTTCGCGGGGCGGTGCAACCATGGGAGCTTCGGGTTCACTGGTTTCCTCGGCATATACACATGTCAATCCCAGTTGTTTTTCCAGACAACGGTATATCTCTTCAAATTGATAAGGTTTGCTGACGTAGTCATCGATGCCTGATGCGCGTAATGTCGTCTCCTGCTCTTTTAATGCGGAAGCAGTAATGGCCACGATCTTCACTTCGTCTCCGCCTGGCAATGCGCGAATGTGTTGTGTAGCCTCTACCCCGTCCATGATTGGCATGCGTTGGTCCATCCAGATCAGGTCCGGTTTCCAGTCTTCGAATATCTGTATGCACTCCTTGCCGTTCTGCGCCACCTTTACCTCCAGGCCAATGTCCGTCATTAGCCTGGAGAGCAGGATTTGATTATCCTGCTGATCCTCGGCGATCAGGATTCTGCGACTGGACTGTTGTGGTACGATGCCAGCCACTGCTCCGTGCCTTTCTCCGCTCAGCTGTGTTATATCCGCCTCATCGGCTTCATTCAGTGGCAGCTTGACGCGGAATAGCGACCCCTTGCCCGTTTGGCTTTCAACAGAGATATCACCCTGCATCAGTTGTACGAACTGGTATACGATAGCGAGTCCTAGTCCGGTTCCGCCCTGTGAAGAGGTGCCTGCAGACAGTTGTTCGAAAGGCTTAAAAAGACGCTGCTGGTCGACGCTACTAATCCCCGGGCCGGTATCCTCTACCTCGATCAGCAAATTGTGATGAGCATTGTGCCTGCTGCGTAGGCGGATGGTCACTCGGCCCAGTTCGGTGAACTTCACTGCATTGCTTACCAGATTTACCAGAATCTGTCGAAGTCGAGCCTCGTCGCCCTTGATGTAGCGCGGACAGTCCGATGAATGATCCAGCTCCAGTTGCAGGCCTTTCTGTTGTGCTCGCAGTCTCATCATATCACTAACTTCTCGTACCAGGCTTTGCAGATTAAAACTGGCGATATCCAGTTGCAACTTGCCCGCCTCGATTTTGGCGATTTCCAGTACATCATTGATCAGTTTGAGCAAATGATCGCCGCTGTTATTGATGATATCCAGGTTTTCCCGCTGGCTGGCACTCAAGGATCTGTCGTTATGCATGAGTTGCGAGAAGCCGAGGATTGCGTTGAGCGGTGTGCGTAACTCATGGCTCATGTTGGCCAGGAACACACTCTTGGCCTTGTTCGCGGCTTCGGCAGCATCGCGCGCCAGACGCAGTTCATCAGTACGTTGCTGAACTGTTTCCTCAAGGTGATCCTTGTAGCGCAGAAGTTCCTGTTCTGTCCGCTTACGTTCGCTGAGGTCGTAAACCATGCCGACAAATCCTGTAATACGTCCCCCCTCGTCGTACAGTGCTGTTACAGACAGATCAACGGGTACTCGCTTCCCATCCTTGCAAATAAAGTTCCATTCGTTTTCTTCGGCAAGGTTGCGCTGCGGACGGGCAGCAAATACGTCAAATCCCGGCTGGATCGTTTCGCCCAACTCGTTTGATAACTGTTGGGCATAGCGCGCAACTTCTTCTGGATCGTGCCAGTATCCGGGCGTCTGCTTTCCAACGATCTCGTCTTCCGTGTAACCCAGCAAGCGCTCAGCGGCAGGATTAAAACTGGTGACAATGCCTTCCGGCGTCGTGGAGATGATACCGTAAGCTACATTGTCCAGAATCGTGCGCTGAAAGAGCGTGAGCCGCTGCAAATCATCTTCTCGCTCCTGGATAGTATCCATCATGGCGTTGAAGTTTTTGCCCAGCTGAGCCACTTCATCGGTGCCGGTCGCAGGAACGCGATGCGTATAGCTCGCACTGGCCCGAACAAGTTGAGTCGCCTGGGTCAGATTTGTAATGGGGTGTGTGAGCGTGCGCCGCAAAACCAGCAGTTGGGCAGCTGTGACCAGAAGCAGAATGAATACGCCCATACCGAATACCCACAGAGCCTGATGCGTTTGCTGGCTGAGTTGTTCGAGTCCCATGCTGAGGCGCAGACGCCCTCCTTTGGGGAGCGCTTGCAACAGTTCCGCCGTGTTGCGTTCAAGATAGAGACCATCCGGCCTGCTCGGTAAAGGAGCCGGCGTAGCGTTTGGTACCTGGCTGAAGCTGGCGAGTATGCGCCCGCTATCGAGGTAAATAACTGCTTCCTGAATCTGCGAATTTGCGCGCAGGCTATCGAGAATTTCCTGCGCACGGGTGGGGTCCTCAAAAGCCACCGCTGCGTCTGTGCCGACGGAGACCAGTTGCGCATAAGGGGCCATGATCAGGCGGGTGCGTTGCTCCAGGGTGAAACTCTGGAATAGCACTATCCCTATGCCGGCTACGACAAATGCCAGCAGGGCCGTGCCCCAAAGCACGAGTGCAAGTCTGTTATGTATGTTCAGTTGGATAGACATCTTTTAATTCGTATGCTGCGCTTTTCCTTGTTCTAGTCTATCGCCGGATACTTCCAGCATTCTGGTTTGTATAGTCAGTGCAGCAGCCCGGATCTGCCCAATCTCCATGCGCTGCCAGCTCATTATCATACCTCAATTTTGTACTATACCAATTCAACAGCTGAGACTATGGTTACTATTTTAGCTCAAGCAAACAGTCTTTATGTTGAGTACTTTGATTTCAATGGCAATTTTTGCCTTTATTGGCGCAGATACTCCTGGGCCGATCAATATCATTGCAACCAGCACAGCTGAGAGTTTTGACTATCGAGGCGTATAGCCGCATGTTTCAGCTGCCACCGTAGCCTATACCCACTATCTTGCTTTCGGGAGAATGAGTTGGGTACTCTAAACTGGGTTGGAACTTTGTAATTCTTTGATTCTACCAATATATTGCTCATTCAAACCTGCGATTTTCGCCTTAAAGGATCATTTTAATAGAGAAAATACAATCTTTATGAGTGAAAACAATGCCCCATGTTAAGGAGCTGATTAAAGCAGTAATTGACGAAAAGCATTTTCATCAACAAACACTTAAGCATTAGCAGGGCGATTTTGATAGTTAAATGGGTGGTTTAAGCTTGCCTTTATTCGATACTCAGACCTATCAGCTAAGAAATCCTATAGGGCAAAAGCTGATCCCCTGAGACTTCCTTTATATCAACCCCGTTCAATACGAACAAAACTGATTTCATTGTTACAACAAGCCATAAGAAATACAAAGCGATTGTTGGACTTTATAGTCAGTCTGCCTGAACGGTTCATCTCATATTCAGCTTCTTATGATTTAATCAGGACATCCGTTTCGTAGGCATTCGACTCGCCACAGGGAACGAGTACAGGGGCTTCCGTTAATTGCGGAAATAGGTGGGATTGAGGCGAGAGATATTACATGTTTCGTATAGCATCGTTTTTTAAATGGGTTGTGCCTGTGGTATGCCTGATGTTTTTAACAGCGTTGAATGCAGGCCAGCTCGATGATTTTGAAACAGCCGCCACGGAGGGTGATGTGGAAGAGATAGATGTCAGTAAATGCAGGCATAGGCATTGTCACGACGAGCATCACAATGATGAGAATTATCTGGATGATTCCTCATCAGGAAGGTTTATTACCGATATCATCAGTACCATCATCACTGAATCTTCGAAAGCAACTCTGGCGCGCGTGCAAGGTTCGGCAGACCCAGTGTATGAAGATATTCCGTTGCGCATACCTGGTTCACCTGATCTGCCCATGTTGAGGCTGGATTTAAATCGGCAACATATCGATAAGAACCTATCAGGCTCAGATTTTAGCATTGAAGGGGGATTTGGCCCACTCGCTTTGCAATACCGCGAGACGAATTTTGTTGAGGACTCTGCTACCAATCTACGCATGTCGTATTTTCATGGACTCTTTCGAATGTCTGTCAGTCCACAATTCGAGATGGATTTAGGTCTGGGTGAAGTAACGTTAACGGGTAAAGATCAGCATAGCGGTATGTCATTCACCATACCTATCAGCTTTTATACAGTATCCAAGCTGCAGATTCGTTTCACACCAACATGGAGTAACATAGGGTCGAATGAAATCAGAGATTACGATGCTTCAGTTGCTGTTATACGAAAATATTTTTCCGTAAGGCTGGGATATCGCAAACTTCAGGCCTTGCATGAAACACTACAAGGTCCATATGTCGGTGTCTCGTTACACTATTAACCCGGCACCAATATAGGTGATGTTCAGAGTCTCAAGAAAGCTTCAGATCAAGGCATAGCTCGCACGACTGCATGGACGCAGGAGGTAGGGCGAAGCAGGAAGCCAGAGCCGAGGCAATGGTCGTTCCCTTGGCAAGAGCTGTAAGGCTTCCGCTCCTGCTCACGCTCCTCACCTACGTCCGTGTAGGCGACGCTGAGCTGGAGTTTTCTTGAGACTCCTAACTTATTGATTATATGAAAGATAGGCCGCAGCACACTGGCCCACGATCTGCGTTAACAGCAGTTGCTGGAGAATGACTCCAGCGGCCTGCTGTTGCCTTGCCGTGAACCAGTGTGCTGTGGCTGAACATTACCTATATTGATGCCGGGTTAATATTGATCTCTGGTGGTGTACAGGTTATATGATAGACTTGAGCGTCAGCTAGTTTGACAACAAAGCCAATTCAGCTTAATCCAGTCTTTCCATATCATCGCTTTCGCCATCCTTTTTCTTGATAATTTTATTTTTATCAATCTGTTCTGATGTTTTATCAGTAGGGCTACTGCCTGTAGCAGGGGGTTCCGTCATCGCACAACCGGCCATACCGAGAGTAGTGACCAGAAAAAAACTGATCACTAGAAGCTTTAATTTACTCATTCCCATCGCTTTGTTCATCCTGTTCCGCTTTGTTGTGTCTTAATATATTCCGGTGTTAATACCTGTTTCACCGCCCATTGAAAATCTACGCCAGCCGCTATCGAACCATAATTTAGGGGCTGGTAATCCAGATCCAGAAACCTGTCGCTGACGTTTACCAGAGCGCAAAAAAAATATCTAACGTCTTCTTCGTTCTGCAGTAGCGAACTGAATCGCAGTCCATTGCGTGCAATACTCCACTGAAAAGGTTCAGCCTGTATGGTGCTTTTACTCTCAGGAATGTAGTTGGATTGCCTGAGATATTTAAGCACATCAGGGTCGCTACTACGGTGCTCCTGTAGCACGGCATTCAGGTAACAGGCAAGTATGTTATGTTGCGCTTTATACAGGTAACTGGCTCCAACCGGTTCATCGCTTTTCTGGTTGTGGTTTTCGATAGCTGTTACGCTGGTTTGATAATAATCGATTGCGAGCTGCCTGGTTTCGTTTAACTGATGTCGCTGGCCATTATCGCGCAGGGTAGGGATACGGTCGAAATGAATATTACCCAGCAACCAGGCTATGCGTGCGATGCGTAGCAGCTCCTGTCCACTTTCACGTTCTAGCTGTGCGCTTAAAAAGAACTGCAGGTCTTCAATATCCCTGTCACGTGTCAGGTGTTTTTTGCAGTTGACCAGGTTGTTATAAACGCTCATCAAGCAGTTGATCTCTTGTGGAAAAGGATCGGGGAAATACTGCGCATGTAACTGGTTGATCAACTTGCTGACATGAGTCGTCGGTTTTTTATGCGGCTGACGGTAGTGGCTATAGAGTGTTTTTTCATCTATTCCCCCAGGGTGGATTTTGTCAATTTCAGACAGGAAGTGATCCCAGGTCCAGCCCTGCAGACTTTTCAATCGATGAACATGGTTAAACACCGTCGTCATACTGTTATCACCCACATCTCCTTGATAGTCCTTCCTGAATTACTGCACATCGTCTTTCGTTACCACATTTTGTATCTATTTTGAAGCCCATTTTAGGACACATCTTGCCTAACGGCTACCACCCTGGAATCTCTAATCTAGCGCAACACTAACTACCCATCAGGAGTAATTCGTATGTTTTATTCACAGAAAATTAAATCATCAGCCGTGGCCCTGCTGGTTGCTTCACTAACCCTGCTTAGTGCCTGCGCTACCAGTTATTATCCAGAGCCGTATAGCAAGAAGCAGGTAAGACCATCTGTCGCGACAGCCGCTGGAGAAAACTACGCTGTAATACAGGAAAATGCAGTGCGCCGGGTGAACGATGAACCGCTTAGCACTTTCAGTATCGATGTGGATACTGCCGCCTATGCTAATGTTCGACGCTTTATCAATAACGGCTACCTGCCACCAGTTGACGCAGTGCGTATTGAAGAAATGATCAATTATTTCGATTACGATTACCCATCTCCCACATCGCTAGATAAACCATTTCAAATCATCTCAGAAATTGGTCCTACGCCCTGGAATAGTGGCAGTTACCTGTTACATATCGGTATCAAGGGCTACCAGCCCCCACAATCCGAGCAGCCTGCACGTAACCTGGTTTTTCTGCTTGATGTATCTGGGTCGATGCAGGATGCAAATAAACTTGGGCTGGTCAAAAAGTCCCTGCGTCTGCTGGTAAACCAGCTCAGCATACAGGACCGGGTTGCCATCGTGGTCTATGCAGGTGCTTCCGGTTTGGTATTGCCGTCCACATCCGGTAACCAGCGGCGCGAAATTATCCAGGCTTTAGAGCAGCTGGAAGCAGGTGGGTCCACCAACGGTGGTGCAGGTATAGAGCTGGCCTATGCAATTGCCCAGCAAAATTACCTGCAAAATGGAGTTAATCGAGTCATTCTGGCTACCGATGGTGATTTCAATGTCGGCCCTTCCAGTACTGAAGACCTGAAACAGTTGATCAGGGAAAAGAAGCGTTCCGGTATTGCGTTAAGTGTATTGGGCTTTGGTATGGGTAACTATAACGACCAGATGCTGGAACAGATCACCAACGCCGGGGATGGTAATGCCTCCTACATCGATAGCTTGCAGGAAGCACAGAAAGTGCTAGTGCAGGACATAGGGGGTACTTTGCAGACCATTGCTCGAGATACCAAGATCCAGGTTGAATTTAATCCGCAACAGGTCAGTAGCTATCGTTTGATCGGTTATGAAAACCGCATGCTGCAAACTGAGGATTTCAAGAATGATCGAGTCGATGCCGGTGATGTTGGTGCGGGTCATACCGTCACTGCATTGTATGAAATCACATTAAAAGACCCGCTTCGTTATCAGGCAGAGAAAACCATACAGACCTCCTTCAATGATGAATTCGCCTATCTGAAACTACGTTATAAAAAACCGCATGAGAGTAACAGTCGCGAAATGCTGCATAGCCTGCATAAACAGAATATTCAGCAAACCCTGTCGCTAACCTCGGACAACTTTCGTTTTTCTGCCGCTGTGGCTGCCTTTGGCCAACTGCTGAGAAACAGCGAAAAGGTGGGTGACTTTACTCTGGCCGAGGTCGAGACACTGGCCAACCAAAGCCGAGCCAGCGATCAGTTTGGTTATCGTAGTGAATTTGTAAAACTGGTGAGGTTAGCCGAATCATTACGCTAACCCAGACAGGGCTGGGAAATTTTCCCAGCCCTGTCCTGAATGGCATTTACTTAAGGCTGACAAACTGTCCTTGAGAGTAAAATAAAAGGGGCATTTATTTAAACCTGAGGTTTTCACCTTAAAGGAGCAATTTTACAGGGGGGGAAGGCAGGTGCTGATGGCACGGCCAGCTTCACCGTGCCATCAAACCATCCCGGATAGGGCGGTTACGGCGGTGTCAGGGCGAAACCGGAATGAGTGAACCGGTCCAGGCTGGTCAGCCGTCCGTAGCCATCCTGGGACTGTGTCCATACATGCAATGCTCCAGAGAACGCTGCCCGGGTACAGCCATTGAGTAGCTCAGTGGCGAGAAACATTTCTATATAATGGTCACTGCCACTAAGGGTATAGGCATGTGACGGCGGGGAGTCAAGGGTCGGGACCGGTGAGTTACCGGCTTTCCCCGATACGCTGGCAAGACTAACAGGATTAGTCACTCCCTGCACCACGCTGAATGTAAAGGTGGCAAAGTCATTAGGGTGGTAAGCGGTAAAGCCCAGGTTAACTGTGGCACTGGGGGTGATCTCATAAAAACCGCAGGGGGTGTTGCTCAGGCCTACACCACTTAATGCATCGATCGCTGCAGAGCAGCAGTTGTTATCGACGCGTAACACCATACGGAAAGCGTCGGTGCCGCCAGTCGGATTGATACGGTGGTAATCTGACGCAGTAACGGGTGCGACCGTGTTGGTACCGAACGGTGCGGGTTGATCGGTAACCTCCAGATCGATGCCATTCGCTGCCCAGTCCGTAACGAGGGTGCCGTTATTACGAAACAGTTCAAGCTTGAGTTCATACTTTCCGGCGGCATTCAGCGCCTTGATACAGTCGTTGGCACCACTACCGAGTTTATGCGATTCAAAATGTGCACTGGCCAGATCTTCACGCTCATCCACAACGGTCCACTCGACCGCTCCAGGTGGCAGGGTTGCGGGTTTGATCTTGAACAGGTTCGACTCGGAACCTACCGCATATGGTCCCAGAATAAAAGGTTCATGAGTGGTTTTGTTTCCAGTCTTCTTTGCGTAATGTCGGACAACTGTACGGGTCAGCGGCATCCAGGATCCAGGAGACGTCAGTGGGGTACCGTCGCTTTCAGTAAGTCGACGATATGACCAGCGATAGTATTCGATCCCCTTGGCGATCAGGTCGCTGCGGCTGAACCAGACTCTGGGTTCGAGTTTGCCACCGAAAGGCTGGCTAAATGTGGTCAATCCTTCATTGGCAGTGGTTGCACCCGGTCCATGGATTTCCGACACACTCACCTTGCGACCGACCGACAGCACCTGAACCTTGCATCCGGCTGGATCCGGTTCGGTATCGCAGGCAGGTACCCGGGCATCGTCAATTTCCAGTGTGACCAGGCTACCGCAGGCGTAGTTCCAATAGGTATTACAGGGGATAGGCGGGTGATAAACCGTTTCCATGATCCCGTCGATTTCATATTCCACCCAAAAATAGAGATCCGGCTTGTCGCCGCTGCAGACGTAGCTGATCAGGTACTCAAAACGGCCTGAGCCGTCGCTTTCGACCACGGCGATCTCGTCACTGTGAAATGTCCACCAGTAGGGCCACAGGCAAAGATAGGGATAGATCAATTGCAGATTGTCGACCAGGGTCTTGCGCACTATGACGACAGATGAAGAGCGCAGATTGATATTGAATTCATAGGGCAGCGATTTTGATCGAAGCGCGGATGTCGGTAGATCAGGTGGTTCCGGCTGTGGCCCGAGCGCAGCGATATTGTCCGCTGCCGTAAATGGGCCGATGAATTCTATGGGTAGAGGGTCTGGTTGAGGTCGGGGGATTGGAATGGGGTTTTCAATAACCCGTAGCAATTCATCCCGTAAGCGAAATACTTCCAGTTCCGGTAATTCAAGAATCCAGCGCCAGAGTTTGTCTACTTCGCAGATATGCACCCGGGCTCCGCATATCGGGTTACCATTATCTTTCTTGATCACACGGCCATTCACTGTACACAAGCACAACAACCAATCTACTACCAGATTATCTGGAATATGTACGGTATCGATCAGGGTTCCCTTAGATCTCAGACTGGGTGAATAGGCACCGACCCGGCTCATCGCCTTTAGCGTTGGCTGCTTTTTAACTGCCTGTTCTTCTACCGGAGCGATAAACAGGCGACTGCGCTGGACCACTTCCTGGGCAAGTGACAGCTTTATTGCGCCTGCCTTTACTGGCGTTTGTTCCAGCAAATTACCAGCAGTGTCGAAAACATAAGCAGCAAGCTGCCCCGGGAAGTCTTGCTTGCCGAGAGTGACTTTTAGCGTGGTTTGAGCGGCAGCTTTACGCGTGACGCTGTCGATTTTGGTACGAGTGGGTTTCTTTGCCATCGAATATTCCTCCTGGAATCAAGTGAACAATTGGAGTCAGAAATGCGCTGTGTTCGCACTGAAAACCAAAAAGTAATTCGATGGGACAAGCAAAGATTTCCCTTCCTTTCGGAAAGCTATTCAAGTTCGCCCGAACAGACAGGCTGATCCGTAAATATGAGCGGATAAACTTCGGAGGGAGCACAGATCGCAATGATCAACAGTCCTTATTGCTCGTAGGCATTAAGATAATGATTTTCTGGGGAAATAGCCTGTGAACAAGTTGGCAATTGTGTGATTAATTTGCCGGGCGGGTGAGGAGCTCCACAAAACCCTGTCGGGCCTAAGTGACCCTTTGATACAAAATAATTATTGCTTATTTAAAGCTGTGATTTTCACCTTAAGAGATCAATTTAATAGGGAAAATACGAACCTTAAGGAAGAAGGTTGTCCCCCCATGTATTACCGGGGAGATTTTTATAGACAAATGGGTGGTTTAAGCCTGTATAGCCTACTATTTTGAAATAAAATGTCAGTGAAAACAATAGCTTATTTGGGGCTGATAAACATAAGGCAGTTCTTGTATTGTTACATTTCTCGGCGTTAGTGCACGCTAAAGACTGTGACTCGGCGTTTAAAACTTTCAAGTTAGAAATTTCAAAAGGCAAAAGATTACACCTGGCCCTCAGGTTCTTTATCAGCGACATACTGCCGATTTGAAGTAGAAGTCCAGCATTGCGGTCAGAGGCCTGGCGTCCCCCTGCAATCGACTACGAAGGGCGGCTCCTTCCCAGCAGTCAACCAGCAACCCAGCCATGCTCTGAGTATCAGAATCAGCAGATATTTCCCCGCTCTCACGAGCCTCTTCCAGGCAAACGGAAATACGCTGGGCTATCTCATTAAAGCACCACTCGACCTTTGAACGAAACACCTCGCTTATCCCGGACAGCTCCTGTCCAAGTCCACCTAAAAGACAGCCCATGTAACCCTGTTCTCGGTAGCTTTGTTCAGTCAGTTCAAAAAACATTCTCACCCGCTTAAGTGGCGAGCGCTCTTTATCGCTTAGACAATGATCCAGCGCTGCATGTACCTGTAGCATGTATTGTTCGATCACCTGAAGTGCGAAGTCCTGTTTATCCCTGAAATGATGGTAGAAAGAGCCTTTCGGCGTACATGTAGCATTTAGCAGGGACTGGATTCCAAGATCGTTGTAACCTTGTTGCAGTAACGAATCCAGGCCAGCATCGAGCAGGCGTTGTTTGGTAGGATGTATCATCTATTTAGTGTGCGCTCTGCATATTAAACTGATTTCAGTTTGTAGCGGAAGCGAGCCATTTTGCGCGCTTCCGCTGCATTAATACTAGGCGTTGACCATCTCAATCATGTGGTCGATCACATGACTATGCTCGTGCTCGGGGCTGAACATGATGATCTCGGCATCGGCATCAACTTTTACATTGTGTCCAGGCGGCCAGTAGAACAGATCATTTGCCTGAACCGTCTCCTTTTCGCCCAGAGCATCTGTGGTGGTAAGCTGACCGCTTAAAACGTAACCCCAATGCGGGCATTGACACTGGTCTCCCTCAAGACCGATAAATAGAGGAGTGGTATCGACACCCTTCGACAACGTGAAAAACTCTCCACTAATCTTGTCGAATCCGTTCACGTCACCAAAATTCTTATGTTGCCGGATCACGGCACCTGGAATATCCAGTCTTACATTCACATCGTCTTTTGCTATTTTCATTATTGTTATCCTCTGACTATGGTGATAAATAGACCGACTGGTCTAGGCTTTCAGGTTACACGCTTCTGAGGTGAAGTCAATTAAGCTACAGGAAAGCTTATTTAGATCCGACGCGGTTTACCTGAGGTGAAAACCCTGTCAGGATGCATCTGGTACATAGGAGGAACTTATGCCTGCGGATATAGAAGAGATAAATGGTGACAGTAAATTAGCTCACAATTATGAAAAAATGCGCATGATGGTGAGCCAGTTATACGTGATGTATAAACGATGGGGATAGCAGCCTGAGGAGAATGAGCTGTAAATTTATGGGAATACAGAAGCAATGAATGAACCGGGGCAAAAGAACGATTATCTTGCTGAGCACGCAGAATTACTGATATCGAGCTATCACCGTTTAACGGGAAAAGATTTAGTAAAAAAAGGGCTGCCTGATACAGAAAAATATAGAGCACTGTATGATGCCCCTTATGCGGTTGTCTCGCACGGCACCGAGGATGATCCTGTCTTCAATTATGGAAACCGGACAGCGCTCAGTTTGTTTCAAATGCAGTGGCAGGAATTTACCACTTTACCTTCCCGAAAGTCGGCGGAGCTTCAAAATAGAGCAGAGCGAGAACGCCTTTTGACTCGGGTAACCCAGGATGGCTTTATCGACGACTATCGTGGTATTCGGATCTCTTCGACGGGTAAGCGTTTCTGGATAGAAGACGCTACTGTGTGGAACCTGATTAATGAGAACGGCGTGTATTGTGGTCAAGCTGCTGTTTTTCAGAATTGGAAGGCTCTGGAATCAGGCTCTGTGGAAATATGAAAGTGAAATGTAATGCATGAAAGTCCTTGATCGAATTAACAGAGTAACTCCTGTAAGCTTGCTTATTCATTACCGGGGTATTCTTTTTGTAACAAATTGATGTCGTTACTACTCATTCGAGTAAATTTTAACTCAGAAATATCGCTAGCGTTTTTACTTCCAAATCTATACACCCCTGTATCTTCGGAATTTAACGTTATGGATTCCATAAAATCTGAATCGTCAGAAAGAGGCAGTAAGGTGGGGAAAGAGCTCACGTTAAGTTGACCATTATATTTTTTTGCAGAGTACGATAAGTCTTCATTTCTATCACCAGACCAGATGACAAAAGCTACCTCATTATCTGAAATTTTGTAAAAATTACCTTTCACGAATTCAAGTAATCTGATTTTCTGGCAAGATTGAATTTGAACATCTGATCCTCTACATGTTCTGTCTTCAATTTTATAAGTACCTAAGATATTGATTTGTGGTGACAGGCTTGCGCAGCCAAAGATCAGGGATGAAGTTATTAATACAAAGAAAGTTCGAATCATAATCTTTCACCTACCAGGGGTAATCCATTGTTATACGTGTTTTCTGCACAACCCAGTTATATACTCGCCTTGCATCACCGATTTCCAGATGAATACAGCCACCAGTGGGGCCATCGTTACCCACAAAGGTAGCTGGGTTAGGCCATTCATGAATAAAAATCCCTCTTTGCCCCCAGATGAGAATTGAAAAATTCATTCTGCAAGGCAGGTATACTCCCGCATAGTAGTGGGTATTTTAAATGAAGATTTGGGTGATAGCTGTACCTGTTACTTTGCTGGTGTGTCAAATGTAATGTCTGACCCTCAGGTATTCTTTACGCGACTCTAATGGGTAACTCTTTCGATCCCAATAGTTGAAACGCCAGCCTCCGTCTCCGGCTTCACGGGCGGAGGTTGCCATTCAGCAGTAAAACTGCCAGCGTCCACATCATCACACAGACCAGCACATCGAGAATGCGCCAGCTGACCGGTTTGCGGAACAGTGGAGCCAGCCAGCGGGCGCCAAGACTCAGGGAGAAAAACCAGATAAATGAAAACAGCGCCGCTCCGGTGCCAAACCAGTAGCGCTGCTGGTCGGGATAGCGACCACCTATGCTGCCCAGCAACACGACGGTATCGAGATATACATGAGGGTTTAGCAGACTCAGCGCCAACGTGGTCAGCAATGCCGATCTGAGGCTGGAAAAGTTGCTGTCGGAGAGCCCCAGGGATTCACTGCGTAAGGCGGAACGAAGCGCATTCGCACCATACCACAGAAGAAATACCCCTCCCGCCCAACTGATCAGTTTCAGCATCAGCTCTGACTGACCAATCAATGCCCCCATACCCGCAATACCCGCAGTTATCAGCAGAGCATCGATTAGACTGCACAACGCCGCTATCGACCAGTGATACTCACGGCGTAGCCCCTGACTGAGAACAAAGGCATTCTGGGCACCAATGGCAATTATCAGGCCAGCGCTGGTCGCCAGACCGGCCGCGAACGGGGCAAATATCAATGACATCATTAAACAACCTATTTTGACTTTCTGAATTGCAGCAAGGGTAAGAGATCGACAAAAATCAGTAAATCTAATAATATTTATATTTCATTAGAGCGGCTAATGTAATATCTATGTTTGATTACCGACAGCTAAAGGCCCTGGCCACTGTGATCGAAGAGCAGAGTTTTGAGCGCGCTGCAAAGAGGCTGTTTTTAACCCAGTCGGCTATTTCCCAGCGGATCAGACAACTGGAGGAGTCAGCGGGCCAGTTGCTGCTGGTGCGCAGTCAGCCACTACGATTGACCGCAGCCGGAGAACATCTGCAACGTCACTATCATCAGGTGACCCTGCTGCAGAGCGAACTGCTGAAAACCCTGGACAGCGCTCAGCATGAGGGCTTTACCAAACTGACAATAGGTTTAAATGCGGATACCCTGGCAACCTGGTTCATGGATGCGATACAACCGTTACTGGCAGAGAGTCCCATACTGCTGGATCTTCGGGTTGACGATCAGGATCAGACCCATCTACTGCTTCGACAAGGCGATGTACAGGGCTGCATCAGTGCCAGCAACAAACCCTTACAGGGCAGCAATGCGGTCTTTCTGGGCATCAGTCGTTATCTTGCACTGGCGAGTCCGGAATATATTCAACGTTATTTTTCCAATGGCGTGACCGCAGAGACACTTAGCCACGCTCCAGCAGTTGAATACAATGAGAAAGACGAGCTGCAGGACAACTTCATTCAACGTTTCTACCCCGCCGTAGATGATTATCCCCGCCATCGGGCCCCCTCCGCTGAAGCGTTTACAGAACTGATACGGCGGGGTTTTGCCTGGGGAATGGCTCCGGATCTTCAGATGCAGACTCTGATCGATCAGGGTGCGGTGACTGAAATATCAGTGGGGCAGTGTCTTGAGGTGCCGTTATACTGGCACAGCTGGAATCTGGTTACAGAAACCGGTCAAAAGCTGACGCAGCAGCTCACCCGGTATTGCCAGTATCATCTGCAACAG
>JBNLGQ010000108.1:0-55027 GCA_050306135.1 Gammaproteobacteria bacterium
TACAGCAGAGGAAAACCGCAGCGCAGCGTAGGTTTTTCCTGCTGACTGTACTTGTTAACTTGAGTAATAGTATAGCCATTGCATTAAGTAGCCAAGATTGAATAAAAACAGTAAGCCAAGTAAAAAAACTAAACCTTTCAATTTTCTAGTTTTTAAAAAGTAGTACGGTAAATAGGGAGCCCAAAAGATCAAAATTAAAAAGCCAAATTCAAATGGCCTATATATTTTTTGCTCCTTACTATCAAGATCTATCCACATGACTATAAGTATTAGGAATATAGATGACCATAGTTTATAAACATTTTCTGAAGGAAAAATGCCATAAAGATAAAGAACAAACTCATATACTGCTATTGAAACTGATGCAAATATGAGCGTTATTGAAATTGTCTTCTTTCCCTGATTCATGTTTTCAAGTTAACATTCTAAATGGGCCGCAAGTTGCGGCATTTAAATACCGCAACTTGCAGCCTATCCCGGAAAATTAAAGGCGATTTTTGAGCAAATTTTTGACCATTTTTCATTATTATTTCCTCACAATTTCAGAAACTTAGCATATTAATTACCCAGATTCCATCGAAACGAGTGTTCCAGGATAGACCGCAAGTTTCCGGATATTGAGTTGCTAACAGCTTTTAGAACCTGTATCGAAATAAATCGGGGTTGGAGAACAATACTCCCTAATATTAACCCGTAACCCGGAATAGTAGGTTGGAAAAGGAGGAACGACGCCTTCCAACATTAATTTGCCTTCGAGTTTGCCAAAGTGCCTGTGTTGTTCATGTCGGATGGCGCTTTGCTCGGCAACTGCGGCTATCGAGACTCGGAGTCCAAATAGCTGCTTTCATGTAGTCGATATCTAATAAAAAAATAACTCTTCGCGCCCTTCGTGTGCTTCGTGGTTAATTAAAATAAATTAGGGTAGGTACAAATTACAGTAGTTCGAAGCACTAAATTCATCAAATCTAGAAATGAAAAATATTTTTTCCTCTGCGCTCTGTGTACTCTCATGAAACAATTTGTAACTCGTTGATTCTAAGAAGTAATTTACAGAGGTTCCCACAGAGGATCGCACTACTGTTCGGGATAATTCCTGCGTGTTTCAAAAGTGCCATAACAAAACTATTATATCGTCATTACCCAGCTTGACTGGGTAATCCAGTGCGATTGCAGGGTATTTAAGACCGGCTGGATTACCGGATCAAGTCCGGTAATGACGAGCATTTATACTTATGTCTCTTAACTATC
The DNA here is from genome assembly GCA_050306135.1 of Gammaproteobacteria bacterium. Lineage (GTDB taxonomy): Bacteria > Pseudomonadota > Gammaproteobacteria > JACNJF01. Next base: position 1,249 of record JBNLGQ010000108.1, read on the forward strand.
GCTTCTGAACAGCTAGTCACTATTGCCCGATTCCAGGTCCAACTCAACCATTCCGAACAGTTGTGCGGAGCACTATGAGAACGAGAAAAAATAAGATAACCACGAAGACCAGGAAGAAGATATCAAATAATATACTCTCTGTGTTCTCAGCGTCTCTGTGGTTTAAAAAAATCCTTACGGCTCGTACAACCAAACCGCAGTACCAGCAAGCACCATAAGAAACATCAATAACAACCAAAAAACCTTCGTGCCCTTCGTGTACTTCGTGGTTCATTCTTTTGCAGTATAAAATTAACCATGAAAAAAAGGCCTGTGCTTCGTGGTTAATCAGGGTTTCAGCTCATTCGGGATTTCGCAGCACCCGATACAATGTCCCCTATCAGAACTTTACCTTCAACTATCTGGTCTTACCGTGAAACTTTCGTGATTTTTTTATCGTACACTGATCCAACAGGAGAAAAAACAGTGCCGAAACAGATTCTAATCATCGAAGACAATGCTGACATCATCCACCTGCTCAGTGTCAATCTACGCAGTATGCAAATGAAGGTGGAGCATGCATCGGATGGTAAAAGTGGGCTTGAGCTTGCGTTGAGCGGGCGCTTTGACCTGATCATTCTCGATCTGATGTTGCCTGAGATCGATGGACTGGATGTATGCCGCCGTCTACGTGAAAAGCGTGTGTTCACACCGGTTCTGATGCTGACTGCAAGGACTTCGGAGCTGGATCGCGTGCTTGGTCTCGAGGTCGGTGCTGACGATTACCTGACCAAACCATTCAGCGTCCCTGAATTGATTGCTCGGGTCAACGCGATCCTGCGTCGCGCAGAACATTACCATGAAACTGACACATCCACGATAGCAGGTAGTATTCAATTTGACGATTTGCTGATCAACCCGGAAACTCGCCAGGTTTCGATTAGCGACAAACAGATCGATCTAACCGCCCGCGAATTCGATCTATTGTGGCATTTCGCGACCCATCCCGGACGGGTTTTTACCCGTACTCAACTACTCGATATGGTCTGGGGATATGGCCACGACGGTTATGAACATACTGTCAATTCGCATATCAATCGCTTACGCGCGAAGATCGAAAATGACCCCGCAAAACCGCATTTCGTCCTCACAGTGTGGGGTGTTGGCTATAAGTTCGCCAAAACCGCCGCAGAACTGGTAACCTGATCATGCTACGTACACTATATAGCCGCTTGGCTTTGACCCTTTTCATCCTTTTCCTGTTAGTGGGTTCTCTGCTGGTATACATGGTTGCCAGGACTTCAACCCAGTATCAACAGGAAGTCTCACAAAAGCTCAACCGCGATCTGGCCAGTTATATCGTGAATCAGCATCCATTGTTTAATGACTTACAAAAACCGGTGATGAAGGATGGCCAGGTCAACCAGAAAGCTCTCGATTCACTGTTCCATCAAATGATGGTCATCAACCCGGCAATCGAGGTTTACCTGCTCGACCCACAGGGGAAGATCGTGAGCTACAACGCACCAGAAGGCGTCGTCAAACGGCAGCGGGTTGATCTCGCACCCATCACTTCCTACATCAAAGGCGAGGTTCGCTTCCCGTTCACCGGCGAAGATCCGCGCAACCCCGATGGCCATAAAGTATTCACAGTAGCACCAATCGAATCTAACGGGGAAAAACAGGGATACCTGTATATAGTACTGGGCGGAGAACACTATGAACATGTTGCCGAAATGCTCGCGCAGAGCTATATCGCAGAATCTGCGATGCTCGTCATTAGCATCGCCCTTACGATCGCGTTTTTTGGAGGTTTACTGATATTCGCTCATTTAACCGGACGCCTGAAACGCCTCGGCAACATCATGCAGCATTATGCCAGTAGTGAGGATGCTCACGAATCAATCCGCTACTCCGCTAATGGTAACGATGAAATCGATACCCTGGGACAGCAATTCAATGCAATGGCGGATCGGATTTCGGAACAGTTTAAAGCATTACAAAAAATGGATAATGCGCGGCGTGAAATGGTCGCTAATATTTCGCATGATTTGCGCACACCACTCACCACTATGCGAGGCTATCTTGAAACCCTGAGCCTGCATCATAACGAACTGGAAGACAGCGAAAAACGGCAGTATATAGAAACCGCTCTGAGCCACAGCCAGAGCCTTGGCAATATGATAGAAGAGCTGTTCGAACTGGCACGACTCGATTCCTGCGAATCGGTTGTAGTCGCTGAACCATTTTCAATTTGCGAGCTGGCACAGGACGTGGCACAAAAATATCAGCTGCGCGCACAGGAAAAAAACATCACCCTCGAAGTCAAGCTTAATCCCAACACCCCCCTGGTTTATGGTGACATCGGCATGATGCAACGGGTACTGGAAAACCTGCTTGAAAACGGCTTACGCAACACGCCGGTAGGCGGAAGAGTATCGATTCATATCGATGATAAGTCGGGTAACACCTGTGTGCGAATTGCAGATACCGGTTACGGCATTCCGGCAGCTGACATGCCTCGTATCTTCGAGCGCTTTTATCAAACCGACAAACATCGCTCAGGTGGTAGCGGACTTGGACTGGCAATTGTGAAACGAATACTGGAATTGCATGGCAGCGCCATTCAGGTGAAAAGCGAAATTGAAAAAGGAACGGAGTTTCTGTTCAGCATTCCAGTTAAACCCATATAGACAGATATAGAGCCGGTCAATTCAAGCCGGCAATTGTTGCTCGTCGTGTGAAAACACTTCAGCGATCTATCATCCAGCAGGAAGTATCACGATTATTTCGTCGTGAACTCACTGCTGTAAAAACATCAATACCTGATGCGGTGTGTCATCACCACATAATGGCTGCAGGTTTTGCACACCTGCCCCACTCCAACATCGCGATTTCCAGTGCAGTTTGATCGGCTCATCAAGTGACCGATAGCAGCTAAGCATAATTCCACAAACTGCTATAGCAAGAAGGATAACGATCGATGCAGGCATCCATCAATTGTTCGAACAACGTGTCACCGACATAAGCATGTAAGCGTTTATAGTCACTACTCAAATCTTCCTTCAGACCATGACGATAACCGTTAGCATAGTAAAGCCCGAAGTTATTGAAATCTTATGGGCTTGTTAAAATTCGTGATAATTGCAGAGCTTTCTAACCACCCGCTTACGCTGTTTCATGCAAAATGATCCAAAGTTAAAGAATTGTTAGAAATTGGTGACCTGTGCGTGAACTGTCCTCGCCAGAATACTTTCTCTCAATCAACGGAGGACATATCATGTTTAAAAGCTTTCGCAATACCCTGTTTATTTCACTGGCTGCCGCTACGCTTACGCTTAGCCCTATGGTTCATGCTGATGGTAAATCCCAAATTGAAGTCACTATTACAAATCTTACCTCGGGGGTGTATTTGACCCCGGTTCTGGTTGCCGCTCACAAAGGTAATCTGGAGTTGTTCAGAGCTGGTGAGTCTGCTAGCGACGAATTAACTGCAATTGCAGAGTCAGGCAACATTGCACCCATGACGACCTTACTCGAAGCCAATCGCCGTGTCAGTGGTACAGGACATACCGAAGGCCTGCTAGCGCCGGGGCAATCAGCGACCGTAGTCATTAACAGCTCGAAGCAATCTAACCGGATCAGCCTGGCCTCTATGATGTTGCCTACCAACGATGGGTTCATAGGGCTCAACAGCGTACGCGTTCCCTGGTATGGATCCACAACCTTCCTGTCACCGGGTTACGATGCTGGAACCGAAACCAATGACGAACTTTGTGTCAGCATTCCCGGACCTCAGTGCGGTGGAGAGGGACTGTCTCTGAATGACGATGGCGAAGGGTTTATACATATCAATCGTGGCATCCATGGAATCGGCGACCTTGTTGCCGCTGATCATGACTGGCGTAACCCGGTAGCAAAGATCACTGTTAAACGGGTTTATTCACATAAAGGCTATTAAAATAGATCTATGATTATCCGGGCTGACCTACTAAGTCAGCCCGGATATTTTTTTGGATATAGACAGTACCTTTAGTTAAAAGAAAGCGCTCTACAAACTTGAAGCTGTATCACTCAGTCTTTACATTAATATTGGTAGTCCAGATAAATTCTGATATATCGTTTTACATTTAATTCTAAATCCGTGCCATCCATGGCAAATCAAGAATTAGAATTTTTTGACAGATCACATCGGATCATCATCTTTCGGTGCGATAAATTCTTCGGGCTTACTACGCAGTCTTCTATCCATCAGTAACTTGAAGAAGAAAGGTACGAAAAATACTGCCAGAAAGGTTGCTGCTAACATTCCCCCCATGACCCCTGTACCCACAGATTTACGAGCACCAGCACCCGCCCCTACTGAGAAAGCCAGGGGCATAACACCCAGGATGAAAGCCAGAGATGTCATGATAATAGGTCGAAATCTGAGTCGTGCAGCTTCGATAGCTGCAGCCGCTGCTGGCCATCCATGCTGTTTTTCTAGCAAGGCAAATTCGACGATAAGAATGGCATTTTTAGCCGCAAGTCCCAACAGGGTTACCAGACCGATTTGAAAATACACATCGTTGGTATAGTCTCGCAACCATACTGCAACCAGCGCCCCGAAGGTACCAAAAGGAAGCGCAAGTAATACAGAGAATGGCAATGACCAGCGCTCGTATAATGCTGACAGAATCAGGAACACCATGACCACAGCAAGACCTAAAGCAATTACGGAATTATCTTCTGTTTTCTTTTCCTGATACGAAGCTCCACTCCAATCTATGGAAAAATCCTTGCCCAGTGAGTTGGCCGCCACTTTTTCAACAGCATCTAAGGCTTGACCAGAACTGATGCCGGGTGCCGCCGAGCCAAACAGTTTTACAGCAGGCAGGTTATTAAAACGGTCCAGAGTGTCCGGTCCAGAAGTATATTCCACAGTTGCAAACGCTGACAAAGGCACCATTTGCCCCGTATTACTGCGCACATACATACGGCCGATATCTTCGGGTGTTCTACGAAAATCTTTATCAGCTGACAACAACACCTGCCAGGCCCGACCATAGCGGTTAAAATCATTTACATAATAAGACCCCAGCGTTGCGGCCAGTGTATTAAATGCACTATCTAGAGTGATACCTAATGACTTTGCACGTTCACGATTAACATCAACGAAGATTTGTGGAGCTGCCGGTCTCCATAAACTGTTAATCATACCCAATTGTTTATCCTGACGCGCTGCACCCTGAAAGGTGCGCATGGCTTCAGCCAGTTTGGCAGGATCACTGCCCCCTTTATTCTGGATATAAAATTCAAAACCACCAGTACTGCCCAGACCAAAGATTGCAGGTGGGTTGAATGCCAGCACCAGCGCCTCCTTAATACCAGCTGTTTTTGCAAACAACTCGCCTACCAGAGCCTGAGTAGGTATTTTTCGATTATCCCAATGCTGCTGCGTGACAAACAATGTCGCTGCGTTGTTTTTAAAGCCACCACCCAGAAAATCGAAACCGGAAAAGGAAACCACATCTTTATTAGCTGGGTTTGATTGCACAGCCTGTATTACTTTTTCCACCACCTTATCAGTACGATCCAGTGATGAACCGTCAGGTAGATAGACTGCGGCTATATAAAAGCCCTGATCCTCATCGGGTACCAGAGACGTTGGAGTAACCATCCACAGTTGTGAAGTAATTGCGACCATAGCGCCAAAAAGTATCACCGCAAATATTGACCGTTTGAGGACAAAGCGGACTCCACCGATATAACCTCGTGTTACTAAAGCAAAAAATCGGTTAAACCATTCAAACAGAAAATTCGTCTGTTTATGTTCATGACGCAGTATCATCACACAAAGGGAAGGCGTCATGGTTAATGCAACCACCCCCGACAAAGATACGGAAATCGCTATGGTGATCGCAAATTGACGATATAACTCACCGGTTAATCCACCAAGGAATGCAATCGGAACAAACACAGAAACCAGCACCAGTACTATTGCTACGATAGGCCCGCTCACCTCATGCATAGCCTTGATAGCTGCATCGCGCGCACCCAGGCCCTGCTCGTGCATAATACGCTCTACGTTCTCCAGTACCACGATGGCGTCATCTACAACAATACCTATCGATAGCACCATACCAAATAGGGTCAGAGTATTAATGGAGTAACCCAGCAGATACATACCTGCAAAGGTACCCAGTAAGGACACAGGTACCGCCAGAGTAGGAATCAGCGTGGCACGCCAGTTCTGCAAAAAGATGAATACCACCAGGAATACCAGAACCATTGCTTCGCCCAGTGTTTTTAATACCTCTCGAATCGAAACCTCAACAAATCGTGTGGTGTCATAGGCCACTGCATAATGCAGGCCTGGAGGAAAGCTGGCTGACAGTTGCTGAAGGTTTTGCTTCACTTCATCGGCAACGCTGAGTGCGTTGGCTCCCGGTTGTAGAAAGACACCAATCAGAGCCGATGACTTGCCGTTATATTTACCATTGAAGTTGTAATCCTTGGAGCCCAGCTCTATACGTGCGACATCCTTAAGGCGCAGACTACTGCCGTCTGAATTAGTACGTAATATGACCTGTTCAAACTCTTCTACCGTCACCAGACGACCTTTGGTGGTAATACTGTAAACAACTTCCTGATTACCATCGTTAGGGTTTTCACCAATCTTACCCGCTGCAAACTGTGCATTCTGTTCGTTCAATGCCGTCGCAAGATCGCCGACGGTCAGTCCGAGCTGGGTCATGCGATCAGGTTTGATCCAGATACGCATCGCATAATCCTTGGCACCAAATATCTGTACATTGGTGGTACCCGGTATACGCTTAAGCTGATCCAGAACATTCAGCTTTACATAATTGGAGACATAGATATCGCTGTATAGCTCATCATCCGGATAGAAAGCGACAACCTGTAAAAATGAGGAACTCCCCTTTGCCACCGTCACACCCTGACGCCTGACCTCTTCAGGTAAACGCGCCTCAACCTGCTTGACCCGGTTATTAACATTCAATGCAGCCTGTTCCACATCGGTACCAATATCAAAGGTGACAGAGATGGTCAGGGTACCGCTAGAGGTAGAGGTTGAAGCCTGATAAATCATCCCTTCGACGCCATTGATCGCATTCTCAATCGGTGCCGCTACCGTCTGTTCAATAACCTGTGCTGATGCACCAGGGTAGATAGCTTTTACCTGAACAACAGGTGGGGAGATTTCAGGATATTGCGAAACGGGTAATACACGCATGGCCGCTAATCCGGCCAACATGATAAAAATGGAGATCACATAGGCGAAATTGGGACGATCGATAAAATATTTTGCAATCATTATGCTGACTCTTTCTTATTCAGGGTTGGCAGTAGATTGCGCAGTATCTATCTGTACCGGTGCGCCTGGATAGAAGATGCGGGCTACGCCATCAACAATGACCTTGTCACCTGCTTCAAGCCCTGAATTTACGATCCAGTAATTCTTCCGATCCTCATCAAGATCAACCCACTCACCCAGTGTAATGGATTTCTGCAGCGCTATAGTTCCCTTGTCGGTAGTGGTGGCAACATAAACATACTTGCCACCCGGCCCGTCCAGAACCGCACGCTGAGGTACAGCAATCGCATCAGGACGATAAACACCATTCATTCTTACCCGCACAAACTGTCCGGGAGATAGCAATCTATCTTCGTTAGCAATCGTGGCTCGCATGGCGAAGCTGCCATTATTGCTATCTACTTTATAATCCTGGAAGTTCAGTGAACCCGAACGAACCGGTTTTCTTTGCGCGTCCAGTAAATCAACCTTGAAAGACTGTTCATCAAATTTTAAAGCGCCACTTGCCAGTTCCTGACGAATGTTGACCCACTCTTTTTCAGGGATTCCAAAATTCACATACACAGGGTCAATCTGTACCATAGTGGTTAACAGGCTATTGCTACCAGCCTGTACCAATGCCCCTCTATTCTGTAGGGCCCGACCAATCACGCCGGATACCGGAGCTCTGATACGGGTATAGTCCAGATTGATCTTTGCTGATAACAGATTAGCCTCTGCCAGCTTAATTGCCGCGTCTGCCACTACCAGATTAGCGTTGGCAATATCGACATTGGATTCAGCATCGTCCTGCTGGTTTTGACTCAACATCTGTTTTTTAGCCAGCGGTATCACACGTCTGAGTTCGCGCTCAGCCTGCTTTAATTTTGCCTCTGCGCTTACTTTTTGTGCACGAGCACTATCAATAGCTGCCAGCGCCTGCTGGTACTCAGCCTTAAACAGTGCATCATCAAGCGTAAACAGCAATTGTTGAGCATCTACCCTGCTGCCTTCTTCAAAGTGTTGCTGTTCTACAATGCCTGTAATACGACTACGTATTTCAACATCCAGAGAGCCTGCTATTTGCCCGACATATTCAAAATTAACCGGAATATTCTCACGCGCAGCGGTGATAACAGTGATGGCTGTTGGTGGCGGGGCTGCAGCCTGACCAGTTTCTGCTGAGGCAGCTTCTTTATTACAGGCTGTCAACAGGGTTAATAGACTTACAAAGAGTCCTGATAAAAGTTTTCTTCTCATTCTTGATCCGAATTTTTAATTATAAATAGATGCTAAAAAGATGACGTGAGGCCAGGGCCTGTTAACAGGTATTAATAGACCCTATAACGGGTATCATATGCTTTTCTAAAATGAAATTCTAATTGTTCATTGAAATCTTGATGTAACAAAATGTAACGCCTTAAATTGGAAACATAATCACCCAATTTTAGTGCGGTATTATTCGGGCCCTAGTCAATTTCTTTTTCACTCCGACCAGCCAGGTATGCAGCAATTATCCCGACCACCCAGATAGCTGCTAATAAAAGGGTAGCCAGATTCAACAAATCGCCCTCACTGCCCGCAGATTGCTTTGACACCATTTCTGTAATGGTCACCAGATCGGGTTGAACTGCGCCACTTTGAATCTGGTCCACAATCTTATATGCCTGCTCTATGGCTTTAGATACGATATAGTAAGTACATGCTATTGCAATACCTGAAATTACCAGGCCAGGAATATATCGTTTAAGGTAAAAATGACCGACACCTGGAAAGATTAGTGCCGAAAACAAAGCTGCCTTGGTAGATTTTTTCATAAATAGGTTCCTTAATTATATTCGGTTTAATCTGGACGATATGTAACTCACAGTGTCCCTGCAATCTATAAATCCAGCTACGGATCTAAAGTTGACAATACCGTTACTGGAGGATTTCAGCAAACTCCCCATTTAGCAACTTTCTCAAATCTTCTGGATTCAATTCCAGATCCAGACCTCTGCGACCTGCACTCACATAAATCGTACTGTAGTTTTTTGCCGTGGCATCGATGATCGTTTTTAAACGCTTCTTTTGACCCAGAGGACTCACGCCACCCAGTACATAACCCGTTGACCTTAAAACCTCATCTTTTTCAGCCATCACTGCTTTTTTGACACCCAAAGCTTTTGCCATGCGTTTCATACTCAGCATATTGGGAACTGGTAACACCGCCACAGCCAGTTGATTATCGCCCACACTAACCACCAGAGTTTTGAATACCCTGTTCTCATCCAGTCCTAATTTTTCTGCAGCTTCTTTGCCGTAGGAATCACAGTTCGCGTCATGTTCGTACTCATGCACACTATGCTTAATTTTTTGCTTTTGAGCGAGTTTGATTGCGGGAGTCATAATACCGTTTTTGATTCAATTTAGTTTTTTAATCTAGACACAGCTAAACGAAGAAGAGCCCAGGAATACAATCGATGAAAACCCAGTAGTGCTCTAAAGAGAAAACCCATTCTTGATTCACCCGTTATTTTATCAACAATTGGCACCACAGCTGAACCGAAATATAAGCGCGTAAAATGACCGCCTTCATCAATATTGGTCATCAGCCAGGAACGCGTCCGCCCCTGGAAATCTGCTAGTAGTAACTGGTTGTTATCCCTGTCTTCAACACTCCATGCCGCAAATTTTTCTATGTTACCCTCTGCCAGCTCTCGGGCCTGACTATCTGTAGAAGGTCGAGAAACCAGCCAGCTCAACAGCAAACGCTCAAGTTTAAACAAAGGCGAGGTATAAAAGGCTTCAACGAATTGCGTCTGAGAGACCTGCCCTGAGATTTCGCTGACATAGCAATCTGTATAAGCACCTTCATCATAATAGCGCCTGAGCAGTGATTTATTGGGTAATGAGCAGGTTTGAATAGAGGCCATGTTTGATAATATCCATTTGATCTCGCAGAGTATAACCCCAAAGGTAATAAAATTAACATCAACACTCTGACTTGAAGCCTATAACTCCTGATCTAAACCTACCTCCCCCGTGAAACATCCAGGCTTAAAGCTATTCTAAAATAGATTCTTAATTAACAGGATTAATTTTTAAACCTCTTAATCTCAACTAAGGCAAGACGTGAATTATATGATTTTAGCTCTCTCTTAACGATAGGCTTCAGGAAGTACAGGCCGGTAATATTGACAAAAGCCATCGTAAAAAAAGCAGCATCTGAAAAATCAATAACAGATCCCAGACTTGAGTAAGGCCAGGAGATCTTGGTGGAGAAAGCAAATAGTATGACGGCAAGTGCCTGTACATAAGGGAAGCAGCTAATCCCGGAAGCAAAAGCTGTGGAGGTCAACGCTACACCTGCTTCAATCGAAAATGCAGCACGCTTGAAACCCTGAATAAGTGCGCCGACAAGGCCACCAGCAACGCCTAGTCCGGTAAGTATTCCCGCAAAGATTAGATCATAAGATATTACGACTAAATTTAGATAATAGTCAGGAGTTCACCCTGGTTTTAGGTGATCTCTTAATCATTTTCCACAAAATGAGGTTTGAGACTTTCTGGCTCAAACCTCATGCATGGACAATAAATCAAGCCATTTTTATGCTTCGATAACCAAACCAAATTCACGACTGGCATCCTGCAACCAAAGCCATATGTAATCAGCAAAGCTGCGACGGATAACCAGTTCGAAACGTTTATCATCCGTACGTCGAATAACAGCCACACTCTTTGCAAAAACCGTAGACACGACCTTACCCACTGGAAATTCCTTGATATGCAGATCCACTGGCGTACATTTCTTCAAAAGGTCAACCACATGTTCACCCGACAATTCCAGCACAGTAGAACCGCCACTACTGTTTACCAGTGAGTAGTGTCCAACCATTTCATCGCGAAACTTAGATTCCACATCAAAGGCCTCCTGGCCGGGAACCAGAATCAGCCATTCATCTGGAGAAATCCAGCGAATTGAATAATCGCCCTGCTGCACTGAAGTCAGCGGCTTAAGTGGCAACCCAGTCCCCAATACTCGTTCAACAGCAGCAAGCTGTTCAGTATTTTCCGGATTACATCGAAGCGTAAGGTGCCCGAGTAGTTTCTTCTCCTGTAGATGGATACCACCGGTTTTAGGCCCCTGCTCTGCCAGAGCTTCCAGCTCTACATGATGTAATGGCGACTGCCCCTGAATATCAGCAGCTGGTAATTGATTCATTACCGCAGCTTTTGTTGCTGCAGCCTGCTCTGCAGTCATTTCATTTTGATCAGACATTTTGACGCTCCCCTTTCGGATCAAAGAAGATTGGGCTACAGATCTCAGCCTCAATCACACGACCATCGGCCAGTGGGTAATAGACTTTCTCACCCATTTTATCCAGACCACCTTTAATAACGCCCATCGCAATAGAATGGCCGAGGTTCTCACTCCAGTAACTGGAGGTTATATGTCCCTCCATGGGTATCGGAATTGGTGCATCAGGATTGAGTACAGCCTGAGCCCCTTCTGGTATCACATCCTTAGGGTTAGTCGTTTTTAACCCGACCAGTTGCTTACGATTTTCTCGCACGCAGTCCTCTCGATTCATGCCGCGCTTGCCGATAAAGCTAAACGGTTTCTGGTTTGAAACACACCAGCCCATTCCGAGATCATAAGGATGCATAGAACCATCAGTATCCTGTCCAGTAATAATAAAGCCCTTCTCAGCACGTAGAATGTGCATGGTTTCAGTACCGTAAGGTGTCAGGTCATACTTTGCACCTGCTTCGATCAGTTTCTCCCACACATGCATACCATAGTTAGCCTGTACGTTGATCTCGAAGGAAAGTTCTCCGGTGAATGAGATACGGAAAACACGTGCGGGTACACCAGCAACTGTCATTTGCTTCCAGTCCATAAAGCTGAAGTTTTCGTTACTCAAATCAAAATCAGTCAGCTCCGCCAGCAGCTTACGGCTATTAGGCCCTGTGATAGTCGCGGTAGACCAGTGATCGGTAACCGTATTGAAATACACTTCCAGTTCTGGCCATTCGGTTTGATGATAGGCCTCCAGCCATTCATAAACGCGCGCAGCACCACCGGTAGTAGTGGTCATAACAAAGTGATTCTCGCCCAGACAGGCCGTAACACCATCGTCGAAGACCATGCCATCTTCACCACACATCAGACCGTATCGACATTTGCCTACCGGTAATTTGGCCCAGGCGTTGGTATACACTCGTCCCAGAAATTCACGTGCATCCTTACCCTGAATATCGATCTTACCCAAGGTAGAAGCATCCAGAATGCCGATAGAGTTCCGTACCGCCAGACATTCACGGTTGAGTGCCTGCTGCATAGTTTCTCCTGCTTTGGGGAAATACCAGGGGCGCTTCCACTGACCGACATCTTCAAATTTCGCACCATGCTCGACATGCCATTTGTGCATAGCCGTGTAACGTCTTGGATCAAACAGTTCGCCACAGTTACGCCCGGCTATGGCACCAAAGGTAACAGGGGTGTAATTGGGTCGAAAGATTGTAGTACCAGTTTCAGGTATAGATTTGTTGAGCGCTTTGGCAGCCACGGCCATACCATTGATGTTACCGAGTTTGCCCTGATCGGTACCAAAACCCATAGCGGTATATCGCTTAACATGCTCGATAGATTCAAAACCTTCACGGCAGGCCAGTTCGATGCCGGCAGCGGTCACATCGGTCTGATAATCGACGAATTGCTTCGGTGCCTGAGAAGTCGACTTAACATGAGGAACATGAAACAGACTCATCGGTGCATCCTGCTTTAGTGTTTGCACTTCTGGCAGATTAATCTCCGCAGCAGCCAGCCCTGTTTCAGTTAAGGCTTTCTGACCTGCTTGCATACCCTGTTCCAGTGCTTCATCCGTCCCATACTGACCGTTTATGGCACCAGCAGTTAGCTGTTTCTGCACAGTAGGGCCAGGCAGAAAACCGACCACTTCATCACTCCAGACGGGACGGCTACCGGTATGACAGGACAGGTGTATAACCGGACTCCATCCGCCAGAAGTAGCAACGGTATCGGCCTGAAGCTTTGTTGCAGGACCTATCACCTTATCGCCACTTCCACTTATCGGGGCAATACTTACGCTGGATACACGTTTGCTACCCTGCACCTCAATAACTGCGGAACCGAATATAATGTTCAGGCCTTTCTGCCGCGCAACTTCAACAATATCTCCGTTGGAGGTTGCTCGTGTATCAACGATAGCTACGACTCTTCTACCGGCATCGGCCCAGTCCAGTGCTGCCTGATAACCATGATCGTTGGTCGTCATTACTACCAGCTCGTTACCTGGCACCACGCCATATCGGTTTATGTAGCTGGATACCGCATTGCAAACCATGCAACCAGGTACATCGTTATTGGAAAATACCAGAGGACGTTCATGAGCGCCTGTCGCCAGTACCACCCATTTGGCCCGCACACGATGCATGCGTTGGCGTACCTGATTCTGCGGAGCTCTATCAGATATGTGATCTGTGCAACGCTGGTGTATAGTCAGAAAGTTATGATCATGATATCCATTTACTGTAGAACGCGGCAGCAACAGAACATCCTCATAGCCGCTCAATTCTTCGACTACTGAATTCACCCATTCTGCTGCTGGCTTGCCGTCCAGAGTTTCCTTACTGCTTAACAGACTACCACCAAATTCATTTTGCTCATCGGCAATAATCACTCGCGCACCACCACGTGCAGCGGTCAGAGCTGCAGCAAGTCCTGCAGGACCTGCACCGACGATCATCACGTCACAATGCTGGTTAATATTTTCATAGGTATCAGGATCATTTTCCAACGGTGAACGGCCCAGTCCAGCCGCCTTACGAATCAATGACTCATAGGTATCCCACAGAGATTGCGGAAACATGAAGGTTTTGTAATAGAAGCCAGGAGGCATCATTTTGCCACCAACCTTACCAACCATCCCCATCAGATCATTATCAACACTCGGCCAGCCATTGGTCGAGGCCGCAGTCAGACCATGAAATAGTTCCTGCTGAGTGGCTCGAACGTTGGGAACCTGAGTGGCTTCAGTGGCCCCTAGCTGCAAAACTGCATTAGGCTCTTCTGCGCCGCAGGCTATAATTCCACGCGGACGGCTGTATTTAAAACTACGACCTACCACATCAATGCCATTGGCCAGCATAGCGGATGCCAGTGTGTCACCCTCATAGCCCTGATAGTGCTTATCATTGAAGGTAAAGGTCAAAGGTTTGGAGCGGTCGATTCGACCTCCGCTGTGCAGGCGGTTTTTCTGTGTCATTTTTCCTTTCCTTTAGTCAGCAACTACAGATGGCTTTTCGCCAACCTTGTAGACTTCTTTAATTTCGTAGGTCTGAGTGTCGCGAGTCATGTTAAAAAACTTACGACAACCGGCTGCATGTACCCATAATTCGTGATGTAATCCACGCGGGTTTTTACGGAAGAACAGGAACTCGCCCCATTCTTTATCAGAACAGGCTTCAGGATCCAGGGGTCTGGCAATATGCGCCTGACCTGCCGTATGAAACTCTTCTTCTTCGCGGTATTCTGCACAGTGCGGGCAGTAGATATGAAACATAAAATTAGCTCTCCCTTTTTAGTGGGCTACGCCAGCAGCGCCATGCTCATCAATCAGCGCGCCGTCGTGGAATCGAAACATGGAGAATGGCTCCGCCAGAGGATGCATTTCACCCTTCGCCAGACAGGCTGCAAACACGTTACCGGAACCGGGTGTCGCCTTAAATCCGCCTGTGCCCCAGCCACAGTTAAAAAACAGGTTGTTAACAGGTGTCTTACTCATGATAGGACAGGCATCCGGACAGGTATCGACGATACCGCCCCATTGACGATTCATGCGCACCCGGCTAAAGATAGGAAAGAGTTCAACAATCGCCTGTACGGTATGCTCAATAGTCGGGTATGAACCGCGTTGGCCATAACCGTTATAACCATCTATACCCGCACCAATCACCAGGTCACCCTTATCCGACTGGCTGACATAACCATGTACCTGATTCGACATCACGACGGTATCCAGAATCGGCTTGATAGGTTCAGACACCAGAGCCTGCAGTGGATGTGATTCCAGTGGCAACTCAAAACCTGCCATCTTCGCCACCACACCCGAATTACCCGCTACCACACTACCGACACGGTCAGCTTTAATTTCGCCATAACGATTAGTGTTTACACCGGTAATAGTGCCATCTTCAATAATCAGCCCCGTGACTTCGGTTTGCTGAATTAGATCCACGCCATAGGAGTCAGCACCACGAGCAAAGCCCCAGGCAACTGCATCATGCCGTGCTACACCACCGCGTGGTTGCCAGGATGCACCTATCACGGGATAACGTGTGTTCGCAGAGCAATCCATATGTGGCACGATCTCTTTGATCTGTTGTGGGTCGAGAACTTCACCATCAATACCATTCAGACGATTAGCATTCACTCGACGTTGAATATCGCGCATATCCTGTAGGGTATGCCCCAGGTTCAATACACCGCGTTGCGAGAACATCACGTTGTAGTTCAGGTCCTGAGACAGTCCTTCCCATAGTTTCATGGCATGTTCATACAGCTGTGCTGATTCATCCCATAGATAGTTAGAACGCACGATGGTTGTGTTTCTTGCTGTGTTACCACCACCGAGATAACCTTTCTCGATCACCGCAACATTGGTCACACCATGCTCTTTGGCAAGATAGTAAGCGGTTGCAAGACCGTGACCACCGCCACCGATAACAATCACATCGTATTTCTTTTTCGGAGTTGGGTTTCGCCACACACGCTGCCAGTTTTCATGGTGCGTCAGACTGTGTTTCAACAGTCCAAAACCTGAATATCGCTGCATTTTTCTAAGCTCCTGAGTATTAAGAACCGCCATAACCGGGAAATTGGCGTTAAAAATAAATATTAGCGGCACATCAACTACCTGTTATGCACCAAAACGCCTCAGGTTAGTCTATTTACGACAGAGATATTTGATTAGAAAAATGAATACGTTTATTGTGCAGAAAACCAAAACAGCAATAGCGAATTAACTATTCACCTGGCATGACAGATAACCCCACCAAAAGAGACTTCAGTACGGTAATGCGTTCAAAGAATAGCGCATTCCTACAGGCTGCTTCCGCACCTGATACTCCAGTGAAAGTCGGCTTTGTATTGCTTGAGCACTTCTCCATGACGGCATTTACAGCGGCCGTTGATGCACTGGTAACGGCTAATCTGGTTTGCACCTCTCCACTGTTTGAGTATATCACCATGGGTGTAAATTCACGTATGTCCATGAGTGATCTGGGCATTGAAATTTCAAACAGTACAACGCTTGAACACTTCACCATCGAGCACCGAGGCACTATTGATATCCTCATCGTCTGCGGTGGCTTCCGGTGCTCCATGCAGGAAAACCCAGTGTTAACAACCATGCTCAAATCTGCAAACAGGCAGAACCTTATGGTTGGTGGATTATGGAATGGCGCAGTACACCTGGCTCACGCTGGTCTGCTTGACAACCTGGAATGTGCAGCCCACCCCGAGAACCATGCCTTTATCCAGGAGAGGTTTCCTTTGGTTAAAGTTTCACAACGAGCCCTGGTAATAGCTTCTGGCAGAGCTACCTGCGCTGGTCCAGTCAGTGCCCTGGAAATGATGCTCGAACTGGTAGAGCAGTGTTATGACCAGAATATTGTACGAGCTATCAAAGAAATCCTCAGCTGTGATCAGGTTGCTGAAAACAGTGGGGAAATGAACTTAAAAATTACTGATAACCCTACTTTTCCAGCCTCTCTGCTCGACCTGCTGGCTCTGATGCGTAGTAATATCGAAGAGCCATTATCCCTGGAGGAGCTTTCCACACATATCGGCATCTCACGCCGACAGATGGAACGCCTGTTCCAGACTCATCTTGAAACAAGCCCCTCGCGCTATTATCTGGAACTGAGAATTACACATGCCAGACGGCTACTATTACAGAGTAATGAAAGCATCACTAATATTGCCATCGCCTGTGGCTTTGTCAGCAGCAGCCACTTCAGTAATTGCTACAAAGATTACTTCGGTTTATCGCCCAGCTCGACCAGACAGAAATATGATAAATCTTAAGCCCTCTCTGATGTAGAATCGAATCCCCGCGTAGTATCAGAAAATTACTTCAGATGTCAGTCAACTCACCATTCGCCCGCGTCACCAAAGATATTCACTACGCCTGGATCATCGTATTCGCAGGTATTCTTACCCTGTTCTGCTGTATGGGGCTGGGAAGATTTGCTCTGGGTATGCTACTGCCGTCAATGGGGACAAGTCTGCAACTCAGTTACAGCGAAATGGGTTTTATCAGTACTGGAAACTTTATCGGTTATCTAATCTCTGTGTTTCTCTGTGGCAAATTGATCGCAAGACTAGGTGAGCGTAAAACCATTGTTAGCGGCCTGGTATTAATCTCAATCAGTATGTTGATCGTAAGCCAAAGTTCACAACTGTGGCTCATTATCATCATGTACTTTCTATGTGGCATGGGCAGTGGCGCAGCAAATATCCCGGTGATCACTCTGGTAGCACACTGGTTTTCCAGAAAGTATCGGGGTCGCGCTACTGGATATATGATCATCGGCAACGGAGTGGGTATAGTCAGTAGTGGTATTCTTATCCCATGGTTGAACAATCACTGGACAGATACCGGTTGGCGTATTGGATGGGCAACATTTTCTATTACCATCGCCATAATTACGATTATTGTTGCTCTTCTGGTAAGAAACCACCCCAATGAGTTATCCAGTAGCGTATTCGGGCAGAGTAAAACAACAGAAAACCCTCACGCCCAGAATATACCCTTGAACCACAGTCGATTCAGGTTAATTTCCCATATTGGTTTAATCTATTTCGTTTTTGGCTTCACCTATGTCATCTACACGACTTTTATCGTCACTACTCTGGTTGAACAGTACCACTTCAGTGAAACCAGGGCCGGTATATTGTGGATGTCGATTGGTTTTCTGAGCATACTATCTGGAGCACTGTTTGGCTGGTTTTCAGATCACTTTGGTAGAAAGACAGGGATTATCTCTGCATATACTATTCAAACCCTGTCCTACCTTCTGGTTGCATTTAATCTGGGTGAATATTCCCTGTATATATCCATGCTGCTTTTCGGCCTGACGGCCTTCAGCATCCCAGCAATTATTGCTGCCACCATAAGTGACCTGCTACCACCATCGGAAGCAGGCAAGGTGTTTGGTTACGTCACCATCTTTTTCAGTATTGGCCAGATAGGTGGCCCTGCCCTGGCGGGTTTTCTGGCGGAACAAAGCGGTACGTTCTCTTCAAGTTACCTTCTGGCTGGCATATTAACCGCCTCCGGTATTCTGTTAACGGCTACCTTAAAGTACGATACGAACCGCTCTATCCAGAAGTTAACAGTCTAAAACTTTTCTACCGGATTACCTTCACTAATCCATCTGGTAATGCCATCTTTCACATTGTAGATTTTCTGGAAGCCAAGTTTCTTACTGAAATACTCAGAAGCCATCTTTGTGCGGTTTCCCGTGCGGCAAATAAGTATCACAGGCTCCTCCTTATTTATTTCTTTGCTAAAGGTAGGTATGAAATCGCTATTGAGACCGCCTTTTACATCAAACAGCGTTAGCATACGACTACCAGCAACAATCCCCGTTTGCTTCCATTCTTCGTCACGACGGATGTCATATATTTTAACGCCTTCACTTAACAGCTTTTTGAGTTCGGCATTGCTGATATTTATATACAGAGGCTCGACAATTGAAAGCAGCTCAACCTCAAACTTGAGGGTAGAATTGGCAGGTATCAAACCACCACCTACCGCACGATCACCATAAGCAAGTTCAGCAGGTATAATCAGCTCACGTTTACCACCAACGTGCATCCCAACCACACCCTGATCCCAGCCCTTGATAACACGTCCCGCACCAAGCTCAAACTCAAAAGGCGTATTACGATCAACGCTAGAATCAAACTTTTTGCCATCCATTAACCAGCCGGTATAGTGAACTGACACAGTATCTCCGGTCTGAGCAATTGCTCCTTCGCCTTTTTGAAGCTCTTTGATTTCAAGTCCGGCAGCATGTGCCGCCACCAGTGATAGAGATAACAATAATCCAATGATAAAACGCAAAACTAATTCCTCTTTAAATAGTGAGTGGAGTACAAGGATTATTGAGACCCAGGCTGATAATAATAATTCCCCATAGATTTTTGTTAGCCCGTATAGAGATCTAGCTGGATTTTCCTTTTAACTGCTTTAACAGACTATCAGGAATAGCATTAACAATGAGGCGTGAATTAGCATCATCAAACTCAACGCCTTCGCCCATCAGGTTAGCCGAAAAGCTAATGCTTAAATCTTTGTTTTTGCCACTATAACGAATAAATCCGCGCAGTTGTTTACGGTCAGGAATAAGTTCCGCCTTTATCGCGGCAGCCCCTTCAGCTACAGCTTCGCCCTGGGCTGCTGGCAGTTGGCGTGTTTCTTTTTTCTTCTCGATGATGTAGTTCGAAAACGCTTCGGCAGGCTGTGAAGGTGTTTCAGCAGCCAGATGGTCTGCAAGCTCATCAAACACCACAGGGTCGCCACGTAGATCATGTTCCATACAATAATCGACCACTTTGGCCTTGTACTCATAACGCTGTTCTTCGGGTAATGTTTGGCTGTATTGATCTACGATGGATAAAAACTCTTCGGTTTCGGCCTGTGTATTGAGGGTATCGCTAAAACCGATGCCTGTTAGCATATGATTTTGCAGGGGTTTATCACCTCGACCAAATGAGAAGGTAATGTACTTGCTATCGTTATCCTGCTGCCAGTCCGACAGGTTAATACAAACCCCAAACCCGGTATTGGAGAAGTCGATATAGCGAGTTTCCGTTAAACTCATATCCGCTCCTACACTCACACTCTCTTTATGGCGCAGGTGAAAGACATAGAGTTTATCGTGGTCAGCCAGCGTTTCGTAAAAACAGGCCAGGAAGCCATCTATTTCAAATTCACTGTTATCGAGCGTAGAGCTGAGGTGTTCAGTTAAGCGCCTGGATAAATTCTGGAATGACATCCCATCGCCTTGCCACTCTTTTATCATATCTCGAATAATGGGTTGCTCGTCAGAGAACACACCATAACGCTTGCCACTACGCTGCATTAGTATGCTTTTTAACTGAGTCGTAGCTTGCTGGTAGTAAGGGACTAAAGCGCCTTCATCGGCGTTGCCTTCAAGTACGCTACAATTGAGTTTTGCCGTAGAGTCGCTACTTGCTTTTGTGATCTGGTGGGTAATAAAAAAACGTAATGCCATGTTGAAAGAGCCGAGTTTGAAAGCGGCGTATGATAACACGGCTGAATGCTTTGACAGTGTTATAACAGTGGCATATTACACTCCAGGACGTTTGCCCTGAAATGATATGGAATAAGGTCATTGCTATCCAGAAGGTTCAAAAAACTGAGCCTTTACAACCTTATATGAGTGGCTGGACTTATTCTTTACTAGAAATCAGCCTCAGCCTTAGTTATCTAGATTAAAAAAATTATCGTCTATATTTTTAAAATAAGAATCAAGTGCATCATCGTATAAGCTGGGAGAATCGTCATCAATATCAATGAGAGTGTCTGCCCGCATTTCAGTAATATCCATCATAGTGGTGTCGTCATAATTATCCATATCAAAATTATTTTTTATTGAACACAAAATAACTCTAGGCACTAGCTAAGTTACGTGAAGTGATAGGCGTCACATTCAGATTCTAGAACAATCTAATTGGCTGGTTTATGTGAGGTTGTCCACACAAATAGTGTGTTTTTTGGTGTTTTGGGAAAAATATTTGCTGCTAACTGAAGTTTTTTAGTGCTTAGGGTCTGTTAAGAATGGCACTTACTTAAGGCTAACACGACGTCATTGCGAGGACGCCTACACGGACGTAGGTGGTAGGGCGAAGCAGGAAGCCAGAGCCGAGCTTGCGACGTGGCAGGAGTGCTACAAGGATGTAGCGTTTACGGAAGCAAGGGATCTAATCCCTTTCGGCAGATGGTCTCAGCACTGTTTAGAGATTCCATCCTTAGGTCCGTAAACGGCACATCCTTGTGCCACTCCTGCCGCGCTTAGTTTATGCCCTTTGGGTACTCGCGAAGACAGTTTTCAGCTTAAGTAAGTGCCATTCGGGTCTGTTAACACCTGTTTACAGGCTCTGGCTACATCTGATTTTCTCCAGATCTTTTAAACTGAGACTATAATCACTCATATTTAAACTGGATAGATTAACCTATACATACATACCCTCAATGTATGTATGTTACAACTTAACCCGCCTCGGTAATCCCTGGCGGGTTTTTTATGCTTTGCATACTACTGAATAGCCACGTGCTCATTATTAATGGTCGGGGTGAGAGGATTTACTCGGGCTGTCCATCGGCTCTGGCATCCTGCTTCGCCCTACCTCCTGCGTCCATGCAGTCGTGCCCTCGCCCCTGCGGGGTTCGCTTCGCTCATGCGAAAATCGTTCCTGACGATTTTGTGAACCTCTTAACGGTTCAACTCCTCTCACCTGGGCTTCGATTAAATTAGAATTACTCGAAACTACTTTGCTCTTTATACTGGTCGGGGTGAGAGGATTTACTCGGGCTATCCATGCCCTCGCCCCTGCGGGGTTCGCTTCGCTCATGCGAAAATCGTTCCTGACGATTTTGTGAACCTCTTATCGGTTCAACTCCTCTCACCTGCGCTTCGATTTAATTGATGATACCTGAAACTCTTTTGCTCTTTATACTGGTCGGGGTGAGAGGAATTGAACCTCCGGCCCCTGCCTCCCGAAGACAGTGCTCTACCAGGCTGAGCTACACCCCGTTAGTAAGATTTTAACAAATTGACAGATTTTACGGTTAGCTATTTTTCAGATTCAGCCCTGCTGACACTCAATTCATCCAGCGTTCTGGATTTGAATTCACGTCGATATAACAACCATACTATTAATGTACTCATAGCTATGAATATCCAGGGGTTTATAAACCATCCAAGTACACTAAGACTGAAGTAATAGGTTCTTAATCCTGAGTTAAAATTGTTTGCCGCCAGCGATAACATTCGGGCATTTCGTTTGGCGAATGAGATTCGTGCCTGATCACTGATATTGTCAGCAGGCATTGGAGATCCACCTATCATGATTGAGGCAAAACCATATTGACGCAGACTCCAGGTGAACTTGAAAAATGCATAGCTGAAGAGAATAACCAGTAACAGTAATTTCACCTCCCACTCATCGGTACTTGAATGACTTGCAAACGGGATATCGGATATCACATTAATAGCCTGTTCAGTAGATCCCAGAACAGTAACCAGCCCGGCAAGAATCAGTATGGTAGTAGAGGCAAAAAAGGCAACCGTACGTTCGAGGTTGGCAATGGTGCTGGTATCGGTCATACGCACATCACGCTCAAGCATACGTTCCATCCATTCGATACGATAAAAGTGCATGGCGCTGGCCAGGCAATGGGTATTTTTTGCTGCATGTTTGGCATACATTGAATAGCCTCTAAAGCACAGAAAAAACCAGATTACCGCGCCCAGATTAAACCAGTTTATCTGGATAAAAACCCATAATGCATTCATGTGTGGCGTTAAAACAGAAGTTGGGAAGCTGCTAATCTATCAGACTTTAGCTGCTTGGCAAGTTATGCAGCAGCATCGCGTAAGATTTGAGAAATCACTTCAGGAGGAACAGGCCTGCTAAAGTAATATCCCTGATATTCATCACAGGCAAGTTCTCTTAGGTGATTAAGTTGATGCTCATTCTCTACACCTTCGGCTATGATGTTTAAATCAAGGCTATTACCCATTGAGATGATCGCATTGATGATGGCGACATCATCTTCATCATGCGCAATGTCACGCACGAAGGACCGGTCAATCTTCAGGTGTTGAATAGGTAAGCGTTTCAGGTTACTGAGTGAAGAATAACCCGTGCCAAAGTCATCAATAGATATACTAAGGCCAAGTTTACGCAATTCGGTTAACACTGACACCGTTTTGTTGATATCTGATATCAACATAGTTTCAGTTATTTCAAGTTCAAGCAATTCCGCCGGCAACTCACATTTCTGTAGGGCATTTTGTACCATATTGTGTAATTCATCTGACTGAAACTGTCGCATAGACAGATTAACCGCTAATCGTAGTGGGTTTTCAGGACTTTCACCTATCCATTTTTTTGCCTGACAGCAGGCTGTTTTCATCACCCACTCACCCAGGGCAATAATCAGACCTGTATCCTCGGCTATAGAGATAAATTCATCGGGTGAAACCACTCCATAATCAGTATGCTCCCAACGTACCAGAGCCTCAACACCTGACATTTTTCCACTGAGCATATCGACCTTCGGTTGATACAGCAGAAAAAACTCATCCCTTTCTAATGCATCACGTAGTGCATGTTCCAGTTCAAGGCGACGATTACTTCTTGCATTCATGCCTGCATCAAATAGACAGTATTGATTACGCCCAGCTTCCTTGGCCTGATACATGGCAATATCTGCACTTTTAGTCAGTGTTTCTACATCTTTTCCATCATCAGGGTAAATACTGATACCGATACTGGCCCCCACATAGGCTCTGTTTTCACCCAGATGTACGACCTCAGAAACCTGTTTGATAATTTTATCGGCAACGATAGATACTGCCTCACTATCAATGTTTTCCATCACCACCACAAATTCATCGCCCCCCTGGCGGGCCACAAAGTCAGCCTGCCTGACACAGTTTTTCAGTCGCTGAGAAACTTCCTGTAACAGGATATCGCCCATAGAGTGACCCAGCGTGTCATTGACATATTTAAAACGATCCAGATCGATGAACAATAAGGCCAGCTTTTGTTTCGACCTTGAATGCTGACCAATTTTCAAATCCAGCAACACATTCAACATGGACCGGTTCGGTAAATTGGTTAGAGGATCGTGGTAGGCTAACCTTTCCAGCTTTTGTTCTGTTTCCTTAAGTTCACTAATATCTGTAAAAATACTGACGTATTGAGTCACCTTACCTGACTGATTGGTCACCGAGTTGATACTTAGCCATTTGGGGATAACTGTACGATCTTTGCATTTTTCCCAGATCTCACCACTCCAGAAACCATTATTGATGATCTCTAGCTGCATGTTTTCATAAAAGACTTCATCATGATGATTTGACCTCAGAAATTCAGGCGTTTTTCCTATAACTTCCTGCCTGCACCAACCGGTAATACGAGTAAAGGCTTCATTCACTTCAACTATCACCATATTGGCATCTGTCACCATAATACCTTCACGGGTATTCTCAAATATTTTGCCAAACAGATTGAGCTGTTCATTAGCCTTTATGTGCAGTTGCACCTCTTGCTCAAGTTGCAAATTAACCTCAGTGAGTTCCATGGTTCTGTCGTTTACCCGATCTTCCAGCTCCAGTTTATTCTGTAGCAACTGATGCTCGACCTCTTTCTGCAAACGAATATCCCTGATGATGCCAGAAAAATAGTGCTTTTCACCTAGCTCAAACTCACTCACAGATAGGAGTACCGGTATCAGGCTTCCATCTTTATGTTTGGCAATCAGTTCTTGCGCCACACCAATGATATGGACCGGCCCTCCATTCATATAATCGGCAATATATTGATCATGCTTTGCATCATGTGGTGGAGGGGCAAGCATGCTGACATTTTGACCAACAAACTCTTTACATTGGTATCCGAAAAGTTTTTCTACCGCAGGATTGCATGAATCGATTATTCCCCGCTCATCGATAATAATGATACAGTCGACTGCCGAATCCATTACTGCTGATAGCCTTTTTTCACGTTCAGTCAGCTTATAGTTTTGCGCAGTTATGCGTTCAGTCATGCGGTGAAAAGCAGCTGCCAGCGTACCGATTTCATCATGCCTGTGTTGTATTGATTCCATTTCAATGATGCCAGATTCGTAGTTTTCAACTGAGTGAGTTACCGCCTCCAGAGGACGTATCAAGCGTCGAGTAAACAGCAGGATAAAGAGGATACCGATAACCAGTAGCGTCAGAGTTAATGCAATGCTGTTGTTGCGAATCTGATTGACTTCAGCCAAAGCTGCAGATGTGGGCACCTTGATAATCATTAGCAGATTTTTATTCTGACTTGAATATCCTGCTAGTTTAAGTCGTAATAAACTGGCAATCAGAAAGTGATTATCATTGAGGATAATTTTAGAGGTTTCGTCTTCTGAACTTTTAAGAATCTGATCCCGAATGTTGGCTAATTCTGGCATTTCCTGTGTCAGTAGATAACGAGTATCAAATTCGAAACTGAAGGTTCTGGTTTTATCAGGGTGGATAAGAAAATCACCATTAGCATTGACCAGATAAATGTTTGAAGGTGGTCTGACCATGTTCTGTAACTCATCCAGTATCGGACCGACATCAATATTGATAATTACGATTCCAAACAATTGACCATTTTCTGGATTTATGACAGGTTTTGCGACACGTAAGGTCCGCGTAACAGGCTGGCTGATTTGACCATGTTCACGATTCAAATTGATATCGGATAGATAAAGCTCACCTGGGTTAAGGGCTACAGCTGCTTTAAAATAGTCTCGATGTCCCTTTTCCTGCAGCTCGTCATCAGTGATGGCTATAATCTGCCCATTCACTTGGTCTACTCGCACTAGCTCCCTGCCATTATTTGCAGTGCCAATGAAGCGAACCTGAAAGTAATTGTTGTGGCTTGCAAGTAAGCCTTTGAAGGTTGATGTCAGCCTTTGCTTCCATTTAGTGAGGGCCTGGTCATCAAAGGAAGCAGCGGTTTGCTCCTTACTTTCGCAAATAATGCCATTGATTGGGGGAACCTCGGCAATAAAATCAACATCTTCAACAATAGAATCAATATGATTATTAATCTGCTGATGATATTGCTGACTCTGCATACTCAAAATTGAGAGTTCACGTTGCAGCAAGATATCGCTATTCTGTTGAT
The DNA here is from genome assembly GCA_050306135.1 of Gammaproteobacteria bacterium. Classification (GTDB taxonomy): domain Bacteria; phylum Pseudomonadota; class Gammaproteobacteria; genus JACNJF01. The sequence goes on from JBNLGQ010000108.1 coordinate 27,507, forward strand.
TGATTAGAGTGCCCACAAGCGACACTATTACTAACAGTAATAGTGTAAAGAACAATATAACCTTAAATGAGATTCGTAATTTCGTTAGCATAGGTATTCATTACTACTAAACCCGGGGCCTGTTAACACCTGTTAATTACCACTGCTGGAGACCATTTTTCTTCCAGTAAGGCAGAAGGAGTGCCGTATAGTCATTCTACTTAAGCGACTTATGGTCATGGAAGGACAGTATTTCGACACTGCAGGAGCAATTGTCGTGATAACGCCGCTGGAGGAGAAATCGTCCCAGCCTTTATGCCCTTTTGGTGCTTCGGTTTGAGGTTTAAAAAAGTGTTAACAGGCCCTGATTTATTTAGCATTTATCAAATACACTATAGTTGATGTAAATGAAGAATTATTCCTGTTTTATGCATTTAGCAATAATAATTAGTACAATCATTGATTCGTGATAGAAAACTGTTAAAAAATATTTCCCAATGATGAATATATGTGTGAAAGCAATCGTATCCGGGCGGGTTCAGGGTGTTTTTTTTCGCCAGTCTACTCAACAGCAGGCACAGAAACTGGATATAACCGGGCATGCTATTAACCTTGCAGATGGCCGCGTTGAGGTTTTAGCCTGTGGTACAGAAGTGGCTATCAAACAGCTACTCATATGGTTAGATCACGGACCAGAGATGGCCCAGGTTGCAAAAGTTGAGTATAAGGAAATCCAGTGTGCGATCCCCGACTCTTTTATTACTGGTTAATCTACCTTTTTAGCCATCACGACCGGAGGGTTGTTGTTCAGGTCCACATACACATCAACATTGAAAACCTCTGACAGCACTTCAGCCTGAAACACTTCAGCTACAGTACCCGCTATCACCTGCCTGCCCTGATCCAATAAACAAAGACGGTCACAGTATCGTGCAGCCAGACTCAGGTCATGAATAGCAATTAACACACTATGACCTGACCTGGCAAAATTCCTTAAAATCTGCATCACCTGTTGCTGATAATGAATATCCAGATTGGCGACAGGTTCATCGACCAGTAATACCTGAGGCTGATTTGCCAGCACCCGCGCAAGCCAGACTCGTGCTCTCTCACCACCTGATAACTCATTAACTCTGCGCTGGGCAAACTGTTCAATATTCGCCTGCTGCATCACCTTATGTATAATTTCCTGATTGCTATCTCCCCAGGGTATACGTCCCATGGAGACAATATCATGTACAGAAAGCGCCCAGGCACTTTCTATGAACTGTGGCTGTAGCGCCAGTTGTTGCGCTTTGCGAGTCTGACTCAACGTTGTGATATCTTTACCTGCAATGCTTATCTGTCCACTGGATTCCAGTAAACCTGCAATTCCATTTAACAAGGATGATTTTCCAGCTCCATTAGGGCCAATCAAGCCCACGATTTCATTCTCGCCTAGATTCAGGTTCACATCCTGTATGCGGCCCTGAACAGATAGATTTTTAATCGTCATTAAATCCATCGTGAACGTTCCCTGTAAACCAGCCAGATAAAGAATGGCGCGCCAACCAGCGCGGTTAATACACCCAGCTTTAATTCACGCTCAGGAGGTAACAATCTGACCAGTATATCCGCGAGCGTGACAACCATAGCCCCTGCTAGTGCAGATGGCATCAATAATCGATCTGGCCGATAATTGACCAGGGGGCGAATTAAATGCGGCACCAGTAGCCCAACAAAGCCAATATTGCCGGCAACTGCTACGGCTGAACCAATCAATAGAGCTGATGCCAGAATTATAATACGCCCGCCTTTAATAACATTCAGTCCCATACTATCAGCGACCTGTTCACCCAGACTCAAACCGAGTAATAGACGACGTTGAGAAAGCATCATAACGCAACCCATAACAAAGGCAGGAATTAACACAAGCAGATGGTCCATACCTCGATTTGATACTGACCCTAACAACCAGAAAACCAGTTCCTGCATGGCGTAAGGATTAGGTGCAAAGTTAAGTACCACGGCCAATAGCGCAGCAGACAAGGTAGAAATTGCCAGACCAGCCATAATAATGATGGCTGGTCGAGCGATGGAACCCGACAGTCCCATCAAAATAAAAAGGGTCAAAGCTGCACCAATGAGTCCAGCTAAAGGTGTAGCTAACACTCCCAGGGAAGCAAACAGGTTGAAATAAAACACCAGTGCTGCTCCAAGAGCCGCTCCCTGACTGGCACCGATCAATCCCGGGTCCACCAGCGGATTTCTCAGAAATCCCTGTAATGCAGCACCCGACAAACCCATAGCAGCCCCTACGATCAATGCCAGTAGTGTTCTGGGTAAACGGATTTCACCAACAATAATTGCTGCTTCTGTTTCATGACCGACCAACCAATCTTTCAGGCCGCTAATAATATCGACATTAATACTACCGGAACTCAATGAAGCGGCGGTTACCAACAGCAGTGAAAAAATCAAAAATGGATTCAGGATCCTTGCCATTGTGCAAGCTCCTGAATAAGATCGAAGGTCCAGGGACCTGGACATTGCCAGCGCCAGTTTTCATCACGCATAAAATGATTATCAGAAACTCGTTTTTTAATCGCTATATGTTGTGCAAAAAGATTCGCCAATGAGTTGCTTAAGGGGGCTGAGTAATAGATCGCATCGGGTGGATGAGCAACCAGCCGTTCAAGATCCAGACTGATATAACCGCTACTTTCGCTATAGTTATTCCAGCCTGCAGCCGTCAGAATATCATCTTCAAGAGTGCCCTTGCCGGTGGCAATGCCATTCGCACCTAACAGCAGTAAAGATTTATTTTTTTTCTCTGGTGGATTCATTGAAGAAAATTGTATTTTAGTGACATCGCCCTGAACAATCGTCATAAATTGTTCGGCATATTGCTTAATGGATTGCAGATTATTCGGTAATGGTAATACAGCAACCTTAAAGCCTAACTGTTTTAATCGTTTACGCAATAAGCTAGCGTTATATTCACCGCTTATCACCAGATCAGGTTTAAGCTCTACAATCTGTTCCAGGCTTGCATTATGTACCGGAAGCCCCTGCTCTACCCAGTCCGCAGGATATGAATATAACAACGACGAATATGCCAGCACCTGTGAACGACTGGTGTATTTTAATAGCATCCAGTCAGTACACAGGTCTAGCGAAACAATGCGCTGCGGTACTGCCAAAGCTGGCGACGCAAGTAGACAGGCAATTAGAAGAAGATAGAACTGTCTCATCATTGTTATAGTGTAGCGGAACCTGAAGCCCACTTCCCCTGGCAATTAAAACGTATACTTCGTGCTTAACCAGTAACTCCTCTCCGGTGCAGGGAAGAAAGATTGATAATTGGTAAAGGTACTGAAATCAGTAAACAGGCTTCCAGTTTCTGCGTATTTTTCATCCATCAGATTATTGATACGAAATGACAGCTGCCATTGTTTAGCCTTATATGCCATATGAACATTAGCCACCGAATAAGAAGATAGCTTATCCAGTTCGTTGGCAAAATCGCCACCAAAGACCTGATCATCAACCGCCAGCAATTCGAGATTGTAAGTTAACTGATCATTCTGTTGATAGGATAAATCAATTCTCAGGGTTTGCTCTGGAACCAATGGCATTTGATTTCCCTCGAATGGTCCATCGGTAATTTCAGCATCGAGTATGGTCAGGCTCACATCCATACTGACACTACTGGTCAAATTGTGCTCTGTCTCCAGCAACAGCCCCTGACGTTCAGTTTGCGTAATATTCATGTTAGAGAAGCCGGAAGAGTCGAAGCCAATTTCATCTTCCAGACGTATACTGTAAATGGTGGCCCGATAACGATCATTTGCCTGTGTATATTCTGTGCCTAATTCTACCGACACGCCATGTTGAGTCTTTAGACCCGGCTCATCTCCAAATGGGACATTGGTATGTTCTTCTACCGTAGGATAGTGGAAGTTCTGATCAGCGCGCGCGAACAAACGTAAAGCATCAAAACTCATACTATAGCCCAGACTGAATACGGTTTGTGAATCGTCGAAACTATTAGCAGAAATATCTGCCTTTTTATCACTGTATCGACCCCCCGCATCAAGCTGACTTGTATCATTGAGTGCCCATTGGCTCGACAGATAAATATCGCTGATATTCTGGTCTATGGATTGTGGTCCGATTGAAGAAACCAGTTCATAGTCTGTGCGCTCAAGTTCAATTCCAAAAATCAGACTGCTCAGAAGTTCTGGTACCTCAGGGACAATTCGATAAGTCGCATTTAGACTGCTAGTGTCCCGGTCCTGCGTAGTCACTGTGCCAGCAAAGGGACGGAAGGTCTGTATAAAATCTCGTTCATTAATACGTTTTGACAGGTCAAACACTATAGAACGGTTTTCATCAATAGGTCGATCAAATCCGACCCTGAATAACTTTGTTTTAGTATCGAAATAATCATCCTTATAAAATGATAATGATTGAGTACGACTCTGATCTAGCTCACTCTTTAATAATGCACCTGGCGTCAGATAATGTTCATCAGACGCCCCAAATTCAATATAACCCATGAAACTTGCATGTTGCCGCTCCAGCCTTAGATTTAAATCTGTCCGATCACTGTCATTATGATCTCGATAATTATCTGATTGATGATTGGATGCGGTTATTGACAATTCAGTTTGCCCTATCCAGCGTTGAATACTACCTTGCAAGGTTGTGGAGCCATAGCTACCCGCTCGTAGAGCAATAGAAGCTGTATTCTCAATAACACTCTTACGAATAATGTTGATGACACCACCGACCGCCTGATTACCATACAGGACCGCAGCGCTACCCTGTCGTATCTCAATACGCTCAATATCATCAAGGTTGATGGTAGAAAGGTCTGCAGCAGCACCATCAGCAGAGTTATTTAAGCGCTTCCCATCAATCAGGATCAGTGTATTACTGGATGCTGTAGGTCCGAATCCACGCATATCGATAGACGCCTGACTACCATCACCGAACAGATCAGCAATATGCAAGCCAGCATGACCGCGTAACAATTCTGCCACAGAGCCACTATTACTGTTCTCGATCATCTGCTGATCAATCACTGTAACGGAGGTATTCGCCTGTTCACGAGTTTGCTCAATAGCTGATGCAGTAATAACAATTACCGGGATATCCTTATCGGCAGAAAATGCGGATGTTGAAAAGCTGCAGAGTATAGAAATGACTGCTGTTAGAGTCATATTGATAAAGGGTTTCATGATAGCCCCTGGCACCACCCGTGCTGGATTAAGTTAACAAATCAGGGTATATAACCTGAACACGTTAAAGGCCGGTCTCCGGACTCACAGGTGGTAATAATTCCCTATCAACACCTTCCTGGGATATATCCCAGTGGTTTCTGTTGATTCAACCTGTTTACCGTTGCGGGGGCAGTGTCGGAATAAAAGCTGTTAATCTATGCACCGACTTCTCGTTTCACCCATTTTCATGGACACCTTTAAACTGCGCGTAAAGATATAGACTAGAGCAGCGTCTGGCAAGTGCGATATACGTTATACTGCGGTGTTTTTATTGCCGGCTTTTTCTGTCACAGGCTTTTTATTACATGCAAGCTTTTTTTCTGCAATCTCAATTATTCGAATTCTCTTCCACTCAGATGATTCTGACCGCCTTAATATTTATCTGGTCGGGATTTGTGCGTAGTGGCCTGGGGTTTGGTGGTGCCGCACTGGGGCTGCCTCTGATGCTAATGGTTTATGATCGGCCCATTTTCTGGCTACCCATCATCGGTACTCATCTATTGATTTTTACCAGCCTGACATTACTCACCAGAATTAGGAATGTCGACTGGGGCTACCTGAAAAAATCAAGCATCTACATATTCCCTGCAAAGCTGGCGGGAGTGTTTGGACTGTTGAACCTGCCCAATCAATGGCTGGTTATCATCATCTATTGCATTACTTTGTTTTACTCTGTTTTATGGATGTTTAAGCTAACCATAAGCAGTAAATCCGGCTGGAGTGACAAGCTACTGCTAGTTATCGGAGGTTATGTATCAGGGACCTCTTTAACCGGTGCTCCTTTAATCGTCGCCGTGTTCATGAACCACGTCGCACGAGCTAAACTGCGTAATACCCTGTTTGTACTATGGATTGTTCTGGTGATCATCAAACTGAGTACATTCGCAGCTTTTAGTATCGATCTTCAATTCGCCAGCACCTTAATTCTGGTGCCGATAGTCGCTATAGGTCATGTCATAGGATTAAAAACGCACGAGTATCTATTAACTAATGATGAAGGTTTCAAGCGTGTACTCGGTGTGGTGTTAATGACCATCTGCATTCTGGGATTATTGAACAGCTAGTATTGAATCCTGATACAACGAATTAAACCACTTCGCCACTGTAAGGTCGGCTGTACGAAAATTTTGTAGACAGCGATTTTCGATATCATCAAGAATCTGTTGTTGATTTTGAACACAGTGAGAGTCCCCTTCCAAATCGCTGCTGAATTTGGTAATCAGACTCTTGATAGTACTTACATCCATCTCCAGATGAAACTGAATAGCCAGATGTTTGCCTCGCACAAATGCCTGGGCCTCGGTACAACGACTATGTGCAAGAATAGTTGCATCTTTCGGTGGAATGCAGTGATGAGCATGCCAGTGAAACGGAGTAAACCTGGCGGGTATCTCGTTAAAATAATGATTCTTCAACCCTGCTTCTGTCAGCCTTACTTCATGCCAGCCAACTTCTACAGCATCACCCTGTTTCACCTGTCCACCCATGGCAAGACACATCATTTGCGCACCCAGGCAGATACCGAGCACGGGTACATCCTGTTGTATTGCACGATGGATAATGGCGATTTCCAGTATCATCCAGTCCTCTGGCTGATTGACATCACCTGGGCCACCCATAAAAACCAGTCCCGCATAATCTTTGGGGTTAATAGCACTGGATTTACCCACTAACAGACAGGTTTGTCGGTAAGGCAGGCTTAGCAAATCGAGTAACGGGGTGAAATACCCCGGTGGCTCACAATCGGCATGTGTAAAAATCAATATAGGTTTCATGTTTTGTTTACAGCAGCAAATCTGATACTTTAGTTGGAATCGAATAATAATAACCTAACATGGAACACTCAATCACACTACCTTACTGGTTTTTTATCCTACTCATACTATTAGCAGGCATCCTGCTTCTGGATAGAGTCCTGTTACCCGGTGTGCGCTGGTATCTGCGCAGGCGTGTTAATCGAGTGATCGAAGAGGTTAATACACGACTGGATATCGAAATTCGTCCGTTTCAGCTCACACGTAAACAGGCATTAATCGACCAGCTCATGTTCGATGATAAAGTGATAGCAGCGATCAGGGAATACGCACAGCAAAACAATATGCCCAAGGAAGTCGCTCAGGCCAAGGCTGTACGTTATGCCACAGAAATAGCGCCTTCTTTCAATGCCTATATCTATTTTCGCCTGGGTTACTGGCTGGCTAAAAAGATCGGCAGGCTGATTTATCGTGTCAGAGTAGGCTTCTATGACGACCATCAACTAAAGCATATACCTGAAGGCAGCAGCGTAGTTTTTGTGATGAATCACCGCAGTAATATGGACTATATACTGGTTTCATTCCTGATCGCAGAAAAAACTGCTCTGTCCTATGCCGTTGGTGAATGGGCGAGAATCTGGCCCTTGCAAACCCTGATCAAGTCAATGGGGGCCTTTTTTGTACGACGCAATTCACGCAATTCATTATACCGCCGGGTACTGGAAAGATACGTCAACCTGTCTACACGCGCAGGTGTGACACAGGCCGTTTTCCTGGAAGGTGGTCTTACCCGTGATGGAAAATTACGTGAACCACGCATGGGCTTCATGGATTATATGTTACGTGACTACCACCCCGACATTGACCGGGATATTGTCTTTGTACCAGTAGGCATCAATTATGATCGTGTCATTGAAGATAAAAGTCTTATCCGTCGGTTAGACAGTGATGCGACCCAACGTAGTGTGTGGTTTGTTGTTAAAACCAGTGTCAAATTCTTCGTTAAAACACTGTTAATGAATCGCAAGGCTCGATGGAACCGTTTTGGTTATGCCAGCGTCAATTTCGGCAAACCCATGTCGGCCTCAAAATATTGTGCACAACAGTCTGTTGACTTTAGTCAGATGGATGAAGAACAGCGCTTCGACTGCATTAAACATTTGACCCACAATCTAATGCAAGAAATAGCTCAGGTAATCCCGGTACTACCGGTAGCCTTAATGAGTGAAATCCTGCTGGTAAATGCTGAAAACTGGGTAAGCGAGCTAGAGTTGAAAGCCAGTGCTCTCCTGCGCCTGCAGGAACTGGAGCAGATGGGTGCCCCAATAGACATATCCATCGTAGCATTTGAACATGTCATGACCAGAGCGCTTGATATGTTAACAGGACGGGGTTTTGTAGAAATAAAAAATGAACAGTATCGACTGAACCCTGAGTCTTTTGTTGTTATAAAATACTATGCTAACTCCATCAGTCACTGGCAGACTCGAACGTTAGAAAGCGACTCCTGAATGAACAAAACTGATAAACCAGGACAATTCGTCATACTACTGCATGGACTGGCACGCACACAGCTGTCAATGCAGGCGATGGAGCATGCGCTTAAAAAACAGGGCTATCAGGTGATTAATGTTAGCTACCCTTCACGAGAATTAAGTATTGGTGAACTCGCACGAGTAGCCATTGAAAAGGGTATAGATAGCTGTAACCCTGGGCCAACTGATACTGTAAATTTCGTCACTCACTCCCTGGGCGGCATCCTTGTTCGTCATTATTTACAAACCAGGCATATCCCCCAATTAGGGCGAGTAGTCATGTTAGGGCCTCCCAATCAGGGTAGTGAAGCCGTCGATAAGTTGAAATATTTCCCTGGCTATTTTCTCTTGAATGGGCCCGCAGGACAGGAGTTAGGCACTACCGAGCATGACTTGCCAAAAAAGCTGGGGGCAGTCAATTTTGAACTGGGAGTAATTGCGGGAGAGCGCAGTATCAATCTGGTGCTATCCAGCTTGATCCCCGGCCCGAACGACGGCAAAGTCAGTGTCGAAAGTACACAAATAGAAGGCATGAAAGATTTCATCACCCTGCCCGTCACCCATACTTTCATGATGAGAAATCCAAAGGTCATTCAACAAGCTTTACACTTTCTACAATATGGTGAGTTTGATCACATCAAATTGTGAACTTAACTCAGCCGTTACATACTAAATAGACTCCTGTTTAGCAGTATTACGAAGCCACTATGAAAATTCAAAAGCTGATCTCAATGACTCTTTTACTGGCAATCGCCACCCTGAACCATTCAATAGTGCGAGCTGATACAGAAAAAGCCACTGCAATTCTTGCTGGGGGCTGTTTCTGGTGTATTGAATCGGATTTTGAAAAGCTTGACGGGGTATACGAAGCGGTTTCTGGATATACCGGAGGTCACGTTGACAACCCAGGCTATAAACAGGTCAGTGCTGGAGATACAGGGCATATAGAATCAGCCATCATTACTTATGACCCAGCAAAATTAAACTACAAACAGATACTCGAGTATTTTTTTCATCACATAGATCCTACCAACGATAAGGGACAGTTTTGTGATTACGGCTCACAGTACCGCCCAGCGATTTTTTATCAGGACGAAGCTCAGCGGAAAATCGCTGAGGATACCCTGCTGGAAATTAGTCAAAACAAGCCTTTTGCTGATCCCATAAAAGTAGAATTAATTAAAGCATCAACCTTTTATCCAGCAGAAGATTATCATCAGGATTACTACAAAAAGAATCCGATCAGGTATACCTATTACCGCTTTAGCTGTGGACGAGATGCAAGGGTCGAAGCGCTTTGGGGCAAGTCCGAATAAGTTGCATTGAAAAACACCGGCCTGATGATAAATACAACTCACAAGATGGTGTAAGTATCATCTTTATTGTCCCAGGTAACACAATTTTTCTATATATTAAGGCCAAACACCCGAAGTAATGCGCTCTAAAACAGTGCATTCAGCCAGTTTAAATCCCTTTTGATATCAACATAAATGCCAATAAATCCATAAAATTCATACTAATAGCTCCAGCTTATTAAAGTATCAGATTATGGTCTATACCAAATAGAGTTGTTGTCCCATAATAGCCGCCATAAAAAATCCCCTATTAAAAACAGGTTAAAACTAATTCAATATGTCAAATTCTAAAATTATATATACCCTGACGGACGAAGCCCCTTTGCTGGCTACTCGATCTTTTTTACCTATTATTGAAACCTTTGCGTCAGCAGCTGATATTGAAATAGAGCTGAAAGACATTTCGGTTTCAGCCAGAGTTCTGGCTGAATTCTCTGATTATCTGGATGAAGATCAGAAAGTCACTGATGATCTGGAAGAACTGGGCAGACTGACTCAGGAGCCAGATACGAATATCATTAAGCTGCCAAATATCAGTGCTTCTATTCCTCAGTTAATTGCAGCAATACATGAATTACAGTCACAGGGTTTTAATGTCCCTGATTTCCCTGAAGAGCCTTCTTCCGATGAAGAAAAGGTCATCAGACAGCGTTATTCAAAGGTTCTGGGTAGTGCTGTTAACCCAGTACTGCGCGAAGGTAACTCTGATCGTCGTGCTCCTCCTGCCGTAAAGCGCTATGCACGTAAGAATCCACATTCCATGGAAAAATGGAGCCCTGCTTCACGTACCCATGTGGCGCATATGCGAGGTGGGGATTTTTACTCAAGCGAAAAATGCATGACTCTGGATAAGGCCTGCGACGTGCGTATGGAACTAGAAACCAAAGACGGTAAAGTCATTGTATTCAAGGAAAAAACCTCACTGCTCAAAGGCGAGATCATCGACAGCATGTTCATGAGCGCGAAAGCTCTGCAACAGTTCTTCGAAGAACAGCTTGAAGATGCACGTGAAACTGGCGTCATGTTTTCACTACATGTAAAAGCGACAATGATGAAGGTTTCTCACCCGATTGTTTTCGGTCATGCCGTTAAGGTTTTTTATAAAGACCTGTTTGCCAAATACGGCGACCTTTTTAACAAGCTGGGCGTCAATCCTAACAATGGCATCAGCAGTGTGTATGAGAAAATTGAAGACCTGCCACGTTCATTCCGTGAAGAGATCGAAAAAGATATACATGCCTGTTATCAATCTCGTCCCGAACTGGCGATGGTTGACTCGGTTAAAGGTATATCCAACCTGCATGCACCTAACGATGTGATCGTTGATGCTTCCATGCCTGCCATGATTCGTAATGGTGGTCAAATGTGGGGCCCTGATGGCAAGCTAAAAGATACCAAAGCTGTTATTCCAGAAAGCACCTATGCGCGAATCTATCAGGAAATCATCAACTTCTGTAAAACCAATGGCGCTTTTGACCCAACCACCATGGGTACTGTACCAAATGTGGGGCTAATGGCTCAAAAAGCAGAAGAATATGGTTCACACGATAAAACTTTTGAAATCCCTGCCGATGGTGTCGCTCGTATCGTGGACCATGAGGGCAAAGTGTTAATCGAGCAGAATGTTGAAGCTGGCGATATCTGGCGTATGTGTCAGACCAAGGATGCACCGGTTCAGGACTGGGTTAAACTGGCCGTAACACGTGCCAAACAGGCAGGAATCCCGACCATTTTCTGGCTGGATGAATATCGTCCTCACGATGCTGAATTGATCAAAAAGGTTAAGATGTATCTGCAGGATCACGATCTGACTGGCACCGATATCCATATCATGTCTACCCTGCGCGCCATGCGTTACTCTCTGGAACGCATTATCCGTGGCAAAGACACTATTTCGGTTACCGGTAATATTCTACGTGATTACCTGACCGACCTGTTTCCAATCATGGAACTGGGCACCAGCGCCAAGATGCTGTCAATTGTGCCTTTGATGGCTGGTGGTGGCCTGTTTGAAACCGGAGCGGGTGGCTCTGCGCCCAAGCATGTGGACCAGTTGGTAGAGGAAAATCACTTACGCTGGGATTCACTGGGAGAATTCCTTGCCCTGGCCGTATCTCTGGAAGATATAAATCTTAAAACTGGTGATGTCAGAGCTAAGATTCTATCTGAAACGCTGGATAGTGCGACAGGTAAACTACTGGAAAACAATAAGTCACCTTCACGTAGAACCGGAGAACTGGATAATCGTGGCAGCCATTTTTATCTGACGATGTACTGGGCTCAGGCACTAGCAGAACAAAGCGAAGATGCTGAACTGCAGGCTAAATTCAAGCCATTGGCTAAGGCCCTTGAAGAAAATGAACAAACCATCGTAGATGAGTTAAGTAGTGTTCAGGGTAAGCCAGTTGATATCGGTGGTTATTACCATGCAGATGTGGAAAAAATGTCATCCGTCATGCGACCTAGCCAAACCTTCAATAGTTTACTCAAATCTGCATGTAGCTAATTGCTTTGATGTTTCATTGCTAGAAAAGGGCGGTTTAACCGCCCTTTTTTCATGATTAACTACTATAGATAACGTAGATAAATATAGATAGCGCTTATCAATACAGACATCATCATCATTGGAAACGCCATCAGCATAAACGGTATAAACCTGATAGCCTGCCCTGAGCGCTCAGCAAATCCAGCAACAATAAGATTGGCACTGGCACCCACCAGACTACCATTTCCTCCCAGACAGGAACCTAGCGCCAGAGACCACCACAAAGGTACCAGCTGTTCGCTCCCCCCAAAAGTAGGCGCCATATTTTTAATCAAGGGAATCATCGTAGCCACAAAGGGAATATTGTCTACGATTGCTGATGCCGAGGCTGACACAAATAGAATGGAAAGGCTGGTGACTGTGATATCACCACCTGTCAACTCTAATACATGATGCGCTAATGCCTCCAGAATACCGGTAGTTTCCACACCATAAACCAGAATAAACAGACCGATAAAGAAGAAGATAGTCACCCACTCTACCTCTCTGAGAGATTTACTCACCATCTCGGTTTGCTCATCAGCATTATAAGGAAGCGCATATAGGGTAAGCAGCAAGCCCGCCCCTAACAGGGCGATGGTGGCAGGCTCAAGGTCGACATAATGACCAAAGATAAATCCAGCCAGAACCAGTGTTAATACAAACAACGACATTTTCAGAACAGCCACATCCTTGATAGCATCATTCTCCCGATAGCCCATCACCTTGGATATCAATTCAGCTGTAGTCGTTAAGTGTCTGCCCCAGATCAGATATATCGGCAACATAGTGACGATGAGAATCAGTATTGAAACAGGTGCCAGGTTAAACAGAAAATCGTTATAGTTAAGCCCTGCAGCAGACCCGATCATGATATTAGGTGGGTCACCGATAAGGGTGGCGGTACCACCAATATTAGAAGCGAATATTTCGGCGAACAAATAGGGATAGGCAGGAAGTTTTAAGGTATCGGTAATCAGCAGGGTAACCGGTGCAATCAACAGCACGGTGGTAACATTATCCAGTAAAGCCGACATTAAGGCGGTCACCACCATCAGCATAACCAGTATACCCCAGGGTTTGCCCTGAGCTTTTTTTACCCCCACTATCGCCAGATATTGAAATACACCCGAAGTACGTGCGATAGCAACGATGATCATCATGCCGGTTAATAGTCCAATGGTATTAAAGTCTATTCCCTTGATTGCAGATTGTTGCGTTAAAATACCACTCATAATCATGCAGGATGCACCCAGCATGGAAACTACCGCTCGGTTCAGTTTTTCACTGACAATCAGGATATAACAGAATATGAAAAGACTGGCTGCAATCCAGGCTTGCGGCAACCCCAGTATTAAATCATTAGACGCCAGGCTATGCATTTCGCATATCGCCTGCCTTTAAGATCTTTTCCCCCACATCCCAGTAAGAAATCATCCCTAATAGCTTGCAACTACCCTCTTCCACCACGGGAATACTGACTCGTGTTTCGAATAATTGCAGCAGGATTTCAGTAAGAGGCGTGTCCGGATATACCGATTTGATGTCCTTACTCATACATACAGATATCGGCTCATCCTTAGCTACAGCAAAACGATCATAGAGTTCATCCAGAGACTCATGAATAAAGCTGACATTTTCCAGCCCTTGTTGTAAAAATACCGCTTTGGGTATCACTTGCTTGAGCAGGCAATTGACCCCAAACATACCAACATAACAACCCTTATCATCAATAACCGGCAAGCTACGATAACGCTTATTCATAATGAATTGAGCCGCATATCCAATCTTGTCTTCTGGTTTTAGCGTTGATGGATCTGGGTCCATTACCTCTGAAGCATTCATGGATAAACTCCTGATTGATTGCGGAATTACTGTATTAACGACTCATATTTTTAACAACTCATCGAAAGATTGTGGTTTACCCACCCCATAGCCCTGAGCAAAATCAACACCTAAATGCTGTAAAACCTGTTTTATTGCATCATTCTCAACAAATTCAGCAATAGTCTGCATACCCATAACATGACCAATTTCATTGATGGATTTTACCATAGCACAATCAATTGGATCGTCGACCATGTCTTTCACAAACATACCATCAATTTTAAGAAAGTCGACAGGAAGGTTTTTTAAATAACCAAAAGACGACAGGCCACTGCCAAAATCGTCAAGGGCAAACCTGAACCCAACATCTTTAAGCAACGTTATAAAGGTTATCGCGGCATTTAGGTTTGATATCGCTACTGTCTCGGTAACTTCAAAACAGATTTTGCCTGGATTGATGTTAGCCTGTTTTAAATTCACAAAAATAGCTTCCAGAAATTTCCCGCTGGTAACCGAAGCTCCAGAGAGATTAATGGAAACAAAATCAATTTGATCAACGAAATCTTTATGCTCAGATAGCAACTGGAAAGCATTTTTTACAACCCAGCTATCAACACTTTCAATCAGATCGTAGCGCTCAGCAGCGGGTAAAAAACTACCGGGTGGTATAATCCTGCCATCTTCATCCTGCATTCTGACCAACAACTCAAAATGCTTTTCAGTTGCATTCTTCAACGCAACGATGGGCTGGGCATATAGACGTAAACGGTTTTCTTCCAGAGCCTGAGTGATACGATTGACCCACAGCATCTCACCCTGGCGTTGAGCCAGAGCGCTATCATCACCATGATATTCATGAATGCGGTTACGTCCCAAATCTTTAGCCATATAGCAGGCAGAATCTGCCTGTTTAAGTAACTCTGCCAAACTACTGGTTTCATGGGTTAAAGCAACCAGTCCGATACTCACACCGACACGAAAGGACTGTCCCTCCCAGATAAACTGGTATTGATGGATGCTGTCTAATAGAGATTCAGCAAGTCGATGCGCCTGTTGTAATGAACAATGATCCATCAGTATGCCAAATTCATCACCACCCAGTCGCGCCAGTGTATCGCTTTGTCTAACCGTTGACTGAAGCAGCTTACTGAGTTGGCGTAATAATTCATCACCCGCTATATGACCACAGGTATCATTAATCACCTTGAATTGATCCAGATCCATAAAGCATAGTGCATGCCCTGACTGTGTCTCTCGGCTATTGGCAAATAACTGATCTAACCTACGCTCAAACTCAACTCGATTATAAAGTCCGGTTAAAGCATCATGCGTAGCCTGAAAGTTAAGTTGTTCTGTGAGCTCATGTTCATGGCTAATATCATCCTGAATCCCGATAAAATGAGTGATATCACCCTGTTCGTTTTTTACTGCCGAAATTGAAATGCGTGCGCGGTAATGCTGTCCAACTTTGGTCTGGTTATCCAGCTCCCCCCTCCACTCTTCCTCTGAAATAATGGCTCTCCATAATTCATCATAAATTGGGCCAATTGCTTCGCTTGATTGCAGAAAATCAGGCGTGTTACCAACAGCCTCTGCTTTGCTATAACCGGTTAACTCGGTAAACTTGGGGTTTATATATTCTATTGATCCGGCTTTGTTGGTGATGAAGATTGCTGACGAACTGGCTTCAATCGCACGTGACAATACTCTTAGTTCAGCATCAGCCTTTTTGCGTTCGGTAATATCTTCTATGATGCCTGCAACTCGAATTAGCTGCCCATTCTCGTCAGGGATCGAGTATGCCCTGGGCCTTAGCCAACGTACCTCTCCACTGTCCTGAATTATCCGGTACTCCCTAAATTCCATACTGTCCCCAGTATTTTTTAATTTTTGTACAATATCCTTTTTCACATACTCTAGATCATCAGGATGTACTGAATCCATCCATAGTTTAGGATTTTCATAAACCGCCTCACATTTCAATCCCCATAGTTTTTCAAACGCAGGGTTTAGATAATGAATTTCTCTTAAGTCAGGAGAACCAAGCCAGAAAACTTCGTTGATATTCTCCGCTAGCTGGCGAAAACGTTGCTCACTTTCCTTTAAAGAACCATAGGTTTCAGTTAAGGATTTTTGCATTTGATTGAGTGAGTCAGCTAACAGATCCAGCTCATCATGATGACCATCGAACAGCCCCCTGATCAGCCGCAAAGGCGGCGTGCTTGAAGAAAGATTCAAATTCCTTGTAAACTGTGTCATCAAATCCAGCTGACTGGTTAACAACCAGTTAATTATAAAAAACAGAAAGGTTGAAATTAACACTGTCTTAATCGCGTTTGAAATAAGGATAATGCCAACGCGTTTAAATAATTGCTGGTAGATATACGAGAGGCTGGCAACAACCTCGAGACTCCCAATCTGCTGAATAGATCCACGGAAACTATAGGTCAGAGGATAAGTTCTTTTTACTGAATGAGTATTTATAGTTTTTCCAACGCTGGCTAAGATTCTATCCTTGTCATCTCTAACCCTGACAAACTCAAATCCAGGAAACTGCTCTATACCCTTGATAAGAAGACTGAGGCGCTCTGAATCTTCTTCCCAGATATTTTCAGAAATACTATTCAGGTAGCTGAGCTCAACCTGAGTGAAATGAGAGTTCAAAGCAGAGACTTCATCCTCGTACTCAAAGTACAACTGGACTGCAGTGATCACCAGGGTAATCACAGAGCTGAAAACGATCAGAAGAATTATCAGCTTCCTTGCAATTCTATTTGGCATAAATACTTCTCTCCTTCCAGTCAGGTAATACGTCAATATCAACGCAATAAGATATTTAATGTACGATTATATATTGACTGGTAACTGCCATCTTTTTTCATTTCCCTAAGTGCCTGCGCCAGTTTAGGTGCCAGGCTGGCGTAATCCTTATGGATGTACATAAACATTTTTACCGAGGCTAGCGGTGGCTCATGAACAGTGACCTTCATACCCGAATCTTTTGCATTCTGCAGCCCTTGCCAGCGCTCATACAACACCAGATCAACCCTGTTCTTCTCCAGCATAGCGAACATCTGTTGAGGCGTTTTAACCGTATGATGCTTCTGCTCCGGGTCAAGGTTACGGTCGAAAATAACCCAACCATTGATATATACTACTGAAAATGGTTTAAGGCTATCCCAGCCATTGGTAATTAATTCCAGGTTTTTTGAATAGGCAACAAAGTCATTTTCTATTAGTGGTTCGTCTATTCTAACCAGGTTAGGATATTTTTTTTCCAGCCCCTTGATGCGCATAGCTACACCTTGATCCAGGTTTTCATTCGCATTGCTTAGTGCTCGAGCGGATGCATCGTATAGCTCAACCCTGCCCTTTAAACCAATTCGCCTAAACACCTCTTTAACGATCAGATCCTGAAACCCTGTTTGATCCTTTGTTGTATAGGGTGCTGCAGTACTGGTATTAAAAACAAACACGTCAGGTTGTGCCAGAACTGACAGGCTCAGAAAGGACAGGAAGAAATATAATGCAAGAAGACCTGGTTTGATTGATAAATGTAACATTCTAATGCCTCTCTAGTTAATGAACATTCAATTAATCCCATACAATCTGATCAATAAAACAATACTAGCACTTATATTGTGGTTTTCATGATCAAATTGATCATAAGGATCACATATATAATAGTTGATATAAATCTCACTACTATCTTTCTTGCTGTGTCTATCCTCTTATAATCTTAGTTTCAGGATAGTATCTAATCGATGAGCTACAGTAATATTCAAAGCTAAAATTCAACCGTATTTAACTTTACGGCTATACAGAGCTTATTTAAGAAAAACACCGTACTCAGGTGTACGGTTAGAATGAGCGGATTACTTAAACATTAACCTTTGTGGCTGGAATATTCGCTGATATTTTTATAATAATTCCAGACTTTATTCCTCATCTGGTGACAGCTACTCCAGAGATAATTGATACGCAAGATTCCTCATACAGGCGCAATACACAACGATAAAGGCCAGTTCGAACAGACTCATGGAGGTACCAGTTACTAAATGAAGTCGGTGTAATGTCAGCTGCTATGTAGGTCAAACTGTTACGCGCGAAACTGGGAAGGCAGATTATGAGAGTTGCTGATGGCTCACCCATTGCTGTGAATATACGCCTGATCTGTGCGAGCCATCGCGACCTCAAATTATTTACTCAGCAAATGCATTAGTTATTAGCAGAAAAAATCTGAGGGAAAAAATAAAAGACTTAATATTAATGTTTCATCTGGTTTAAATTCCAGTTTTCTCAGCAAACCTGCTGGCACTTTAGCCCTGTAGTGAATTATCCCAACAGCTAAAATCATCTTGCTCAAGAATGTGATTACAAAATTCCAGCGCTAACTCCAGATCATTTTTTGCACTGTCGGATAACTCACTTCCCAGTTCAAATTCCTGGCCACGTAATGCAAGTAGATAAGCTGGCGGTGATTTTTGGCCCAGTGTTTTTTCATAGTTATATAATAATGTAGAAGGAGACATTCCATGCGTTGTATAGTTTGTTTCAAGACAGGCATTAACAGGACCAAAAGTAAACGGAGTCTCCAGTGCCTGGTGAGCATCTATCAGTAACACCCTTTCACAACCCTGCATGTCCAGTATATGTTCTATCTGGATCTGGTAGTCCGTTAGAAATTTGAGTGGATGTCCACAAGCTGTCGCCACATTTTCACTTTGAAGTTTTTCTACCACTAAAGGTGCCAGTGCATCATCTCCACGCGAAATATTACCATAGGAAAATATCAAAACCGGTTTAAGCGACATCGCCGGATGATTTTTCTCTGACAGATAATGTATTTCCCTGATGATCCAGCAACTCTACCTGTAAAGGCATTTTACCTAACGCATGGGTGGCACAGGATAAACAGGGGTCATAAGCTCTAACTGCAACTTCCAGTTGATTGAGTAAGGGCTCAGTAATTTCATTACCATCCAGATACTGGTCTGCAACATGACGAATAGATTCATTCATAGCGCGATTATTATGCGTAGTGGAAACGATAAGGTTGGCTTTTTCGATCAAACCATCCTCATTAATTTCATAATGATGCAGCAGAGTGCCGCGAGGCGCTTCTATGATGCCAATACCTTTAGATTGCATCTCTCCTTTGACGACGAGATTATCTCCCTGCAGATCGTTATCAGCCAGTAATAGCTTAATAGATTCAGCACAATGTAACAGTTCAATGAGGCGTGCCCAGTGATAAGCCAGAGTAAACTGCACCGGTTGTCCACCATTCAATGCTTTGAATTCTACACGTTGCTGTTCAGCCAATGGCGTATCGATGAAATCACAGTTATTCATACGTGCTAAAGGCCCAACCCGGTACCAGCCCTGCTCCAGTCCCAGCGACGAGATATAGGGAAATTTCATATAACTCCAGGATTCAGCATGTTCATTTATAATATCTAGATAGCGATTATTATCATGATGATCAAAAATCACCGAATCATCTGCATGCCGTACGCGTAAGCCACCGTCGTATAGTTCCAACGCGCCATCTTTTCGAATCAGGCTCATCATGCTGCTTTCAATCGCAGCAAACGATTCATGATAGGCTCGTTGCTGGTAAAAAATTGTTTTATAAAGTTCAACAGCAGAGACCGCCCACTCAATCATCTGATCAATATCTTTTTGCAGAAAGTCACGTTCTTCAATACTCAGGTTTTTATTGATGCCTCCCGGAATTGCGCCAGTACCATGAATTCTTTTTCCTGAGGTAATTCTAATAACTTCCTGACCAAATTTACGTAACAGTACGCCCTGTTTAGCCAATTCAGGATTGTCCTGAATAACGCCTATTATATTGCGATGGCGAACTTCATCATCGTAACCAAATAATAAATCAGGCGACGCCAGATGAAAGAAATGTAATGCATGTGATTGCAACACCTGACCGAAATGCATCAGCTGTCTCATTTTTTCGCCCGTTGGAGTAAGTTCAGTCACACCAGTTAACTGATCGCAGGCTTTGGCAGCAGCCAGGTGATGGCTAACTGGACAGATGCCGCACAGCCGTTGTACCAGTACCGGCACTTCCTGAAAGGGCCTACCCTGTATAAATTTTTCAAAGCCCCTGAACTCGACAATGTGTAAACGTGCCTGAGTGATATGATTATTTTCATCCTGCTGCAGGGTGATTTTCCCGTGGCCTTCAACACGGCTGATGGGGTCTATTGCTATTCTAGTCATAACGTAAAATCTCCTGTGGGATAACAGGTTCTCTACCAGCTAACAAAGCACTCACCACTTCCCAGATTAACTCGGCAGGCGGCGGGCAGCCGGGGAGTACATAATCGACCTTAATAACTTCCTGCAGCGGATGCACCTTGTTTAATATTTTTGGTAATTCCGGGTCATTGGGGATATGTGCGTGATCAAGCCCGATACCATTTATATACGATTCCTGGAAGATATCGGTGACCGTATAATGATTACGCATTGCAGGAATACCACCATTTAGCGCACAGGCACCAATAGCCACAATAATCTTGCATTGCTCACGAAACTCTCGCGCCACTTCAACATTTTCGGAGTTAGCTATACCACCTTCGATAATGCCAATATCGCAATTTTCAGGGTGTTTGAAATCAGTGAGAGGAGATCGGCTAAATTCAACCAGTTCTACCAGATCGATAATTTTCTCATCTATATCCAGTATCGACATATGGCAACCAAAACAACCGGCTAAGGATGTGGTCGCAATTCTGATTTTATCGCTCACTTTTTCACCTGCCGTTTATCAATGCTTTCGATGTCATACAGCCGTCTGCCGATGGGGGCATCAAAGCCTTTGCCCTTGGGTAAAAAGACACCCACCGGACACACAGTGGCCGCACGGTCTGTTTTTTCAAAAGTGCTATTGCCCAGCTTGCTGTCTTTAGCGTCTATCTGTAGATGTGCATTATGCCCTCTGCCCGTAATGGAAAAGATTGATTTTCCATCCACATCTCGACTGGCTCTGACACATAATTCACACAGAATGCAACGATTATAATCCAGCATATAATCAGGATGACTGGCATCGACATCTCGGGTCGGGTACAGAAACTGATAGGGTGGTGATAACATGCCACAAAATTCGGCCACTGACTGCAGGTTACAGGCACCACTTTTTTCGCAGGAAGGACAGGTATGATTACCTTCAACAAACAGCATCTCAATAATTTCCATACGTTGACGCTGTACTTCCTCGGTGATATTCAAAACCTTTAATTCATCCTGCGCGGGATAGGTGCAGGCCGCAACCATACGCCCACCGATATCAACCAGGCATACGCGGCAACTGCCATGTGGTCGAAACTCAGGATGAAAGCATAGATGCGGGATATAGATTTCTGCAGCAAGCGCGGCCTCCATAATGGTTTGCCCAGGTGTGAAGGGTACCGGCTTATCATCGATATAAAATTGTGCCATCACCTAACCTCCGGAATCACAGAGTTAACCATATCTTCAAATTCACTCACTGCACCCTCCAGGTCAAAAACCGGATTGTCTCCTGCCTGCATATGAGACTCGAATAATGGTCTGCAGTCACGCATGGCATCGATAAATACAGTAGGAGCGCTACAACCAAGACCACAAAAACAGCTATGCGTCATCAGGTCGTTAATGGCACCTAGCTGGTTAAATGAACCCTGACTGCCCTGCCCTTTGGAAAACCCATCAATAATTTCAGCAACCAGACGCGTACCCACACGACAGGGAGTACAGAAGCCACAACTTTCATGTTCAAAGAAACGCGCAAAATTATCCAGTACCTGCAGCAAATTACGCTCTGGCCCGATAACCATAAAGGAGCCTCCAGTAGCCAGATCCTCAAAACTCATTACACGGTCAAAATCTTTCGCCAATACCAGGTGGCCCGCAGCGCCTGCCATCTGAACAGCCTGTGCATGTCCGCCCCCACAATCCTGCAGGATCTGATTCAGACTCACACCAAAGGGGTACTCATAAATGCCAGGTACTTCACAGTCACCACTAATACTGAGTAAGCGTGTTCCCATCGATTGATCTGTACCAACCTTATTGAAACTGGCTGCCCCATTGGCAGCGATATAATTCACCGAAAAAAAGGTTTCTACGTTATTCACCACCGTCGGTTTATTCATATAGCCCTGCTGAACCGGGAATGGGGGTCGCACTCGAGGTGTTCCCCTTTTGCCTTCCAGCGATTCGATGAGCGACGATTCTTCACCACAAATATAGGCGCCAGCCCCCAGGTGGATATCAATGTCAAAATTGAAATCTTCAAGCCCAAGGATGTTCTGACCCAATAGCCCCTGTTGTCTGCGTGCGTCCAGTACGGTATTGATCTTATCCAGCAGGAAACGATACTCACCGCGCAGGTAAATAAATCCCTGGGTTGCACCTATCACTCTGGCGCAGATGGTCATACCCTCGATTACGGCATCGGTATATAGATCTAACAGAACCCGGTCCTTGAAGGTTCCTGGCTCACCCTCATCTGCATTGCACACAACATAGTGCTGATCTGACTGGGAATCACGGCAGTATTGCCACTTTCTCGCAGTTAGAAATCCGGCACCGCCCCGGCCGCGTAAACCCGAGTCTTCCAGTTGTTGCAGAATAAAAGCATCATCCTGATCCAGCATTTTCTGAAGCGCATGACCCTTCTGGTAGTCGGAAGACAGCTGAATATCCTTACGCCGAATATTGTTTTCAATTTCAAACCACTCCTTTGGCCACTTCTGAAGCGGAATCTGGCTACGGATATAAACTGCGATAGCTTCAACCCGGGTATGGTCCAGATGCTTTATGGCTAGCCCGTTCACCAGTAATCCCGGCCCCTGGTCGCATAATCCAGTACAGGAGGTATAGCCAATAGAAACATCCTGACCGCGCATAGCCTTCTGCATCTGCTCGTAATAGTCAACGTTACCGGCAAAGCGATCAGTAATATTGTCGCTGAACAACAGCTGATAGCGACCCGGTGATTGCAGGTTCAGGAAGCTGTAAAATTCAATAACCGACTTGATATGTGCCTGCCCTATTGCCAGTTTTTTGCTCAGCAGTTTGATGGCAGATGGCGGTACATAGAGAAACTGGTGCTGAATAGCAATTAAATACTGCAGCAGAAGCGAAGCTTCAGGTTGCTCTCCTATGCACTGCGACACGAATTTTTTGATATCTGTAGGTGGTGAGGGAGTCATAATCACGTACGCCTTTATAGATGATGCTGATATTAGCATAAATCAGCCTGATATGGATTGCGACAACTTTAAAATTCTGACTAATTCGGTCCATAAATTGACCTATGTCTGTACAGTTGATCAGACGATAAATCTTAACAACTATTTCCCCAATAAAGACCCCAGAATTCCTCTTACTATGCGACGACCTAAGGTACTGCCAACAGATCTCATGGTGCTTTTTATCATCGCTTCTGCAAACGATTGACGAGGTCGACCACGACTTCGTTTTGCCTGAGCCTTCTCTTCAGCCAGACGCTGTTTTTCCTGTTCAGCCTGTAATTTCATCTGCTCTTGCTGTCGCTGTTTTTCATCAGCTCTCTTTTTGAGTAATTCAAAAGCCGATTCCCGATCAAGGTCCTGAGCATAGCGTGCATACAATGGCGAACGTTGAATCAGCTCTTTACGGGTTGCTTGATCAACCGCTCCAATCTGAGACTCTGGTGGGCGTATCAGGGTTTTTTCAACCATACTGGGAGAACCATCGGTCAGAAGGTAAGACACCAGCGCCTCACCAACGCCCAGCATTCCAATCTCCTGCTTGATATCTAGAGCCGGATTAGGGCGAAAAGTCTCTGCCACCGTATTGACGGCTTTCTTATCCTTCGCTGTGAATGCACGCAGCGCATGCTGAACCCTTAAACCCAGCTGCCCGAGAATATCTTCAGGGATATCCAGCGGGCTCTGAGTAATAAAGTAGATACCCACACCTTTAGATCGGATCAGGCGCACGATTTGTTCGATTTTTTCCACCAGAGCCTTTGAACTCTTATCAAACAGCAAATGCGCCTCATCCAGAAAACAGACAAATTTTGGTCGATCGGCATCACCGACTTCCGGCATATTTTCGTAAAGTTCAGAAAGAAACCACAACAGAAAAGCGCTATATACGCGCGGAGAGATCGAACTCAAACGCGTAGCATCCAGGATATTAATTAATCCCAGCCCGGAGAAATCAGTAATCATGATATCTGCCAGATTCAGTGCAGGCTCCCCAAAAAACTGATCGGCACCCTGTTCTTCCAGTACCAGTAACTTACGTTTAATAGCGGCTACCGAACTGGCAGAGATATTACCGTATTCAGATTGAAGATCTTTCGAGTTTTCAGACATCCAGCCAAGCATGGCCTGCAAATCTTTTAAGTCCATTAACAAAAGACCTTCATCATCGGCCAGGTCAAAGCATGCGTACATGATACCCGTCTGGGTTTCATTCAATTCCAGCAGGCTAGATAACAACATCGGCCCCATATCGGAGATGGTGACCCTTAAAGGCAACCCCTGTTGTTCAAATATATCCCATAACACGGTGGGATTAGCCCGTTGTTGATAATCGCCGATAGCAATTTTCTGTACCCGCTCATCGATCTTTTTATGCGGCTTACCCGCTTGAGAAAGCCCCGAGAGATCCCCTTTGATATCGGTCACAAACACTGGGACACCGATACGAGAAAATCCTTCAGCAAGTATTTGCAGGGTAACTGTTTTGCCTGTACCGGTTGCTCCAGAAATTAAGCCATGACGATTAGCCATACCGGCATTAAGATGTATCTGACCGGATTCAGCGCCGCCGATGAGTACCTGTGTCTGCATTTTGAGAATCCTTTAACTAACTATTAACTCCCCCAAGCTTACCTGATCGATGTTAGAAAACACAGTAACTTCGGGCTGAATATAGCCTGCTAAATCAGCCCCATTTGTCATAAAAAAAACTTGGCCTCCTATAGATAACCCTGTGTTTTTAAATGTTATTTTGACCCTAACCAACATGGCTGGTATAACAGCTGGGTAGTTTCATTTTTATAACAAGAACACAAAGGAGTTACTATGCTGGTTGAAGACATTATGAGTACATCGTTGAAGACGGTTACACCCGACACACCCATGGCAGAAGTAGTTAGTATGATGTGTCTCTACCGACTCAGCGGTATCCCGGTAGTGGAGGATGATAATAAATTAGTGGGCTTTATTTCAGAGCGCGACGTGCTTGGCCCTATGTTCCCAAAAATTGAAGACATGAGCGATGGTCTTTCGCATATCGACATGACCGAGGCTCTGGGGAAATATTCCTCAGTAGTTGCAATGAGGGTAGATTCCTTGATGACTAAATCAGTCATTAGCGTGACCCCCGACATGGAGATTCTGAAAGCCGCTGCACGTATGGTCGGCAATAGATTCAGACGTATACCGGTAGCAGTCGGTGATCGATTACTGGGCATGCTAAGCCTTGGTGATGTTCACAAATCCCTCTACCTACAACACGCAAAATCCCGCCTGGGTACATAGCTATACACTATTAAAACACCCGGGTAACAACCCGGGTGTTCACCCCATAGCTACTTAGCCGCTAGCACCATAGGCATTTACAAAAAGTTACAAACCGAAAAAATAAAAATCATTTAATCTAGCTCTTTGTCCAGCCAGTTATTCATTATGCCAAAACTATCAAAAAAGCTGTTACTCCTGCCGCCAATCATTATTGCTGTTGTTATTTTTATATTGCTTAAAAGTGGTCAACAAACACCGAGTAAAACTGAGGGCAATATCGAGGCCCTCAAGGTGCGCACTATGTTGATTGAAGAACAGGATTTTATCCCGATAGTACAGGGGTTTGGAGAAGTACAGCCTGCACAGGTGTGGAAAGCTATAGCACAGGTATCAGGACGCATAGCTTCTATGCATGAGAAGCTAAATGATGGTGAAATAATTCAGCAGGGAGAAATTCTGCTACAGATTGACCCAGTCGATTACCAGCTTAATCTGGCCCAGGCTCAGGCCCAACTGGCAGAACTGGAGGTCCAGCAAAAGAATGCGGTGGCTTTGCTAGATATAGAACAGCGCAATCTAGCACTGGCTGAAAAAGAATTCAACCGTCTAAAACAGCTGGTGAAAAAAGGCAGCATTTCGCAAAGTGATACCGACAGTGCAGAACGTACACTATTGAATTCGCGTGCTTCAGTACAGAATCATAAAAACACTCTCGCACTGTTCCCCAGCAATCGCAAATTACTTCAGGTCAAGATCGATCAGGCGCAACGTGATCTGGACAACACAATAGTTCAAGCCCCTTTCAACTTACGCGTCAGTGGCTTAAAAATTGAAGCAAATCAGTATGTAACCAAAGGAGAGCATATGTTTTCCGGTGACTCGATAGACAGGGTTGAGGTTACAGCACAAATTGCCATGTCTTCATTAAAGAACCTGTTTGCCAATGGTCATGCTGTAGCTATCGACATGCTCAAGCTAAATGACAATATCAAACAGATTGCTGGTTTCAAACCGACTGTTAGCCTGGATCTGGGCAATGAGCAGCCTGCCGAATGGGAAGCCCGCTTTGTACGTATGACCGATAGTGTAGACAGCCAAACCCGCACCATAGGCATAGTCGTTGCCATCGATGATCCATTGAAGCAGGTTATTCCTGGTAAACGTCCACCACTTTCCAAGGGTATGCTGGTTGAAGTTAGCATAGCCGGACAAGTTCAAGCTGACTCTATAGTGGTGCCTCGTAGTGCATTGAGAAACGGACGTGCTTATATCATGGATAGTAATAAACAGTTGCAGATCCGCTCGGTTAAAACGCTATACAACCAGCAACAGTTCAGCATCATACAGGCCGGTATAAAGGCCGGTGAGCAACTGGTATTGAGTGATATCATTCCTGCAGTATCGGGCATGTTGCTCGATCCCGTATCAGATACCGCAGCAGGAAATTAAATCATGTTAAAGTGGTTTGCCGATCACCCTACCGCTGCGAATCTGACTATGCTGGCGATTATTCTGCTCGGTCTTGTCAGTCTGCCCAATCTGCAACGAGAAACCTTCCCGCGTATCAAGAATGCCAAGGTCACTATTACAGTCATTTATCCGGGCTCCACTGCATTAGAAGTTGAAGACGCCATTTGTAGACGCATTGAAGATGCACTGGAAAGTCTTTCTGATCTGGATGAAATGACCTGTGATTCCTCAGAGGGTGTGGGTAAAGCGACAGCTGAGATGACTGAAGGCAGCGATATG
>JBNLGQ010000109.1:0-9509 GCA_050306135.1 Gammaproteobacteria bacterium
ATCTTTTGTCATTTGCCCTTTGGCAAATTCACTCATATCAAACCTTTGCTGATGATCGGTTTGTTCCAGCTGTGGTAAGCGATACATCATGATCAGTTCCAGAATACTGGTAGCAATCAGGATATAACCAACCGGAATAAGTGTAACCAGAATTTCCGATTTACTTAAAGCACCATCTGGATAAAAAGACTCGAACAGTATAGAAAACAATAAGGTGCCAGAGAGAATACCAATGATAGAAATTGCCTGAACCAGTCCATTTCCCTGTGCCAGATTTTCCTTACCGAATAGTGACTTGATGTATCCGTATTTTGCAGGCGAATATATCGCTGACTGAACCGCTAGTAGAAAGGTCATACCAAATGCAGGCCAGAACCAGCCTAGCGAATAAAACAGCGTGATGCCACAGGTCAAACCGACCGCCACCCAGGCAGCACCTTTCATCACCGAACTCTTGGCATATTTATCCGTTAGAAACCCAGCTGTACTGAACAGCAGAATAAATGGCAGCAGGATGAGCGCATTGACTATTGCAGTCAGGAAAACCTGTTCGCTGCCGTCGTAGACTTTGAAGATGGTGTTCTGGATAACGATTTTGTGCCCGAGGTCCACAACCGTATTGAGAAACACGGCTGTGAGAAATGGGATAGCCCCAATGATGTTAAACAGTTTTTTCATGAGTGAGCCCCTTGTCCTGTTGGTTGTCTGTAGGGGCTGATAATGTGTCTACGATCCATTCCCCGCAACTTGAAAACGAAATATAGCAATAATCGGCACTTCAAGTATCATTTAATAATACTTCTCTACTGCAGGAACAGAAATCATGGCTCAAATACCGCTGTTGATCGAAATCGTCAAGAAGCAACTTAAAGCGCAGGGAAAGACCTATTTAGATGTTGCTATAGCACTGGACTTGAGTGAAGCATCCGTCAAGCGACTGTTCGCAGAACAGAATTTCACCTTACAACGTCTTGAAGCTATTGGCGAATTACTCGGTTACGACCTGACCGAGTTATTACAACTGGTAGCTAACCAGCAGCGCCAACTTAGTCGACTGACCATTGAACAGGAACAGGAAATAGCCTCCGACCTTGCCTTACTGCTGATTACAGTATCGGTGATGAATGGATATAGCTTTAAAGATCTGCTTGAGGAATACACCCTGACGGAAGCCGAATGCATACGCAAACTGGCCAAACTCGACCGCCTGAAAATTATAGATCTACTACCCAACAACCGAATCAAACTGCTGATTGCACCCAATTTCAAATGGCTACCGCGTGGTCCTATTCAGCAATTTTTCCAGCAGAAGATTCAGCAGGATTTTTTCAAATCCAGCTTCGATAAAGACAGCGACTCGCTATCGGTACTCAATGGTCGATTAAGCCCGGCATCCATACGTGAATTGCATCAACGCTTGCAACGACTAACCAGTGAATTCAATCAGCTCATTCAGGATGACAGAAACCTGCCCATCAATGAAAAAACCGGTATTACTCTGGTACTGGCGCAACGCCAATGGGCTTTCAGTATCTTCGATCAATTTAATAAGAAGTAAAAGCTGATTCACCACGGAGAACACAGAGGTCACAGAGAGGAAGAGTTAGTTTAGTATTCCCCTATATAATCGAACTAACAGTTTTGATAGTTGTGAAACCTTCGTAACTCGCAAGCATATTTTTTAACCTCTGTGCTCTCAGTGTTCTCTGTGGTTTAAAAGTAATCCTTACGGCCCGCACAACCAAACCGCAGCACCTGCAAGCCCCATACGAAACACCTGCAACAATCTGAAAACCCTTCGTGTTCTTCGTGCCCTTCGTGGTTAAATCTTTTTACTTGAGCAAAAAGTACCGCCATTCAATACCTGCTGTCTTAACAAACGCGACTTGTTGCATTTAGCTTTAATCCCCTTCTAGTTCGAACCAGACTCCTGACATACCTGCTATCTGCTGCAGGTTTTCACAATAGGAGATGAATCATGAAAACACATACTCAAAAAAGCAAACTCGGCTGGATGTCATTGTTGACAGTTCTTGCCCTGTTTTTTTCAGTAGGAAGTCACGCCGCTGGATTACTCAAACCAGTCAACAGCGGATTACCCGATCTGCAAATCCGCGAACATCATGTCGATGTAGTGATCGATAACGGTTACATCACCACCCAGGTCGATCAAATATTCCATAACCCCAATGCACAACAACTGGAAGCGCTTTATTCATTTCCAGTCCCGGAGAAAGCGGCCGTGGGTGAATTCACCTACTGGATTGATGGTAAGCCGGTCACTGCCGAAGTGGTCGAAAAGCAAAAGGCGAAACAGATCTATCAACAGGAAAAGCAGGCTGGTCGCGAAGCTGCACTGGTAGAAAAGGATAGCTATAAAACCTTCGATATCAGCGTGACGCCCGTATTACCCAACAGCGATGTTCATATCCGCCTGGTATATATACAGTCTGCCGATATCGACCACAGTATAGGCCGTTATGTTTACCCACTCGAAGAAGGTGGCGTGGATGAAGAGAAGCTCAGTTTCTGGACACGTAATGAAGCGGTCAGTGAAAAATTCAGCTTCAACATGAAACTTCGTTCGGGATACCCACTGGACAGCATCCGCCTGCCTAAACACCCTCAGGCGGTGATAAACTCTAGCGGTGATCAGAAATGGGAAGTATCGCTGGTGAATCAACAGCAACTGCAGGAAGAAGGCAGTGTAA
The DNA here is from genome assembly GCA_050306135.1 of Gammaproteobacteria bacterium. Lineage (GTDB taxonomy): Bacteria > Pseudomonadota > Gammaproteobacteria > JACNJF01. The sequence goes on from JBNLGQ010000109.1 coordinate 2,712, forward strand.
GCAACGGTACAGCGGTCGCTACACTGGATCAGGACATAGTCGTTTACTGGCGCCTGAAAGAGAACCTGCCCGGCACACTGGATATGGTGAGTTATCGAGAAGAAGGTCAGTCACAGGGAACCTTCATGCTCACGCTAACCCCTGGTGATGACCTACCCATAATGACACAGGGTGGAGACTGGATTTTTGTACTTGATGTATCGGGTTCGATGCAGGGTAAATACGCTACCCTTGCACAGGGTGTGCGTCAGGCGATTCAGAAGTTACGCCCACAGGACCGCTTCCGCATTGTCGTTTTCAACGAGTCGGCAAAAGATATCAGCAATGGTTTTCAGTTTGCCACACATGAAAACATCAACCACATGCTGAGCAAGATGGAAAACTATAAACCCGGTGGTGGCACCAACCTGTATTCAGGCCTGGAAAAGGCAATGAAAAAACTTGATGCTGACCGCTCTGCTTCCATCATCCTGGTCACCGATGGCGTTGCCAATGTCGGCGTTACTGAAAAAAAGGCCTTTATCAAGCTGCTAAAAAAGAACGATATTCGCCTGTTTACTTTCATTATGGGTAATAGCGCGAACCGTCCTATGCTCGAGGAGATGACTAATGTTTCGCAGGGCTTTGCGGTTTCTGTTTCCAATGCTGATGACATTGTCGGCAAGATCATGCAGGCCAGTAGCAAGATGACACATCAGGCACTGCGTGATGTAAAACTGGATATCGATGGCGTATCGGTTAAACAGCTCACTCCTGAAAATATCGGCAGCCTGTATCGGGGTCAGCAACTGGTACTGTTCGGCCATTATTTTAAAGCAGGTACGGCGACAGTTACCTTAAGCGGTAAGGTCGGTAGTGAAAAACGGGTTTATACCACCCAGGTGAATTTCCCCGACACAGAAACTAACCATCCTGAACTGGAACGTTTATGGGCCTATGGTTTTATCCAGCACCTGCAATCGCAGCTAGACTATTTCGGTGCAGATGCCGATATCGAACAGGCAATTACTGATGTTGCTATCCAGTATGGGCTGGTGACTGACTATACATCGATGCTGGTGGTGAGAGATGAAGTGTTTCAGCAATTGAATATTCAGCGTAGCAATAAGCAGCGCGTTGAAAAGGAACAACAGGCACGTCAAACACGCGCTCAACAATCGGTTAGTAGTAATCGAGTCGATAACCAGCAACCGATGTTTAATAAACCAAGATCAACGGTGTCTGGTGGAGGAAGTGGTGCGATGGATATGTGGATGATGGCCGCACTATTGCTGTTACTTATTACAGCATCTGTTAAACGTCGTAATAATGCTTAATTAGTGTTAACAGGCCCTGGGCCAACAATCGACATCGGGATTACCAGTAATGGTTTTCCCGATGTCATCATGTCTTACCTCAGATATAACGATAATAAAAATATATGCGTTTATATCTTACTGAAAATCAATGCAGCATTTACACCACCAAAGCCAAATCCATTACACAGGGCATGCTTTACTGTTTTAGAGCGCGCAGTATTAGGCACAAAATCAAGACCCTGCATCGACTCATCAACGTTATCCAGATTGATCGTTGGTGGCAGCAGATCATTCATCACGGCCATGGCTGAAAAGATAGATTCAATACCACCCGCAGCACCCAGAAGATGGCCAGTTGCGGATTTGGTGGAAGAAACAGGTACATTCGGCAGGTTATCACCAAATATACTACGCAAGGATGCAATCTCAGCAGCATCTCCAACCGGAGTTGAGGTTGCATGAGCATTTACATAATCGATTTCATCAGCGTTAAGACCGGCCATTTTTAAAGCGGCTCTTACCGCAGCAGCAGCACCTGATCCATCCTCAAGACCCGAGGTAATATGGTAGGCATCGGCACTGGTGCCATACCCACTGATAACCGCAAGCGGTGTGGCTCCACGTTTTTGTGCATGTTCGAGCGTCTCAATCACCATCAAGCCAGAGCCCTCTCCCATAACAAACCCGTTACGATCCTTATCGAAAGGACGTGATGCTTTGCCTGGCTCTTCACTTTCAGGAGATAACGCCTTCAAGGCATTAAAACTTGCAAGCGATAATGGAGTGACACAGGCTTCAGTACCACCTACCAGGGCGATTTCAGCTTCACCATTATTAATAATCCGCATACCGTCACCAATAGCCTGCAGGCTAGCCGCACAAGCAGTTACCGGGCAGGATAACGGTCCTTTAAAACCATACTTGATGGATAAATTACCCGCTGCCATGTTGGCCAGGAAAGCTGGCGCTGTAAATGGCGAAATCCTTTTATAGCCACGAGTTTCCAGAGTTTTCTGGGCATCTGTTATGGTACTGAAGCCGCCGATGCCAGTTGCGATGATAGTCGCTGTAGCCAGTTGGTCGTCGTAAGACTCAGGGAACCAGTTTGCCTGTTCTAATGCCTCTTTTGCTGCCGCCAGGGCATACACAGTAAACAGATCTAATTTTTTACGTTCTTTAGGCTCAATTACCTGGTCGATATCAAAACCGGCCTCAGCATCTTCTTCAATACTCGGTACCAAACCAGCGATCTTAATCGGTTCTTCGGTCATATCAAAACGATCGATCAGACCAATTCCCGACTGACCAGCGGTTAAGCGCTGCCAAACCGGTTTGACACCAGTCCCCAGAGGGCTAATCATGCCCATTCCAGTAATAACGATTGGTGAATTCATTAGTTCTCCAGTAACTTCAAGTAAACGAGTCAAATTACCATCTGGCATGATATGATCAAGATAATATGTTGCTTAAATCATGATAAAAGAGGTGAAGTATGCCCTATCCAAAAGAACATAAAGCCAAATCGAAAGATCTGATCCTTAATTCAGCGGTTGAGTTATTTTCTCGTTATGGTTTCGACAAGGTTTCTATTGGCCAAATCATGCAATCCGCCAAGATGACGCACGGTGCGTTCTACGCCCATTTTGAATCCAAGGAAGCCTTATATAAAGCTTCATTTTTTGAAACTCTGAAAAATAGCCGAGCTGCCAGGCTGGTAAAAGGGCCGCTGTCTGTCAAACATCTGACAAAGCTGGTTACCAACTACTGGAATCTGAGCGAACTGGAGCAGAAAGGCAAGCCAGGCCTGGAAACCATACTTTTTAATGAAATCGGTAATCAAAACACCAATATCAAGCAGCTATTCGAAGAGTCTTACGACAAACTAAAAAAAATGATCGAAACTCGCATTTCTGCATTGATCAAACTTAAACAGTTACCGTTGGAACCCGACCGGGAACTGATATCTGAAAAAGCCCGTACTATTCTGGTCTCAATGGTGGGTGCTGTTGCCATTGCCAAGAATATTTCACGCGAAGAAGAACGTCGTAGAATATTAGAGTCCACTCAAAAGCAGATTCTGCTGATGCTGGGCGTGAAAGAGAGCGAGATCATGGATACCTGGATGGACGAAGCCCCCCTGCAGGATTACTAACCACAGATGTATTAAAACCAGATCTGATGATATTTACTGGCGCTCAATTGCGTTAAAAAACGAGCTACATTGCTACCAGAATGTTTCACAAAACCTGATATAGCTACTGTATAATCGCCTGATTTTCCGGGTTGTTATAGAACCCATAACTGTAAAATCCATAAAAAAACTCGCACATAAGAAGCATCACCCGGTGACATGCATGAATCAAACTAATTTTCAGGGTATCCCTTTTTTCTGGCGCTTTGGCGTCCCATTACTGGCCCTGTCATTATTCCTCATCACCTGGGTGTTCGGTTTTAATACGCCGCTTTTTTACTGGATCAACTCCTGGCATGTGATGGCAAACAGCACTTTCTGGGCTGGACTAACCTCAATGGGAGACACAGCAATAACGTTACCATTAACTCTGGTTTTTCTGCGTTATATGCCTACTGTATTCCCACCAATGCTCATCACCACGCTGACGACACCGATTATTCTACACACTATAAAAAACCTGGCGGATGCAGGAAGACCTGGCGCCATAATCTCACCAGTAGATTTCTATTTTGTGGAACCTTTATATACTGCTCACAGCTTCCCCTCTGGCCATACCACCACCATCTTTGCCTGGGCATGCGTGATTATTCTTCAAATGCAGCCATCTACACAAAAATTCTGGGGCTATATATTACTGGCATTCACTTTCATTACCGGGCTTTCACGTATTATCGTCGGTGCACACTGGCCTGTTGATATATTCTTTGGTGCCGCACTCGGCTGGTCTATGTCAGTGCTAGCCACCTGGCTAGCCATTAAATGGTCATGGCTACACAGTCAAACCGCTCAAAAATGGAGTATTGGTTTTTTTATTATGATGACACTGATATCGCTATTTTTTATTGATATCGACTACAAAATGGTAAACAGCTGGCACCGCGTACTAATGGTGTTCTGTTTAATGTTTGCACTGTTTCCATGGATTGATAAAACGCTGAAAAGAATCAGTCAATTTAAATTATAAGACCTGTACAGTATAAATATTCAACCGATGTCATTTAACCTCAAAGTAGTATCCTGGCAATTAACTGGAAGCAAATTTGTAGCCATTGCTGTTCTGTTAAATACATTTTTGTATAACAGCGCCCTTTTTTCATTCATGGCTTCACAACTGGATATTTTTTCAGCCAGTGGGGTAGCAATTATTGCAACGGTTACTGCCGTTGCTTTTGTTTTCAATGTAATTGTGCTTTCAACAATTACCGTCTTTTTACCTTTTCTTATTAAGCCTTTTGTAGCCTTAACAGCGTTAATTAATTCGTTTGCTCTTTATTACATGTTCGAGTTTCAGGTGTTTCTTGATATCACCATGATGGGCAATATTTTTAATACAAAGTCCAGCGAAGCGTCCGAACTACTGAGCCCTATGCTGTTAGTCTTTGTTATAACACTGGGCATTATTCCAGCCTGGTTAATACTAAAAATAAAATTAACCAAAATTAACCGAATAAGCATTATCACCAATATGATTATCGGCACCATTGTTGGTGTTTTGTTTATCTATATGAACTCAGCCAGCTGGTTATGGATCGATAAATATTCCAAAATAGTTGGTGGCAAAATACTCCCCTGGTCATATGTCATTAATTCAATAGCTTTTTACGCTAAAGATATTAAAAGCAGTAAAAATCAGGTTTTGTTACCTGATGGACAATTTACTGACGACGACAAAACTGTAGTCGTTCTGGTTATTGGTGAAACAGCGCGATCACATAACTTCTCGCTTTATGGCTACCCGCGAGAGACAAACCCTTTGCTAAGTAAATCTGGCTCAATAGCACTACAAAATTCCAGGTCTTGCACGACATACACCACTGGATCAGTAGCATGCATGCTTTCATACGATGTCAAGAATACAGACAGCTATGAAACACTTCCCAGCTATCTGACCAGATTAGGAGCTGATGTGATCTGGCGCTCAGGTAACTGGGGCGAGCCACCGGTTACGGTTACTGAATACAACAACCGTTCAGATCTGAAAAAAAATTGCACAGGTAAAGGCTGTAGCTTTGATGAATTATTATTATCAAATCTGCCTGAGAGAATTGAATCATCTGATGCTAATAAAATCTTTGTAATTCTGCATACCAAAGGCAGCCATGGACCTAGTTATTACAGCCGATATCCTGAAGAGTTTGAAAAGTACACTCCGGTTTGTCGCCATGAGGAAATCAGTAGCAAATGCTCACAGGAGGAATTGATCAATGCCTATGATAACTCCATCCTCTATACGGATTATTTTCTCAATCAAACCATAAAAAAGTTAAAGGCATTAAATATACCTGCAATGATGGTATACATTTCTGATCATGGTGAATCACTAGGTGAGGAAGGTCTTTATTTACACGGAACGCCCTATATGTTTGCACCGGATTATCAAAAAGATATTCCCTTTATCATCTGGACATCAAAAGAATTTGATCAGTTAAAAAATATCGATCTCAAGTCAATTAAACAAAAGGACCATTATTCACATGCCAATGTGTTCCACACGGTTATTGGCGCATTAGGGCTGAGTAGTGATATTTATAATAAAGATCTGGATGTGCTTCATCAATAACTTTTTATGTAACCTGGAAGCAGAGGCTTTCAAGGCACAACTGATTGTAACAACAACAGCAGACTATGGTTTCTAACCCCATAGTCTGCTGTTTAATGTTTACTGCATAAACAATTGAGGATTACCACCCGCTGCGGTGGTATCTTCGCACAGGTGCTTTTCACATACATGCCTGGGTGAAATACCTGGCTCAATCAACAATGGAACAATCACGCCCTGACGCTGGCTTAAGATACGACGCGCCAGACGACACCAGTCCTCTGATCCACTCAGACTTACTCCTGAAAGGTGAGACAGGTGCCTCAGATGAGCCAGGTTCAAGTTCCCTTTTATTCGTTTAATCGGTAACGAACTATCTAACCCTTCAGGCTCACTGGCATTAGTGACCAACATGACAGGGTTGCCAGCAGTTGCCGCATCTATCGCCATTTCCCAGGCTGTGTCATCCCCCGCACACAACCAGCTGCCCCGTGGATTTACAATCAGGGTATTCGACTCTCCAGTCACGCCCGGACATTCTGTTTGGCTGATAGATTCAGTAGTCTTTACTGTGCGCCTAAAATCACGCCAGGCAGCTACAAGCAGCGCTTCACTGATTATGTCTTCCTCTTCTACTGCTGCTGCCTGTGCTGGCCTGACAGCGGCACGGCGCAATGCCTGTATGTATTGAGGTCCACCGGCCTTAGGCCCGGTACCCGACAGCCCCTCACCACCAAACGGTTGAGACTCAACCACCGCACCAATCT
>JBNLGQ010000110.1:0-35294 GCA_050306135.1 Gammaproteobacteria bacterium
TTCGGACCTATGACCAGTTCGCTACCCACTTCGACATTTTCCATCAATGGCTTGCGAGCAAACTGGGCCGGTAGAATCTGGATATCATTCCATTGCGGTAATTCTTTAAGCGGTACACCCATTGCCACCATTTCGCCGTGATGCCCGGTTTGCTCCAGACCATGCTCCGCCATGTGGTGTATACGTGCAAGCGTGGGCTCGATCGGATCGGCCTGCGCCGGTGCAGCGGTATCGTTACTTTCTTCAGTTTGCTCAGGCAGCCTGGCGTGGCTGCCATCACAGAACGGAGGGTTTTTCGTATGCTTACACATGCACAATAAGGCTTCACCAGTTTCGCTGGCCTTAAAAGGCTTATAGGTAAGTTCAGTACCAACACTGCGATGAGTGCCATCACAAAATGGTCCGTCTTTGGAATGCCCACAGCTGCACCAGTAATACTGTTCACCCTGTTTTAGTTCCACAGCCATCGGTTGCTTATCAGCAATAACAGGTTTACTCATTATTTTTATCCTCTTTCAACAAACGCCTTACGCTTTGGCTGCGGCAAACCGCGTAATGACACTGAAGAATCAAACGCTACTGCAACCTTATGCGTTGTCATGACGGCCTTAAAGATCGATTAGAACGCTCTTAGAACGACGGTTGGCGTGGTAGGCTTCACGCCCAAGGTCCTTACCGATACCGGAAGATTTATAACCACCAGTTGGTAAAATATGATCGCGCGAGCGACCGTAACGGTTGACCCAAACGGTACCCGCTTCAAGCGCTTTAACCACTCGCATCGCACGCGACAGATCGCGGGTATAGACGCCTGCCGCCAAACCATAGGTTTCATGGGCTGCCAGTTGCAGTGCCTCCTCTTCGCTTTGAAAGGTCTGCACCGTCAACACTGGACCAAAAATCTCTTCGATCACAGCCGGTGACTTATCGCTTACATCGGTGAGGATGGTGGGCGAATAAAAGCAGCCAGGAAGGTCTAGCCTCTTTCCACCGCAAAGCGCGGTAGCCCCGGCATCAATCGACGCCTGAACAAGACTATCGATTCGCTGCAGTTGTTTTTCAGAAATCACCGGACTATAGGTAGTGGCACCATCCCAGGTCGGACCAGGATTAATATTGCTCAATAAGGCTTGCACTCGAGTTACCAGAGCTTCAGCCAAGCCAGCCGCTACAATCAAACGACTGCCCGCCACACAGGCCTGCCCTGAATTGGCGAGAACGCTGGTTGCAATGGCTTGTGCAGTCTTCTCCAGATCTGCATCCTCAAAAACAATCTGCGGGCTTTTGCCGCCCAGCTCCAGGGTCATTGGCTTTACGCCCGTACGGGCAATATTGCTCATGATTGCCTGCCCTGCAGCGGTCGACCCTGTAAATGACACCTTGGCAATCTCCGGGTGGCCTGTCAGCGCATTACCGGTTGTTGCCCCATCGCCTTGCACAATATTGATTAGCCCCTTGGGGATACCCGCCTTAAGCGCGAGCTCGGCCATGCGCAGGACAGAAAACGGCGTCATCTCGGAAGGTTTCAAGACAACCGCATTACCCGCAGCCAAAGCGGGTGCGAGCTTCCATCCAGCCATGGAAATCGGGAAATTCCATGGGGTAATCGCGCCGACCACGCCATAAGGCTCACTCGCAACCCAGCCCATTTGATCATCGCGGGTTGGAGCCAGTAGACTGCCTTCTTTGTCGGCCATTTCCGCAAAGAATCGAATTTGTTCAGCTGTCACCGCAATATCACCATCCTTGATCTGTGCGACCGGACGGGTAGATGGCACCGACTCAAGCTGCCCGAGGTACTCGGCATCGGCCTCTATCAAATCGGCCCAGCGCTGCAAAGCACGAGTGCGATCACGTGGCTGACAGCCACCCCAATTGGATTCGGACAAAGCGGCTTTTGCGGTCATTACCGCCCTGTCGACCAGATCGGCATCCGCCACGGGGCAGTCCGCAAAGGCAACATTATCGGAGGGACGATGCATTGGCATTTCGCCTTGCATGGGGATAAACTCGCCGCCTATGTGATGACCAATAGGCATCGAGATACGATTAGGGTCAAAGGAAGAAGACATAACAGCTCCAGCAAACTATATAGATGCAGTAAAAGATACCCCCAGACAGGCAGCAGATCGGGTGGAAATCGCAAGCTATACAGTGCAATCGTTTGTTTAGCGGGGTTATCGCAAAATTAAGTGTTGCTGATGGGTGAATGCTAAGTCGGAGGGCTGAAAAGTGCGGGGTATGCTGTAGCGCTATTACATTTATATGGTCAACCCAAAGCTGCAACGAGAATAGATCCATTAACTGTCAGAAGAAGGGGGGTTTAGATTTAATTCCTAAAGCAGAATTTCCCTTTTCACTCATAACCTGGCAAGAGCTAAATAGATTCACCTATAAAACGTCACAGAGAGCGGACGTTCAGTTTTCTCTGCAGGCTTCCGATTTAACCCGAAGTTGCCGTTTAGGAAACGTGAAAGCTTGCTGTAATACTCGAAAAATACTTGATGCAAAATCAAAGACCTGATCCGCAGCCCCACCGTCATTGCTAGTACCCAAAGGGCATAAACTAAGCGCGGCAGAAGTGCTACATGGAAGTAGCGTTTACGGAACCAAGGGATGTAATCTCTTTCAAATCTAGCACCTGACCGGATTATGGTTTCACACGCCTCTTCTTTCCTTGCTCCGTAGTACCTTTCTAACAGGCATGCGAGTAACTTCTTTTCAACAGCTAAAAGAAGTCACCACAAAATTGACAGGATCAATTTTGAACAGCTCTGCTAGTCCGCAGGGCTAAGGGCTTGGATGCCCGGAGTTACAAAGCCGCCCCGTACAAGCCCTTCTCTCGTCAAAAACACAGCCAAACTGCGGTCGTTCAAGTTTAAAATGTAAAACTAAACTATCCCAGAATAGCCTCAGAAAAGCGATGTGGTGCTTAATAAGAGTTATCGGGGTAAGGTGGAATTTTTTTAAATTATTAGAGAGCTCTAACTGTTGGATACCGTGACCGTTCGTCGGAAAAAACGTGGATCTTACATGAAAGGTTTATTAAAATCTTTAATCAAGGGTTCTTATTCATTAATCAAACTTATTGGAAATAACCATCTCTTGTGGTGTTTTGTCGTTATCCACGGCCTCAAACCACAAGATAATAATAAAAATAAACTTATACACAAGTTATTCACAACTATATCGTGTATCTCCCGTTTATCTAACCACAACATAATGTACTTGAACCGATTTCAGAAGCAGCTAACATGGATCTCCTGTCTGTATTTCAGACATAAAAAAGCCCCAAAAGCTACGCCAATAGCAGATGGGGCTGGGTCGCCGACACTGTGGCCTCGGCAAGGCACTTCTCTTCGGTAAAGTTAGACGGCATGTCAGCCCCTAACGAATATCGAGACAATAGCAGAGCTAGGGTTTAATACAAACAAATTGTTTTTATAACCTTAGGTTATAGGTTTATGTCGCAGTTCCTTCCAAGGTCTCCGTTGGCTTAGTTTAATTTCTCATACGGAGAACTTTTAATATGGTTATAAAAGACCAACAAGAATTGCAGTTTGTAACTGCAGAGTATGACGGCTTGCCCGTTGTTTTCCAACCAGATGGCTACATTAATGCTACGCAGATAGCTAAGCGATTTGGTAAGCAATCCACAGACTTTCTAAAACTCAGTTCAACTGCGGATTACATTAATGCGTTAATAGCAGATTCCCAAACAGAGAATTCTCTGTCTGGACAGATGAGCTATGAAAGTATGGTGGTTGTCCAACGTGGTGGCGCATATCCCGGTACATGGCTTCATCCAAATTTAGCAGTTGTATTTGCCCGATGGTGCGATGCTCGGTTTGCTGTTTGGTGTGATCGTCAAATCAAAGACCTTTTAAATCAAGGAGGAGATCGTCAGGCGATAATCACTGAATCACAGAGGTTTTTACTAGAGCGCTTCACCCTTAACGCTGGAAGTGTTCACCCCCATTATTTCGATGTTTTTCATAAATCATTTGATGTGATGAATTTTTTGGTAGCAAACGGTTTTATTGTCAACTCACACAATGTTCCAGATATTTCAATTGGTCAAGCTACAGGGAAATTTTGGCGTGATAACCCAGAGTTTGCTGCGAACCATGGAGATCGAGTTAAGTTATTGGATATGCAACATGTCTATCCTGAATCATGCCCACAGTCGAAAGCCTATGATCAGATTATACCTTGGTGTTATCCAATGTCTTGGTTACCAAAGTTTGAAGAGTTTATGAAAACTACATACATGACCGAAAAACTTCCGAATTACTTAGCAACTAAAGTTCGAAATAAGCAACTCGGTCAAAAAGCTAGGTTCCAAATTGCAAATGCTATTAAGCAGTCCATAACCTTGCATTCATCGAAATAACAATTCATCAAACAGCCCCGGCAATAGTGCCGGGGTATGTTCGATTTTTTGATTACAGATCAGGGAATTAAGGGGGTAGTTTACTTAATTTTCTGAAAAACCAGATGTTAAATGGGTCGGAGGTACATGGGAATAATTTTCATGTACCTCCAACCCATTTAACTCGAATAGCGCGGTTTCTACGATGATCTTTTTGAACACCCGACTGAAGTCACTGATATCTTTTTCAGTCTTGATCAATTTGGCGGCCTCTCGGGCCAGGGCCTGGATATCTTCTCTCTTCATCTGCTTACCTTCTCCTATTCGAGGATTACGAATAAGCAGTTACACAATTTAAATTATAGCCTCCGAAAAAGAGCAGGTTTAGCGGATTATATTTAAACAGGGCAGTTAAACAGAATTTCTTACCGTCTCATTGTGCTCTAATCACAGCTTTTCAATCCTGTTTATTTCAAGACCGAATAATCAAGGCATATTGCTGGATAACCTTGCATGCACATCATTTCTCTTAGCGATCTCCTACTAGGGTTCATTCCGCCTCTGATCACTCTGTTCATTATCTTTAAATGGTCTTTATCTTTTAAAAAAGCCATCTATTCAGTTACAAGGATGCTGTTACAACTCTTGTTGATTGGTTATGCGTTAAATTTCATCTTTAGTAGTAACAGTGCCTATCTAGTCACTTTTGTACTCAGTTTGATGTTATTTGCTGCCAGCTGGATTGCGCTTAGCTCTCTAGATCAATCGACTAGTCAGCTTTTTTTATATAGCCTGGCTTCTATCGCTATTGGAGGGGTTTTTACCCTATTTATTACAACGCAGGGGGTTTTACACCTCGATCCCTGGTTTGACCCGAAGGTTATTATTCCGATAGCGGGAATGATATTTTCTAATTCAATGAATACAATAAGTATCGCTGCGGAACGTTTTTATAGCGAACAGAAACACGTTGAGGACTATTGTCATTGTCGTGATGCGGCCTATCAGGCTGCACTCATTCCAGTATTAAATTCTCTACTTGCGGTTGGATTGGTATCCTTACCCGGCATGATGACGGGGCAGATACTTTCCGGGGTTTCTCCATTGATAGCAGCACGCTATCAAATCATGGTAATGCTGATGATTATGGGATCTAGTGGAATATCTGCCGCCCTGTTCCTGACGTTGATCAAGCGGCAATTTAACCCATAGTAGCCCTGAGTTTTTACTCAGAGTAAAATCAAGCAGTACCTTTAGCAGTGAATAAATAATATATGCTCCCACCAATTGAAAAGGAAATTACTCTTAAGCTATTCGGTTAGAGCGTAGGTTAGAGGGGTCGGAGGAACATGAAAATTATTCCCATGTACCTCCTCCCCCTGTTATTAATGTTGCTTCGCAAGAAAATTTTTATGGTAAGCTTTTTTGAGTTAAGAGAGGTTCTATTATGACGACTAAAGTTTTTGTTGATGGCCAGGAAGGTACAACGGGTTTGCAGATACACGAACGTTTGCAAGGACGCTCGGATTTGGAAATTCTCACCATTGATCCTGCACTTCGTAAAGATATCGCTGAAAGAAAAAAACTGCTAAACGCTGCAGACATTGTCTTTTTGTGTTTGCCGGATTCAGCTGCCATGGAAAGTGTTACCCTCATTGAAAATGACAACACTTGTGTCATTGATGCCAGCACAGCACATCGCACCAACCCAGATTGGGTTTATGGTTTAGCGGAAGTAAAGCCAGAACAACGCGACCTGATTAAGAACAGCAAACGTATTGCAAACCCAGGGTGTTACGCCACAGGCTTTGTTTTGGCTGTGGCTCCTTTAGTTCAAGCTGGTGTGGTAAAAGCAGATTCTGATTTTGTGTGTCATGCGATTACTGGATATTCTGGTGGCGGAAAAAAATTAATCGCTTTACATGAAGAAACAGAACATTTGACTCGCGATGCAGGAAGTTCTCCTCGAATGAATGCTCCCCGTGCCTATGGCCTGGGCTTGCAGCATAAGCATTTGCCTGAAATGACTTTGGTCTCTGGCATTGAAAAAGAACCACACTTTAATCCTGTTGTGGGTCCTTACTACAAAGGCATGGCGGTGAACGTTCCGATTTTGCCTGGCCAATTGACGAGCGATATTTCTGCACAAGAATTACAGGGGGTCATGGAAAAACATTACGCGGGTCAAGAATTTGTGAAGGTTTTACCTTACGAAGAAAACCCCGTTCTGGATGGAGGCTTTTTAGACGCTACAGTTTGTAACGACACCAACCGTGCGGATGTACATGTGTTTGGCCAAAAAGGTCATTTACAAGCAACCGTGGTCCTGGACAATCTGGGTAAGGGTGCCAGTGGCGCTGCGGTTCAGAATATGAATATCGTTATGGGTGTTGATGAAAAGACAGGACTTTAGTGATAAGTTTCTTCCCTCACTTTTTGAAAAATATTAAAGACTGGTGTATGAATCACCGGTCTTTTTTCATCTAATACCAGGGCTGCGGTTCATACCGCATCGAGTAAAGGGAACGAAGGGATTAAAAAATGAGCAATTACATAAGGTGGTTAAAATTTAATCCCTCCGTCCACTTTCTCTTATGAAGGCAAGATCTTTCATCATACTGCCACGCACTTCTGGCATGTTTAGTAGGTCTGCTACTTGTTTCGGAGTCATGATTTACCAACGCCTAAAGCAGAGGCAATCCAGAGCGCAGCGAGAAAATTATCCATAGCAGCGCTTTGTTAGCATTTTATTATTTGTGCTTCGCTGAGTCATTTTGATATTTATTTAGAAACACGAAATTCGTTTGGACTAATTACTTCATCAAACCACCCGTTTAACCCATGAGTACAAGCGTATCTTCTTATAACTCCAGGTTCTGGGTATTCGATTTCTCCATGCGTAAATTGGATAATACTTGGCTCTTTGCCTCTATTGTTTATAAATGTTCTTAATATTTCTGAGTCACCATAAGGAGATCGCTTATAGAGCAAAGTTTTCAGAAAAAAGCTCGCATTGCTGACGCTTATGCGGTGCTTCGGTAAATGTTCATGAAACACATCTACATAATCACCGTCATGGTACTCTTGAAGCCTAAAGCACTTTTCATTGGCTTTAAGCTCATTGCAAATTTGAAAACCAGAATATATAGATGTTTCAGTCAATTCTTCCATTCTCTTTTTACGTATAAAATAGCTGAGTCTCATAATTGCTAACAATCCATATATGACACATCAAGAATACTTCCACTTTATGAGGGAAAAACATTTTTTACTTCTGAAAATCAGGGTCTAGTGCAAAACCCGGGGCAGAGAGCAATACTTTCTTATATTAGCGGATATTGCTCTCTGACCCGGATTTTTCTATAACCCTTTTAAAAAATTATCAACAGCTGAAGAAAATAAACTTTTTGATAATTCTTTTTCACTAAATTGAATAAGCAATCTTTTATCACGATTAAGTTTTAGCCAATTGATATAGAGCTTCCAGATTGCTTCAGACTCTTTAGCGTAATCAGGATCATTTTCAAGAATTTTTATGAAAATTAAAGCATCTTCTATCAATGAAACCATATTAAGCTTTAAAGAAACAGCCATTTTAGAGGCATTTGCCCCTAACTTAGCTAGTTCTGAATCGGCGGGGTAAGTTTTACCATCAATAATATCTCGCCTGTATTCAACCATTAATTCATATGAAATAGTGCCTTCCGTTAAGGTTTCATTTTTTTTCTTCCTGATATCGTCTATATATTTATTTAAACCATCATTTTTTAAAAGCTCATTTCTCATTTCATCAAGCTTTTCGTCCATCTCTTTATCAACAGATAATATTTCTTGACCAGTTTTACATCCCCGATATTTTTCTGCCCATCTATAGCCGATACTAGTTAACTTGAAAATATTGTCATCACCAGAAATTAGTTTTACAGACCAATGATGAAGGTAGGATTCAAGTCGAGCCAGAATTTCTTGTTTCTCATTAGCTAACTTTAAACACTCACGAAAGTAAAAAACGAGTATCGCGCTAATTGCACTCAAGAAGATTGTCACAATATTTCCTTCAAGTTATAACTGCTGATTATGTTGCATTATATTCTCATTCATAAGTAAATTAATCAATAACCGCTCCTGCACACCAGGGACAAACACTCATGAACACAGAACAAACGCTTCCAAAAAGTTGCCCTTTACATCCTGACCCTCGAGTTAAAGCAGAATTTAAAGGGGGATTAAAAAAATTCAAGCAGAACCTGGAATCTCTATTAGGTCTAAAACCATCAATGATGGCTGAAGGCAAGACTTGAACCTAGAAATTGCCAATCGTTAATAAAGCTTCAATAAATAAGTATTGTGTCCCCAGAATACCAAACTTAGTCTGCCGCGCGAGTTACTTGGATGGCGCTTAAAGTGCTTGATGGCAATTCTACTGGAACAATATATTTATCTTGAAAGGAAAAGTTTCCCGAAAGGCGATTCCGGTAAATGTTAAATCTATCATAAGAGGTAACCCTAACCCCTTCAGCCCCTTGTCTAACTGAAAGCTTATTAGGCTCTTGCGAAAAGGCCCCAGGAATGTATATGTTTCTTCTCGTTCTTGATGAATTGGCCCATACAGCCTTGTTCATAACTACGTCATAAGCTGCCTGCCTCATGCGATAAATAAATGGTGCGACTGTCGATTCATAAACGACTGTGTTTTTTGTTATTCTTCCATCAGCATGACTCAATGGATCTCGCAACCTTATCCAACTCATAATTTCGTTTTTTGAATATCCAAGATTCGGATCTAAAAATTGGTATAGTTTTTTTACAACTTGCTTAGTTGGTAAACTAAACGCACTTTCAAATAGGCGAATCAGGTCTCTAAAAGTACCAGTACAAGATGAGTGGCCAATTGCTTCCGCTAAGAGCAATATCCCTTCTTTCCGATCAGAAAAAAGCTGTTCATTGTCCATAATGAATCTCGGATAGGTAGATAAGTTACTATTTTGCCAATATGGATTTTTAAATCCCTTACACCTTCTAAGTTTAGCTAGTTCTTTATCGGATTCTGCGCCAATGGCGACACAAAAATGGGGGGGTGAATGAATTTCCCTACGAGTGCCGTTAGCCACCGAAACTAGAGATGTTGCGTACTCTATGGCATGTTCACATTTTTCTCTTTTGTCTTCAGGTAAATCCCAATACCCGGCCTCACAAATAGGAGAACTATCTAACCTAGTACTTGCCAATAGAGGAATATTATCTATTTGGGTGGTTTGTAGATTGTTGCCAACTAACAAGTGAACCTGACCATATCTTCTATTAAGAAGATCCAACGAATGTATATCATCAAAAAACTTTACGATTGCAAGCCTATATAAAATCATGTGGATACAAATCCATTTCAGTTAATTTTGGTGCTAAAATAAAAAAAATCAAAAGGTCAGATTCGATTGGAAAATGGGGAAAACCGGGGTCACATCACAGGATTTTCTAATATTTAGGTGAATTGTGATCTGACCCCAGATTCGACATTCGAAGTGAAAATTCCCACACGAATGATTTGTTAGGTAATTTCTTTCGCACGCCATTTTTTAAACCTACGCCATGCCTCATTTAAATTAGCTCCAAAACCAAAAAAATTTGGCTTCAAATCAACTAGATCAGCGTTATATTTTTGTGTATTTTGACTTGTTTCTATCAGCGTTTTTTTAGCTAACTCATTTGACTCTCTCAATAAAGCGATTTTCTCGGATTCGAGCTGCCTAGCTTGTTGCTCGACTTCTCTTATACGGCGAGCTTCTTTATCCCTTTGCTTGTTAAGTTCCATTAGTTGCTTGGCGGAACTCACATTCAGTTCTGGATTATCATGCATTATTTATCTCCTTCTAACACCTATCGCCAACCTTAATCGGACCTAATCAGCGTAACGCAGCTTTTAGAGTCTGAGCTTATGGTATTGATACTCATTGAGCCTTCTCCCATCCTGCCACATTTGCGGTAAGCTGATGGCGACGAAACCAAACAGGAGAAAACTCGATGAATTGTTCATAAATCAACATAAACACTATTCCGGAATCGACCTGCATGCAAGAAGTTTGTACGTCTGCGTCCTAAATCAGGAGGGAAAAACACTGCGACAGAATCTTTTAGAGAATCTTTTAGAACACCCACCTTTTGAAGCTTGACACTACTATAGATCAACACAAATTAAAAACCCATCGATTCAACGAAAGCTGCGCATCATGCCCAAAACCAGTAAGACTCAGGTTTCTGTCGCTCCTACGCCTGTGCCGCGACTCCGGAATATAGACTACCACTGACACATTAATGCCTCTTGAGATGATCTAATTGATTTGTACACCCCAAATCTTCTAGGACACCAAATCTTCTAGGACACCCACTTTTTGAAGTTTGACACTTCTATAGATCAACAGTTACTTAAAACCCGTCAACTCAACGTAAGGAGCGCATCACGCCGAAAGCCCGGAAGACTCAGGTTTCTGTCGATCCAACGCCTGTGCCTCCGCCCCCCTTTCACTCGGTGAAACTGAACTCAGCGTTGTTAAAAGAGCACAGGCCACATTTACGTCGAAACTGATCGCTGTCCTTAGAGCTGCGTCTGACTATCCAGGGTCTTTTCAACCAGAAAATCAATGAATGCGCGGATTGATGGCTTTATATAGGTACTGTTCCTATAAACGGCATAAACCTCTCCTATCGCATTTTCATGAATTGAACACGCCCAGTCCTCTAAGCAGATAACCAGTTTGTTCCGGTCAATGTACTCTGCAACCATCCATTTAGGAATCTGAATAATGCCGGCACCGCTTAAAGCTGCTTCAAGCAGCGGTGTGCCTCCAGTGGATATCAGGTTACCGCTAACAGGAATCTTTCTGGATGTCTTTGACTGTTTAAAATGCCAGTATGCTTTTTGTCGTCTGGTATTCAGCACCAGGCAGTTGTGTTGCATCAGTTCATCAGGAGAAGCCGGCTTGCCGCACTTTGCGATGTATTCAGGAGATGCGCAAATCAATGTCTGGTTCGATAGCAGTTTTCTTGCTTTCAGATTCGAATCCATCGGTCGTCCTATGCGAATCGCCAGATCTATATCTTCTTTATCCAGATCGACCATTCGATTTTCGAGGTCGATTTGAAGTTTTACCTTTGGATATCTCTGGAGAAACTCAGGGAGCAGAGGAGATACTTTAACCCGTCCAAAGGTTTCGAATACAGATACGCGCAAGTGCCCTTCCGGTTCTGTATTCATGGTTTTCAGAGAGCCGCATAACTCGTCTGCCTGGGCGAGCAGTTTTTCAGCGCCGACCAGAAACTTCTGCCCTTCTGGAGTTAAGGAAAGTTGACGCGTGCTCCTTTTAAACAAGCTTGCGCCAAGCTCTTTTTCAAGCTGGTCAATACTGCGGGTCACTGAGGAAGGCGCCATATTCAGGACGCGTCCGGCTCCAGAAAAGCCCCCCTGTTCCACAACTTTTAAGAATAACCGGATGGATTTTAACATCATAATCTTTGCATTTTATGCAAAACTTAAACACATAGTTAGCATATTATCAATATATTCGCAACACTCTAAGATACCCTCTCCTAAAACGAAACATACATGAGGTTAGCGAAATGAAAGCAAGAATAGAATTTCCCGAAATACCACAGAAGATCATGTCCAGCATGATGTTCATTGAAAAGCATATTGGCGAAATGGGGTTTAGCGATGGCCTGCTCGAGCTGATCCGGCTCAGGGTGTCATACATCAATGGTTGTGACTATTGTGTGAACATGCACTTTAAGGAAGCTCTTGAAAAGGGAGAGGATCTCCACCGCCTTTACTCTGTTCCGCTGTGGAAAGACAGCGTCTTTTACAGTGAACAAGAACGGGCCTGTATAGCCTGGGCTGAGTACGTCACATTGCCCGCTGGCGTTAATGATGAGCAAACGCTTTTTGAGGATCTGTTGACCCATTTTGACAAGGGAGCCATCGCAAATCTGACCTTGGCGATTATCCAGATCAATGCCTGGAACCGTCTGATGAAATCTTTTGGAATCAATGCAGGTCTACATCGATAGACCGGGAGAAATGAAATGTTTGTGGGACATTATGCTGCCAGCCTGGTTTTAAAGAGCGTGGATAAAAAGACCTCCCTCGGGATGTTGTTTATCGGAGTGCAATTTGTCGATATATTATTCTTTCCACTTGTTTTAATGGGTATAGAAAAATTCGATTTGGTTCTGAACCATACCGAATCAACACACTTCGATCTTGTATTTATGCCATATAGTCACAGCCTTGTCGCCACTGTAGTTTGGGCTGTCATTGTTTATCTGGGGCTTCGATTACTTTTAAGTGGCGCATCGGCCAGCAAAAACAGGACGGCTTTAATGATGGCGCTGGCAGTCGCATCTCACTGGTTTTTTGATTTGATTGTGCATACGCCCGATCTGCCCCTGGCTGGGGATGGCTCGTTGAAGGTAGGTTTTGGATTGTGGAATAACGCTGTAGCAACTTACCTGCTTGAAGCGGCATTGCTTTTAGTCGGGTTGGGGATATACCTGAAATCAACCACTGCTTCTACATTTGCCGGTAAATATGGGATGGCAATCTTTATTGTTTTTATGCTGATAGTTAACGCAAACAATATATTTGGCCCACCATTTGGAGATAACGTGACGGTATTATCATGGATCGCGTTGGTGATGTATTTTCTTTTCGCCGGGGTTGCGTTTTGGCTGGATACCAAACGGGTGTAGCCAGGCGTATATAGTCTGTACCCAGGGCCCTGGAACTACTTCGGCCTTGGGTACACAAAACAATTTAAGGGGTTGGAGCAATTACATAAGATGCTTAAAATTTAATCCCTCCGTCCCCTTTCTACTTTGGGCTCGGTATGGACACTGATTCCTGCGGCGGTAGCTTCAATCTTCACGGTGATTAGAGCCGTACTCGAAGACCAGACTTTACAGGAAGAGTTGCCGGGCTATCGAGACTACGCACAACGCGTGCTCTATCAACTGATCCCCGGGATATACTGAGAGACCTGTATTAAAAGAAAGAAACAACAGTTCTCTTACCCGGGTTTAAGCGGACGCCTTAAAGGCGCGCGCTGGTGATGCCAGGCGTTGTGGCTGAAGAAAATGCCCGATCCTGATCCATGGAATGACAAAATAGCGAAAAAGGAAACGGAGTGACCGAATCACAAGTTCAAGCCTAATGATTACAATCGGGACACGGTGGTGGTAATAAACTACCAGGATTAGTTTGTTCCAGGTACCCTTGAATATGCAATTCATCACTTGATCGACAATAAGCTCGATCTATTGGTTTTCTATCCAAAATTCAAGAACGACAATGGTCGACCAGCCTGCGATCCCGCGACCTGAGATAGTCTAATAGATTTGTATAACCCAGTTAAGGATAATTAAATCTTAGACTGGAGATGGAAATCAAGAAAAACCGGGGCAGAGATAAATAATTGCCAATACTGGAAATAGTATTTCTCTGACCCGGATTTTCACAGATAATTTATATGTTTGGGTCTTTGGGATGTGGAGCACCTACGCCTGTTTCAAGGTATTCCTTCAAACTTACTACTAAGAAGTATCCCCACTTTGCATTGCAGTGTTTATAAAAATCATCGATTTCAGGCCACCCGATATGAGAGAAATCCAGGCTCGATCCGTTTTCATTTTCTGTTATAGAGAATGTGAATTCCCCTTTTTCTTCCCAAGGCCCCCCCGAGCATTGCCACTTAATTTCTTTGTTTGGAATTTTGGATAGCAACGCCATAACGACTTTGTGTTCTCCATCGGGGCCAAAGGAAAATGTAATGTTTTCATTGTTTTTCTCTGCTTTCGTCCACCAGCTAGATAAGCCGTTCTCTGTTGTTAAAGCTTGAAAAAGTTTTTCAGGTGACGCGTCAATATTGATTTTATGAAAGATACCGTGCATTGGTTTTCTCCTAAGTTGGTTAGTTAAGGTTGAAAGTACACCAAAAGGTGTACTATTTGGGTAAAAAAATAGAAAACTGGCTTCTATTTCATCCTAGCTTCGAAATAATGCACCAAGACAATCCAGACTGCTTTCCCAGCCATATCTATGTCCATTAAGAGCCGTTTTGTTTGGTAGTTTTTCATGTTTTAATTTCAAAAGCGTAGAATTTCTTTGGTCGAAAAAGTTTAGCTCAACAATTGTTGTTGCGTTTTGCGCAAGGCTTCCCTGGCATTCTTGATTTTCTAACTCCCAGGTAAATATAAGCGTATTTGGCCTGTCGATTTTAAGGTATTGTCCAAAGTGACATATTTCCTTCTTTTCAGGTGTTTCGATTGTTATGGAGTAATGTCCGTTAGTACGAAGATCAATACTCAAGTCTTTGACAGAAAAACCGTCAGGGCCAAACCATTTTGCAAGAATTTCTGGTTTCGTCCATGCACTAAAGACTTTTTCTATCGGTGCGTTAAATATTCGCTCAAGCTCCAATATTTCTGAAAATGTTTGTGCGCTCATTAGTTATTACTCATCCTTGACCAAATATTCATCTAAGTTATCGAGCTTCTCATTCCAGAAACTTTTATAGAATTTCATCCAATCTGAAGCTTTCTCTAAGGGGGCTATATTGAGTCTACAATGATGCACGCGCCCATCAATTGTTCTTTTAAGTAGTCCAGCATTTTCCAAAACCTTCACATGCTTGGTTATTGCTGATTTTGTCATTTTAAATGGTTCAGATAAATCGGCTATAGACATTTCATCCTGTCCCAGGCGTTTTAGCATGGCTCTGCGAGTCGGATCTGATAGAGCCGAAAAAACGAGATTTAAATTTTCTTCAACATAGTTAACCATAAGGTGTACTATATGGTGCTACCATTCTTTTTGTCAAATACTTTATATTTTAATGGCCAAGCTGGCCGCGCTGATACCCAAGTCGCGAGTCAATCTTACGCGCCTGGATTCGGAACATCCTTGAGGAAAACCCGGGTCAGGAAAACCCGGGTCAGAGAGCAATACTTTCTTATATTAGCGGATATTGCTCTCTGACCCGGATTTTTTTACTGACCCGGATTTTTTTATTAGCGGATATTGCTCTCTGACCCGGATTTTTTTAACTGCCTGTTCCATTGAGGTGGTCGACATACACGCCATCCAGGAAAAGCAGTCAGATCTCGCTTGCCGGTGCGATGCCGGCGAATATGCTGCTTTCCATCCATCCATTGATATCGTTGAGCAACGCTTTGGGGCCAACCACCTTCAGCGCATCGCTGGTAATGGCCTTGCGGTAGCTGATATCGCCCATCCATACCGCGACCATGTTCTTTACCGTGGTGGTGAAATAGATGTCGACATCCTTGCCCGGGTCCTTGACACAGACATCGACCTCGTTCCGCTTCACCACGATCCACCAGTTGGGAAATAACTCGGAGTCGGTGAACCTGAAGCGGATCACCGTCTCGTCGCCCACCAGACCGGCCGGATTGATGCTGCGCTTCAGGTACAACATCAGTAGTTCGACATCGTAATCGTTGTCAACAATGTTGCCACGTACCCAGCGCATACCCCAGTCGCCCAGCCCCTTGATGACCGGAAGCAATTCGCTGCAGGAACGGGTTGGGTAGTATTCATAGCCTTTCTGGCCAGAGATTTTTTTCTTGATCAGGAGACCATGTGATTCGAGGGCATCCAGCCGCTTCGATAGCAGGGTTGGCGAAATCATTCCCAGCCCGCGCTGTAATTCGCTATAGCGCACACCCCCCATCAATAATTCACGAATGATCAGAATGGTCCATTTCTCACCGAGTATTTCGGTGGCTTTCGCAATCGGACAGAATTGACCGTATTCCATAACTCCCCCTCAAAGCAATGGCAGACAGGTGTTTTTACCGCATTCTAATCACAAACTCCAGAAAATGTAGTTTATTACTCCTGTTTATGTAGTGCATCGCTACAGTTTGCGTTGTATAGCCAACCGCGCTCTGTCACTAACATTCCCCCATCGACAGCAGAGAGTCGATTAACCATTAAAACCCAATCAGGAGAAAACTATGAACAGCAAAATAACAGACATCATCGTTCACACCCGCGAACTGCTCAACGATATCCAGTTCCTGTCTTTGACCAGACGGATTTACAAAAACGACGGCATTGTATCGGTCAGCCGCAATGTACACACCCCACGCATGCTGATGATCGTTTACAACGCCGCTCGCACTCACTCGAGCAACATTCTCGGGACATTCCGCGAGCTGGGCTACAACGCTGCACTGGTCGGCATGTAGGCAGCTGCAGTCACCAACACATTTCTAAACACTGTTTAATCACACCAACGAGGAAAGACTCATGAAAAAATTAGGCGTACTACTTTACGGCATCATCAATTACAACCTGGGATCAGGCGCTTTGGTCTATCTGATCGCCTTCCTGTTCAACCTGGTACCGACGGTAGCTTTCCTGCATGGCATAGACGGTGGCTCCGCCGGCAGCGCCTGGATCGCCGCCATCGTCAACCTGGGACTGATCGTACTGTTCGGTATACAACACAGCGTCATGGCGCGGCCGAAATTCAAGCAATGGTTGAACCGCCACATTCCTCAGGCCGCGGAACGTGCAACCTACATGATGGCCACCGCAATCGTGACCTTCGCCCTATGCCTGGGCTGGCAGCCAATGCCGCAAGTGATCTGGCAGGCGGAAAACGCTGTAGTTTACAACGCATTACTCTGTATTGGCCTGTTCGGTTGGGTGCTGGTGCTCTACTCCACCTTCCTGATCAACCATTTCGATCTGTTTGGTCTGCGCCAGGTATGGCTATACTTCCGTGACAAGGAATACACCCAGTTACCGTTCAAACTGAACGCACTGTACAAGATCGTCCGTCACCCGATCATGACTGGCGCCTTCATTGGCATCTGGTTCACCCCGGTCATGACCGTCGGCCACCTGTTGTTTGCCATCGGCATGTCGGCCTACATCCTGATCGGTGTCTATCACGAAGAGAAAGACCTGATCCGTGCCTTCGGCGATCGCTACCTGCAATACATGAAAAGCACTGCCCGCTTCATACCCGGTTTATCGGGTCGCAGCAAGGGGTCAATCGAGGCTAGCGCCTGATTCAAGTCGCTCAACCATAAAAGGGGTCTTAATGACCCCTTATTTTTCAATCTTTTTCGGTCCCCCACTTTTTGATCCTTAACACCACTATAGATCAACGGTAACTAAAAACCCATCGACTCAACGTAAGGAGCGCATCACGCCGAAAACCAGCAAGACTCAGGTTTCTGTCGCTCCTACGCCTGTGCCCCGACTCCGAAATAAAGGCTAACCCTGACTCTTTAATGCCTCTCGCCACAACTAGTAACCATTTCAAAAAATGCGTATTTTTTAAAAAGCGTCTGATAAAACACTGCATCCCACATTAATGCCGAACAGACAACCAAATACAACAGGATCTGCCATAGGTCGCCCAGCAATCAATCAACCTCGATGGCGCTGAATGACTAAAATTCTCGTAATCATTAATTATTGTTGAGGTACTTCATGCTTACCAAAACCAAAGAACGTGTGACAACTGCACCTTCGTTTGTAGATTTGCGCGAGTTCGCGACGGCTGCCGTTACTAAACTGTCCAGCCAGAACGACACAGCAGCCAACCCATTTATTAGCAACCGCTATCCACTGGCACTGCCCCCTGGTCCCGTGGACATAGGTGCTATTCATTTGTCTGCAGGCAGTGGCACGGTCACCGCCCAGGAAGATGACGAATTTATTATTGTTTGCGATGGCCATTTAACCCTCACCAGCCAGGGACAAACCTTGGAGCTGGCCGACGGCGACAGTGCTGTACTGAGTGCAGCTGTGGATGTTGACTGGAAATGTCAGGAGTCGGCAACGTTGATCTACATGCGTTACCTTCAAAGCAGCGTCAGCGAGGGCAAGCTTGTGCCCATCGACACCAGCGCCGAACTCGTTACTTCTGGCACGCCGCTGGCAGAACTATTGATTGGCCCTACACCACACTGCCGCAACCATACTGATTATGTATCTGCCGACGGTGAATTCATGTGTGGTACATGGGACTCAACGCCCTACAAAAGACGCCATATGACCTTTAAACATTTTGAGCTAATGCATCTGTTAGAGGGCGCGGTGACAGTTGAAGATCACACCGGTGCGTCACATACCTTTGTGACCGGTGATATTTTTCTGGTCGAGCAAAAGGCTCAATGCAGCTGGGAAAGCACCCAACAGGTGAAAAAAATCTACGCCATTTATCGCCCAGCGTCGTAATGATTTAACCCGTAAGAATTATTACTGGGTCGATAACACCAACCTCAGGGCAACAGTATAATCTGTTGCCCTGAGGCAAAAATCAGGAACACCAGTGCAAGGATTCTTTGCAGCCTGGCTATATCAAAATTAACTGTCACTGCCGGGCAAACACTAAGCCAGATCGCTAAAAAGTGTGGGTCATACTTTAGCGCTATCACATCAACATGCAGCCAGGAAACCTTACTTCTATTGCCGCGTCATGTAGAAGAATTGTGTAAGGGCTGAGCTATGCGGACCAGTCCGAAACTGGCGCGGCCCGCGCCACTTTCGATTGAACGCAACCTCTGTGGTGTTCACTATTCACTCCGCCTCCTTTTGCTTGCCATGGCATTACATCTCAGTTAAATAGCACTGCATTGAACATGCTTACAAACAGAAGTATCGATAGAATCAGCACTGCTGCTAGCCTTGTGGTACTGCCATTCTTCAAACATCAGGGTTTCCAGGTAAGCAGCGAAGAGACAGTGATGCGAAATGTCGTACCACTTAGACGTTTGTTATGGACTTCATCATGCTTCCAATGCCCGGCGTAGCCCACGAAATCGTTTACGATATTGAGTGGGCGTCACACCTACCTTGCGGCGAAACAAACGACCGAAAAAGGCCGCATCTTCATATCCAACCTCCTGAGCAACGGCTTCAACCGGTTCATCGCCGCTTTCCAGCAGTTGCTTGGCTTCTTCGAGCCGCAAAGTATGCACGTACTCGATAGGCGCCATTCCCGTTGCCTGTTTGAATCGGCGATTGAATGTGCGCTCCGTCAACTCACTGAGCTGGATCATGGAAGCAACTGGTGATGGCTCTTCATAGTGCTCAGCAATCCATGCCTGACAACGTGCAATAACGGCATCCTCCACCTGGCGATTGCGTGCCAGTGCAGCATACGGTAACTGACCCACATCGTGCCAGTCGATCAGGAATATCTTTGCGATATGCATGGCCTCATCAACACTGACCAGCCTCGCCACCAGATACAGCGCCAAATCCTCCCATGAAGTGCCACCACCGGCCATGATTAGACGCCCACCTTCGCCACTGACCACCAACGCACGATTGGGATACACCCGTACACCAGGATAAGTCGACAAGGCTTCACAATACGCCCAGTGTGTGGTCGCCTCTACGCCCTCCAACAGCCCGGTTTCTGCAAGTAGCATGGCGCCGGAACAGGCCGTGGCAACAATCGCACCAGCCTTGTAACAACGGCGTAACCAGGCAATCTCTGCACGGTGAGACTCCGTCAGCACTGCGCCAGGCGCCACAGCTACCTCCGGCACACACACCACATCCGGAACCGTGCCGTCATCCAGTTCGGGCATAACCTTAACCCCATTGGCGACTTCTATCGGACCTGTGCTTCTAAGCGAAATGACTCGTGGATCGAGTACTGATTCGCCCTCTTTACCTTCTACCAGACCTGCCCAGTCACGCCCGGCTGAAGCAAGTACATCCATCATGCCGTACAGGGTCGAAGCGGAGACTTCAGGTATAACTAACAGCGCAATGCGGGGTTTTGATTGATTCATGGCAGAAATGACCGTATTTCGTCTTTTTCAGCTTTAGTTTAACGAATCGCAGCACTTCATACTAGCCATAACCCGGCACGACATTGTCCGAGCCAGGGAAGTTTCAATTCATATATCAAACAAAAAAGAGGACATTATGGCAATCGCACATCTGAAAGCTCCACCACAAATATTCAATGAGAACAGCCAGGCTGAATTCGAAAACCGGTTTATCCGGGCCTTGAACGAAAGCGGAATGCTGCAACTGGCTTCTCTCGGTCACCGAACCGGGCTGTTCAATCACATGGCTGACGGTGAAGCCGTAAGCTGTAGCGAACTCAGCCGTCGCAGTAAGCTCAACGAGCGTTACGTACGCGAATGGCTAGGTGGACTGACCGTCTCAGGCATTGTGCAACATGATGTCGATACCATGACTTACCGCTTGCCAGCCGAGCACGCCTCGCTACTCACTGATGCCGGCGATGCGAATCTGGCGATATTTGCCCAGTATATTCCGCTGCTCGGCCAGGTAGAGGATGAAGTGCTCGAGAGTTTTCACCATGGCAAGGGTGTGCCCTATGAAAAATATCACCGCTTCCATGAAGTCATGGCAGAAGACAGCGGCCAGACCGTACTGCCTGCCCTGCTCGATGCCATATTGCCGCTGGCGCCAGAAGTGACAAAATGCCTGGAGACGGGTATCCATGCACTCGATCTGGGATGTGGTCGCGGCCTGGCGCTGATGAAGATGGCCGAACGATTTCCTGCCAGCCGCTTTGAAGGTTACGACCTGTCACTGGAAGCCATAGCCTGGGCGCGTGAACACGCCAGTGAACGCAGTTTGAAAAATGTCACATTCGAGATTCGTGATCTGACCGACTTCGACAAGACAGCGGATAACGCTGCCTTTGATCTTGTAACCACATTCGACGCTATACATGACCAGGCAAAACCACTGAATCTGTTGAAAGGTATACGTCGCTGTCTCAAGCCAGGTGGGGTATATCTGGCACAGGATATTCATGCCTCAAGTCACCATCATCATGACCGCGAACACCCTCTGGGGCCGCTGCTCTACACCATCTCCATCATGCATTGTATGAGTGTATCTCTGGCGCAGGGTGGAGATGGTCTGGGCACCATGTGGGGACGAGAACGAGCCCGGGACTACTTCACCCGGGCCGGTTTCAGCAGTATCGAAGTGCACCAGTTAGCGCACGATATTCAAAATGATTACTGGGTGTTGCGACCATGACATCACTAACTGTAGCCAATCAATCCAAAACGATCAGGAGAACGTCTACCATGTCCGTATCGCAACAACCCGGCAAACAAGCTCACTGTTTCGAATACCCGCGTTTCCTTGACGCCAGAGCTTCAGACAGCATGGCCATAGCAGAGTTGATCAACATGGCTGGTGAAGGTTTGCCCTACAGGATATGGGAGAGCTACGCCCCGCAGGATATCGGCCCTGTGACCTTCGGTGCTGATCGCGTGGCCGCCGGCATCGGTAATTTTTCCTGGAGGAATGTACGACTGCTGCATGACCAACATGGAACCACCGGCATGATACTGGCGTATCGACTGCCGGTCTCACCCCCAGATTTTACAGATCTGCATCCGCTTGAGTTTCCGCTGGTCAAACTCGAATCTCTGGTACCTGGCAGTTACTACATCAATGCTCTCGCAGTGTATCCAGCTGCACGAGGAAAGGGGTATGGCCGCCTACTAATGCAACAGGCACATCAGCTATCCGATGAAGCAGGATATAAACAGACCTCCCTGATTGTGTTTTCAGAGAACTGTCAGGCGAGAAAGCTGTATGAATCATTAGGGTATCGGGTCCAGGCCAGTGAACCACCGCTTGACGCCCCTGACCTACGCGAACTTGGAGAATGTCTGTTAATGGTTCGCTACACATGATTAACAGCTTGTTTTATCACCCTGTTTTTCCAGGTGTAAAACACATCAATCCTTCTACAACCTGACAAACGAGAATATCCCATGACACAAGGCAATACCCCAGACGTTATCATCGTCGGCGCTAGTCTATCCGGCCTGACTACCGCCCACGCCCTTAAAGCCAGAGGAATTAATGCCAGGAACATTGATAGAGCATCTCTCATTGCGGAACTGTAAAGTCACCACCAATGAGATGACCAACTGGCATAGAGATACGATCTGGGTCAAAGGAAAAAGACATACCAGCTCCAGATAACTAAATAGATGATTTCAATTAGGGCCTGTTAACACTTATTTGAGTATCACTGTTATGACTAAAATTCCGCCAATGACCAGTCGAGGTTACGGTCAGAGATCATCAGTACCTGGTTGCGGTGCATGTTTAAACCGAGTACGGAGACGAAGTTAAGTGTAGCTACAGAAATCGAGAGCGATTCGAAGTAATCGGCATCCAGCGGATACGTATCTATATGGTCTTCTACCGTATCGCTGGGGTCTCTGGAAAGGCATCGACCACGTTGATGCCCCGTCATTGTCAAGGTCCTAGCCGGCAAAGCCTGTCAGTTCGAAAGTCTGTCCGGCTTCGCTATAGCGAATAATGCCAATGTCCTCGGCCAGCCAAAGATCGAACACTCGAGGTACATCGACGGTATATCCCTGGATGTCGACCGATATCGAGGCATTGACGGCAATATGCAACACATGGGTATATACACCGTACGGAACAGTGATGTTTTCGAAACCGACAAATTCACTGTATCCGGTGATGGAAGCAGATTGGTTGCCATAGGTCGGCTGAATATTCACGGTACCGGAGGTAGAGAAACTGTGGCTACTGCCAGCAGTCTCTCCTTCAACATAAAGAGGTAAATTTGAATCGAAAACAACATCTGCGGTAAAGGTACCAACCCCCGATACGATAACCTCTGGAGAGTAGAATCCACGCCACGCAATGATATCGCTCTCGGTAAAAAAATACTCTTTTCCGCCTGTCGAGTAGGCGAGTGAATCTATCGAGTCACTCCTCAGGATTCTTGGCGAACGGTAGGATGTAGTTAATGAACCGTTATTGTAGGTCCATTCAGCGGTTTGGTCTGCGGGAAGGAAAAGATTGCCATCCAGTCCGTTACTTACGGATGGAGAGGATTCTCCGCTGCTACCACCACAGGCAGACAATACCCCCAGTACGGTGATGAAAAAAAAGATTTTGAAATTGAAGGTACTCATATTTTTCTCCTTATGTTGTGCCAATACTCCAGGTGAAGTCATCGGAATGGTCAAACCATAAGGGACCATTCCTTTACGCTGCGGAGGAGTCTAGTAGTACGTTGTCACAAAGTAAAGATGAAGACCTGATGCCCTGCCGTTGCCGACCAGCGCCAGGTACTCCCACTCGATAATGCGCCCGGAGCGGTCATGAAACCGATGGCTTCAACGGCACATAAGGCTAATGGGATTTTGGGACACCCACGTTTTGAAGCTTTTTGCGGTATTTCATAATCATGGTAAGAAATAAAATATGCATTGCAACAGTAACCCCTCCGACAATATAAAACCATGCTTCTTGATAAGTATTAACGGATACATTGTTTATTACCAAGATGGTTAATAGTGATGTTGGCAGATGTACTGCCAGCGCCACGACAGCAGCAAAGTGTCCTCCAACAAATAATGCAGCTAGAGTTGTGAGTAATATCAGTATTGCCTCAAACTTTATGGCTTTAATAAAACTTCGTTTCACAACGGGGCATACCATATTTTTACTTCGCTAACAGATATATTAACCAGACCCCATGTCTCGTTATACATTTTCAGCATCACTTGAATTCTTTGCCTTGTGCATCTAAGCGAATAAGACCCATCGGGCTTTCAAGAGTAGCACCTCCGCATTTAATAGCGACTGTCTCAGAAACCTTAGCCCAGAATGCATACCCATCGCTGTTAGCACGAGTGGGTTCGAGCACAACTTCCAATGGGATTTTATGATCTGTATTTATGGACAAGACTGCCCTTGGTGTTGTTAATGAAGAGGGATTGTCTACAATGACTTGCCATTCTTGAGATTCATATACCCAATCTGAACCACCGTAATTTGACCATTTATCGGCTTGTGGAAGATCGGCTGGAATACTAATGGCGCATGCCGCCCATAAAACTAAATCCATACTCATTTGATGCTTCTTTCCAAGATGCTAACGCCGCGATAGCAACTACCCAATAAAAAATTGTGGCTCCCTGCGGTGAAAACTCAATTATTCGATTCAGAATAAGGCCGCGATCATCGGTTAAGGCGACATTCCCCATGCCCCCGCGCATACTCCAAAAAATGCAATCTTGTTAGGTTTATAGGGAATGCGTACTTCATGCATTGTTTGTCTCCTTATCATGGCTAACACCTACAGAAGGAGAGGCTAAAAGTGTAGCGAGGAACGAGCGTAGCTTTTGACTTCCCTTGCCAGTACTTGGCGCTTTTATAGTTTTAGGGTACATAAACCATACCGATATCAATGATATAACCATTTTCGACTTCTGATACTCGTGCACCAAGTACCAGATCACTACGCCCCTCGCCAACAGTCCATAAGTCGATAAGTACATCCCAGTGACTGCCCATCCATATGCACACTGAAGAATTCCATGTTTCATTGGGTAGTTGGGTTAATTCTTCTCCGTAATCCTCGATGCTCTCTTTTATATGGTTTGCAGTTTCACTAGAAATAGAAGAAACACCCTCGACTCCACAGCTTAGAAAATAATCTTTTTGCACAAAGGCATCTATGATATGGCAAAATGTCGATCGCCAAATTGAAGGAATTGGGCGTTCATTTTCCTCATTTTTCTCGACTGTAACTTCGTTTTCAGACATAGTAATCTCTTTCTGTAGCACATCTAACGCCTATAGCAGAAGAAACCCACAGCGTAGGACCCACTTGCTTAATTTGTTATGCTATTTACTGCACGATCCTTTTTTAGCCATTTTAAGCCTTGAAACTTCACTTTTACCTTTTTCTTCATCAACCAGCTCTACACCGGCACCACCAACAAAGACGCCCATTTTAATAAACTGCCTGACAAAATAGTTCTTTCCACTCTCGGTATTGACTAGCAAGTCGTTGGGGGAAAATTCTGATTCAGTTGACACTTTATGCTCTTGCCCTCCAGCTACTTCCTCATAGAAAAATACGTTAGGTGCAGTTTCACCGACACAATTTCCATCAACCCACACATCTTTCTTCAGTGCTCCTCCAAACCCTCCTGAACGATATATATACATACCAGAATTATTTTCCGACGGGGTACTAAACTTTTTAGCCATGTCAGAGTTCTCTTTGCTTTCCATTGGGACTGATGCGCAACCAGCTAACAAGGATGTAGCTACAGCAGTAGCGATAAAGATTTTCTTCATTGTTTTTCCATTTTTAAAATTATGAGCAATTGTGCTCTGTTGTTCAAATTTCTGCATAACCAGGGTGTAGAAAATTAAAACATAAAAAGTAACTTGGTTCACGACGCACTTCTACGCTCATAGAACTGTACTTTTATAGCATAGCCAAAAAAATATTCACGTAGGATCTCACTTTGTTAAGAATTATTAATCATTTATTACCCTTCAAAATATCACCTTGATTTTTCTACAGCCTGAACGCCATGCTCTGCGGAAATTTATGAGCGGCTTAAGACGTCGTTCAGCAAGATTTGATTGTTAGGGCTTGAGCCATATTTGTTGCGACTTAAACACGTAATAATATAACACTATGATAGACAGGATATAAAATACAGGGTCAATCAGGAACCAAAAATCCAACTTTGTCTGCTCACCGTACTGCTGAATATCAAAACCAAATGGCAAAACAAAACCGTAAACAACAACCCACACAATATAGAAAGTAAAAAATACTTCCCAGAATAGTTTACTAAAGATTCTTTTAGAATACGCATATCCAAAGACCATTATTGTCTCAACCAAAAACGCAGCCAGATCTACATAATCCAATACACTAACTTTTTTTAAAATAAATGGTGTTGCCACCATCACAGGAAGGAGTACGGCATGAATCCAGAAATAAAATCGCCAGAAACCATGCGGTGTAACTTTCTCATTCAGTCCAAGTTCGCTTTCAGGTGTTTTATATATTTCTTCCATATTTATACTTTCTTTCCCTAACACCAAACTTCAAAGGTGAGCGCCACAGCTCTCGCCGAAGCGGCACAAAAAACATCGCGAGTCCTTTGAAGGCCATTATTAGCTTATAGTTGATTATTATAGTTCTTTGATCGTAAATCAGTTACTGAACTAATTGACAACCAATAAGGTGATTTGGTATCAAAACTATAATCTATTCTCATAACATACTTTCCTTCAAGCTCATATCGATAATGCTCATTCTTTGTGTGTATGTACTTTCCGTTTCTAAAAACCTTAGCATTAACCTCTTCAAGGGATTCCTTCATTCCGTCTTTTTTAAGTTCTTCCCTTAATTCACTCAAAGCCTTTGTTACTGATTCTGGATCGATGGTGTCAGAATAAACCCTACATAAATTCACTTTATCGAAAACGAGAGAGTAGGTAGTCAAGCCGGAAATCAGATACTCATCACTCACCTTGCTTACATGCTTTATTCTATCTTCCCATTCAATTCTTTTTGCCCCAACTAGTGCCAACATAACTTGAATGCGTTCGTCATTTTTTGGATAGAGATCCAAGCAGAAAGTTTTGAATAAGTGAATAATTTCATTTCCGGAATGAACCACATCAACTGACTTTTCTTGCTGATAAGTAGCACATCCAACAACTACAATTATTATCAAGACAATCGATATTTGTTTAAGCATAATCTTGTATAAGCTAACGCTCCGTCTCAAAGGCAAGCACCACAGCACTATCCGAAGCGGCATGAACAGTGCCGCGAATCCTTTTGAAGCTTGTTATATTTCACCTAATAACTCGCTATATGTTTGAAATTGATCTTTTTCATCTTTATCGTAATTCATTTTTATAAATGTATTTAATATTTGAAGCTTAGCTTCACTACTGATTTTTATTTTTTGTTTTATGATTTCTTCTGTTAACCCTTCAAGTGCAATTCCTAGTTCATTATGATTAAGGAATTTGTTAATTTCTTTTACTGTATCTTTAGGAATTAAACCTCCACATAAAACTATAGACTGATGGATATCATTTTCAACTTCTTTCCAGAATTTTAATCTTTCTACTTTAGTTAATTTTTCGAATTCCATATCTGTTTCTTCTTAAAAAAATATAACGCCCTGCACAGCCGGCAACTTGGAGCGACGCCAGGAGCGGAAAGTTGTTCCGTTGATGCATTTTGTTAGGTGCTCGATATTTTCGAAGAACTTCATGCTTTTCATTTCAGAATAAATTTATTGTAAACAAACACAACTATCAGGTTCATTAGAGGAACCATAAGAGGAACGGTAACTAGCATGCCGACGACAACTGAACCGTTTTCGTTTCCATCTGATAATTCGTTGTTTAGGCCATATTTCAGCCAAATAACAAACAAGATATTTGTTATTGTCAATACAGCTGCAAATCGAATTCTCCCATTCTTGGCCCATTGATATGCTGGAATACCGAAAAATGCAGCCAATAAGAATGTGATAAACAGCACTGCTTCCATTTAATTCACCTAACGCCCAGCCTCAAAGGTGAGCGCCACAGCTCTCACCGACCGGCACCAACAGTGCCGCGAGTCATTTGAAGGCCATTATAACTGCTAATTTGCATTTTGCCTCAGACCCTTGAAGCGGGTAAGTTTTGTTATTTTTTAAGATTTATGAAAACTACCGCTCTACCAGAATAAAAGCAAGGGTTTCGTTTCGTATTTGTTTTTCCAGAGAAGGTTATTGTTATAAGTTTGTTATAGAGGGTATCCATTTTCGTCTATTTCCGTGACAGTTATTTGGGTTCTTGTTGTTGTGTTGCAAATCTTACACTTACCTTCAATGTAGTTTATACCTTCTTCTGAATAATAAATCGGTTCAATTATACCCAGGTCTGGTTTTTTACACACAGAGCACCATGTTTCAGATAGGTACCAATCCTGCTCATCCTCAGAAAGACTATTGAAATCAAGATATATTCTTTTCATTTTAAACTTATATCGTTCAATCTAAATTGTGGATCGGTGCCATATTTTGTTACAGGTAATAATTTTAAGATTTATTTTCCTTATTTTATTGATTTTCTTTATGCTCTAGTGACTTTTCTTTTTCTATGGCAAGGGCTCTAACTCTGTTAGCTCGACGCTTTAACCATTTTGAGTCATCATTATTTATTGGATCAATAATTTTATTTTCATATTCATCAGCTATAACATGTAACTCTTCAGCCGTGTATTTATCCATGCCATGAACACCATCTAATCTTCCTTGTTTTAATTTTGGCATATTTACTATTTCTCTATTACTTATAACGCCATACTCTACGGGAATTTGAGAGCGCCAGTGAGTAAATTTTCCGTAGAAGCAACTTGTTAAGTGCTTTATTACCATTGACCATTTGCATACCTGCTTACGAGAAATGATATTTCGCTTGACTCATTAATCCATTGATAACCGGTCTTTGAGTTCTCGCTAAGAGGCTCTAATAACTCATAAGCTTCTTGCCAGCCATCTTTTGATAATTGGCAAATGAAATTATTACTACTTAATTGGATTACACCTTTTTGTAAAGATGAAAGCTCAATATCAAATTTACAACCATTGATGCCTTTAAAACCTTTTATATCATTGAGGCACTTTGATTTAATGTCCCCATTCACCATATCGGCTATACACTTCATAAGCAATCTAACAGAATCCGGCTCATTTCCATATACCCTAATTATCGGGCAATCATCTGAGCCTTTCTCAAGATAGTCGATATTCACTCTAATTCCTTTTTACACTTAACGCCTGCAACAGCGGCCAAGCGTAGCGAGGTTCAGGCCCAAAGGGTCGATGCTGATTGTACTTGTTACATGTTTACTGCACATTATCTTCAATCCATTCAGATAGATCGGGATGACTCGCTGCAGCCGATTTTGACAGTTCCTCAGGTTTTTTGCATTGAGACCCAATATAAACTTCTGCCTTTTTGGCTAGCAAAACCCAATCTAGTTCTTCTTTATCTTGGTCCTCTGGATCTAGCCAATTACCATCATAAAATATTTTGCCGGAGGTAATTTGTTTTACAAAATCATTAGCACTGTTTGATACAAGCGCTCTTTCGCCTTCAGAACCAAGATAAACAACTGGTGGCTCCCCGTTAACTTCAGGGTAATACCACAAACAAAATAGAGAGCCGCAACCATCTTGGCCGAACTGGATAAAACGATGCCCTGTTTCTCTCCATTTAGACCCACCTAACCATAAATCTAATGTGTTGGACGTTTCTGAGAATGTTTGTCTATTGGTTTCATAGTCAATTGGCCAAGCAATTACTTCTTGAACTGAAAGCTCGTCAAGGAAAGCTAAATCCGCTTTGGTATTCTCACTTAATTCAATTTCCACTCGATATCCCTTAAGACATGTAACGCCCGAAATCACTGGGGAATTTGAGCTGCGTAACGCAGTGGAGTAGCTTAAATTTATCCATGTGAATTTACCTTGCTATGCATATTACCTTTTAAATTGCAACAACCGCCAACCTGCATGTTTACCTTCAGATCGAATTACTGAGTTATTGGTATTTTCATCTATACCTCGAATATCACGCCAATACTCTTCTCGGGCATCTTCATCTATTACAATTTGGTCGGGATACAAGGTATCTTGACCATTTTTTTTAGGACCCGACACCCAATACCATTCCTTCGTATTAACACCGTAATAATTGGCTTTATAGCCGTATCCCTTTAAAGATTGAAGTTCTGCATCTTTGTAATAAATGGTTTTACCAGTTTTAGAAAACCGAACTCGACCAATTCTCGCAGGGCCCGACAAGCCACCACCGCCAGACTTGTTTTCTATAAACATTATCCGTTCTTTCATTTCAATCTCGAAAATGCATAACGCTTCAGTCATCAGGCGCGTCAGCGCTCGGATGCATTGACTTGTTATGAGTGGTTCTTACCACAAGCCGCCTGACTTTAAAAAACAATAAAAATAGAACAGGAAGAACAACGCCAATTGCGAGAATTGGAAGCCTCCCCATAAATACCATACCCACCAGTACGGTTACCAAAATTCCAATAGCTGCAACTAATAAGTTTGTCCTATGGTCGTATGCCAGATCCACCTCACAATGCGGGCATCTATAAGCCTGTCGCTCAAACTGATACCAAACAGCCCTATTAGGAATAGGCGCCATAAAGCGCTCTCCAGTTATCTTTCCGCCACAAGCTGGGCACGAAATTCGACTATTCGTTCTCATAACGCCCCGCATCACCGGGAATTTGCGGCACGCAGCAGAGAAAATTTTCCGAGTGAATGCGTTTGTTATGAGGTGCTATCTCCGCCACCAATTCAACCCCTTTGATTCATGGTTCCAAAATATATTTATAGAATCACACTCACCACCATAGAGGTTTATATCAAAACATTCTGGCTTTGACTGATACCCTTTAAACACCTCACCAAATTCTTCTTTAATCGACTCGCTATCAGATTCGTATAACCGAATAGTTACTTTTGAGCCACATAATGCTGCTTGTCTGCCAGGTTGAGCCAGACCAAATTCCAACGCAACCGGGGTCATGGTAGAAGATGGGATAACTTTAATTTGAAAAGTTGTTTCTTTATATTCAACTAACATTTCATCAGATTTACCGTCGCAGTCAATATCAGCAACCTTACTAGAGCCGTTATCCCATTTATATTCAGATGCAAAGCATGGGAAAGCGATTAGTATGACGACTACGAGAAGGACTCTATTCAATTCTGAACCTCATAACAGCCTAATTGGGCCGCAAGTTACGGCCTATCCCGGAGAAAATAAAACGATATTTTAGGCATGATTACGTCCAAATTTCATAGTTATTTCCCCATAATTTCAGCAACTTATCATCATTGCCACCCAGAATCCAGCGGAACGCTAGCTCCGGGATAGACGGAAGGTTTCCGGATTATTGGGTGGCTTTCCGTGGAGGGCAGTGACGTTCTACTTAACTACTTTAAACACTGGGTTCATGGCATTCGGAAGTGTTTCCGGATACGTAGCCGCAACGCGAATCCTTTTTTTCTTTCCCCTCTCATCACCCAACCTGAACACAGGTTGCGGATTCGCATGGCTTGAATTCAGCCATTTCACCAGTTTCTTCTAATCGACCTGTCCGCATCGGCATTTTGTGAGTGATTTTGCTCCAATCACTGAGACCAACCCGGTCTCAAACCGGAGGCCGATTGGACTTCCTATTTGATGGGTGTCTTAATTTATTTGTACTTTAATTTATTTGTAATCCTCCGCTCCCTTTATTACACATAGCGCATTAATCAAGAAATTCTTTCTTCATCCAGTCACATACAGCGAGTACTCCAGGTTTGATAGAAGCCGCAACCGGCGTGACAAACCAATAACTGTAGCTTGCCGGTAGTTGTTGCGAAAACGGAGCGATGAGCCTTCCCGCTGCCAGGTCTTCGGCAGTAAGAAGCGAACGTCCAAGCGCCACTCCCTGCCCATCGTTTGCCGCTTGCAGGGTTGCGGCGTCATCCCCCAGATTTGGCCCGCGCGGCACTTGCACAGCTTGCAAGCCGGCAGCCAGAAACCAGGCCTGCCAGTTCTCTTCGATGTCGGAATGGAAAAGTGTGGTCTTCAACAGGTCTTCCGGTGTTTGTAAATCGATACTGGCTGCATACGAAGGTGAACACACAGGAGTTACGATCTCTTCACAGAGTAGTTCAGCATTCAGCCCCGGCCAATCGCCCTTGCCATAACGGATAGCTGCATCTACTCGTTCAGCGGAGAAATCCACAAGCTGTCGGGAGGCCGATACGCGCAGGTCAATATCCGGGTGCTCCAGAATAAACCGACCAAGTCGGGGCGCAAGCCACTTAGCCGCCACTGAGGGCAACATCGATAAGGTTACAGAGCGGGTTGCGCTAGAGGGTTTTGCGGCATCGATGGCCGCTTCAAGCGTCACCATCGCCCGGCCGATCTGCGCTCCAAGAGCGCTGGCGGTTTCAGTCAACTTGAGGTTTGGTCCCGTCCTGACGAAGAGCTCACAACCCAGCCATTGCTCTAGCTCCTTCACCTGCCGACTAACCGCACTCTGGGTAATACAGAGTTCATCGGCCGCTTCGGTAAAGCTCTTGTGGCGTACAGCCGCTTCAAATACCTGCATCGAGCGCAAAGGCGGCATACGTCTATTATGAGATTTGCTCATGCTTATGCTGTAATAATGTCGTTTTTAAGGGAGGTTTTCAGATGATAGCATAACTTAATATTGTGATAGGAGGTTTTTATGAATCAGCAAACAATCGAATCAGCATCTTCGCTTCGAATGCTATTGCCCAATTGGCCATTACCAATATGGATGGTTGCAATTACCCTGGCTATCGGACTTGCAGGCGGGCTCGCTGCCCCCGATCTGATAGATCAATTCAATGCAGGTTTTGGCCGTGCACTGGGTGAATTCGCGCTAATCCTGCTGCCATCTTTTACCCTGGCCGCAACGATGGATCGGCACAACGTCAGCGCCGCCAGCCGCGTTGCAGTTGCAGCCTCGCCACTGGCCGGTGCGGGTATGATCTGCCCCGATACCGCCTATGCCGCCTTATCCCCGGTGGCCGGAGCAAAACGCCTCAGCGTCGCTTTTGGTTCTTATGCCGGATTTAAGCTGCTGTATCCGGCCGGCCCGCTGATCGTCGCAACCGGTCTCGGTGTTCAGGATGATTCGTTGCTGCTGTACGGTTTGGCGCTGCTGGTGCCGGTGTGGGCAGTTGGTGTGCTGTGGGCGCACTTGCTGGGGGGCACAACCGTAAGTCCATCAAAACAGTCGCGCCCGGCGTCATTGCATGCCACTGCGCTGATCTTCAGCCCGTTTTTACTCCTGGCACTGTTGCTTACCCTGGGCTCGTTTAATGATTTTTCAAACAATGCCTTGATTGATTTCTTGACTAAGCCCAAAGGCGCTTTATTTGTGGCTGCCGCCGTCGCCCTTGCGGGTGTCGCTAGCGACAAACGTCGGGATTGCCTAGACACCGCAATAGGTCGAACAGCCTATTTGTTGTTGCTGATCGGTCTGGCAAGCGCATTGGGCGCGGTGTTGACAAGGGTAGTCCCGCTGGATTCAGTACTGACCTTTGACTCTGGTGTTCTCGGTTTGATCGGACTCTTTACGTTAACGGTTTTGTTCAAGGTTACGCAAGGTTCCAGCATGGCAACCTTTGCTGCCGTGGCGCCAGTTTCGGCATCTATTGTTGCCGGGATGGAGGTTCCAGCGGCTGCCGCTGTGTTCACGATTTGTGTCGGCTCGTTTGTGGCCATTCTTCCCAATGACAGTTTCTATTGGTTAGTACGAAGGGATGCTTTGCAGCATGACAACGACAAGCGTTCGCTGTTTATTCTTGGTGCCGGATCGACGCTTCAGGCAATTACAGGTTTGTCTGTTATTTTACTGGCTGTGGTTGCAGGGTTTTAAATAATGTAATAGAGGGTAATAAAGGGGACGGAGGGATTATTTTTTAATCCCTCCGTCCCCTTTAGTACGCGACTAAGTCTGAAAGCTTCACTTACACCCTCAAGAGTTATAACGCTTCGAGTAACCGGATGCCCAAAGGTGCATAGCGAAGCCGCGGCTTTGGGCAGTCCAGTGCAGCTGCTTGTTATATGTTTTTTTGATTTTATATATCAGGAATATCAAGATGCACCCCAAATTTAGACAGCACTCTTGTCATTCGCTTTAACTCCATTACTACACCAAGTTCTAACAGTTCGTTAAGCCTAACCCATTCATATGCACTACATTCATCAGGCTTTAGAATAACCTTCGGTGTTTTATCTACCGGCTTACATAAGAAGTAGTAAAACGTTTCGTCTTTACTTAACAATCTATCAATCGTTACCTCAATACCGACTTCTTCAAAGGTTTCTCTAATGCAAGCCTCTTCTTGGCTTTCATTGGGCTTTCGGCCTCCACCTGGAGGGCACCATTGACCCGCGCGACTTGTTTCCTCGCTTCTTTGAATGAAGAGATACTTCTCTTCTAATTCTATAAGAGCCCACGATGATGTTTTCATGAATTACATATAACGCATCAATCAGCCGCGCCGTCTTTTGGCGTCGGCTGGATTGAATTATTAAGCATTTCCTTTTGTTTTACTTTAAGCTTATGTAAATAATTTTGATCTTCTATTAAGTCTTTATCAAAACCATATTTTTTATCTAATTCAACAGCTAACTCCAGCCATTTCACAGCCTCATTAATATCACCATACCACTCTGATGTTTCTCCTAAGTTGTAATATGTAAATGCGAGGTTATGCCAATCTTTGTTAGTTTTTAGTCCTTCTGCTGCTTCCTTGTACGTTGAATACGCTTTCTCTAGCAATTTATAATACTGCTCCTCATTCTCTGTATAACCAGCTTCTTGCTGGTATGTGTTCGCCATAGAAGAAAGCGTCATTGCCTTTGTGCTAATTAGTTCCTTGTTGTCTTTAAGATAATTGAGGATCCATTTGTAATGTTTTCTAGCAACTTGTATGTATTCAGGATGATTATCCTTAGTATATTCATTTAACATTAATGCATAGGAATATCTAGTTTCGTACTCTACAGTCTTATAAAATCCGATACTTGAAAAGCCAGAAATTGCAGCCTCGTAATGCGGTATCGCTTTTTCATATATACCTTTCTCATTCAAATCACTAGCTTTATTAAGTTCCTGAAATGGTGAAATATAATCACAGCCAGTAAGCGTAATTAAAAGAGTTAGAACAAAAAATAGATTTTGTGGTTGATGCATCTTTCTACCATACATATGCTTAAAGCCCACAATCACTGGAAAATTTAAGCAGCGTAACAGAGTGGAGTAGCTTAAATTTTTCTATGTGCATTGACCTTGTAATGTTTTACATTTAATACGGTTCTATATGCTTTTAAAACTAGCATATAACAAAATAAGGTCTGAATAAAAAAACCAATATAAATGGAAATTACTCCCGCTTTTTCTGGGCCACCAAATAAATTTATCGATACAAATATACC
>JBNLGQ010000111.1:0-11472 GCA_050306135.1 Gammaproteobacteria bacterium
ATGGTTTGTGTCACCATCAATCCGGAAACGAGTATAAAGCGGTCTTTTGTACTGAAGGTTGACATGCAAAGGATTCTAAACTGCCTGACCAGTACGAAGTACCGAATTTTACAAAAGCAGCGAAACAAACTGCCGTGACAGGCCTAAATTGAAAATAAAATGAGCTTTAATTCTGTCATCATAGAAAAATAGAGCAGGGCCTGTTAACAATAATTTGATTGACACTGCTGGAGACCATTTTTTCTTCCAGCAAGGCAGAAGGAGCGACATGTAGTCATTCATTCTACATAAGCGACTGATAACGACTCTGGAGGAAAAATGGTCCCAGCCCTTCGGGTTGTGGCTAAAAATGTGCCACTCGTTGTTGCTCGTCGCTCATTTGGAATGACCAAACTTCGTCCCGCGCGCCTAGATTGGCACATTTTTAGCCGCAACAGTGACAATAAAATTAGTATTAACAGGCCCTAATTCAGGCACTCGGGATGTTGTCCCGGGCCAATGATTACAAGAAGAAGTGAGGAATAAAAAGCATGTGGAAAATTACCTTTCAACGATTGTCGATCATGATTGTGATGCTCCTTCTGGTCTCAGTCATTGCGTTCTGTGTCCCGATGCTCAGTGATGGCGATCCTGCGCGCACTATCTTACTGGCTAATTCAAACGCACTCGATCTTGCGCCTGAAGCCGTTGAGGCACTGCGCAAGGAGCTAGGTCTCGATCGGTCTCTCGCAGAGCAATACTTTAGTTGGCTTGGCAAGGCACTCACTGGTGATTTTGGAAATTCTTTCTCTAATCGTCAACCTGTAGGAGTCGAGATTATACGCGCACTCGGTGTTTCTATCACCCTGGCCCTCTCTGCTTTGGGTGTAGCTCTTTTGATTGCTCTGCCTCTGGGCACCGCTGCGGCGATGCGTCCAAGAAGTCGACTAAATACATTTACCACGCTCTTTATTCAGACTCTGGTTGCAACACCGGAATATTGGTTCGCACCTGTGTCGATCCTGTTCTTTGTACTCTGGTTGGGGGTATTGCAATCGGCGGGGTGGACCGGCTGGGAATCCGTGATACTGCCGGCACTGGCTTTATCACTGCGCCCTACCGCCTACTTCACACAGGTAACGCGAGCAGCGATGCTTGATGTACTGGAGGCACCCTATATTACTGCGGCCCGAGCCCGCGGCCTGTCGCTCAATCAATCCGTGATGTATCACGGCGTGCGTAATGGCTCCCTCCCGGTTGTAACCTTCTTTGCGTTATGGTTCGCGGGGTTGCTGGGTGGGTCCGTGGTCATTGAGGTTATTTTCGGTATTCCCGGGATGGGACGGCTGCTTTACGAGTCGGTGATTAACAATGACGTTCCGGTTTTACAGGGGGCATTCGTGTCAATTGTCGGCTTATCTATCGTGATCAATACCGGCGCGGATCTCGCCTATCTAATCATTAACCCTGCTATGAGGAATTCACATGGGCGTTGAAATAGCTAATCCAACACGTAGTTCGGCGTTTGCGAATGTTAAGAGGTTCGTCTGCTCTCGCCACTGGACCTTTCATGTCGGCTGCATCATGCTGGCCGTGCTACTGTTCCTGGTGATCTTTGCTGATATTCTGGTACTGCATGACCCCAGCAAGCAACACTTGATGGACCGTCTACAGGGCCCTAGTCTTAACTTCTGGTTTGGTACTGACAACCTGGGCCGTGACCTGTTTTCACGTCTGATGGTTGGCGGACAATTTACCGTGACCATTGCCGCAATCTCGGTGGTGCTGACCCTGGTTATTGGAACAACCATTGGGGTGATTGCC
Source organism: Gammaproteobacteria bacterium (assembly GCA_050306135.1). GTDB lineage: Bacteria > Pseudomonadota > Gammaproteobacteria > JACNJF01. Next base: position 1,804 of record JBNLGQ010000111.1, read on the forward strand.
GGGCGAGTTGGCGGCTTTGTTGATGAGGTTGCCATGCGCACAGTCGATTTATTGATTTCGGTGCCTGATGTGGTGGTAGCGATCTTCCTGGTCGGCGTATTCGGACCTGGTACAGGTACCTTGATTGTGGCGCTTACGCTGACAGGCTGGACACCGTTTGCCCGCTTAGCCCGGGGCCTGAGTATCTCCATCAATGCAAAAGATTATATCCGTGCCGCAGAAGTTCTGGGCATGCCGCTGCATTTTATCCTGTTACGCCACATCCTGCCCAATATCATGCGTCCGCTGTCTGCGGTAACGTTTATCCGTTTTGGGCATAAGTTGATCACGGTCGGTGGTCTGTCCTACCTCGGACTTGGGGTGCAGCCTCCCGACAGCGATTGGGGGCTCATGGTTGCAGCGGCTCAACCTTATCTGGAACGTGCGCCATCACTGATGATCGCACCGGGGGCAGCGATCTTTCTGGCGGCGCTAAGTGTTACCTGGATAGGTCACGGCATTGAAATCGATAAGAGTGAGGAGGCTTAGTATGTCTGATCACAATAAACAACAACCGCTGCTTGAACTGCGCGATCTCGAAGTCAGTCTGGGCACAAAAAAACGCATTATTCAATCCGTTAGTCTTTCGGTGAATCCCGGCGAAATCGTAGCAGTGATTGGCGAAAGCGGGTCAGGGAAAAGTGTTACCGCATTGGCTTCGACAGGGCTTTTGCCTCCTGCTTTACAAGCCACCGGTGGGCAGGTGCTATTTGAAGGTGAAGACCTGTTGCAACAATCCGAAGCGCATATGAATAATGTACGCGGCGGTGGCATTGGCATGTTGTTCCAGCAACCACAAGCCATGCTAGACCCATCATCGCGAGTCCATGCCCAGATATCTGAGCCATTGCGCCATTATCGTGGTATGTCAGGACGAGCCGCATTTCGCGAAGTTGTATCGCTGTTGGAAAACGTTGGTATACCTTCCCCTGAGCGTCGGGCAATGGCGTTTGCGCATGAATTGTCTGGTGGGATGGCGCAAAGGGTCATGATTGCTGCAGCACTGGCGGGAAATCCCAAACTATTGATCGCTGACGAACCGACTACAGCCCTGGATGTTACCGTACAGGCGCAAATCCTGCGGCTGCTGAGCGAAAAGCGCCGCGAGTACAACCTGGCCATCCTTTTGATCACCCATGATTTCTCCGTCGTCTCCGCTTTTGCTGACCGGGTGGTGGTGATGTACGGCGGTCGGGTGATGGAAGAAGGCCCAACGGAAGAGCTGATGCGCAATCCATGCCATCCTTACACTAAAGCACTGATTCGCTGCTCTCTTTTGCAGCCGGATGAAGAGGGACTGCTTCCTGTGATCACCGGGTCTAGTACCAGTGCGATTGATGTCGCTCAGGGCTGTTGTTTTGCACCCCGTTGTGCGCAGGCGGATGATGCCGGGCTGCGTAAACTATGTTGCGACAAAGAACCTGATCTCGTGTTCGCTTTCGAAGGACGAAAAACACGCTGCCATTCCTGTGAACAACAGCAGCAGCTTGCCCAGGCTGAGGTGATGATATGACTGATAATACACTGCGACGACAGTCTCCGCGATATGTCGAAGACTCGAAAAATCACGATGGCTTTCTCGAAGTTGCGGGATTGTCCAAACACTACAAGATAGGCGCCTTTCCCAGAACGCGAATTGTTCGCTCTGCCGATGATATCTCGCTCAAGGTACAGCCTGGAGAGGTTATGGGGCTGGTCGGCGAAAGCGGTTCAGGCAAATCTACCTTCGCCAAGCTGATCACGCGTCAAATCCAACCCACCAGTGGTAGCGTCACTATCGATGGTGAAGACTGGTTATCGCACCGGGGCGAAGATCTGCGCCAACGACGATGCGATGTACAGATGGTCTTCCAGGACCCGTATTCTGCACTCGACCCACGCATGAAAATTGGCACGTCAATGGGTGCTCCATTGGCCTACCATGGCGTGACTGATGAGAATGAACGTATGAAGCGGGTTCATTCGATGCTTTATGAGGTGGGGTTAGATGCCTCATTCGCCAACCGTTACCCAAAGGAGTGTTCTGGCGGGCAGTTGCAGCGTGTTGTTGTGGGCAGGGCGTTGTTGCTAGAACCCAAACTATTGATTTGTGACGAACCGACATCAGCGTTGGACGCGTCAATGAAAACGCAAATACTGAATCTGTTCCTTGATTTGAAGCAGCGACGCGGTATCACCATGATCATGATTTCGCATGATCTGCGTGTAGTGCGTCATATCTGCGACAGGATCGCAGTGATGTATCTTGGCCGCTTGATTGAGATCGCGGAGACCGAACATCTGTTCGAGAACCCTTGTCATCCCTATACCCAGGCTTTGATGGCTTCCTCACAGCTCGAGGTAACCGGGCTTGATGGTGCAGGGCTACTGCAAGGTGAATTACCCAGCCCAATCAATCCACCGTCTGGTTGTGGTTTTCACCCACGCTGCCCATCGGTACGTGAAGACTGCAAAGAACTGCCCCCTATGCTTAAGCTGTGTCGCAACGGGCATTATGCTCGCTGTCGATATTGGTTAGAGGGGTCACCATGCTCCGATCACACGGCAGAACATACTGCTGAAATAGCGAGCGCTTCGAAATGATCGATTGTCCCAGGCGTTAAGGCGGCATCTTCTGCGCTGATCGCCATGCTAAATTGAATACGGTAATTACAAAAATACATGTAAAACGAAAACCAATCAAAACAGAGGAACTTATGAGACTATTAACTGCTTTGGGGCTAGCATCGGCCCTCACATTTACATCAGCATTGGCGGGTGAAGCTCGCCTTACCGTCACGGGCCCATTTCAGGTCGCGGCTAACTGGGCTATGTACTCCTTCGGGGCGTATATTGGAACACGCGCTGGCTGTTACGAAGGGTTGACGCAGGTCGCAAATGATCTGCAAATTGAGCCTCTTCTTGCGACCTCATGGGAACAGACTGACCCTAATACCTGGGTGTTGCAACTGCGTAAAGGTGTAAAGTTTCAGGATGGAACGCCGTTTAATGCAAAGGCTGTTGCTGGTGCGTTGAACCATCTGTTAAACGCTCCGGTACCATCGCGTTCGTTCTCCAAAAAGGTCGTCAGTAGTGTTGAAGCCACTGGCGAAATGGAAGTCACGATCAAGACGCCAAGTCCACAAGTATCGATACCTGGCCGTTTAGGCGCTCCAGATGCTTCAATTCTTTCACCCGCTGCGTATGTTGCCAGCGATGCAATCGACCCTATAGGTCACTGTACAGGTCCCTATGAAATTGTCGAAGTTGATCCCAAACAGTTTGTCAAGGTCAAACGTTTTGATGGTTATTGGGGAGAAAAGGGCAAGCTGGACGGTGCAGATTTTCTGTTTGTTCCGGACGGAAATACCCGTGCCACAATGGCTCGTAGTGGCGAAGCACATATCTCACGTACAATCCCAACAACATTTGCTGCCCAGATAGGCGCTCAAAAAGGCGTTTCTGTCGTCGAAGCTAAGGCACCGCGTGTGGCTGAGGTCCTGATCAATAATTCCAAGCCTCCTTTCGATAATGTCTATGCCCGCCGAGCCGTGCGCGCAGCGCTTGATGTTTCAGGTGTCGCGGCAGCCGTCTACGAAGGCCTTGCCACAGCTGCTAATGATCCATTTCGCGATGGTGAAGCATGGGCTGCTAGCAATGCGCCAACTGTGACAGCTGATATTTCGGAAGCTGCTGCACTTTTTAAGAAAGCAGGGATCTCACCCAAGGGTCTTGAACTGGACATGCTGGTGTACAACTCTAAACCAGCACTCGGTATGACGGCAGAAATTTTGCAGGCTTCACTTGCCGAAATAGGTGTCAAAGTGAATATCCGTACCTCTACCTATTCAGCACTCGAACCTGACCTTCTTGGCGGTAATTACCATTTGGCAATGATGTCACGTGGTTACCTGACGGATGTACCGGAACCGATTGGTTTCTTCACTGCCGATTACACCTGCAAGGGTAGTTATAATATATCACAGCATTGTAATCCCGAGATTGATGCAAAGATCAGCGCTGCAGCGGCTATAGTCGATACTGACGCACGTAACGCAACTTATTCAGAACTGGCTCAGTATCTTTACGATGAGGCGGTGACGATCTTTGTTATTAACGAGACGACGGTTGATGGGGTATCGGATAAGGTTCAAGGTTACGTTCCTCATCCGCTTAATTACCGTGTGTTAACTAATAAAGTCTGGTTAAAGAAATAAAACCAATGTCCCCCCGGCTAGAAAAGGCCATGGCTGGGGGGCATGACCATCTAAATACAAAATAGAGATATGTCATGGATCCGCAGGCAAATTATTTTCATCTCCGCGAAAGCTACTGGACACAGCTGGAGCCGCTAAAAAGCTCGAACGTAGAAGATCTGCATCAGCTTTCTGTCGCAGTTAGCTGGCCACATCGCTTGCAGGATTTAGAGATCTTGCTTTCTCTGGGCCAGGGGTTGATCGCTCCGGATGCGATAGGGAGACCGCTCGGATCAGGCATGTCATTTAGTTATGGCAACGACGCGGCCATGATCGGCATGATGATGACCCATCCCAAGCTACAGGCTGGTGGTCTTGGGCGGTATATTCTTGCTGAAATCGAATCTGGCCTTGCGGGTCGCCGCCTACGGCTGAATTCAACTCGGTCAGGCCTGAGGCTCTATATGTCCGCCGGGTTTCGAGAAACAGGAAGCGTCGTCGTGCTGTATCAAGGATTAATGAAACCTCAGCAAGATTCTGTTCCACGGAGAAACATTCGCACGGCAGGGCTCGAAGACTCAGCGTCTATTTTCGCGCTGGACCGCAGGGTGTTTGGCGCTGATCGAGCAGATGTATTGTCTCGATTGCTGGAAATATCTGAAGCGCGCGTAATTTTTAAGGATGAAGAGATTACCGGGTTCGCCCTGTGTCGACCTTTTGGCCGGGGATACGTTATTGGACCCATGGTTGCCAGTTCTGAAGTCGATGCAAAATCGCTTGTCAGCAGTTTTGCGGCCGATTACGCGGATCAATTTCTGCGCATGGATTTGGATGAGCGCCATAAAGATTTGGGCCAGTTGCTGATGGCAATGGGCCTCGAAAAATACGATACGGTCATTCCTATGACCAAAGGGCAAGCCTATGGCCCCGAAAATTCGCCTGATCACGTCTATGCCCTGGCCAGTCATACGCTAGGTTAGTCAATATTCAGGCGATTAAGTTAGAAACCGGGTTTTTTAAATTTAAACGAATGAGCGAATTAATATGTCAACAGAACAACAAGCATTAACCGAACGTTATAAGGCCACCACACGAGTGACTGTTGTTGGTGCGATAGTGAATTTTATCCTGGCTATTTTTAAAATCATTATCGGTACTATTGGTCATTCTCACGCATTGATTGTGGATGGCATTCATTCATTTTCCGATTTGCTCAGTGATGGATTGGTCGTTTTTGCGGCCAAACACGGCAATCAAACTCCGGATGATGATCACCCTTATGGTCATGCGCGTATTGAAACGGCTTTCGCTGCTGTTTTAGGCGGAATATTAATTGCCGTTGGCATAGGCATTGTTATTGATGCGGTGGAACGTCTAACCTCTGGCCAGGTTCTGACTCCAGAGAGTATAACCATTTGGGTCGCTCTATTCTCTGTGTTGTCGAAAGAGGCTTTATATCGCTATACCATGGTTTATGCCAATCGCTTTAACTCTTCTCTGCTTAAAGCCAATGCCTGGCATCATCGTAGCGATGCGGTTTCGTCCATTGTTGTTCTGGTGGGTATTGCTGGCAGTATAGCGGGATTCCCCTACCTGGATGCGGCGGCGGCAGTTATTGTCTCTATGATGGTTGCAAAAATTGGTTGGGAGATAGCCAAAGAGAGTATTGAGCAACTGGTTGATAAAGGTCTTGATCCCGATAAAGTTGAAAGCATTAGTGCACACATTGCCGAGATTCCAGGGGTTAAACGTATGCATATGCTACGTACTAGACAAATGGGCGCAGAAGCACTGTTAGACGTACATGTTGAAGTGGCTCCAGAACTGAGTGTTTCAGAAGGACACCGAATAGGGGACGAAGTGAGTAAAGAGCTTACCAGAGAGTTTTCAGATATTAGTCAGGTGCTCATTCATATTGACCCTGAGGATGACGAAGAAAGCCCAAAAAGTTCAGATTTGCCACTTAGAAATGAAATAATGTCTGATTTGAAACAATGCTGGGACAAAGTTGTGGAAACCAGCAAAATCGAAGATGTGGTTTTTCATTATCTTGATGGCAAGGTGCGCATTCAGGTGATTTTATCCTTAAGCATTTTATCCGCGTTTGATGATGCCATCGCTATTTCGAAAAAACTTTCCGAATCAGTTCGTGGGCTGGCATATATTAAAAATCTGGAAGTGTTTTATCGTTAATTATGATTGTTTGCTGCGCTTGCCCTAATGCTATAAAGAGCAAGCACAGCGATAATATGTTGGAATACTTCGGTTAGTTTTTTGATGCTGGTTTCCAGTATTGCTATGTCTTAAAAATAACTCCCACTTGTGGTGCAAGATTTATTAATGGGTCATAGACAGAAGCTGAAGAACACGAAATGAATCATGATAGTATTCATTGTTATACAATCTCTATTTGTTAAACACCATCTCCCGCTGACCCGTATATTTAGCGACTGATCAACTATTTTAACCAGTTGTTCAATGCGCTCTTTTACAAACTCCCAGCCTGTTTCGGCTGGCACATCCCTAAGCCGCAGGAACCTCTGAATTAATCAGAGGTTCCTTAGATATTGCCGAAAGTACAACGAATACTACCCGGCTGTTTCTCACTCTGGAAATGTGAAATAGACTAACTCTGATACCATTTATTAACAGATTAAATTGGAATCAGTCATACAATAAATGCTCTCAGCCTAAACGTGCAGAGGTACCAGGGTTGTTTTCCTTTTTTCATATATTCTGCACCAGTGTTTCTTGAAAAAGTATTCGCGTTGTACGTACGTACCTGATCAGGAATGTGTCTCATTGATACAGCCACTTTGCCTCAATTAAGCCATGCGAAGATATGTCATTAAATTTGCGTCTAATTTCCAAAGATAAAATTTTATATAGGGGTCCAAACAAAGAATTATTCGTCGAGAGGGGTCATACCATGTTGCTTCCTGACAACTTTAGCTAACCAGCAAACAACAGTTCCAGCGCAATCTACTGGAGGTATTGAAACTGGTCTGGTTTTTTAAGGTTTCAGGTTCGGCCGAAGCCCTGGTTTCAGTCGCGAAGATTATTGATATGCGAAAAATATCTAAAACAGGAGGGTTTCATTGTTTTACAGCTTAGCCTGAAAAGCAATGCAGCTTCTCAAAATATTGCAACTACCACATAAACAAACGAGAGGTATGCGTTTAATGAAAAAATCAGCAATTGCTCTATCAGTCGCGACGATACTTGCGGCCCCATTCGCCATGGCCGGCGAAATTACCGGTTCACTGCGCTACGGTCTGGTTCATACCACCAAAGGCGACGGTGACACCTCCCTGCAAGACCTCGCTTCCCGCGTTAAAGCCTCAGGTGATATCGACCTGGAAAACGGTTTAACCGGGCTGGCTGCCTATGAGCTGCGTTTTTCGGATAGCAGGAACGGAAATATTGTGAATCGACTTTACTCTGTTGGTTTAAAAGGTGATTTCGGTTCATTTGAAATGGGTGTCCGTGATACTGCTTTCGACCTATCCACTTCTGACGATACCTGGTGGTATGGTTACGACGGTCTGCTGGGCAACCGTAATGAAAAGAATGGTGGCTTCCTTTATAAGAAAACTACTGACAGTGTTACCTTCGCCCTCGGTGGTCAAATGGACCCGGATGATACCGATAATGACGCACTAGATCTTGTTGATATGGCAGTTAGGTACTCAGACAATGGATTGACCCTGGCCGCCGGCGTACAGGAAAAGACCGGTTCTGAAGGCACTGCTATTAACCTGACTGCCGGTTATGATACCGGTGACTGGAATGCACGAATCACCCTGGGTACCGAAGATAAGGATTATGCTGGTGGAGCAAAAAAAACCGGCATCAATATACAGGCTTACATGGATAATATGTACGTTTGGTACGGTTCTGTAGATGTCGATGGCGGCAACAATCCTACCAGCATCGGTGTTGGATACAGCCATACGATTGGTCCAAAGACCTTGATTTGGGCTGAAGCCGCCTCATTTGACCCGGACAGCGTCGATGGCTCTTACACGGCTATCAACATCGCATTCAAGCGCGACTTCTAGTCGCGGAGAAAAATAGCTGTTACAGGCGATTACAATTTTTTTAGGCACCTTCCCTCGGGTGCCTTTTTTTTGCTCATCGGCAACAACCGAAATTTCATTACCTGAAAGCATCAAAGAAACCAACTACTAACCCAGAAAGCATTTGTTGCTTGCGACATATTAATTATTGAGGTAGTGATTTTTTCTTCTAGCACCTGAGTCTAATGCGCTGGCTACAGCACAACTCAGCGACCACGTAGGTGAGTTGTTGATTAGTCGCCAAACATTCTGGTCAGGGGGAGGTGGTGTTTGACGAAAGGTGATTTCATCACAATGAAACTGAAGTATTTATCGATACCGATGTCTGAGTCGCTCAGTTGTTCCATGAGCTGTTGATAATCACTAATGCTGCCGGTGACGAACTTCAGCAAGTAGTCATATCCACCCGAAATCAGGTGACATTCGATGATTTCGTCTATCTTCGCAGCCGCGCGTTGAAAGCGGTCGAAATCCGCCAAACGATGGTTACTCAAAGTGACTTCGGTGAATACGGTGATCGAAGGTCCTAGTCTCTCAATATCTATCTGCGCACCGTAGCCGATTATATAGCCAGCCTTCTGAAGTTTTTTTACGCGCATCAAGCAAGGACTGGGCGACAAATGCACTAGTTCTGATAACTCGACATTGGTAATGCGGCCGTTCTTCTGTAGTTCATCGAGAATATGTATATCGATACGATCTAGCTTCACTTTGACTTCTCCAGCAATAGACCAAGAGTCCGGTAAGTAGGTGCTGGCATTATAAGTGGAATATTCTGCGAAAAACAATGAAAATCAACTGGCTGGATTTTTTTCCAATGATTAAGGGGGTTTAAAGCTAAATTGGTGAAGAATAATATTTGGCGGAAAGTATAAGATCGCACTATTCTAGCGCTTTGCACTAAATTTGTGATGACTGAAAAAGAAAAAATTTGAGTAGACCATTTTGAGAAAAAACATCGGTGGTGGCCTCCTGGGAGATGTTTATCAACAGTACAGTCAGAGATAGCCCGTCGAATTGTGCAGTATCTATAACGGGCTAGCGCAGGGACAAACGAGCACTGTTTCCGTGTTGGGTCTAGCCAAAAGTCTGACTGACTATGGCAAAGGCCTCCTGCGGTCCCTGGGGAAGAGGTAAGTCACCAATCTTCATCTTGGTAACAGTATCAAAGTGGGTTAAACCGCAAGCAGTAAGGTAGTCGCGCAGGGCGCCTTCATGAGGAGTATCCAGGCGTAAAAAGCGCCCTTGATAGTCCTCAACGATCGGAGCAATGAGCGCAATCGCATCCTGTTGATCCAGTGCAACCAGAGGCCCGATGACGTGTCCTCGTCCAAACGGTCGACACAGGGCAAAGCCCGTTACCTCGCCGTTTTGTG
>JBNLGQ010000112.1:0-150192 GCA_050306135.1 Gammaproteobacteria bacterium
ACGTAGGCCATACAGGCGATTAGCGCCTTTTCATCCAGCAGCGCCTGGGATTTGAATCGGCCTTCCCAGAAACGGCCAGTAACTTCATCTTCCTTATTCGCCTCTCTGGCTATATGCTCATTTAAGCAGCGCATAAACCAACTGATATCCATTAAGCGTTGCTGCCAGATCAGGATCAGGTCTGAAAGACGTTGTTGTTCTGCGCTATCCAGCACTTCACCTTTAACAAAGCGTGAAGCTAATGCCTGTCCAGAGAATAATTTCAGCCAACGAGTGCAAATTTCAACATCAGACCAATGCTGAGCCCGATCTCGGTCTATGTGTAAAACCACATGATAGTGATTGGACATTACAGCATAAGCTGCAACATCGATTGCAAAGATCGTCGCGAGCTTAAGGATACGTTCCTCAATCCATCCTTTACGGTGTTCATAGTCCTGACCGCTACTCGCATCCTGCCCACAGAGAAAGGCTCGACGGAGAGCCTGCCCCGCGAAGCGTTTTGGGTACGCAGCGTGAGGTGCAGTGATAATACGGTGTGGATTCGATAGCGATTTGGGTTTTTCGTGCCTGGGGCATGACTCATTCCTTTGAGACTAATGAATGCATTGAAAATAGAAAAGAATGGCTGTATTGTCAACTTTTATTTACGGGTGTCCAAGAGATTGCATAATCATTATCTGGCGAGCTTTGAACCAGAACGGTTTCGATAACCAAAAGCATTTGAGTATCGGCAATCGTTAATGAGAAAAGGCTTACGAAACTAAGTTCTTGCTTTTTATTCGAGTAGAGCGGTAGTTTTCATAAATCGAAAAAAAACAAAACCCACCCGCTTCAAGGGTCTGACGCAATATGCAACTTAGCGGTTATAACAAGGTAAATCAAACCGGACTCGCGGCGCTGCTCGTGCCGCTCACGTTACCAAAGGCGGCGCGAGCCGCTTAGCCGAGCGTTATGTTTTAATGGGGATTTGAGATAGAGGTATAAAATATGAAGAAAATTAGACTTTTGTTTGTTGTGTTTACGTTACTTTCAACTCAAGCTTGGGGTGGTGAATTCAAAGAGATTAGTCTCAACTTTAAAGAGGCTGAAACAGTTAAAGTATTAAAGATAATTTCTGATTTTTCTGGTAAAGGTTTAGTGCTCCCAGATTCTAAATTAGGAGTTACGACTGTATACCTAAAAAATGTTCCGTGGAACGAAGCGCTTCAAGCAATAGCGAAGTCCGAAAACTTAGATATTGAAATTACTAACTCCTTAATTGTAGCTTCTAAAGGCAACTGCACAAAAACAATATTTAAATGAGAAAATAAAACATAACAAAAACCTGTAGAAGGACGTTTTGCTCCTTTGAGCCTGAGCGTTATGTGCAAGGAATATCATGGATAGAAATCTAGCAAAGTACTATGCCGAAAGGGCTAGCGAATATGACAAAATCTACCTAAAACCAGAGCGTCAAGAAGAGTTGGGTATTTTGTCCAGTGAGCTTGCTCAGTTACTCGCAAAGCGTAAGGTTTTAGAGGTTGCCTGTGGCACTGGTTATTGGACGCAATTTGTTGCCCCAAACTGTGTGAGTATTACAGCTACCGATTACAATACTGAAGTATTGGATATAGCTAAAGAAAGGCTCAATAATTTTAATAATATTTCGTTTAAAAAATCGGATGCATTTAAACTAAATAACTTAGATCAAGATTTTAATGGCGCTTTGGCCGGGTTTTGGTGGTCACATCTCAAGAAAGTTCAGATATCTAATTTCTTGAGTGTTCTTCATAGCAAGCTTCTACCGGGTAGCATAGTTGTCATAGCTGATAATAACTATGTAGAGGGAAGTAGTACGCCTATTTCACGTGAAGATCAAGAGGGTAATACTTACCAAATTAGACGGCTTGATAATGGTAGCGAGCAAGAGATACTGAAAAACTTTACTAACGAGCAAAGCTTTTTCCAAAGCGTTTTGCCTTTTAGCGATAATACTGGTTTTATGAGTTTAAAATATTTCTGGTACGGATGGTATGTCACTAAAGCATAACCAGGCCAGCCAGAAGGACCTCGTTTCACTCGGCCGCTGCCGGCAGCGTTATGAGAAATTGAGCAACCAAGGACTAACATGAATAAATTAATGACCCTTATCTTAATGCTATACAGCTCAGCTAACTATGCGGAAAGTTTTTACGAATTCGCAGTACATAAAGGTGAAAATGTTTCGGGTATGCCATTAGAGGAATATGCAAATATTTGGTGGCAATGGACCTACACTATGCCGAAACATTTAAGTCCAGTTCGAGATAGAACAGGTGAAAACTGCCATCAGGGGCAAAATGGTGATGTTTGGTTTCTTGCTGGAGGCTATGGCTCATCAAAAATTTCAAGAACATGTACCATCCCTGAAGAAAAATACATCTTTTTCCCTGTAATAAATATGGTGTATTACCCAAGTCGAGGTAGAACACCGTCATGCGAAAGCGTGAAAAAAGGTGCCTCTTTAAATAACGATGAATTACTAAATATCAATATTCAGTTAGATTCATTAACAGCTGAAAACCCTTCACATTACAGGTTGGCTTCTCCTCAATGCTTTGACTTACTTGGCCTTATCCCTAAAGAATTTGAAGCACCCAAGGTTTACCCTTCTGCATCAGATGGTTATTGGGTAATGTTAAAGCCATTAAAAAAAGGTGAACATACACTTAAATTTAGTGCACAATATGACAGGGATAAAGGGGGGTTTAGTAAAATGGTTCAAGACATACAATATAGGATTATCGTTAATTAATCTCATAACAATCCAATGCACGCGGAGCCAGCTACATTGCGCAATTATTTGTGTTGTCGCTACGCTCCTTTATACCACAAATATTTCTCCACTTCGCTGGCCTGGTGATTGGGGCGTTATGCATAAAATATGACAATGAAGATCGTTAAAGGAATACTTTTTATAGTTATTGGTGCGGTAGCATATTTCGCTACATTTTCAGCTTTCGGGGAATCTTGGTTTCCATATTATTATCAAAACTACATTTTCTATTGGTTTGTTACTAGTCTAGTTCTTATATTGTTACTACCACTAGTAGTGGCTTTTAATAAAAAAAGCATTGGGGCTCAATACGAACCATCGAGTTACTTTTTAAGGTATTACAAATCGGCTTTGGGCTTAAATCTTATAGTGGTTGTAGCGTGTATCTTTACATTTATTTACATGCTTTCTAATGGTGTATATTTAGGTGGAGGTAATGGTGTTTCAACATATTCAGTTGAGCCATCAAAATAAAATGCATAACAAGTACAATTCGTAAAAGAAGACGGAGGGACTATTTTTTGATCAACCCATCTGCTTACTCGACCTTCCGTGATACAACTGACCTGGTTTTTCCCCAATTCGCTCTTCCAACCATGCGATTGTCAAAATTTATTCACTCCGCCCCTTTTTATTTCCCTGGTTTGCTTTTGTTGTTCCATCTTGGCTACTTAATGCGAGCTTAAGGACACGCTTCTCAATCCAGCCTTACGGTGTTCATAGTCCTGACCGCTGCCCACATCCCGTCCACAGAGAGGCTCGACGAAGAGCCTGCCCCGCGAAGCGTTTTGGGCACCCCGCGTGAGGTACAGTGATAATACGGGGTGGATTCGATGGCGATTTGGGTTTTACGTGCCTGGGGCATAACTCATTCCTTTGAGATTAATGAATGCATTGAAAATAGAAAGGAAGAGCTGTATTGTCAACTTTTATTTATAGGTGTCCATTAATAACTACCTGTCTTGCGGTTAATATTGAAAGGGCGGTGTTAAAGATTATATTTGGACGCTAAAATACCCTCAAAAATTCTATTAAAAGCATTTGGGACACATTTATGCGAGTTGTTATTGCTGATGATCACCAGCTTTTTCGTGAAGGCCTGCGACTTATTTTGAGTTTTGAGCCTAAGTGGGAGGTTGTTGCTGAGGTCGCTAATGCGCAAGACTTAATGACAGTGGTACAAGGCGAAACACCTGATCTGGTGATACTGGATTATCGTATGCCGGGCGGTGGCGCCGTGTCTGTGTTGAGCTATATAAAACAGCGCTTTTCCTCGACCCGAGTTATTTGTCTTACCGGTGTGAACTCGGCCGGATTATTCCGCCAATTAATTAGCTGTGGTGCTGACGGTGTATTGTTAAAAGAGATATCAGCCGAAGCGCTTTTATCTGCGGTACGTAAAGTGATGGCAGGTAAACAAGTGCTGTCTGAATCGGTCAAACAACAGCTAGATACTGATATTGCCCAATTAACCTCCAGAGAATTTCAAATCATGGATTTAGTGCTGCAAGGTTTAACCACAGCAGAAATGTCTGAGCGGTTAAGCTTGTCACCCAGAACCATTGAAAACCACCGGTATAGCCTGATGAAAAAACTGGAATTGCGCAACACGGCAGAGTTGATTCAATTTGCTCAACAGCATGACTTGTTGAGTAACTAAGCTCTCTTCGTATGCAGCCTGAGTCCCCTATCAGTCATCACTCAGCTTTGCCGCATTTTGAACAGCAAGTAACCGAGCGCCGCTTGGATATGCTGCTTAAGCAAACCACCATGACCGGCTTGTTCAGTGTGTTGTTTGCCAGCATATTGACGCTGACCATGCAAAATAGTGTTCACTTTATCGCCATGCTTTACTGGTTGAGCATCAATGTCGTTACTGTGGCAATACGTGAATTGATTATTTACCCCAAAATAAGAGCAAAGCGCTCGCAGGGGACCATACAACCAGTATGGATATATTCCACCATAACAGGCTTTTGGCTGTTTTCCGGGTTGTTGTGGGGCTGGGCAGGCTATTTTTACCTGCCTGGCAGCGATCAGATAGAACTGATGGTTGCCTTTATTGCCGTCATGGTGGGTATTACCTCCGGCAATATTATCTCTTTCGCGCCGGCAGTGTGGATTGGCTTATTGTTTGTCACGCCAACCATTCTCGGTTTTGCGCTGCGGGTATACCAATACAATTTTTCCATTCTGTTTTACTGCATGCTGCTTTATCTGCTGTATTTATTTATCACCATGTTCCGCGTTTCAAAGGTAGTGATTCACACCATCAGCCTGGATTTAGAAAATCAGCAACTGCTATTGCAGGTCACAGAGGAAAAACAGCGCGCAGAGGCTGAAAGAATTAAGGCCGAACGTGCTAATCAGTCCAAAACAGAATTTATGACGTCCGCCAGTCATGATTTGCGCCAGCCCCTTAACTCATTAGGGTTGTTTTTATTCGCCTTAAAACAAAAGATCCAAAGCGGCGCGATCGATACACTGCAATTGTTGGAAAAAGTCGAACAGGCACATAAATCGGTATCCGGAATGTTCTCGCGCATGCTTGAGGTTTCAAGTGTGGAAACCGGTAAAATCGTCCCTCAGCCAGCCCAGATTGAAACCCGCCCTATCGTTAGCGCCATTGTCGATGAGTACCGTCAACAATGCCTGAATAAACAGATTCAAATTCACTATCAACCTGCGCAGGCCAGCCTGTACAGCGATGAGTTGCTGTTTACCCGCATAGTACGCAACCTAGTGGATAACGCGGTTAAATATACCCAACATGGTGAAATTGTGATTTCTGAAGTTCTGACGGATCAGTCCTACAAGCTCGACATCCGCGATACTGGCATCGGCATACCTGCCAACGAATTGCCCCGCATTTTTGATGAATATCATCAGGTCGGCAATAAAAGAAGAGATGCCAGACAAGGTCTGGGCCTGGGGCTGTTTATTACCTTTCGCCTTTGTCAGTTGCTGGGTTTTAAGATTGAAGTGAGCTCAGTTGAAGGGGAAGGTTCATGCTTCAGTCTGATTATTCCAGTCCAGCAGGCTGATTTACTGCCAGCGGAAAACACACCTGCTGAAATCTTGCCCCCTTTCCCAAATTTGCGTGTGCTGGTGGTGGATGATGACCCGGACATCCTCAGTGGTATGAGGTTGCTTCTGGCACAATGGCAATGCATTGTTAACACCGCATCAAATGCTGACAGAGCAATACAGATCGCCAGCCAATCACCACCGGATATCATCTTGTGTGATTATCGACTAGACGAAAACATCACCGGCCTGGATGTGTTAAAACATCTTGAGGCTACATTCGACAAACCCGTTCCTGCCATTTTTATTACCGGCGAGCACCTGGCAGGCAGTCTTTTCGAAAATGAGCTGTCTCATTACAGGGTGTTACAGAAGCCCGTGCTGGCAAATGAACTCCACACTGTGATAATGCAAAAACTCGCTGAGGCTTAACCTCGGTTCCACCTTCAAATTGAGTATTTCTACTCAAGAGATCTCGGCTCACCTCTGTTTAAATGCGATGCGTGGAAATGCACCCGATTATTTGTAGAAGTTGAGTTGTAGTATGAGAATTAGAAACGTTGTTTGGTGGAATAGATTGATTGGCCAATTGCTGGCGCTGATATGCGTATTCGGACTAGCGTCTGCGCAGGCAGCAAGCATTGACGGTGACCATTTAGGCACCTTATCCATGGATGGAAATACCGATAATAATCTTTATTTAAGCACTGACACCACTATTTTCACCCAGGCGCTAGACCCATCGGCATCAGGCTTTATTAGCAATAATGGCAGCGGCCAATGGCGTTATTCCCCTAGTGACGGCGCGACTATAGATGATGTCGAAGGTTATTATATTCGCTTCGACGGTGCGCCCGCTTTATTAGGTATTCCCAGCGAAACCGGCACCTTAACTGTAGGCGCTGGTAACGTTATTGAGGATGTCTGGACCGATCGCATCTACGCTCGCCCGGTGGTGTTCGTTTCATTTGAAGATCCAAACTTAACGCCTGGCGTAAGCATTGTACCTACGGCGCCCATCACCTCTGGCAATCAGTTCCTATTTGATATTCGTATGGCGGATGGCTTTGCAGCTGATTTAGAAGGTGCCACCTTAAAATACTTTATTGCCGAAGAAGGCTGGCACCGTTTGGCCGATGGTCGCATGTTGCTGATCTCCAGCGCAGAACTGCGCGATACCGGCTTTACTGGCCAAACCATTGAACTCGGCGCAAGTTTTACCGATGCCGTCACCGTCGCACAACTGCAACGGCCCATGCTGTTTGATAACGGCACCTTGTTCCGACAATTACCGGATATGGAGGTTTATCAAGGTGCCACAGTGACAGCAGGTACGGGTGATTTTGATAGCATCAGCCTGCGTATGATGCAATCCAGAAGTGTCGAAGAGGCAAATAACAGCACAGTCTATGCAGGCCGTGTCGGTTTTATGGTGTTGGGTTCCTTAACCTCGCTTGATAAAAAATTACATTGGGTCAAAGACACTAACACTAATATTCGTGGTGGCAGTCATCTTACCGTGCCAGCTGCTAATTTCACCAATTACCCACACAGTGCCGCAACCTCGCCGCTATTAAATAAGGCTGCGTGCGCCGAAGACGACGACGTACAAAATTTCTGTGTGTATATGTCGATGCCGACGGATATGTTTAGCCGTGGCAAATTTAACACGCCGCGTTTTCCCTACATGGACGCCAATTTTGAACCACTGCAAATGCAGCGCACCTTTTATTCAGAACATGAGAACTGGGACTGGACCGATATATTAAGCAACGATCTCATCAGTCCAACCGTTGATAGCGATAATCAGCCAGTAACCGGAACCTTAGCGCAATTACATCTGAATTTTGTCGCCGACCGCGGTTGGGATGACTACATTGTTGGCACTGATCATTGGCACTGGTTCGCTACTTATCACTACAACACCTGTATTTTTGACAGCATGAACACCGCCTGTGTCGACTATGAGCTGGGCAACACCATTGTTGATGCACATGAGCTGCATTGGAGTACGTCGATGACTTACGATAACTCCAATGAACTCAATGGTACTCGAGGAGCGGTATGGGGCACCCCTCCTGATTTGAGTATCGAACAAAAGTTGTTCAGTGTTCAGGACTATCTCCGGCGAAACCACGCTATCATGAATGAGTATGTAAGCGCGCCTGCTTGGGCGGCGAATCAGGCCGCCGCGTATTTGAACTACGATTTGCCCACAGAGAGTGTTATTCCTTCCAGACTGCAGCCCGACAGAACTTACAAGAACTATGACACTAACTTCTGGATGACCATTCACGAAGAGACGTCAAGTGCCTGGCAACTGCACGCGATGACTTTGACGGCTGCCGCCACCGAATGGAATTGCGGTACCTGCGGTGTTACTGATTTTGGTGAATGGCGCTCAGGGTCGAGTTGGAATTTTTCAATACCTTATCCAAGCTCAATGTCAGCTAGAACACGGGAAGAGGCTCTGGAGAAATTCGGCTATCGCATCCATATCAAACCGGTAGTCGATAAGATCACCCGCAGTTTCCGTGTCGGTGACTACCTGTTTGCCAATGTACCTTGGGGCATAGACGCGACCGATTTTCGTTGGGTTCGCTCAGCAAGCAAAGACATTACGACAGCCACCACCATTGCCACCAACACCCTAGGCTATCAGGCCACCGCCAGCGATGCCGACCAATTTATTACCTTTTGCATGACCTATTATGGCAGCGAGCGCTGTGGTGAATGGTTCGAAGCCGGTGATGTGCCTTATGCGACCAACGTGCATATTACGCCGGAATTTTCTGAACCCGTCGCCGGTTCTGGTTTGCTCGGCCAGCATACGTATGTGGCGCCCGATGACGACGCATACAGCCTGGAATCTGCAAGCCAATACCGTTGGCAAACGCTAGAGAATAGCTACTGGACGGATATCTCTGGTGCCACCGAGAACACCATCGACACCTATATTGCTGCGGGTACGCAGGTGCGTTTTTGTGTGACCCCACGTTCAGTAAAAGGACTTATGGGACCTGAAGCCTGTTCACCGGCCATTGTGATGCAAGGGGATTTTGATGGCGACGGCTACTCCGATGATTGGGACAGTGACGACGATAACGATGGCGTCTTGGATTGGTTTGATGCCTTCCCGTTTGACAACACTGAATCTGTGGATACCGACGGCGATGGCATCGGTAACAATGCTGATTCAGACGACGACAACGACGGCATCAGCGATGAAGATGAAAACGCCGGTTTAACCGACCCATTAAAATACGATACCGATGGTGACGGCACCAATGATTTGAACGACCCGCAACCCACCAGTTACGGCAACTTCCCTGACTTTGACAACGATGGCCTGGACGATACGGTAGATGAAGACCGCGATAACGATGGTGTGATCGATTTCTACTATCAGGTTGAGGGTAAATCGGGCTTGCAAACCCTGATTGAGGAAGGTGATGTTGTATTGAACTGGATGCGGTTTGATGATGACCCATACAGTGCCTGCGTTGCCAATGCCATTACCGTCACCAGTAACGCCGACAGTGGCCCGGGCACCTTACGTCAAGCACTGGCCGATCTATGCGCCAGTGATCCGGGCGGCGAACTGAATACCATTACCTTTAGCGGTGCCATGACCATTGCCCTTGAAAGCCCGCTATTAATTACCAAAGGGGTAAAAATTGACGGTAACCGCGAGGTGGTGATTGACGGGCAAAATGCCATCACGCTATTCGAAGTGATTATGACGGACAAACTGAGCAGTAATCAGTTTCCGCACTTAGTTGGTTTAACCCTGCGTAATGGTTACAGCGAACTCAGTGATAATGCACTGGTTTCGGAAGTCATCAATCAAGGAAGTGCGATTCAAATGACTTCAGCGTCTTATGTGATGCTGGATTTCACCTTAGTGGAGAACATGACCGCGCCTGCAATCAATGGTGAAAACTATAAGCTTTATGCTAACAACAGCCTGTTGGCGAACATCAGTGGCGGTGTGGCGGCATTGTATACCGTCGACGGTCAGTTGAATCTCTCGTCTTCAACTCTGTATAACAGTGAAGGTGGCTCGCTCACGGTGACTGGCGATGGCAGTGCGCAACTGTATAACAGTTTGCTGTTGAATGGCCCAACTGGCTCAACCGAGTGTCTGGTCAGCAACTGGTCCCAGCAATACCACAGCTGGGTAGAAGGCAGCGAATGTGGCATTACTTCAACAGGCTCTGTGACCTTAGCGGATCCTGAAAACGGCGATTATCGCCCAGTACCCGGCAGTGCCAATATTGAAGCAGGCCCTAGTGATATCGACCCAGATAGCGTTGATTTCGACTTGCTCGGTAACGCACGCATTATGGGTGAATACAATCCTGACAATCCTGTAGAAGAAGGTGGTCCGATTTATCCTTATATCGACATCGGCGCCATTGAATATGATTTCTACGGCGATTTTGATGGCGATGGCACCAACGACACCGAAGATGCCTTCCCCAATGACGCCACTGAAACTACCGATAGCGATGGTGACGGTGTTGGTGACAACTCTGACGCGCTACCTAACGATGCCAACGAAACACTGGATACGGATAGAGATGGCATGGGCAATAACGCTGATACCGACGACGATAATGATCAATACAACGATGATCTGGAAATCGAAGAAGGCTCAGATCCTTTGAATGCCAATAGCATTCCTTTAGATACCGATGGCGATTTGCTGCCAAACAGCATGGACAGCGACGACGATAACGACGGCGTTATTGATGCAAGTGATGCATTCCCTCTAGATGCCACGGAATCGGTAGATAGTGATAACGACGGCACCGGCAATAACGCCGACAACGACGATGATAGCGACGGCGTAAACGATGAAGCCGATGCCTTCCCGCTGGATGACACCGAGTGGGCCGATACCGACGGCGACGGCACCGGCAATAACGCTGATCCGGACGACGACAACGATGGTGTAGATGATGGCGCCGATGCCTTCCCGCTGGATGCCTCTGAGTCAGTCGATACCGACGGCGACGGCACCGGCAACAATGCCGATCCCGACGATGATAACGACGGTTACAGTGATGCCATCGAAACTTCGGAAGGCAGCGATCTGCTGAGCGATGTGAGCAAGCCACTGGATACCGATGGCGACTTCCTGCCGAACAGCACCGATGTCGACGACGACAATGACGGTGTAAATGATGGCGCCGATGCTTTCCCGCTCGATGCCTCCGAGTCAGTCGATACCGATAGCGATGGTACCGGCAATAACGCCGATCCGGACGACGACAACGACGGTGTAGATGATGGCGCCGATGCTTTCCCGCTGGATGCCTCCGAGTCAGTCGATACCGATAGCGATGGTACCGGCAATAACGCTGATCTGGACGACGACAACGACGGTGTAGATGATGGCGCCGATGCTTTCCCGATGGATGCCTCCGAGTCAGTCGATACCGACGGCGACGGCACCGGCAACAATGCCGACCCCGACGATGATAACGACGGTTACAGTGATGCCATCGAATCTTCAGAAAGCAGCGATCCGCTGAGCGATGTGAGCAAGCCACTGGATAGCGATGGCGACTTCCTGCCGAACAGCACCGATGTCGACGACGACAACGACGGTGTGGCTGACCTGGAAGATGCTTTCCCGCTGGATGCCTCTGAGTCAGTCGATACCGACGGCGACGGCACCGGTAATAACGCCGACAACGACGATGATAGCGACGGCGTAAACGATGACACCGATGCCTTCCCGCAGGATGACACCGAGTGGGCCGATACCGACGGCGACGGCACGGGCGACAATGCCGATACCGACGATGACAACAACGGCATTATGGATGCAGCGGATCAGATCAGTATGGCCGACCCGACCGCCGGTAACGCAACAAACAAGCATATCGATGCCAATAATGGCGAACAGGTGGTTCTTTCCTTTGCCCTGACTAGCACTGACGCCGGCAACGAAGTCCGTTCTTTCACTCTGGCCGCAGGGGGCGAGCTGGACCCTGTCGGCAATATCAAGAGCGTGCGACTGTACCGTGACGATAACGAGGACGGCATTGCCGACGCTGGCGAACTGATCAGTGAAGGCAGCTTCGAGTTGGCCGGTGGCCAGCTGACACTAACCCTATCCGAGGCCTGGCCACTGCCGATGGGCGACACTCATTTCCTGGTGACTTATGAATTCTGAGGGAGAGACATCTATGAGCAATCTTAAACACGTGTTGACGGCAGGCTTCCTGATTCTGGCTCTGGCCGGATGCGGCGGTTCCGGCAATTCTTCTTCAAACACCGACAATACCGGGATACTGACAGTGGAGAAATCCTTCACCGTTAGTCTGGCCAACGTGGAAGTCGCGCGGACCTCCGACGGTATGCCGGTCAGTTTAGAAGCCAGCGACATTCAGAGTGGCGGCACGGTTACTATCAGCCAGTAACCGAACAACAACCAGATTCCAAAAAAGGAAAGTATTCATGAAGCAATCTTTATTATTCTGTGGTGCACTAATTCTTACAATCAGCGGTTGTGGAGGCGGTGGCAGCAATAGCAACGAAGGCGCTAGCGGCGGGAACGCTCCTTCCATCAGCTCCGTTTCACCGGCCGATGGTGCGGTTGGCGTTTCCAGGACTGTGGCGGTTACCGCCAAATTCAGTACTGACATAATCACAGACTCGGTATCCGACGCCAGCTTCAGCTTGATTGGCGGAGACGCAGTAGATGGCACAGTTTCATTTGATGCCTTCACCAATACGGCCAACTTTACGCCAGCCCAGGAATTGGCCCTGCTGACGTCCTACACGGCGACACTTGGCGCCGACATCGCCGCGTTGTCGGGCACCACGTTGGGTGCTGAATACAGTTGGGCCTTCACTACCGCTGATGGCACACTGAGCGCCACGTCTGATCTAGTGCAAAGTGATAGCCAGAAAATTTTAATGAAACCGCGCATCGCCTACCTTAACAACGGTTCAGCGATTGCTGTTTGGCAGGATCAAACAAAGTCCTACCCGTTTTCCTATCAGGCATGGGTAAAGCACTACATCCCCGGCAGCGGTTGGGGCACGCCTGAATTGCTGGATGCCACCACAAGTAGCGCCGATATGCACCTCAATTTGGTCGCCGATAGCGACGGCAATGCCTTTGTGATCTGGAGACAGAGCCAGGCTAGCGTTTGGGCAAACTACTTTGACAGCACTTCTGGAGAATGGGGCGGGGCTGAACAGATCAGCGCTAGCGACCAAAATGTCGGTATTCCCTCAGTTTCATTTAATAACGATGGTAACGCCGTGGCGGTTTGGAATCAGCGACTGCCGGAAGGAACGCTGGACATCTTTGCCAACATATACACTAAAGGCGAGGGTTGGGGCACCGCAGCACCGATCGAAAGCATCGCTGGCGACGCCCGCTACGCCGAGGTGGGCTTTGATGGCAGTGGCAATGCTATTGCTGTGTGGGCACAGGATGATGGCACCCAGTTCAGTATCTATGGGAATCGCCTTGTGGATGGTGAAGGCTGGGGAGACGCGACTCTGTTAGAAAGCATCGACACAGCGCCTGCCGACATTATTAGTACCCCCAAACTGGGCGTTGATGACAATGGCAATGCACTTGTCGTCTGGGATCAAAACGATGGCACCGTGAATAACCTCTGGTACAACCGCTACGACGCCAGTTCAGGTTGGCAAGGCGAAACCCTGCTGGAGAGCCACGACACCACGGTCAGACTGGTAGCCTTCGACATGAACCGTGCTGGAACCGCTTTGGTTCTCTGGTCACAGGATGATACCGATACAGGTACTGGCAAGGTGGCCAGTAAGCGCTATCTGCCGGGTGTGGGTTGGGGCGTAGAGGAAACCTTCGATTTCACCGACTTCCTTGCCTACGACAGTGACCTCGTCGTTGATGATGCCGGTAACGGCTTATTCTTCCAGGCCTATGACGATAACGAGAGCAGTGATCTATGGTTCAATCGTTACAGCGCCACCTCTGGGTGGGCAAGCGCCACGTTCCTGATTCATTCAAGTGACGGTTACGGCGAGTATAATCCACACTTGTCAGTAAGAGGAGACGGCGAAGCCATGGTGATTTTCAGCGCTGATTCCAGCGATGGCAGTCAGCAAATCTGGAGCCGTTCGTTCAAGTGACGACAGCATCCAGAAATAATTATAGGCACCCAGTAATTGAAAAAGAAATTCGTAAAAGGGGACGGAGGGATTATTTTTTGATCAATCCATCTGCTTACTCAACCTTCCGTGATGCATCTGGCCTGGTTTTTTCCCAATTCGCCCTTCCAACCATGCGATTGTCAAAATTTATTCACTCCGCCCCTTTAATTGCCCTGGCCTGCTTTTGTTGTTCAATCTTGGCTACTTAATACAATAGCTGTACTATTACTCAAGTTAACAGGTACAGATAGCAGGATAAACCTACGCTGTTAGCGTTATACAGAGAGGAGCGCTCGTAAAGTTTCTAATCAATAACCTTTTCATGGACGGAATGCAGATGAATCCACTACAAATTGAACACCCGCAGAATTCTCGCTTAACACAGGCGTATTTGTCAGAACTCGTGAGCAAAGCAAGAGAGAATTTCAAAGTTCCCGCGATTGCTGTATCTGTAATGAACGTGGACACGATTTATCTCCATGATATCCAGGGGGTACGAGTAGTTGACAAGCCAGACAGGTCCACACTTGATGATTATTTTCACATTGGTTCTTGTTCGAAATCCGTGCTAGCCGTGATGGCAGCAAAACTCATAGAGCAGGACAAGATTACGTGGCAAACGAGATTCTTCGATGTTTTCCCAGAGCTAAAAGCTAACGCAAATGCCGCGTATAGTGATATTTCATTGGAAGACCTGTTTCTTTGCGAGGCGGGAATCAAGGCATATACAAACGCAGAGACAGAGCCTTTCCCAGACTACGAGTCATCGGTCCGCGACAAAAGATTAGAATTTGTTAACCATCTCATCACGCAACCACCCTCGTCAAAGAAGAAGGATGGCAGGTTTCAGCACTTGTACTCCAACGCGAGTTACACAATGGCATCCGCAATACTCGAAAGAGTATCGGGCCTCAGCTATGAGGATCTGGCAAGTAGGACATTGACTGATGACCTGGGCCTATCAGTACATTTTGGCTGGCCTAACAGCATTGGTGTTGATCAACCATGGGGCCACACGATTACTAAAGACAAAGTAGAACCATTTCCGCCCGATCATGACTACAAGCTCCCCTGCTTGATTACCCCGGCGGGGGATTTGAGCATGACGCCCAGGGACTACGCAAAATACACACAATTACACCTGCGCGGCTTGAAGGGTAATGACAACTACATTTCCAGCAAATCATATCACCATATTCATTTCGGTCATGCCGGGTTCTCTCTCGGTATGGTTAACGGCGTACTTGGGGGCAAGAGATACTCCGGGTTTGATGGTTCTGCGGGGACCTTCTTCTGCCGTTCGATCATTGTTCCGGATTCAGATTTTGCTTTTATCATAATGACAAATGCGGGCTCTGGCACTGGCTCAATGGAAGCAGTCGATTGGTTGACCATGCGGATTGTAAAAGAGTACTTCAACTGGTGGTGGAAATTCTGGCTGTGAATATCTGCAAAACACGACATCCGGCCGAACTAGAATAAGGGCGCAGGATGTCGATTATCTCGACCATGACTATGGCCCGTAAATCCTCTGGAGGAGTTTTTTTGTCCCTCCGCTTGACAAACTGCCTAATGGCTAACCCCTTGATAATTTTTATAGACACCCAGCGATTGCCGTTCGCCCCGTTATGCAGATCTCCCCGAATAAGAACATTAATTTTCACTCGGCTTTGGCTTCCTGCTTCGCCCTACCTCCTGCATCTGTGCAGTCGTGCAGTCGTGCACAACTGCATCATATACGGTGGCCGTTAAATCATATGGCTTCGTCATCTTGCTTGGACCCAAAGCTCTTCGCGGATCAGCCCTTGCCATTCGCTAGTAGTTATCATCTAATACCCATCAGGTTAAAGATGGTGATCTTCCTACAGAGGACTTTCACCTCATTAGTTAATGCCCATGTCGGGCGTACACCAGGTAAATCCACGTGGACAAATTTAAGCTACTCCTCTGCGTTACGCAGCATAAAATTTCCAATGATCTAAGGCGTAATGTGTTGGTTGGCATTAGTGAATAAGGTCACTTCAAGAACAATTTGTGATCGTTGTGGTCAAGAGGTGTATCAGCGGGATCTACATATTCAAAATCTCGGTCAATTAGATACAAGCTCAAAAGATGCTTACGTCAAGTCCCTCATTGAACTAGAAGGAGTTACAGAAGAAGTAGCAATATCATGGGCAGAGCACGGCTTATATTTACTTTGTGAAAAAGCCGTTCGAAATTGCCCAAAATGCAGTGCTGAGCTTAAAACATTGAGAGCAAAATTATGTCTTTCATGCGGTGCAGAATTTGAACCTTGGAATATGAATGATCTTCACTCATAACAAAGCGCTCTTGTCGGAATTGCAAACCGTCACGATTTTCCCGTGGCAAAAATACGCGCCAGTTTGCTGCTCAGGTGAGCATGGCATTATGTTTAAAATATATGGAAGAATGTACTGAAATACTTTTGAATTTTGATTCAGGCCAGATTTCGGCCCAAGACTTAGTGGAATGGGCTATTAATCATGTACAAACAGGTCATGAATCCCAGAATCTGAATGAGTTGGCCTGGCTAATAAAACCAGAAAAAAATGATGCTAGAAGGTTATTTATTAAAGCAATCGATGAGCTGAACCTTTCTCTTCCTTCACAAGAGAACATGGACGAGTTATTGATTATGAAATATGCACAACAAATCATTAATTGTGAAAATAATGCCAACGATGCGTGTTCAAAAATTGCTCAAATAAGCGAGAAATTAAACAGCCCAAAACACCTGTTAATATTTGAGTTATTAGCTCATGAGCAAAATGGACATGAACATATTGGAATTACAGCCGAAAATATTAGGCCTGCCATTTTAAAAGCGGCAGAAAACTTATTAAATGAAACATAACAAAATAAACTCTTATAGACACATCAAAAAGTGGCACGCCATTTTGCTGTAGAAAAAGCCGAACCACTTTCGCTGTTCCGCGGTGATTTAGACGTTATGTGTCAAATCAATTTGATCTGAATTTTTCCAAATGATGAGAACCCCATACATTCAAAGCCTGAATGACAGGCTCAAGAGTTTGACCATACTGAGTCATCGAGTATTCAACTTTCGGTGGAACTTCAGGGTAGACGTTTCTTGAGATTATATTGGCTGCTTCCAGTTCACGAAGTTGTTTTGTCAACATTCTCTGAGTTATTTCAGGCATTAGTCGTCGCAACTCGTTGAAGCGTATAGTCTCTGATAGAAGGTGGTAAAGAATGACACCTTTCCACTTTCCTCCAATTACTTCTAAGGCAGCCTCAACGGGACAGCCTGGATTACAATCATATTTTGCATGGGCCATAAAGGGTTTCTACAGTATACAAAAGGATATTATATATCAAATAAGTGCGTACTTACTGCTCGTTGTTCTACAGTGTATTATGTCTTCAATTTCACAGTAACCACTTGCTTAACCAGGAGTAACCATGAGCAATCAAATTCTTGAAGACCTTCGCTGGAGATACACAACCAAGAAATACGACCCAGGTAAAAAGATTCCGCAAAAGGATCTTGATGTGCTTTTCGAGGCAATACGTCTCTCAGCATCATCCATTAATTCACAGCCATGGAAATTCGTTGTGATTGAAAGTGATGCAGCCAAAGAAAGAATGTATAAAACATTCGCTCATAAATACCAGTTTAATCAGCCTCACATTTTTGAAAGTTCGCACATCATTCTTTTTGCGCATAATCCACGTTACACGCGTGAAGACTACTCTGAGGTTGTAGATAATGGCATAAAGGATAAACGAACTAGACCTGAAGATAGAGAAAACTCTTATGGTGCCTTCATGTTCGCTGAACTTAACAGCGATGAAACCGGCTATACTGGCAACTGGACAAAAGCACAAACTTATATTGCTCTAGGTAATACGCTGCATACTTTAGCTCGTCTCAGAATAGATTCAACTCCCATGGAGGGAATAGATTCTGATCTGATAAGTGAAGAGTTTAAAAATGAACTTGATGGTCATCGCTGTGATGTGGCTCTGGCTATTGGATACCACCACCCACAAGAAGATTATAATGCAGAGCTGCCAAAGTCTCGGCGCAGCCTGGACAGCATTATGGTGCGTATTTAGAAACACACAACAATAACATACACTCGGATAGAACAAAGCGGCGCGGCTTCAGCTACTTTTCAGCCTCGCCACTTTTTGTAGCCGGTGATGTGAAACGTAGAGGTATAAGCATGGATTCATATATAGATATTGAATTCGTTGAAGGTGAGCCCTGATCAATCACTTTATTATAGATCGCTACAGACCATGCCTTTTGTACGACCACATTTTTCAGAACTGGTTTCTGCGTTGGATTTTGCCATTGCTAAAAATTACCCGGCTCGTGGTAAATACACCAGAGTGTTTTAAATAATACTGGAGAGTTCGAATTTGATATTATTCTTCGTGTGCTTCGTGGTGAACAAAACCTGTCCTGAATATTACCAACCCTCAACACTTTTAAAGAAATTTCCAGTTGGGAATGCTGGCAACCTGTGTAAACATAGCGAGTTTTCCATAGGAGTCAAAATATGATGCACCGTTCACTGTGGTTATTGCCACTGCTATTAATATGTTCAGTTCAAGCTGCCGACCTGGACAGCAATAAAAAGAAAATCAGTTATATCATGGGGTTTCAAACCGCTAATCAAATTAAGACCCAGGGCATTGATCTAGATATTGATGCCTTTACTATGGCTATCAAGGATTCTTTAGCAGGCAACCCTCCGCGCCTTAACCAGGCGCAAATTAGCGAAGTAGTTAAACAATATCAGCAGGAACAGGTTCAGGCGAAACAGGAAGCTGCAGCAAAGACTCTGGAAGAAGGCCGTAAATTTCTGCAAGCCAACCAAACTAAAGAGGGTGTTGTCGAACTTCCAAGTGGGTTACAGTACAAAATCATACAGGCTGGTACCGGCAAGTCCCCTTCGGCTGAAGACACCGTAGAAGTAAATTACCGCGGCACCTTAATCGACGGAACTGAATTTGATAGCTCTTACAAACATGGCCAAAGTATTTCCTTCAAAGTCACTGGTGTTATCAAAGGCTGGACCGAAGCATTACAATTGATGAAGGAAGGCGCGAAATGGCAATTATTCATCCCATCTGAACTGGCCTATGGTAAGCGAGGTTCAGGCGGCACAATTGGTCCAAATGCCACTCTGATTTTTGATGTTGAATTAATCAAGGTCAAATAGGGTTAATCCAAAAGCATGACTTAACTACGAAGCACACGAAGGTCACGAAGATATAAATATTTATCCTTTTTCTTCGTGACCTTCGTGGTTAAATAAACCTGCCACAAAAACCCTAAAACAAAAAGTTAAACCACGGAGAGCACAGAGTTTTTCTGTATTTTTCTGAAATTGAGCCTCTTCGTTTTAACTAAATAATGTATACCCCAAAATATCCCTAACCATACTTCTCCGTGCTCTCTGTGTACTCTGTGGTTAATTAATCCCTTAATTAATTATTTTACTAGCTTCATTAGAGTAACTGCTTTCAATATTTTGAGAATTGAAAGATGTCATTACAAAAAACCACTCTCCTGAAGACAGGTTATCAATCTGATGACTTGCTATTCCTATATCATTGAGCGTAACCACTTCGGTATAATTACCAGATTCGGTTCCATAATATATTTTATACCCTGCAAGATCGGTAAGCGCTGTTCCATCGGTATTCTGTGTAGGCGGAGTCCATGATAACAGCGCAGTGCCAGTACTATTTGTTTCAACAGTTACCGAAACCGAATCACTCACTGTCCCACCAGCACCGGAACATGTAAGAGAAAAAACACTAGTTTGCTGCAAATTCGTAATTGTTGCTGAACCAGAGGTTGACTTGGTTCCAGACCAGTCAGCGTTGTCACCAGAAGCTTCACAACTATCTGCATCAGTAGCTGTCCATTGCAAAGTTGTAGAACCATTTTGAGCGACTATTTCGGAGGTAGCAGTAAAACTTAATTGAGGAACTGGTTGGGTTGATTCCAGCACTACATCTACTGCTCTGTTAATTGAACCGCCTGGACCGTCGCATTGCAAAACGAAGTGACTGCTTGTATTTATAAATGGAATAACTTCGGATCCAGAAGTATCTCTAGCACCGCTCCATGCTCCACTAGCCTGACATCCACTAGCATAGCTTGAACTCCAGTTTAGTGTGAATGATGTGTTTTCAGCTACTTGAGAAGAAGATGCTGTAAAAGTTAGCACAGGAGCTTCTCCTACTACCACAGGATCATCAACCAGAACTGTAACAAACTCACTGATCAACCCGTAATCTCCTGAACAAGTCAAAGTATAAACCTGATCTTCAACTAAATTCTGCAGATTCAATGTCCCGTTTAAACTCTGATTTCCTGTCCACCCACCGCTGGCGACACACACATCAACATTTTCAGCTAACCAGCTGAGCTCTGTTGAACCACCATAGTCAACAGTTCCCTGACTCGCGGTCAATTCCAACGTTGGAACCACTGTAGAATCTGTGAAATCAATTACATCTGTAACTTGAGTATCCAGTGCTGTAGCACATGAAATTTCATATTTTTTATTCTGTCCAGGATTGAGAATTATTTCTTCTCCACTGATACTTTTTTCTCCTGACCAGGCACCTGAAGCAATACAAAAATCAATATTTTCAGATGTCCAGCTAAGCTTTATTTTCACATCATCATTCACTTTTTCCATCTGACCATTTAATTTAACAGCCGCCGTGGATGAAGTGCTATCTCCAGCCTTAGTTGTCGATTCAGTGGAAGCTCCACAACCATAGAGGCCTGTAACTAGAATGAAACTGATGAATATATATCTGATAATGTTAAACATGACTCTTCTCTTTAAGAGTTAATTTAAAGGAAGTCGGCCATAAACATACTGAGGCTGACTATCAGATATCTGAACTTCAAGGGTTAAATATCGACAGACTAATCGATTGAAAGGAGGGGAGTAAGAACCATAAAGTTGAGTATGAAGCTATTGTTAAACAAATTCATACTACAGAAACTCTGGCAGCCCGGCAGTCATAGTACATCGCACCTTAAACCCGTGGCTTTGCGCCCCAGCCTTTCGACTGGTATGCCCTTTTCAGATACTGATTAAATACTAGCACAACAATAGCTAAAATTTTTTAAATGCGACCAGGGTCACATTTTTGTGTTTAGTCGGAACTTTTTAAGAGATTTTTTGTGCGGTTTTTGGTTTTTTCCACTCATGACCGTATTTGGATCTAACTGTTCTAGGGCCTGTTAAGGCCATCAAGATCTAATACCCCGGCCCAGTATGATAAACCTGACCTCAGAATGTAAAATACCTCGACATCTGGCTGATTTCTATGGTCCTTCAATTTCATTAATTTGCTCTTTCTCAGCCACAGCCTGCTCCTTTCGGGTTTCGTAATGAGGGCTGATTGCCGGTAAAACGAAGGGCTCAAGGCACTTTAATAGATTGACACCCTGCTGCTGTTGATACTCCAGAAGCTTAATGCGGGATTGTTCGATATCAGCTCTATCCACACCATCAATGTTCGGTAATTCCATCGCATAGCCAATGGTGAAAAAAGATCGCCGTATGCTGTCGCGAGTCTCCTGGTCATGATCACTGCGGAGATGCTCATTGATCATTTCCAGCACCAGTAACGCAATCAGGTAGATTTCCCAGTCAATATCTTTCCATTGCCCATCGTAAATTGACCATAGCAGGTTATAGCTGTTATACAGCCGTTTGATCTGACGTGGATTGCGCAGGTTAAACCTGATCACACCCTGATAAAACGCTAGCTTCTGTTCCTCATTAAAACCCTGCTCAAAAGAGGACTCTGCGCCTTCTAGATCAGGTTTTTTGAGATAGCTACTGACATCAATACGATCCAGATCTCGCATGATGTCCTGTAGGCTGGGACGTTCTGTTCCTGTCTCTGTTACATCACTTTTTGACTCAGCCTGTTCGGCAGTAGCTGCTTTTTCATTTCCGGTAACTTCATTTTCTTTCTCAGCAGGAAAAACTCGCTGAAAAAATCCCTCATCCTTCCACAGGTCAGACAGATATAACGCTACTCCTTGATCGTCCGGTTTTTGCAGGCGGATCGGTAGATGAATCACCTTTGCCAGATAGTCGCGTGCAATACTCAAGGGATCACGCTGGTGGAACTCTGACATTGCCTTGTAATGACAGGCCAGTGCCGGCAGTGCAACACGCTGGTCCATCGCGATGACGACATTCACATTTGGAATATCCAGCACCAGACGCACGGCTTCCAGCGTTTTAACAATACCCTCCACTCCACATCTATCCAGATCATCTATGAAGAACAGCAGGCGACGATGATTTTTATCCGACCCGGTTTTGCCCAAGCAGATATCACACAGCGTACGGATATTTCTGCGCATTTCCGGAATCGTGCCCAGATGTTTCTGGTAACTGGGCAGGCGCAGATAACTCTTAAATTCCTGTGCTAGCGGCAAAGTACTGATGTTTTTCAATTGATACATAATGTATATGAAAAGGCCCATTGCACCTGCGCCAAACAAACCACCGCTTACCTGTTCCGATGCCTGTAACTCAGAATACCCAAACTTACCCAGAATCAGCGTGAGTAGAATCAACGACACAATCATCAGCAAACGCTTGCCATATAATCGAATCGCGTATTTCCACACGACACGCGGCTTATATAGCCATCTACCTAAACCAGATACAAAGGACGGTGGCTCAGTAAGAGCAGCCATCATTTCCTGTGCAATACCGGCCTGAATATTATCCGCATGTTCATAACTCCAGGCATTAAACTCGCCGAACAGATAATCGACCGGGCCGATATCCTTATGCTTTACCCGGTCGGTCAGGCGTTGTTTAAGCTGACTGATCACCGACGACTTGCCTATGCCCCAATCACCAAGCAGACCTATCGTGAGATGGTCCTGTTGATGGTTTTGTCGGTCAGCCTCATATTCCAGCAGGCGCGGGGCCAGCGCATTGACTAGGCGCTCACGGCCCAGCGAATCGTAGCTGGCGGGTTCATCCGGACGGGTATGCTGGTCGGCAGTACTGGTGATTTCGGGTTCGACCGCTTCTTCGTTCCAGACACCGTTCAGGATTGCTGAGTAATCTCGTTTCAGGCGACGGATAAATTTAGCTTCATCTGAATCCTTTTCATCTGGTGGAAGAGATTCCAGCCAGTTATCAATTGTTTGTTGCCAGGGGTAGTCGTTTAGCCAATCGGGTTGTTTGTCTGGCCATAGAGGAGATGATCGCATCTGATCAAAAGAGAACTCCGATGCCTCAAAGACTTCTAACTCCTTTTCAACGTAGGCGATGCCGTCGACAAGAGTGAAAAAGATGGCTGTATCGGCGGCATAGGAAGCTGATTCATTTGAGGAAGCCGAAGCTGCAGAGAATGCGGCATCAGCGGTGTAGGCAGAAAAGGTCGCCACCTTATAAGCAGAGGCAACATCGGCGGAAGCGATGGCCTCAGCGGCTCCAACAGCGGCGGTCGCAAGGTTGACAACTTTTTTTCGGTTATTACCCCATCCCACCAAAGCAGCTCTCCATACGGCTGCTAACCAATCTATACCGTTCCAACCATTCCAATCATCTCTAGTATCTGTAAGCCTAAAATGGATAGAAACGGGCATACATTTCATTGCATTTCTCGCTGCAAATAGATGAACTTTTTCCTGTCCGACCTCCGGATCTATATCTAACAGGCGTAGTAAGCGTTTTTCAACTTCATCACGCCAAGGTGAGACTTCGTCACTATTTATTAAATCTAACGTTGTCGATTTTTTAGCATTCTCTTCGTCAACTTGATTGGTAGAGCCATTGGAAACACTATCTGAGACAGGCCCGGCAGTATCTTTTTCATATGCTGTTCCAATTGTTTCAGAAACTGGAGAGCCTTTATTTTGTATCGATCCCGAAAGACCACTTACATCGGCTCTTGCAGGAGCTGCCGATTGTTCAGAAAAATCTCTTGAACTATTAGTGGAATTTTGTTTAGGAGTTGTCTTTCGGGCCGTGGACTTTTTGGTAGATTTCTTTTTGGCAGGTCTTTTCTGCGAAGTCTTTTTAGTCGCGGATTTTTTAACGGCAGCTTTTGTATTTTCTGTCGCTTCAGAGTATTTCAGGTCTTCCGGAAGTTGAGCCATGTTCTCTATTCCAGATATTATTTGATGTCTATTCCACCACCTAAGCGTCGTTTAAGCAAATGCTTTGGTTTTTTACCTTTTGATTATCCCCGTTCAGGCACGATCTCCGGTAAATCGGTATCGCCAAAATCAATACCCTCCTGTGACAGTAAAGTGGTTATCTGACCTCTATGATGTATTTGATGCAGAAATAGATGTAATATCAGATCGCCAAACCTTTTTGCATGCTGTACACCTTTAGTATCCTGATACTCCAGGGCGGTATCTAAATCGCTTTCCTTCAATTCATCGCACCATTCAATAAGGTTGTCATCCAGCTTTTCCCTTACTTTTGCAAACGTAGATAAATCATCAGACAGTATGACATCTAGCTCCGCGGGTACGTCAAATCCTTCCAGTCTCTGCAACGATTGATAGTTACCAGGGTGGGTTGCAAATCGCTTCATCCATATAATATCGCCCACCATAATATGATTCAGACTGCCTATCACGGATTTAAAAAAAGCGCCTTTATCTTCGGCTAATGCCGCTGGCGATAGATTTCCCGATGCCTCAATCATACGCCGGTTCATTAGCTGGTTGTATTTAGCCATTAAAACTAGTTGTGATTTTTCACTCACTGCAAGAGCCCTCAGTGTCAATAAATTTATAGTGCGTCCATGCACCAATAATCACTTAAGTCCTATCAGGAATCAATAGCTACATTTTCTTCCAGGCTCACCGGACTAGCACTTAACTCATACCAGTCAATACGGCGGGTTATTGTCATGACCA
The DNA here is from genome assembly GCA_050306135.1 of Gammaproteobacteria bacterium. Lineage (GTDB taxonomy): Bacteria > Pseudomonadota > Gammaproteobacteria > JACNJF01. The sequence goes on from JBNLGQ010000112.1 coordinate 24,927, forward strand.
GAGCAAGCACACTGAATATCAGCATTGACCCCATTAATAAGGCATTGTCTTCAGAACCTAAAATGCCATAGAGCATTCCATATAACAGCAGCAAACCTGCGCTGATAAAACCACCCAACTTATAGGACTGTAAAATACTGCTTACATAAAAACCTATCAAAGCGGTCGATGCCAGGGTTGCTATCAGGTATGCCATGGCAAATGCCATCACTTCGGATAGTGAAACCAGTAATAAAAAGAATACGCTTAATTCAAGCCCGACCAACAGGTATTGCATGGGATGCAGACGCAGTCCCTTTATCACTTCGAACAGGAAGAATACTACAAAGGTGAGCCCAATAAACAGCAGCCCATATTTCACCGAGCGTTCGCTTTGCTGATAGATATCGACTGAATTAAACAGCGTGACACCAAACATATCATTGCTCAGTGCTGAACAACTACCAGTTTTACATGACTGCAGGTTTTGCGCTACCGAACTTGAAAAGGAGGAGACATTCCAGCTGGCTGTAAACCCCTGCTCTTCTATCAGTCTCTCAGAAGGCAGATATCGACCAATAAAGCTTGGGTCAGGCCAGTCTGACTTGAGTGTGACTGTGGTACTTTTACCCAAAGGAGAAAACTTCAGCCTTTCCATACCATGTAAATCCAGATCAAAATAGAAAGCCAGTTTTTCATCACTTTCCTTTACCTTACCCAGAGGTGCATGCATACCGCTTCTTAATTCAGCAAGCAGGCTATCTGGTTCAAATTCAATCTTCTGACCGTTCCATTGCACGACGGGTTGTTTTTCAACGCCTCGTACATCGTTAACCATTACAGAGAGGTAGGCATCTTCCCATTCAATCGTGTTTTTGCTATTTACCTGTTCACGCAATTTTGCCACGGAATAATTACCTGAGATATTTAATTGACTACGATAAACCGGGATGCTGTATATCCCACGAACACGGCTTTCTGTTTTGACTGAACCATTAATACTTAGCTGCTCAGGTGCAATCATGAGCTTTTTATTCAACGTCCTGTTTTCCCACTCATCCTTTTCCAGCTTTTTATTCCACACCTTGACCTGATAGATTTCCCTGTAGGGAATCACCAGTATTGGACCGATCATCATTTGTTCACCGGTCCAGCTTTGAGTGATATCGTTGCGTACCTGATAACGATAGCTGCTACGCTCATCGATCACACCTCGAATCATCATAAGCGGAATCAACAGCAATAAGGTGAGGATAGTAATTACAACTATTTTTTTACTAAACAGGTTTTTCATCGGAATCTCCTTTAATTGAATACCCGATATACCTTAAAGACTCATTATGTTTTCATGATGTGGTGAATGTGTCTGTATGCACACACAAAAGACACATTCAGGTCATGGGTAGCTCTGGCTTCAATGGAAGACTCAGTGTAGCCATTGCACCACCCTGTTCTAGATTTTCCAGCTCAATTGTTCCTCCATGTAATTGGGCAACTTCGTATACGAAACTCAGACCTAATCCGCTGCTACTGCTACCGTCTTGCGGCTGTGATAGTGTGTAAAAACGCTCAAACACACGCGCCAGTGCAAAGTCAGGTATGCCCGGCCCCTGATCAGCAACTGTTATCATCAGATATCCATCTTTGTCATAGCTTTGCAAATTTATCGTTGAGCCTTTTGGACTAAATGCGATGGCATTATCCAGCAGATTGCCTATGGCCTGCTGCAATAGAAATCGTTCTGCTGTGAGCCTGACAGGCTGCAGCTTTGCATCATTCAGCTTTAGATCTTTCTGCTGGATACGCCAGTGACGTTCCTGCCACAACTCACGCATCAGTTCATCGACCTGAACCAGTTCAGGATTTCTCAGGCCCTGCTGCTTCTCTATGGAGGCCAGTCGCAGTAGCTGCTCCACTACCTGGTGCAAACGCTCTGCCTGCCCTCGAATATTGGCTATAAAATGCTGTCTGTCCTTTGCTGGCATATCCTCTTCCAGTAGCTCGGCGGTACCCTGGATGGCTGCCAGTGGGGTTTTTAATTCATGGGTCAGGCTATGCAGGTATTGCTCAACATAATCCTTACCCTCCAGCTCGCGTCGCATGGCATCCATTGCATCGGCCAGTTGCGCGAGCTCTTTTTCTCCCAGTTTCGGTGGTGCAACCCTTTTGCCATCACGCACGGCCAGTGCGTAGGTGGTTAATTTACGAATTGAAAAGGTGAGCCAGTAGGTAATCATTAAACCAATCGCCAGCGCGCCCAAAATCACCAGCCCGCCTTTTTCCTGGATATTCTGTTTGGCACGCTCCACAAATGGTTGCACTGCAACACTGGGTTTGCCCACTGTAACCACACCAATAATCTCATGCTCATTCTTTATTGGTGCTGCCACATACATGATGCTACTGAATTCATCATCGGGGTCCGCACGAGTGGTGCGAGCACCATATTTTCCACGCAGGGTGTTGTAAATATCATTCCATTGCGAATAATCCTTACCCACATCCAGATGTCGTGAATCATAAATCACCATTCCTTTTGCATCGGTAATATAAATTATTAGATTAGGGTCGCGTTTTTTCAGGAACCAGATTCTCGCTTCGAACCGGCGTTGCTCAAATGCACTCATCGCCCTGTTGAACTGACCTGTTTGTAACGTCCCCTGTATGACTTCTTCAGCAACCAGTTCAGCCATGAGATTGGCAGTATCGACCAGCATTTCTTCCATTGACTGGCGCATACCCGGAACCAGCTCAGCGGTAAAGCTTCGCATCGCCAACCAGATGGCAAAACCAGTCAATAAAAAAAAGCCTATAAAGATGCGAACGCTAAGATTCACGGATGCTGTAACCTATACCACGATGTGTCTGAATCGGGTCTTCATCCGCCCGCACCTGACGTAATTTAACCCGCAGCTTTTTGATATGTGTATCTACTACACGTTCCAGGCTTTCCTCCGGCTGTTGCCAGGCCTGATCCATAATCTGTTCTCGCGAAAAAACACGACCCGGTTGCTGAAGTAAGGTTTTGAGTATCTGGAATTCATAACGTGTTAAATCAAGCCAGACGTCATGATAACGAATGCGGAAACGATCCTGATCGATTTCAAAAGTAGACAGAATAGGTGCTGTCTCAACTGCAGTTGGTCGAGAACGTTTAAGTATGACCTTGATGCGTGCGGTCAGCTCACGAGGACTAAACGGCTTACCCATATAATCATCGGCACCTATTTCAAGGCCAACGATGCGATCGACTTCATCGTTACGTGCAGTCAGAAAAATTATAGGTACTTCAGAAAAACGCCGAATATCCTTGCAGAACTCAAAGCCATTACCATCGGGCAGACCGATATCGAGCACGACTAAAGCGGTTTGTGGATTCTCCTGCAACCAGGTTACTCCTTCTCTTCCTAAGCTTTTCCATTCCGCTGTAAAACCTTCACTGCGAAGTGCATACAGAACCATATCGGCAATGGTAGATTCGTCTTCAATTAACAGAATGGTTTGCATCAATGATCTTCCATGCGAAATCAAATGCCTGATAGTGCCGAATCTACCTGTGGCTATCAACCTGATTTTGAAATAGCCTGAAAGCAATTGATAACCACGAAGCACACGAAGTTCACGAAGGTTAATTGCTCTTGTCCTTTTTCTACCAGCTAATTGACATTGGCTAACTTTAAATCAAAAGGACCTAAGGCAATCCACCACCGAGAACATTGAGTTTTTCTGGTTTTTTAAAAAATTTAAGCACTTCAGTTTAACTCAATAATATAAACCCACAAGGAAACCCAACACATTACCCACCCTTCTCCGTGGCCTCTGTGTGCTCTGTGGTTAAAATATTCTTCTTCGTGAACTTCGTGTGCTTCGTGGTTAACTATTCTTTATACTCATGCCGCCTGACTCAGGGCCCCACGTAAGGCAATGCGTAATCGCTCAACCACACTTTCTCCCGTATTCACTCCCGATAGAATAGCCAGCTCGACATCCGGTAATGGCGGCAGGCCCTGGTCTATAATCTTCAAGTCCTGTTCCAGCCAGCGCTCACTTCGTACACATACCCCTAAACCGGCACGAACTCCAGCCCGTATTCCTGCAAGGCTAGGGGTGGATAGCACGATGCGCCAGGGTCGGCCTATGGCATCCAGTGCTGACAGAACAGAATTACGGAAGATACAGGGACCGTTAGATAAAATAAGCGGTAACGGTTCATCCGGGTCAATGACCAGACCAGGCGCTGACACCCACACCCGACGCAGGCGCTCGATCACTTCGTTACCGGGTGCACCCTGTCCCGGCTCCTGAAACAATACCGCTAGATCAAGCTCGCCCTGCTCAACCTCATACTGCAAAGCCATATTAGTATCGACTCGCATCTCCAGCTCTACATCGGGATGCAGGCGGGTAAAGCGAGCCAGCAAATCAGCCAGACCTCCATCAGCGACTTCCTGAGTTGAACCCAGCCGAACCCTGCCACGAAGATGAGTTTGTTCCAGCGCTGTAAGTGCCTCGTCATTCAACGCCAACAATCGCCGGGCATAACCCAGCATAAGCTCACCTCTTTCGGTCAATGCCACACCTCGAGTATTACGCTGCATCAGGCTTACACCCAGACGTTCTTCCAGACGCTTAAGCTGTTGGCTGACCGTAGATTGCGTACTATTCAATCGGTTAGCCGCTCTGGTAAAACCGCCTCCATCTACAACCGCGACAAATGCGCGTAACAATTCTGGACTCAGATCTCTAGTATTCATAATTCGAATAGGTGTTATTCAATTAAATCGTTTCTCTAATAGGTCATACAAGACTACGCTGTTTATCCATTGAGTCAACAACAGGAGAAACTCACATGCCCTATCTACATCTTCGCATCGCTGCAGCCGAATCATCAGCCCATACCGAAAGCATTGCAGCATCTCTGCTAACGCATACCCGTGATATTCTCGGGAAAAAGCCAGAAGTAACCGCAATAGACATTGAATATACCCGACCAAGACAATGGTTCGTCGGTGGTGTTCCGGTCAGTGATAAACAGGAAATCACTTTTTATCTGGATGTCAAAATCACTGAAGGTACCAATACTAAGAAACAAAAAGCACAATACATTAAAGCGGTATTTTCCGATATGCAGGAGATTCTGGGGGAACTGACAAAAGCCAGTTATATTGTTTTACATGATGTTCGTGCGGATGCCTGGGGTTTTGAGGGCCGCACTCAGAAGTCACGAATAAAACAAAAGAAGGTCGCTTGACAGCAAAAAACATTGGAGCAAATTAACTATGTCTACCATCAAACTTTATGATTTTCCGCTTTCAGGTAATTGCTACAAAATTCGCCTGATGTTATCGATGTTGAATCTCGACCATGAAATCATCCCTGTCGACATCCTTAAAGGTGAGTCACTAAGCGCTGAATTCAAACAAATCAATCCTAGAGGACAGCTTCCAGTTTTAAGCGATGGCAATGAGTCATTGTGGGATTCAATGGCAATACTGGTGTATCTGGCGCGCCGCTATGGTGATGCTCAGTGGCTACCCTCAGATGCTTTGGGTGAAGCGAGGGTGATGCAATGGCTTGCAGTATCTGAAAATGAACTGCTATATGGCCTGGCACGCGCCAGGGCCACCTTGGTATTAAAGCGATCATTCGATCTCGATACCTGCTATGCCGATGCTAAGCCGGGCGTAATAGCAATGGATAGACAATTATCACAGCAGGACTGGCTAGCAGCAGCGCATCCGACGATTGCAGATATCGCTTGTTATCCTTATGTCATGCTGGCGTATCAGGCGGAGTTTTCGTTAGAGCCTTATCCAGCGCTAGGTAAGTGGCTGGAACGGATGCAAACTATTCCTGGATGGGTGCCAATGCTGGATAGCTGAGTCTTACACTAAGCAAATGTGAGCAGCCATAAAAAAGCCCGGCTATTAACAAGCCGGGCTTTGATTATCGGAGGCTGCTTAATCTAATCCTAAATCCCACCGACAATTGCTAGCAATACACCCGCTGCAACAGCTGATCCAATAACCCCTGCCACATTGGGGCCCATCGCATGCATTAACAGGAAGTTTTGCGGATTGGCTTCCATACCCACCTTGTTGGCTACACGAGCCGCCATCGGTACCGCAGAAACACCAGCAGCACCAATCAATGGATTCACTTCCCCTCCGGTCAGGCGATGCATCAACTTGCCCATCAATAAGCCAGCGGCTGTACCGATAGAGAAGGCGATGATACCGAGGAACAGAATGCCCAGTGTTTCAGGTGAGAGAAACTTGGCTGCAGATAATTTGGAGCCAACAGACAGGCCAAGAAAGATTGTGGTGATGTTTATCAATTCATTCTGAGCAGTATTACTTAAACGCTCTACGACACCAGATTCTTTCAACAGATTACCGAAACAAAGCATACCGACAAGAGGCGTTGCCGAAGGTAATAACAAAATGGTGATGAATAACAATATCAGAGGGAACAGAATTTTTTCGGCCTTGGATACATGCCTCAGCTGTTTCATCTGTGTCTTACGCTCTTCTTCCGTCGTTAGCAGCTTCATGATTGGCGGCTGGATTAATGGCACCAGTGCCATATATGAATATGCCGCGACCGCAATGGCACCGAGCAGGTCAGGCGCCAGCTTGGAGGCGAGGAATATCGCCGTTGGTCCATCCGCACCACCGATTATCGCGATAGCCGATGCATCAGACATGCTGAATTCGATACCGGGTATTATATTCATGGCAATGGCGCCGAACAGGGTAAAGAAGATACCAAACTGCGCAGCTGCACCCAGAAACATCAGGCTGGGTCTTGCCAGCAAAGGTCCGAAGTCAGTCATAGCCCCGACGCCCATGAAGATGAGCAGCGGGAACATGCCGGTTTCTATACCCATGTGATACAGAATACCCAGCAAGCCATCGGGGCCGCTGATTTCAGCAACAGGAATATTCGCCAGTATGCCGCCAAACCCGATTGGCAATAGCAACAGGGGTTCAAAGCCCTTCTTGATTGCCAGGTAAATCAACAGGCAACCCACCATGATCATAATAACCTGACCTATGGTGAAGTTGTAAAGTCCGGTGGATTCCCAGAGTTTTATTAATCCACTTGTCATAATCGGCGTCCTAACCTAAGGAGACTAAAGGCTGATTAACTGCAATCGCATCGCCTTTGTTGACATTCACCGAGAGCACTTTGCCGTCAGCTTTGGCGCGTATTTCGGTTTCCATCTTCATGGCTTCGATAATGACTACGGGCTGGTTTGCTGTCACGTTGTCACCAACATTAACGAGAATATCAATAACACTTCCAGCCATTGGGGCGACAACTTCTTCTGATGCACCCGAAGCTGCTGCGGGTGCTGCCGCAGCAGCAGTTGCTGTTGGCTGAACACCCGTCACAGCTCCACCAGCTGAGACCACAACGTCATAGCTGGTTCCGTTTACGCTAACCTGATATTGCTCTGGACCACCTGCTGGCGCTGCTGCAGCTACTGGTGCAGCTGGAGCAGGTTCACTACCTGGAACAGGCTCAAAAGCATCCGGATTGTTACGGTTTTTAAGGAAGTTAAGGCCAACCTGTGGAAATTGAGCATAGATCAATACATCGTCTATCTCATGCTCACCGGGAATCAGATTTTCTTCTTTGGCCAGCTTACGGAATTCTTCAGTCAGCTTGTCCATTTCTGCTTCGATCAGGTCAGCTGGACGACAGGTGATTACTTCACCGCCATCTTCAAGCACTCTCTTCTGTAATGCTTCATCCACAGGAGCAGCAGTAGCACCATAATCACCACGTAACACACCGGCAGTTTCTTTAGTGATGGACTTGTAACGTTCACCGGAAAGCACATTGATAACGGATTGGGTACCAACGATCTGAGATGTCGGGGTTACCAGTGGTATGTAACCGAGGTCTTTACGGACCTTGGGGATTTCAGTAAGTACTTCGTCCAGGCGGTCTGTTGCACCCTGATCGCGTAGCTGGCTTTCCAGGTTAGTAAGCATGCCACCTGGTACCTGAGCGACCAGAATACGTGAGTCGGTGCCTTTCAGTGCACCTTCGAATTTGGCGTATTTTTTACGAACTTCACGGAAGTAAGCTGCAATTTCATCCAGTTTTTCTACATCCAGACCACTGTCATACTCTGTACCTTCAAACATAGCGACCATAGATTCAGTTGGTGAGTGGCCATAGGTCATACTCATGCTGGAGATAGTCGTATCGATAACGTCACAGCCAGCTTCAACCGCTTTAAATAAGGTAGCAATAGACAAGCCTGTGGTCGCGTGACAATGCACAGCTATAGGCAGATCGACAACTTTCTTGATCTCGGTGATTAACTCTTCAGCGGTATAGGGCTTAAGCAGGCCAGCCATATCCTTGATACATAGAGAGTTACAACCCATGTCTTCAATCTGTTTGGCCATTTCAACCCATTTTTCCAGCGTATGTACCGGACTTATGGTGTATGAAATAGTACCCTGAGCATGCTTGCCAACATCAAGTGTGGCTTTTACTGCTGTCTTCAGGTTACGCATATCATTCATGGCGTCGAAGATTCGGAATACATCCATCCCGTTTGCAGCGCAACGTTCAACGAATTTTTCGATCACATCATCAGCATAGTGACGATAGCCCAGGCCATTTTGACCACGCAGTAACATCTGCTGCGGTGTATTAGGCATGGCTGCTTTTAACTGACGCAGGCGTTCCCATGGATCTTCACCAAGAAAGCGGATACAGGCATCAAAGGTAGCGCCACCCCAGGTTTCCAGAGACCAGAAACCGATTTTATCGAGTTGCTCGGCAATAGGTAACATATCTTCAATGCGCATACGCGTGGCAAATAGAGATTGATGCCCGTCGCGTAAAACGTTATCGGTAATTTTTATTGATTTGCTCATGATGTTGTTCCGCTGGTATTACTATTAATCGGAAGGATTACGTTTTTTGTAAGCATTTATTGCTGTGCTGATGACGGCAATTAACTCTTTATTATCATTTTGATTGTTAGTATTGCCTGATGTCTGGGGTTTGGCGAAATGTTGTTCAACGACCTCTTCCGGTAGCAACTTACTGACTGTACTAATTAGAAAGATAAGAATGCCTAGAATTATAAAGACCGAGCCCATACCCGTGAATAGCAGCTGGACGCTAGCGACCATAAGATCCTGTATGTTATCCATAATTAAATAACCCCGGGTTAATTGTTAGAATTTAGTCCGTCGGTAAGCCTAAATAAAGCCATGCTGCGGCGCAACACGAATTCGGAACTTACTATAGCATTTTTTCAATACCTAGAGTTAACAGCGCTCATTAGTGATTGAAAAGACGTGCACTAAACACGCTAAAGGGCTTATAAAGCAAAATAATAAGGGTAATATTGAATATTGAAATAACAAATCATTCTATCTGCGCTTTAGGTATGGGCTGGTGAGTTTGCTCGGTTAATATGTTTGGCCCTAGAAACCAATGTAATCACCATCAGGTTCATTGCAAAAAGATTAAGACGTAGAAAAATTATCGATTTAATACAGAATCACTCTTAGGAGAGGAACATCATGTCAGAAGATCAAATCCACCCAGTCCCTGCGGAGTTTGCTGCACAGGCACATGTCAATCAGCAACAGTATGAAACCATGTATCGCCAATCAATGGATGATCCAGATACCTTCTGGGCTGAACAGGCGGATCAATACCTGAGCTGGTCAAAGAAGTGGGACAAGGTTCAGGAGTGGAGTTTCGATAGAGAAGATTTAGGTATCAAATGGTTTCTCGGTGGAAGATTAAATGTTTCCTATAACTGCCTGGACCGCCATCTGGAAACCCGTGGTGATCAGGTTGCCATCATCTGGGAAGGTGATGACCCAGGCGAAGATAGAAAAATTACCTATCGTGAATTACACGCTGAAGTATGTAAATTTTCTAATGTTTTAAAAGCTCGCGGCGTTCAGAAAGGAGACAGAGTTTCCATCTATATGCCAATGATACCTGAAGCTGCTGTAGCAATGCTGGCCTGTACCCGTATTGGCGCAATGCACTCAATCGTATTTGGAGGGTTCTCTCCAGATGCTCTGAAAGACAGAATTCTGGATTCCGACTGTAAAGTGGTGATCACCTCTGATCAATCCATGCGTGGTGGAAAACGTGTTCCTTTAAAAGGCAATGCTGATCAGGCGATAGCTGGCTGCCCTAACGTTAACACCTGTATCGTAGTAAAGCGTGGTGGCGATCCTGTTGAGTGGAATGACAAGATTGACGTCTGGTACCACGAAGCGATAGCCGATGCCTCGACTGAGTGTGAGCCAGAAGAAATGGATGCTGATGATCCGCTATTTATTCTGTATACCTCTGGCTCAACCGGTAAGCCCAAGGGTGTGTTACATACCACCGGTGGTTATCTGCTGCAGGCTGCAATGACCCATAAGCTGGTATTTGACTATAAAGACGGTGAAGTTTACTGGTGTACTGCAGATATCGGCTGGGTTACTGGTCACAGCTATATTGTTTATGGCCCATTAGCCAATGGTGCAACAACGTTGATGTTTGAAGGTATTCCAACCTACCCTGATATCTCACGTTTCTGGCAGGTTTGCGATAAGCATAATGTCGCTACTTTTTACACTGCACCAACAGCGATTCGTTCCCTGATGGGTGCCGGTGACGAACCGGTCAAAAAGACCAAACGCAGTGCTTTACGATTACTGGGTACGGTTGGTGAACCGATAAATCCGGAAGCCTGGGAATGGTATTACCGTGTTGTCGGTAATAGTCGTTGCCCAATTGTTGATACCTGGTGGCAAACCGAAACCGGTGCGCATATGCTGACACCTTTACCTGGCGCAACCCCACTTAAACCCGGCTCAGCTACTTTTCCATTCTTTGGAGTAGAACCCGTATTACTGGATGATGAAGGCAATGAGATTGATGGTAACCCTGCGCAGGGTAATCTGGCGATCAAACGCCCATGGCCTTCTATGATGCGTTCTGTTTATGGCGATCATCAACGTTTTTACGAAACCTATTTCGCCATGTTCAAAGGGTATTATTTTACCGGTGACGGGGCCAAACGCGATGCAGATGGTTACTACTGGATTACCGGACGTGTAGATGATGTGCTGAATATCTCTGGTCATCGTCTGGGCACTGCCGAAATCGAATCCGCACTGGTATTACACGATAATATAGCAGAAGCAGCTGTAGTCGGTTACCCACATGATTTAACCGGTCAGGGCATCTATGCCTATGTTACCCCAATGGCTGGGGTAGAACCGACCGATGAATTGAAAGCCGAACTGGTCGCACTGGTACGTAAGGAAATCGGACCCATTGCAAAGGTAAATCTTATTCAATGGTCACCCGGCCTACCAAAGACTCGCTCAGGCAAGATCATGCGCCGAATTCTACGTAAGATAGCTGCGAATGAGATTGATGCTCTTGGTGATACCTCAACTCTGGCCGATCCTACCGTTGTTGATAATCTGATCGATAACAGAGAAAACCGTTAATCTCGGGGCGCTTACACAAGGAATCTAAACTTCGGGCAGCGGACAGATAGTTACATCTGTCCGCTCTCCCTGACCAGGCAGGATGATTAATGACTACTTTAGCTTTTGATGTTTACGGCACCCTGATTAACACCTATGGCATGGTGGAATTGTTACAGCGGTATATCGGTGAGCAAAAGGCAATGCCCTTCGCAACCATGTGGCGCGACAAGCAGCTTGAGTATTCGTTTCGTCGTAGCATGATGAATCGCTACGAACCTTTCTACACCTGTACCTCTAACGCACTGGATTACTGTATTACCGCCTTTGACGTTAAAGTCACGCCAGACCAGCACTTTAGCCTGATCAAGAAATACCTGAATCTGCCAGCATTCAAGGACGTCGTTGACTGCCTCAGTTCTCTGAAACAGCGCAGTGATCTAAACCTGTATGCCTTTACCAATGGTCCAGTTGAAGATGTCGAAAAGCTGTTCGAAGATGATGGTATTAATCACTACTTCAAGGACATTGTGAGTGCGGATGAGATACAAAAATACAAACCCGACCCAAAAATTTATCAGCATTTTCTGAAACGCAGTGGTGCAAATGCCGAAGATACCTGGTTGATATCAGGTAATGCATTTGATGTCATCGGTGCAGGCAACGCCGGTCTGAATAGCGTATGGGTTAAACGCACACCTCAACAGATAATGGATAGCTGGGGCACTCGCCCTACAAAAGTCATTCAATCGTTATCAGAGTTAGAAGCGCTGTTTTAACTGAAACTTCACTCCTGACATTGTCATTCCCCTCAGCCTGGAAAGAGCTGGTTAACTCTGGACTCGACACAGCTGATAAAAAAAGCTGCAGTAAGAACCTCCTGTGCATCTATGAATCAATCAGACAACTTTATTGTGGTATAATTTACGCACATATTTTTTCTATCTACCCTTAGTCAACCCCGCTGAAATTGCATGCTTATACTCGTCATCAACTCCGGTAGTTCATCTATAAAATTCCAGTTAATATCCATGCATGATGAGTCCCGGCTACTTTCCGGGCTGCTTGAGCGCATCGGTGAAGCAAAGGCGGAATTAACCTTAGACCTTGAAGATGGCTCCTGCCAGCAGCATGAAGTTGCTGCAGCTAATCATGACCAGGGTATGACAGTGATTCTTGAAGCGCTCAGAGACTCAAAAGTGTTAACGGAGTCCAGGCCATTATCTGCCATTGGTCACCGGGTAGTTCATGGAGGCGAAGCCTTCTGTGAACCCGCTATGCTGGACAAAACCAGCATTCAACAGATTCGAGATTGTATTCCTCTCGCCCCACTGCACAATCCTGCCAATCTGGCAGGTATCGAAGCCTGTCAGCGCCTTTTTCCTGATTTGCCACAGGTGGCAGTTTTCGACACGGCATTTCATCAGGATATGCCGGAATCTTCCTGGCGTTATGCCGTGCCTGATGACTGGTATCAACAATATGGTGTACGCCGCTATGGTTTTCATGGCACATCTCATGCGTATGTCGCTGCTCAGGCAGCAAGATGGCTGCAGCGCCCTCTAGAACAGTGCAATCTGATCAGCCTGCATCTGGGCAATGGCGCCAGCATATGTGCTATTGAACAGGGACGTTGCCGCGACACCTCAATGGGGATGACACCGCTGGAAGGGCTGGTAATGGGTACTCGCTCAGGAGATATCGACCCGGCTATCAGCAGCTACCTGCAGCAGCGCGCAGGATTCACAGCGCAGGAAATCGATCACGCACTGAACAAGGACAGCGGCCTGCGCGCCCTGTGCGGTGACAATGATATGCGCAGTATTTTGCGTCGTGTCGACAATGCTGATAGCCAGGCGCAACTCGCGTTGGATATTTATTGTCAGCGTATTCGTAAATACATTGGCGCATACCTGGCGCTGCTGGGTCGGGTTGATGCTCTGATCTTCACTGGAGGCATAGGTGAGCATGCCGCTGCTGTTCGTCAGGCAATCACTAATAATCTACAGAATCTGGGAATCCAGCTTGATGAATCAGCCAACGCCGCTATCGACGGGGCCATATGCCCGATTCACCTGCAATCTGTTGACGCAACCGGGCACATTCCTTTGTTGGTAATTCGTACCAACGAAGAACTGGAAATCGCACGTCAAACCCGCTTACTCTGTAGCCATTGAAACTCTGATGAAACACTGAAACTGCTATGACCCATCTATATATAACCGGTACTGCCCGCCGCAGCGGTAAATCAGCCTTAAGCCTCGGCTTAATGGATCGCCTGATGGCTATTAGTGGACGTGCAGCCTACTTTCGCCCGATTATTACCGATGTTAAGGACCGGGTTCTGGAGTTGATGCTGACGCGTTACGAGACAGATCTGAAACATTCGGCCCATTATGGTCTGCTAGCACGCGATGCACATCGACTATTAGCGGATGGACACAAGAACAAGGTCATCGAAACCGTGCTGGATCACTTTCGTCAGTTGTCTCAACAGCACAAAAATATTCTTTGCGAAGGTACCGACTTCAATAAAAGCCTGCCCGGTGCCGACCTGGATTTCAATCTGGAACTCGCTAACCACCTGGGCTGCCAGGTTGTGGTCATTATCGATGGATACCAGCGTAACGAAGAACAATTACTGGAAGACCTGCAAAACCTGCAGGAGACACTGGAGGAGCATCACAGTCAGGTTTTTGCACTTTTCATTAACCGTGTGGATCCCTCACTACCCAAGGAGGTCAGATATCGCCTGAAAGCCGCAGCCCACAACGATGTGAATATTTACCTGCTGGAACAAAGGCCGGTGCTCGACATGCCAACGGTCGGTGACGTTGCGCGCGCCCTGGGTGCCAGGTTATTGGTCGGAACGCCAACAAGCCTGGAGCGAGAAGTATCTCATTTCCAGATTGCAGCCATGGAATTACCGCATTTCCTCGACCGTTTAGCACAGGGTAGCCTGGTGATTACACCGGGAGATCGCAATGACATTATTCTTGGTAGCCTGCTTGCCGATACCAGTAGCGAGTACCCGCAGATAGCCGGAATTCTTCTGACTGGAGGACTGCGCCCATCAACTGAGGTGATGAAACTGGTCAAAGGTCTGAGTGGAAGAAACCTGCCTATTTTACTGGTAGAGGATGACACTTTTGCGACGGCTACTGCAGTAGATGAAGTGGAATCACAACTGGATATCGATAATCCGCGTAAGCTGGCGGCGGCACTGGCATTAACCGAAGAACTGCCTGTCGATTTTGGCAGTCTGGCAGGTGAAATGTTTGATGAGAAGCTACAGATCACCACGCCATTACGGTTTGAGTACGAGATCATCCAGCGCGCACGTCAACAGCGTCAGCATATCGTATTACCGGAAGGTAACGAGGAACGGATATTGCGCGCCGCCGAGATTATATTGCTACGTGAGATTGCGGATATCACCCTGCTCGGCGACCTAGATACGATTCGGAGTAAAGCATCACGTTTAGGTTTACGTGTGGACAAAGCACAAATCATCGACCCCGTTCAATCACCGCTTCGCAAACGCTATGCCGATGCGCTGTATGAAGTGCGTAAACACAAGGGACTAACCCCCGAGGCAGCTCTGGATATGATAGAGGATGTCAGTTATTTCGGCACACTGATGGTACATTGCGGCGATGCCAATGGCATGGTCTCTGGCGCTGTAAACACCACCCAGCATACCATTCGTCCGGCATTCGAGGTGATTCGAACAGCGCCGGAACATGGCATGATTTCCAGTGTTTTTCTCATGAGCATGGCGGACCGGGTACTGGTATATGGTGACTGCGCCGTTAATCCTGACCCCAATGCAGAGCAACTGGCAGAAATAGCAATCACTTCGGCAACCACTGCGGAGCGTTTTGGCATAGTGCCCAGGGTTGCCATGCTGTCCTATTCTACTGGAAACTCCGGCGTAGGCGCCGCAGTAGAAAAGGTACGCCAGGCAGTGTCTATAGCTCAAAAAAAGGCCCCCTGGTTCAAGGTGGAAGGACCGATTCAATATGACGCTGCGGTAGACGTCTCAGTCGCTAAAACCAAGCTACCGCAAAGCGAAGTCGCTGGCCGTGCTACAGTGTTTATCTTTCCTGACCTGAATACAGGCAACAATACCTACAAGGCAGTTCAACGCAGCGCTGGCGTGGTCGCCATCGGACCCATCCTGCAGGGTCTGAATAAGCCCGTTAATGACCTCTCTCGTGGATGTACGGTGACAGACATTGTTAATACGGTAGCGATTACCGCAATTCAGGCACAGGGACGCAACGACTGACCTGGATAGATTTTCAGATGATTAATTCGGGAATCGAATCTCTGACCCTGTAATTTCTTAATTGAGAATAATTCGGCTGAAAAGGGTTATTTATTGTTCTTGATTCTCTCAGACCGGCTGAATTTAATGAGGTACTTCTTGTTCAGGCAGAATTCGATATCTTCCGGGTTTAACTCCGGTATTCTTAATTTTTCACTACATTCAGCAATATCAGTACAGTTTTCGCAGTTGTTAATACTGTCAGCAACTGTGTCTATGGATCTTCGGTATAGAAAAGTTGAACCTCCTATACCCAGGGCTTGCAACATCTTTGGGAGAGGAGTGCTCACCATTTTGTCAGCAAAATACCTTCTTAGATCTCGCTTTTCTTCTGCCTTTTTATAGGATCTGAGAACAAAAAAAACGCCTCCTGCAGCTAATAAAAAGGCAAGACCGATTATTAAAACAAAAATGGATAAACTCATGTCACCTCAAGTCAGCAACTGAGGGGTTTGAAAAATTCCTCCAAAAACCTCATTATTTTTTATTGACTGAAAAAACCAGCTAAACAAGATCCCTGCTATATAACTAACTTAGACCTTATTTACCTCCACGATAGAGGTGGCTGCTTCAGTTCCTCCCAAATCTTTTCTATTAGATTCTCTGTATTATATATTAGCGTTTGCTAATACTCATTGATCGAGATCATCATAAGTTAATACGCTGGCCAAGTTTGTTTTATTCCCTTTAGTATTTGGTTGACATTAGATCAAAGGGTACTAATATCTGGATATCCGCATATGCGAAACTTCATGATTAAATAAAATGAATGAATTTTTTAAAGTTCTGGCTGATGAAACAAGATTAAGATGCCTCGCATTAATCTTTGAAAACGATGAGCTTTGTGTCTGCGAGCTGATACATGCTCTAGATTTACCACAATCAAAGATATCCAGACACCTTGCGATAATTAAATTGAATAATCTGGTCAGCCAAAGACGTGAGGGCCAGTGGGTGTTGTATTCCGTACAACCTGAGCTTTCAGCATTCAAGACCGCAATCATCAAAATGACAATCGATGAGTTAAGTCATAGCGATATTTTTATACAGGATAGACAAAGGCTGGCTGATATGACCAACCGTCCCGAAATCAGGAAATGTTGCTAATGTTTGAGTTATTAGCCAACTGGATCGCTTATCAATTACTGGGGCTATCAACACAGTCCCAGATGGGTCAGAGCGTACATTTTTTTGTTATGGATATAACAAAGATATTTTTTATGCTGGTGGTCATTATTTACGTCATGGGTCTATTTCGGTCCTTTGTCTCTGCAGAAAAGGTGCGGGATTATGTACGCGGTAAATCGAAATTTGTTTCCAGAATGCTGGCGATTGTGCTTGGTGCAGTAACTCCTTTCTGCTCCTGTTCATCGGTGCCATTGTTTATAGGATTTGTTGAGGCCGGTATTCCACTCGGTGTTACTTTCTCGTTTCTGATAGCGAGCCCCATGATCAATGAAATCGCGGTAGTCATGCTGTGGGGAATCGTAGGCTGGAAGATTACAGTACTGTATGTCCTGTCAGGTATGTTTGCGGCCTATTTTGGTGGTGTGGTAATGGAAAAGTTTAAACCCGAACGATGGGTTGAGGACTATGTCTGGAAGATTCAGATGGGAGAAGTTCCCATGATGGAGCAGGATGATTCTCTGAAAGCCAGACATCACTATGCCTACGCTCAGGTTGATGAAATTGTAAGGCGCATCTGGAAATGGGTAGTTCTTGGAGTTGGCGCAGGCGCCCTGTTCCATGGCTATTTTCCAGAAAGCTGGGCGACTAATTTAAGTGATGCTAATAATTTCCTTGCAGTACCGATGGCAGTACTTATTGGTGTTCCGCTTTATTCCAATGCAGTAGGTGTGATTCCTTTAGCTGAAGCGATGCTGTTAAAAGGTGTGGCGATTGGAACCACACTTAGTTTCATGATGAGTATTGCTGCTATCTCCTTGCCTGAGCTAATGATTTTAAAGAAGGTGATCAAATGGCAGGCTCTGGCACTATTTACGGGCATAGTGGCAATTTCAATTATTTTAGTTGGCTGGTTTTTTAATTTTATTTTGTGAGGTGAAATATGATAGAGGTTAAGGTTTTAGGTTCTGGTTGTGCAAATTGCAAAACCACACAAAAGTTAATAGAAGATGTAACTGATGAAAACGGTATAGCGATAAATCTTGAGAAGGTTGAGGATATGGCAGAAATAATGTCCTACGGCATTATGTCCACACCGGGAGTGATCATCGATGGCAAGATAGCCCATGCAGGTGGCGTGCCTGACAAAAAAACCATCCTGTCCTGGTTTAAGGCATCCTGCTGTCCAGGTGATGATAACTGTTGTTAATAAAAGAACTATTAACCACGGAGGACACAGATTAAGGCAGGATGCCTGTAAGTAGGGCAACGCAGGAGCTGTTGCCGAGAACACAGAGGATAAAAATGGTGTTCTTAAAATTTAAGGAACCTCGGATTAATTCGTATATGCCTGTCATTGCGAGCGCAGCGCGGCAATCTTTCTTTGTATATCAACCGCTTTTAGATTGCCGCGTAAAGTTAATACCCTTAGACTATTCTCAATGACAAAGTATAGTTTTGCTGCATAAGAGTTATTAAAAAATGAAGATTTTTGAATGCGTATAACTATTCAATTAAAAAGGTAATAACACACTATTTTTTACACTCCGTGTTCTCGGCAACAGCTCCTGCGTTGCCCTACTTACAGGCATCCTGCCTTAATCTGTGTTCTCTGTGGTTAAATGTTTTAATAGTATCGTAAGCCTGAAATAACTTCCTTAAATTGCATGATGTCAGAAACGGGTTCATGACAGGTCATGCCTTCACAGAGGTATGCCGATACCTGACCATGAATAGCTTTTTTATCCTGAAATTGTTCTGAAACCTCGCTCTGCTCGTCTATCGCAAAACACAGTACATCAGGCAGGTAGTACTGGTTTACTATCTGCTGCCATTCCTGCATAGCGGTTTTATCACCGCGCAGAATAATAATAGTGGCAGAGTGAAGATGGATATCGACTGCATTCAGCATGGCCGCATAGGCCATGGGTTGTTTAGCCAGTTGTAAGGAGGCGGCTTTAATGGTTTTCTCTGCAACAGCAAGATAACGTGGTTCCGCGCATAGATAACCCAGATAATATAAGGCCTGAGCTGCTATTGCATTGCCTGAGGGCATGGCATCATCGTTGAATGTCTGGCTACGCAGTATCAGGTTTTCATGGTCGTTGCGGGTGAAATAAAATCCTCCACTTTGCTGATTAGAGAAATCATCTATCAGGCTATCTGCCAGTTCCAGACACCATTCAAATAATTCCTTATCCCATTGTGTTTGTAGTGCTTCAAGACATGTTAATAGTAGATAGGCGTAATCATCCAGATAGGCATTCAGATGGGCTTTACCATCTTTCCAGGTAGCAAGTAGCCGGCCATCACTCCACATTTTTTCACGCACAAAGTCGAGTGCGCTTAATGCGGACTGTTCATACTCAGGACGCTTGAGTATGCGCGCGGCAATCAGCATGCCTCGTATCATTAGCGCATTCCATGAGGTGAGTACCTTGTCATCAGTGCCGGGTTTGATACGTTGTTGACGAACCTCAAACAATTGATGGCGAGATGTTTCCAGTGAGGCAATAATTTCACTATCTGTCAGGCCGGATTTTTGACTGAGCTGAGAGTAAGTTTTATAGATATGCGGATACCATTTGCCTTCGAAATTTGCCGGGCGATCCAGACCATAGGTGTTTTTAAATATCTCAAAGTCAGTGTCAGATAACAGTTTGCTGACTTCTTGCTTTTGCCAAACATAGTATTTACCTTCCTCTCCCTCAGAATCTGCATCCTGTGAGGAATAATAACCACCTGCTGGTGATTGCATCTCTCGCATTAGCCAGTCAGCGGTTAAAGATATTGCACGTTCAAAATAATGGTCTGGCCTCAGTTGATTGGCCCAGACATAAACTGGTATCAACTGGGCATTGTCATATAGCATTTTTTCAAAATGCGGAATCATCCATTGGTCGTCGGTTGAGTAACGACAGAAGCCACCACCAATCTGATCGAATAAACCACCCTGGGCCATTTTTTCGGCAGTGAATAAACCCGCCTCAAGTAAGCTGGAATAATCATTGCCATAAAGTGAAAACTGACGCAGGCAGCGTTCTATAAAATAGGCATGAGGGAACTTGGGTTTAGGAGTAAAGCCTCCGTCATCTGCATCGAATTGATCAAGTAATTGCAGGGACATTGCAGCAAAAATATTATCGTTTAATTCGGCGTGATGCCTGGCGGGCTGATTGATATGTTGTAGTTGTTCAAGTAACGATTTGTTCTGAAGCTCTATATCGTTGCGTTTTATTTGATAGGCATTGTGTACTGCCTGAATTATGGAACTGAAAGATTGCATGCCATAGCGATCCTGAGGCGGAAAATAGGTACCCGCAAAAAATGGCGTTTGATCATCTGGCATCAGGAACAGGGTCAGTGGCCAGCCACCACCGCGATGGGTTAATAGTTGATGGGCCAGTTGATAGATCTTATCCAGATCAGGACGTTCTTCGCGGTCCACCTTGATATTGATGAAATAATCATTCATCAATGCAGCGGTTTTTTCATCTTCGAATGATTCATGTGCCATTACATGACACCAGTGACAGGCAGAGTATCCGATGGATAGTAGAATCGGCTTATCCAGTTCTCGCGCCAGGTTTAGAGCTCCATCTCCCCAGGGGTGCCAGTCCACAGGATTATGTTTGTGTTGTAGGAGATAGGGGCTGGTTTCATTAGCCAGTCGATTTTCATGCATTTTCGTTTATCCATTGTTGCGGAAATAGTCAAATGATTGTGTCCCTGATGAATAGCATTACTCCGGAAAATCGCCAGTATGTTCAGTCAGAGGATGATTCACTTCAGAACGGTCAATTGAAGGATGGGCAAAAAGCACCAAAATCAAGCGACTATCGGTTTCCCCTAAGAGGTGTACTTTCATTTTGATTTAATTCCAACATGCTGACCTCAAAAACTATACAGCTAAATCGTGCCACAGTTACCGCCTATGATCTATGTTTCACTTAAAATTGGCCACATCGAACTATAATTCATTATAAACCTTATAAATTGCTGGGATATTCTAGAAATAGTAAATATTTTTACTACATTTTTCATTAACAGGACTATAACCACTGTAACACCAACAGAAAAAATGCCAGGCATTAGGCCAGGGAGATCTCCATGTTACGTTCAACCAGTTTTATTTTACTACTTTTAGTTTTCAATACATGCTTCGCAGAACGATTATGTGATACAGCTTGTCAGCTGGATATAGATTTTCCATCAGGAGGTTATATCCAGGCCGTTAATAACCTTGCCATCGTGTTTGGACCATCTGGCCAGATAAATACAGTTGATTCTAGAATTGGTTTCGTGGACGGTGATAATCTGGTTTTACAGGCCGGCGAACGCCTGATGTTTGCACCGGGCGGCAACTTCAATCTGGGAAACGGAGGAAATCTGGATTATTCACAGTTGATCATTCACAGCGATGGCAATATCCAGTTATCAGCCTTAGGTGGAACAAGAACACTCTATGTATCAGCTGGGTCCAGTTTTGCCATCTCTGGAAAGGCAAGAATCGAGTTTGATGCAGATGACCTTATTCTTGAAGGAACCCTCACCCGTATAGACGAAGAATAGAGGCCAAAATTACTCAGTCTCTAACAACATTCTTCTTCCAGTTTAACCCGCAGCTCCATGGATGCTGCGTCATCCCTGGTCTCGCTTTACGGGGTACACCATAATTGATCTGAGCTGCCTTAAGTTTCTGGGAATGTAGTTGATTTAAAGCTCAACATCAAAATGCGTCCATGCTATTTTTGTCATTTTTACTTGCTTTGATAACAGCAGGAGTAAGCACTGATGAATCTCTTTACGTATGGAACATTGATGGATCCAGCGATTATGCAGAATGTCTGTGGTGGGCAGTTTCAGTCACGCCCCGCTAGTATATCCGGTTATATGCGCAAGAAATTACGTGGTGAGGTATATCCCGGCATTATAAGTCAGCCAGATTCTTCAGTAGAGGGTCAGGTCTATTTCGATGTGAGCACACAGGCTTTGTACTATCTCGATGAGTTTGAAGGTTCATTTTATCAACGTGAGCTGGTAACGGCGGTTTTTGATGATGGCTCCGCTATGGAGGTTGAAGCCTATGTTCTAAGCGACAGCTGTGCCAGTCTGTTATCTCATGAGGACTGGAATCTACAGGACTTCCTGAACCGTGATAAGCCATTGTTCCAGGATAAATATGGTGGCTATGAGAGGCTTGTCTAGCTTTGTCCAGAACTCACAAACCTCGCCGAGGTGCAGCGACATCAATTCTGATCACATTTTTACAATAGTGACACTAAAAACCGATTACAAACACTTGCTAAAATCAAAATTTAACCTAGAATTCGCGCCAATTTAATATCCATCGAGGATTTATGTTACTTCGCTAACCGTGCGCTGATTGAAAAAATGGCGCCGGAATTTTTTATCTGACGTTATTTTAGGGGCTCACGAGTGGAACACTTAAATTCTGAGGCGCTGGACCATGTAATCCAGATGCCCGCTCATCACTCATTCCCAGCTGCTGGACACTCCATCGGTGAGGAATCTGAGGATCATTTCATTACTCGCAATGGTACCGTTTTCGCGGGTACGCATCTTATTGTCGACCTTTGGCAGGCCAGTGATCTGGATAATCTCCAGGTTATGGAACAAGCCATGCGAGAAATCGTTAAGCAATGCGGTGCAACTTTATTGCATATCCATTTACATCATTTCACTACAGGTGGAGGTATATCTGGCGTGGCTGTTCTGGCAGAATCACACATCAGTGTACATACCTGGCCAGAACGCGATTACGCAGCATTTGATATATTCATGTGCGGAGATGCCCGCCCTGAAATGGCGGTACCTGTACTAAAACAACATTTCTTCCCGCGTCGGATGGAAGTTACAGAACATCTACGCGGTGTAATCCGCGATAAATAACCGGAGATCAGAATATGAAAGAATTTCAGGAAACGCTATACGATGCTTTATCACAGACCTTCCGTATAGATAAGCTTTATTTTGAGCATAAAACCGATCACCAGCACTTAATGATTTTCCACAATGCCTTTCTGGGCCGGGTGATGACACTGGACGGTGTGGTTCAAACGACTGAAAAAGATGAATTTATCTATCACGAAATGATGGCTCATGTGCCGATTCTGGCGCATGGTAACGCAAAGCAGGTATTGATCGTCGGTGGCGGTGATGGCGGTATGCTACGCGAAGTGATGAAACACGCATCTGTGGAACAGGCCACTATGGTCGAGATCGATAACGAGGTTATCGAGATGGCTAAACAATATCTACCCAAACACTCAGCTGGGGCGTTTGACGATGAACGCGCCAATATCGTGATTGCAGATGGGATGGATTTTGTACGCGACACCGAGCAGCGCTTTGATGTCATCATCTCTGACAGCACCGACCCGATGGGACCGGGTGAGGTTCTGTTTACCAATAATTTCTATTCCGCATGCCAGAAAATTCTCAATCCTGGTGGCGTTATGGTCACTCAAAATGGCGTACCGTTTTTTCAGATTGATGAAGTGATTAATACGCAACAGCGTATGGGTGCACAGTTTAAGGATCAAACCTTCTACAGCGCTGCTGTACCTACCTACTATGGCGGTATTATGACATTCGCCTGGGGAAGTGATGATGTCACCTTGAGGCAACAGGAGCTTAGTGTGCTGCAGCAGCGTTTTCAGGCTAGCGGCATTAAGACCCGTTATTATACGCCACAGATTCATCAGGCATCGTTCGCGTTGCCTGCCTATGTTCAAGACAAACTGGACGCATAAAATCCGTGAACAAACGTTCTGTTAAATATGGTGCCAACCCTGAAGAGATCGAATATTTCGATGGACTGGTAGCTAAATATGGTTCTCCCCTACTGGTCATTAGTCGTAGTAAACTGATTGAGCAATACCAGAGCCTGAAAAGCTATCTGCCCGGCGTATCCCTGTATTACGCGATTAAAGCTTTTCCTCACCCTGATGTGATTCGCATTCTGGCCGAACTGGGCTGTAATTTTGATGTAGCCTCTGAAGGCGAGATAGATTTACTCAAGCCGCAGCAGATCAGTGGGCGCAAAACCATTCATACACACCCCATTAAAAAGGCAAATGATATCAAAGCTGCGCTAAGAGGCGGATCGACCACTTTTGTGGTGGATAATATCGATGAGCTGAAGAAAATGATCCCATTTCGGCAGCGTGTTGGTGTATTACTGCGCGTCAGTTTCCGTAGTGATACCGCCAGTGTAGACCTGTCACGTAAATTCGGTTGTAGCCCGGATCAGGTAAAAGAACTTGTACTTGAGGCGCAACAACACGATATCCATATTCGTGGACTGTCCTTTCATGTTGGATCACAGAGTCTTTCATCGAAAACGCATGTAGATGCCATCAGTCAATGTGGGCAGCTGATAGAAGAGATCAATAACGAAGTCCAGAATCCTATGAATGTGCTGGATATCGGTGGCGGATTCCCTGTCGATTATGCTCAGGAGAACCCGGACCTGGATGACTTCTTCAAACCAATACAGCAGGCACTAGCCGAATTACCCGATCAACTGGACATCATTGCTGAGCCGGGTCGTTTTCTGGTAGCACCCGCTGTTACCGGCATCAGTAGTGTTACTGGTATTGCCAGACGTGGTGATTATATGTGGTATTACATGGACGACGGGATTTATGGTTCCTACAGCGGACAACTGTTCGACCATGTTCTGTACCCCTTACAGATTCCAAATGATGCTGAGCCGCGCACACTATCGATTCTGTCAGGCCCAACCTGCGATAGCATCGATATCATCTCCGAAGATATCATGTTGCCCAATCTGCGCGAAGGCGAACTGGTGATAGGTCACATGATGGGAGCCTATTCGGCAGCGACATCGACGCGTTTTAACTCATTATCAGGTGCCCGGATCATTCTGGAAGACTAGGGCCTGTCACCTATACTTGCCAATACATCAAATGTCATTTACTGCTTGTATAAAAAAACAAGCTGATATCAATCAAATAACGCTTTATATATCCCTACTTTTTTATTGATATTCATTTTTCATTGCTATACTTTGAGAGTTTTTAATGCCCTGAGTGAAAGGAAATAGAATATCTAAGCAAGCTCTGAATAATTCATCTATACATTATCAGAGTACGAAAAACGAAAAGTGTAATTTTCGTTTTTCTCACAAAATCAATGGCTTGTTGTCATCGATTTTGGCGGCACATCCCTGTGCCGCAGGAACCTCTGAATTATTCAGAGCTTCCCTAACAATTAAACAAAGTAGACAGTTGCCATCTAACTTCTTAATTCAACAGCGTTATATCAAAAGAAACTCTAATGGCTCTCTACATTCACAGTCTGAGAACTACGGGATAAATTTGTATTAATGAAAAGCTTGAAGTTGTGCCTTTCAATATTTGCATCAGTCATTTCTTTATCGGCTGCGGGGGCTAGTGATGACAGGCTGGAGCACTTTCTCTCGTTAAGTTTTGAAGACCTGGTTGATCTGGAAACCAGTATAGCAACAGCATCCCGTCAACCCATCTCTCGAGCTCCCGCGGTTGTTTCTCTGATAACTGCCGATGATATCAGGGCAACTGGAGCTGTAAATCTGGTGGATGCTTTACGCACAGTTCCTGGGTTACACATTCGGATAGACCCCTTCGGCAATCGGCCTCTTATCCACTTTCGTGGTTCAAAAGCTGTTAATACACTATTAATGGTGAACGGAAACCCCATGAAAGACCTGATGTGGGTGTTCGGTGCATTCTGGAAAGGTTTACCTGCCAGTATCATAGATCGCATAGAGATTATTCGCGGCCCGGGTTCCGCTCTGTTTGGTGCAGATGCCGCCGCCGGTGTGATTAATGTCATCACTAAAACGGCAGGCAATATTGAAGGCACTAAAGCCGGATTGCGTTTGGGAAGCTTTAACTCTTCCACCGCCTGGCTTGATCATGGTAGTAACCTAAACGGTTTCGAGATCGGCCTGACTGCCAATATTCATGATACAGATGGATACAGTCCTTTTATCTCAAGTGATAATCAAACACTGCAAGATCAGTCTAATAGCAGCAATGCTTCACTGGCCCCAGCAGATGTTGATTATGGCTGGCGCAGTGAGGATATCAGGGTATCCATCGCCAAAGGTAACTGGCGTTTGATGGCTGACTACATGGGGCATAGCGATTTACAGACTGGTATGACGGGAACGGCCGTTATCGACCCACTTACGGTTGCCAGTGATAGCCGATATAACCTCGATGTTCTGTATAGCAATGATAGCCTGTATGAGGACTGGTCACTTAAAGCCGATCTGGGTTATGAGCATCTGCAGTATGATTCCGGACTGGGGTTTCAGGAGCGCCCACCTGGCTTTACAGTCAATACTGACGTTTACCCGGATGGTTTTATAAACCAGATGGAAGCAGCTGAACGCAGCCTGTCATTTGAAATAAGTGGTTTGTACAGCGGCTTAAATAACCATGTACTACGCATAGGCGCGGGTTATTCTATAAAAGATTTATACTCAGTAGTACAGCGGGTGAATTTTGGTACTGGACCTGATGGAAATCCTCTGCCTGCTGGTGGACCAGTGGTTGATATATCTGATACGCCTTACGCATTCGCTCCTGAAAAGAAACGTGAGATTACACATCTGTTTATTCAGGATATCTGGACAATTAATAACGACTGGGAACTAACCGCGGGCGCTCGCTACGACGACTATTCTGATTTTGGTGATACCTTTAATCCACGTCTGGCTCTGGTTTGGCAAACCACTGATAAACTGACCAGTAAAATCATGTATGGCAAGGCATTTCGTGCACCGTCATTTCAACAGCTTTATTCAGAAACCTCACGTGCTCTGCCTAATGATCAGTTAGATGCAGAAGAGTTTGATACCACAGAGCTATCACTTTCGTACACGGCCACGCAAAAATTAATGCTATCAATGAACCTGTTCCAGCTGAATCAGGACAATATTATTCAGCGAGTTACAGTCTCTGGTTTAAGCAAGAGTCAATATAATAATCAGGGTGACCATACTACCAAGGGACTTGAACTGGAGTTGAAATGGCTGGCACAACCGGATATTAAAGTGTCAGCAAACTATGCACTTCAACAGCAAAAAGATAATGAATTTAAATA
This sequence comes from Gammaproteobacteria bacterium, assembly GCA_050306135.1. GTDB lineage: Bacteria > Pseudomonadota > Gammaproteobacteria > JACNJF01. The sequence continues at coordinate 51,987 of JBNLGQ010000112.1, forward strand.
TTTTCTGATTCCAGAACAATCTGCCTATCTGCGTGCTGACTGGTCGTTCCGACCTAAATGGAACTGGAACATTCAGGCAAACTGGTTTGGCGAAAGGCCACGTCCATCTGGCGATACTCGCTCATCTCTAGCCGCTTATACGATTAGTGATACGACAGTTCGTTACGCTGATTCAAAATCATGGTCATTTGCTGCTTCAATAAGAAATCTGTTTGATGAAGATGCTAAAGAATACAGCTCTGGTTCTCTTGTGGATGACCTGCCTTTACCTGAACGTAGTTTTTATGTAGAGATTCAATATAAATTTTAAGGATTGATAACTTCAGGATGAAAAAAATAAACAAAATGGCAAGGTATCTGGACTTTCGGGAATGGAGCTCCTGTTGAAACCAATTATAAAGACATGGATGCTGTGGTTTCTACTATGCCTGATTTCTGGCATGAAAAATATTGCTGTTGCTGACCATGTTCTGGATGAAATACAACTATTTAAAGCCGCATATATTTATAATTTTGGCAAACTGGTGACATGGCCTCAGGGTACCTGGCAATCTCAAGAGAGCCCATTCACCTTGTGTACTCTAGGTCAGGACTCAGTTATAGAAGCCATAAAAAAATTAAGCGGTAGAACAATACAGGGGCATCCGGTCACTATTCAATCTTATAAAAAGAATGTCCCTGCAGGCATCTGTCAGATACTTTATGTCGCGCAAAACAGTAGCCATAATTTTTCTGCAAATGACAGTTTGTATACAGAGTCTGCACTGTTAACAGTGAGTGAAATTTCGGGATTTATAGATCAGGGCGGTATCATCGAGCTGTATCGGGAGAACAATCGAACCCGCTTTAAGATCAATCTGACCATAGCGCATGAAAGGGGCCTTAAAATCAGTTCAAGATTGTTAAATCTGGCAAGCGAAGTAGAGGATGGAAAAACACCATGATTCTCAGGAATGCCAGAATAAAGCAAAAGCTGGAAGCGATAATGCTCATTACCACGGCCGTGGTGTTAATACCCTGTATCCTTGCCTTTATGTTTCTTGAGGCCTCATCGGCACGAGATGAAGCTGTTATTCGATTCGAATCACTGGCCACTGTATTAGCTGCAAACAGCAGCGCAGCCATAGCATTCAGAGATGAAAAAGCAGCTGCAGAAATCATTAACAGCCTTTCATCACAGAGGGATGTCATCTGGTCTGGCATCCGCCTGATGAATGGGGAACTGTTTATCGAAACACCATCACAAGGTCCTGATAAAACGTTCAGCTCAGATTTCTGGTATTCAATATTTGAATCTGCGCTGGATAATATTGAGGTCAAAAAACCTATAGTTTTCGATCAGACGAAGCTAGGGGATTTCATCATCATTGGCGATATGAGCCGACTCTACCGTCACCTCATACAGCAAACCTATGTCGGCCTGAGTATATTTGTAATCGCCATGCTCACCGCACTGATTCTGGCTGACCGGCTACAGCTGGTGGTTTCTGTACCTGTCAGAAGATTACTCGAAACCATGGAAAAAGTAGTCAAGGGTAAAGACTTTCGCTATAGAGCCGAACGCGTCAGTAATGACGAGCTGGGTACTCTGGTCGATGGATTCAACGAGATGCTGCAACAGATACAATCCTATGATGAAGAGCTCAATAGTCAGCAGAAAAATCTTGAGCTGCAGGTCATACAACGCACACAGGAACTACAGGAGTCAAAGATTCAGGCAGAATCAGCCAATAAGGCAAAAAGCCTTTTCCTCGCCACCATGAGTCATGAGATCCGAACGCCTTTGAATGGGGTCGTGGGTATGATTCAGGTATTACGCGAAACAGAGCTGGATGAGGAACAACATAAGTATATCGAAACTCTGGACAGCTCCAGTAAGAGCCTGATGATGCTGATTGATGATCTGCTTGATCTTTCCAAGATCGAGTCGGGTAAGCTGGTTCTGGACATAGAGCCCTTCTCAACGAAGCAATGGATAGGTGATATTAGAAACCTGGTTAGCCCTTTGTTTGATGGAACACAGGTCGAATTTATCATTCAGGCAAGTAATAATCTGCCTGAATACCTTCTGGGTGATGCTGCAAGGTTGCTACAGATCGTTGTGAATCTGGTCACTAATGCATCCAAATTTACTCGATTTGGAAGGGTCTCATTGAACATAAGTGGAAAATCAGCAAAACCAGGATATTTTGATTTGATGGTTTCCGTAGAAGATACAGGCATCGGTATACAGCAGGATAAACTTGGTCTTATCTTTAAGGCCTTTCAACAATTGGAAGCTGATCAGATTACCAATAAAGGGGTTGGTCTTGGTCTGGCAATATGCAAGAGATTAACCGATATCATGCAGGGCAGTTTACGCGTAAGCTCTGAACCTGAAGAGGGAAGTTGCTTTACCCTCGAAGTGACTCTAGCGGAAGCTGAAGCTAATCCCGTTAGCTGCGATGGCGAGAATACGCTGGTGGTTAACCGCAACCTGTCAGTTCTACTGGTTGATGATGATAATATAAATCGTTTTGTGGCGAGATCATTACTGGAGAATGAAGGATTAAAAGTTACAGAAGCTCAGAATGGTCAAATTGCCTTAAACAAGTTTAAACAGCAAACCTTTGACCTGATTTTAATGGATATTCAAATGCCTGTTATGGATGGAATAGCAGCAACCAAAATGATTCGAGAAATCGAGGATAAGGCTCATCGAGTGCCTATCATCGGTGTCAGTGCCAGTGTGATGAGTGATGATAAAATTCGCTATCTGGATTCGGGTATGGATGCCGTAGTGGAGAAACCATTAGTGATCGAAAAGTTTTTCAAAACAATTCAAGTCTTACTGAATAAGTAGTTATAAGGCAGTATCTTTAAATAACCATTCGCGAGCCATTTCTGTAATCGCGGTGACTGCAGGATGGGATATTTTTCGTTCTACCGAAATAGCATAATATTCTTCACGCACCTGTTCTGTTTTACCTATGACCACTACACCATATTGACTTGCAACTTCATCGGCGATGGGCGTGGGGGAAATAAAAACACCAGTGCCAGCCTGACCAAAAGCCTTCATCAATGCGCTGTCATCAAATTCCCCAACTATTTGAGGATGGATATGCTGCTTGTCCAGCCACTGTACCAGTCGATTGCGTACTACCGTGGATTCACCGGGAAGTAAAAAAGGTGCACCCATGAGATTCTCAGGAAACTCACCATCCAGTTGATCGATAATTTTTGGCGCAGCCAGAAAACTGATACCACATTCACCCAAAGGGTGATTGAAGCCCAGTACATTGACTGCTGCAGGTATGGTTTCATCTGATATCACCAGGTCCACCCGATGTACGGCCAGATCGGCTAACAGCGAAGTGATATCACCTTCGCGGCATACAATACGAACCGGCATATCAAGCTGCATGGCTGGCGTTAACAGGCGATAGGCTATCGATTTTGGCACTACATCTGTTATACCAACCTTGAATACCAGCGTACGACCCTCAGGCAGATTTCGAATTTTTTGTTCCAGCTCACCGCCCAGAGAAAAAATCTCATCCGCATAGCTCAGCACCAGTCGACCGGTTTCAGTGAGCTCCAGACCTCTCCCAACCCGATTAAACAACATTTCACCCAGATTATTTTCCAGCATGCTTATCTGGCCCGAGATGGTTTGAGGGGTTAAATGCAGGGTTTCAGAGGCGCTGGCAATACTGCCTGACTTGGCGACTACCCAGAAATAGCGTAGATGTTTGTAATTCATCATAGGGAAAACACATCGATTTATACGAACAGTTTGTGCATATTATTCGAATTTTTTTGATATATAAAGCAATATATGATTAAGCCCGTTTCAACCGATAGTAAGAGGAAACTGAAATGCAGATAGATATTCAGAGTCGTAGATTCACTTTAACCGGTGATTTGAAAAGACGTATCAGGCAGCGCCTGGGCTTCGCACTGGATATAAAGAATGCACATATCCAGCGTGTAAAGGTGTGGTTATCTGACATCAATGGACCGCGCGGTGGAGAAGATAAATGCTGTCATATACAGATTGAAATGCCGAACTCACCGGATGTTGTCATTAAAGAAGTAAAAAATGATCTGTATAGCGCGATTGACCGAGCCTCACACCGGGCTGCTCAATCAGTAGTACGAAAATTATCTCGTATTCGCGATAAAGGTCGTTTGCTGAAAAAGGGCCAGACCAAATCCTGGATGGCACTGCCTGAACCGAATTTATAGAGAGAGGATTTAATCATGAATACATTAACTAACAATAGCATTAATACGGCAGCATCGTCTGCCATTAGCACCAACAAGGTATTAAGAAATACCTATGCACTACTGTCATTAACCCTTTTATTTAGTGCCATGACAGCAGGCATTACCATGGTCCTTAATTTACCTCACCCAGGAATATTGCTGACCCTGGGCGGATACTTCGGATTACTGTTTGCCACCAGTCACTTTCGTAACAGTGCACTGGGACTGGTTTTTGTTTTCGCATTAACCGGTTTTATGGGATATACCCTGGGGCCAATACTTAACAGTTATCTGTCCCTGCCAAATGGTGGACAGATGGTGATGACAGCACTGGGATCTACTGCTGTGATTTTCATCGGCCTTTCAGCTTATGTTTCTATCACACAGAAAGATTTCAGCTTTATGGGTAGCTTCCTGTTTGCCGGAATTCTTGTTGCCTTTATCGCAGGCCTGGCGGCTGTATTTTTTGAGATGCCGATGCTATCGATTGTGGTTTCATCCATGTTTGTACTGCTCATGTCAGGCCTCATTCTGTTTGAAACCAGTAATATTATCCATGGTGGTGAAACCAATTACATCATGGCAACTGTGACCTTATTTGTAGCCCTGTTCAATTTATTTACCAGTCTGCTACATCTGATTGGATTCATGAACAGCAGCGAATAATAAGGTAGTAAGCAATACCCAGAGAGCCTCTGATAATTTCAGAGGTTCTCTAAACGATCACCCTGTTACCAGGCTATCGATGTGTTAGCAATTTATCGTCCAGACATTGTATACCCATGAGTTTGGCAATCTCCCTACCAACACATCGCGTAGCCTGGGTTTTTTAATTCATTCAACTCTAACCCCTTAATAACGCAGACAGGCATAAGCTGACAAAACCCGGATATCACCGTTATACTATCTGTACTCGAATAGTCGGCTAGCCAGGCTAGCTGGCAAAGTTTAATCAGGGTGATATCGAACATGGAATTACTAATCAAGCTGGGCGGGGTTTACCACATTCTTCTGATCATTTTTCATCTACTATTCTCGCGTATCTTCAACTGGCAGCAAGATCTCGCATCGCTTTCTTTTATCAATAGACAAACAATGCAGGTATTGAATATTACCCTGATATTCGTATTCCTGATTTTTGCCTGGATCTCTTTGTTACACACCCAGGAGCTACTCTCAACAACATTGGGTAACAATCTTCTTATTCTAATCAGTCTGTTATGGATGGGACGTAGTGTTTTACAGGTTATATTTTATAAATTAAGCCATTGGGCATCGTTTATATTGCTGTGTTATTTCCTCGCAGGCAGCCTGTTGTATGGAATTCCTGCGGTTTATAGCTGATAAGGAAACATTGATATGACAAAAATAGATTTAAAAAAAGAATACAAAAATCTCTATGCAGCACCAGCCAGACAGGTTGTTGAGGTTGATGTACCTGAGTTTAATTTTCTGATGATTGACGGGATGGGTGATCCAAATACCTCTCATGAATACAGCCAAGCGGTAGAAGCATTGTTCTCAGTGTCATATAAGGCGAAATTTATGATCAAGAAAGGCAGCAATGCTATTGATTATGCGGTGATGCCGCTAGAAGGATTATGGTGGGCTGATGATATGTCGGCATTTACCAGTAATGATAAATCGAACTGGAAGTGGACCATGATGATTATGCAACCAGCATTTGTTACGCAGAATATGATTGATGAAGCAATCAGTGAAGTGCAGAAGAAAAAAAGTAACCCAGCTATTTCCGAACTTCGTTTTCAGGAATTTACAGAAGGGCGTTGTGCTCAAGTATTACACATAGGACCATTCTCTGAAGAAGGCCTTAGCATTCAACGAGTGCATAACTTTATCGACGAGCATTCAGAAATCTCTGGCAAACATCATGAAATTTATCTTAGCGATATCCGACGTGCTGCTCCGGAAAAATGGAGAACAATTATTCGTCAACCGATGTTATGAGGCTTGCAGATTAGACCTGAAGCTTCTGATAATTTGACGTACAAAAATAAACACTCACCTCAGTGTTCTCTCATGAAACAAATTGTAACTCGTTGATTCTAAGAAGTAATTTACAGGGGGCCCCACGGAGGACCGCACTACTTTCCGGGATAACTCCTGTGTGTTTCATAAGTGTCATAACAACCACTATTACATCGTCATTACCCAGCTTGACTGGGTAATCCAGTGCCATGTCAGGGTATTCGCGACCGGCTGGATTACCGGACCAAGTCCGGTAATGACGAGCATTTATATTTAAGTCGCCGTTTAACTATCACTTCTGAACAGCTAGTCACTATTGGCCATTTCCAGGCCCAACTCAACCATTCCGGACAGTAGTGCGGAGAACCATGGAAACGAGAAAAAATAAGATAACCACGACGCTCACGAAGGCCAGGAAGAAGATATCAAATAATATACTCTCTGTGCTCTCAGTGTTCTCGGCAATAGCTCCTGCATTGCCCTACTTACGGGCGTCCTGCCCTAATCTGTGGTTTAAAAATAATCCTTACGGCCCGCACAACCAAACCGCAGCACCAGCAAGCCACCATAGGAAACATCAAGAACAACCAAAAACCTTCGTGATCTTCGTGTACTTCGTGGTTCATTCTTTTGCGGCATAAAATTAACCACGAAAAACAGGAACTAGGCGGAATCTCAGTGGTTAAAAATTTTCTAAACCTTAAAATGCCCCATCAATTGCTGTAACTGACTGGCAAGATCATTAAGTTTTAAGGTGATATCACTCATCTGCTCATAGCTGCTGGAGGTTTGAGTATTGATGTCACTTATGTTGTCGAGGTTCTGCTGCATGACATGGGTTTTTTCGTTTTGAGATGAAGCGGCAGTGGTTATTTTGCTGATGATATCGCCGGTGGATTGAAAGTTGTCAGTGATACTGCTTAGAGATTCGGAGGCAGAACCTGTGGTTGACATGGTTAGCTGTGATTTTTCTCTGCTGCGGGTCATCACCCTAGCTGCTTGTTCTGATCCTTTCTGTAAGCGCTCTATGATGCTCTGTATCTCAGTGGTTGACTGCTTTGTGCGACTGGCAAGGGTTCTAACCTCATCAGCGACCACAGCAAAGCCCCTGCCCTGATCACCGGCACGAGCAGCTTCAATTGCCGCATTGAGAGCGAGCAGGTTGGTTTGTTCAGAGATACTCTGAATAACATCGACTACTGAACCGACCTGTTGACTGTCGTTATTCAACTGTTCAATGACAGCGCTTGCAGATTCGATATCTGAAGCAAAATCATTCATCGAACCCAGTGTACCTGAAATCACCTGCTGACTTTGTTGTAGGGTCGTTTTCATCGTTTGCATGCTGTTATCAGCATGTTGCGCAGCCTGAAAAACATCCTCTACATGTAATGCCATGTCATGCATATTATGGTTTACAGAATCAGTAGCAGATTGCTGGCTCAACATCTGTTGCTGGGTTTGCTGAGACTGACCGGAAAGTTCGCTAACAGCTTTAGCAAGTTGCTCCACTACCGGGATGAGTTGAGTGATCTGCTGTCTGATCTGTTGAATAAAATGATTAAAACAGATTGATAGTTCTGATATTTCATCATCTCCAGTAACCATAAGTTGTTGGCTGAGGTCGCCTTCGTTTTTAGACAGCTTATGCAATTGATAGCTAATCTTACGCACTGGCGAAACAACCGATCTAAGGGTTAGTGTGAAAGTGATTATGGCTAATACAATACCAATAATCACGGTGATCATTATGTTAAAATATCCAGGATTATTGATTTGCTGGTTATTCTCAACGTTTCTAGTTGTATTTTTGCTGCTTGCCTGTTCAATCTCTACAGTTTGCTGAAGCAATTTATCGACCGCTGACTCAAAGGTATTTTTGCGTATCTGAAGGTCATTATGATTATCTCGTGTCTGGGCATACAGGCTTTTGTGTTGCGCATAGTATTCGGCAAACCATGTAGAAAAACTTTTGTCACTGTCATCTGCTAACTGTTTAGAGAGTTGCATGGCTGACAGGTCATCCATATAGATATCCAGGTCGGTTTGGCTATTTTTGATTAACGCCTGAATTTGCTCAATATTTTTACCATTTAGTAACTGTTGCAGGTAATACAGCTGGGAAAATAATGCGAGTTCAGCTTCGTTTGAAGCAGAGGCTGCGAACCACTCTTCGATTTGACGAGTATTGTTGCTCTGACTTATATCCCAGTTGGTTTCCTTCTCGACGATGATGCGTTTAGCCCGTTCGTTAAAAGAAGAGAGAATATTTTTAAACAATTCAGCGTTATCGATTGTTTGTTGATAAATAATCTGATGTTGCTGGTAACTTTCCATTAACGAGTTGAATGCAGCAGTAAATGACTGTTGTGCCTGAACAATCTGGTCTATCTGCTGTTGAGGAATCTGCCTGGCATCGACCATGCTCTGCAAAGCCTGCTCTGTTCGCTGCAGCGCTTCAGGAAACAGGTTTTGTGACACTTCATTTGTACCGCCTGACAACATATTATCGGCGACCCTGACCTGCTCCCTTATGCTGCTACTGATTTGCAATACATCGTGTAAGGCATTGTTCGCCTGAATGGCCTGATTAACCTGATTTGTCTGATTGGCCTGATTGGCCTGAAAATCAATCTGCTGCTGTGTCATTTTAAGGGTTGTCAGGTAGCCAACCACGCCACAGATGATAAGTAATATAGCCATCAACGTATAGCCAATGACAAGTTTTAGCCTGAGGTTGATCTTCATTGGATAACTTTGTCCTGATAATTATTGGAATGACAAGCTAACAATAGGAGCTTAGGTTATATTTAGCTCAAATTAGCTGTACGGACAGAAGTTTTTGTTGCTGAAGGGATGAACTAGCTATTTAAACCATCAAATTTAACGACAACCTGAGGCTGGTATTCACGGTCAAAAATCAGCTCGAACTGGGTGCCTTCTTCATCAACGACGGCTACAAGCTGTTTCAGATCGGGCAGGCGGGTTGCAAGCCAGGCCATACTGGCGGCGGCTTTATTGTCTTCCTGATACATAATGCCTTCCATCAGACTGAGTGCCATAAATTTGGATCGTTGCTCGATATCTGGATTTGGCAGCTGTTCACCCTGTAGCTCTATGCCCTGATCAAATTTGGCATCCAGTCGATCAAGGTATTGCTGGTGAAGCTCTGCAAGCGGTTTGTCGCGGTCATACTGCAGGGTCAGTTGATCGTTGACGACTATGGCGAGTATGCTCATGCCAGTACTCCAAACAGGTCGTAATCATCACTGTCTGTGATACTCACTTGAACGAACTCTCCTGCAGTGAGTTGCTGATCGGTTTCAATAATCACTTCACCATCGATTTCAGGTGCATCCGCATAGCTGCGACCAACCCAGCCATTTTCTATTTGCTCTTCTATGAGGACCTTCATTGTGCTGCCTACTCGTTTACGCAGACGATCCCGACTGATAAATTGCTGGTGCTGCATAAACTGGTCATAACGCTCCTGTTTGGTATCGGCATCCACCTGATCGGGCAAATCGTTTGCCTGAGCGCCTTCTACGTCTGAATACATAAAGCAGCCCACACGATCGAGCTGGGCTTCGCTCAAAAAATCGAGCAACATTTCAAAATCTTCATCCGTCTCCCCCGGAAAACCCACAATAAAGGTACTACGGATCACCAGTTCGGGACAGATTTCGCGCCACTTCTTTATACGTTCCAGCACTTTTTCCTGACTGCCGGGGCGCTTCATCAACTTGAGAATTTTAGGACTGGCATGCTGGAAAGGTATATCCAGATAGGGCAGAACCAGCCCCTGTGCCATCAATGGAACCACATCGTCTACATGGGGATAAGGATAGACATAGTGCAGGCGTACCCATACACCAAACTGGCCCAGCGCTTTAGCCAGATCGACAAATCGAGTACTTAAAGGCTGCCCATTCCAGAAATGGGTGCTGTATTTAAGGTCAACACCATAAGCACTGGTATCCTGTGAAATCACCAACAATTCACGAACCCCGGCATTCACCAGGTTTTGTGCTTCCTGCATCACGTCATCTATGGGCCGGCTGACCAGATCACCGCGAAACGATGGAATAATGCAAAACGTACAACGGTGATTACAACCCTCTGAAATCTTCAGATAGGCAAAATGCCGCGGAGTCAGTTTTACGCCCTGTGGAGGAACCAGATCTATAAACGGATCATGCCTGGCGGGCAAATGTTTATGCACTGCCTGCATCACCTCACTGGTCGCATGAGGTCCGGTTACCGCCAACAGATTCGGGAAGGCCTCACTCACCAGTTCAGCCCTGGCGCCCAGACACCCTGTCACCACCACGCGTCCATTTTCATGTAAAGCTTCATCAATGGTTTGCATGGATTCTTCTACTGCCGAGTCGATGAAGCCGCAGGTATTGATAATCACCATGTCCGCCTGTTGATAATCGGGCACGATATCGTATCCCTCGGCGCGCAACTGGGTAATTATCTGTTCCGAATCTACAGTGGCTTTGGGGCAACCGAGACTGACAAATCCGACTTTATTGGGTGAATCTTGCATAAATAGTTTTCAGCTGGTGAATAATTGTTGAGTATGGTCCTGTTCCTTAATTGACCAATGCAACCATGCGGCCAATAAACCGAGTATGATACCTGTAATCCAGATACCGTCATAATTTCCAGCGAATTCGTATAACCAGCCGTCCAGCCAGATTCCGCTGAAACTACCCAGTTGATGGCTAAAAAAAGACTAAACCATACGGCAAAGTCATGTAAAGCGTACCAAAGAATAGCGCAATACCGTTTTAAGGTATTTACTCATGATGCGCAATATAATAAGTGCGGTAAAAAAAATTCGCTCACAATTAATGGACTTTTGTGTATTTTAAAAAGTGAACGGCGCCCCCAGATATGAGTATCCGCCACGCTTAAATCCTGCGCTAAAGACTGGAATAAAATACTATTCACCGATAGCTTATTCCACTGAATTACTTCTCTATGCAGGTTCGGTGAAGCAAACAGGTATTCACCTAGAGGTTTGTTACCAAGATACTTTAAGCGGCGATGTTCACCCTGCAATGTACTCAAAGGAATAACCGAGCGCGCATATACACAGAGATTATCGCCACATTTCAAATTAACTTCACGTAACAGAACTTTTTGGTTTAAAGGTATCTTCAGTAACTGGGCTTCAGAGTGTTCAGGCCTTACCCATTTCATACCCAGTACGTCCACTGAAAATTGATCAGGACAAAACAGTTTTAGACGTTTGGTAAGTGAACCTTCGTCGTTCAACCAGCTCTGGATATTGGGGTCAATGTGATGCCTGGATCTTTGACAGGGGAAAAACCAGCGGCTGGATGATAGATGCTTCAAGGTCGAGAGATATTAAAAAAGCGCATTATACTGTATGCGAGTGATTACTGTCTAAACGCTAGTAGATGACATGACTTGATCTTCAGGGTTATGCAGAATGAAACGTCCGCCACAGCCGGATATGTGTTAGGCTATTGGCACAGGCTGGCCCATCAAGCTGATCTATCTTTAAAAGGTATCCATTGTTTCTGTCTTTAATGACAAATGGACCTGTTTTACCTCTTCCATATCTTGATTTCTATAGCGGGCTACAACGTGTATGCACAAGGCGCCCGACTATTCTTCAATTTATTTTTTAAATCCCGGGATATTAAATATCACGGGATTATGCTCCTTTATGCTGGAACCGTAATGTACCTTGAAATCATAACAACACCCAACGACGCCATGAAAGAAAGTGGTTTTGGATCACTTAAAGCATGTAACAATGTATTAAATGCCATTCAGGACATGGGGCATAAAGTTCTGCTGTCGGTCTGTGAAACCCGACAGGATCTGGAAAATGTCGTTAGCAGACGGCCTGACCTGGTAATTCCTGCAGTCAAATATGTCATAAACCAGGATGATGATATCTGGCTTTCCGACTTTTTCTCTCGTAAAGGGGTTCATTACACGGGTTCATCACGAGAAGTTCTTGAGTTTGATTCCAACAAGGTGCTGGCTAAAACACACTTAATGAATAAAGGTATCTCGACTGCTAAATATTTTCTGGCAGTACCTGGTGAATACAAAACAGAAACTGAACTGCCATTTGCTTTTCCATTGTTTTTAAAACCCCTGAATGCTGCAAACGGGAATGGTATTGATGATTTATCCTTTGTAAGCAGTTTTAATGAATACGAGGCTAAAGTTACCGCACTATATAATAGTTTTCAGCAACCCATACTGGTAGAAGAATATCTTGATGGTCGTGAGTATACCGTTGCATTGATTACAGACAATGATAAAAAATTAATTGTATCGGCTGTAGAATTAGTCCCTCCTATTTCAAGCAATGGACTGAGAATACTGGGTGCGAAGGCGAAAAAAGATGACTCGGAAAAGATGATTATGATTGATAATGATGGTATTAAACAGCGGGTGTCAGCGTTGGCGATTGAAGCATTTAATGCTCTGGGAGTAAGAGACTTTGGACGCATTGATATTAAAAGTAATGCGCATGGAGATCTTTTCTTTATGGAAGCCAATCTGGTTCCCGGTATGACCTTTGGATCGAGTTATTTCCCACAGGCGAGTGAACTGACAAATGGACTGAATTATCAGGCGGTAGTCGATAGAATTCTGCGAGGAGGCATTGCCCGAGCTAAATCAACCCATCCACCAGATAGTAATAAGGATGCAGTCAGTCAATACGTGGCTACTTTATAGCAGGTCCAACATATCATGTCTTATGAATTGTTAGTTGAAGTTAAGCGAAAAGATACCGTAGAAAGCAGGCATTTTGGTTCAGCTGTAGTTTGCGATGCCAAAGGTAAGATACTGCACAGCTGGGGGGATTTAGATGGACTGGTTTTCCCGCGTTCTGCTTTAAAGCCGATGCTTGCTATACAGTTGATTGAAACAGGTGCCAGTGATCATTTTTCATTAAGCGATGCAGAACTCTCGCTGGCCTGTTCATCTCACCAGGGTGAAGTGATCCATCAGGTGCTGGTAAGATCCTGGCTGAATCGACTGGGCTTAAGCGAGGATCATCTAGCCTGCGGCCCAGTATTACCGGAAGATACCGAGAGTGCTCATAAGCTGCTCGCATCGGGACAACAGGGCTGTCGAATTCATCATAACTGTTCTGGAAAACACTGCGGATATTTAACAACGGCATTGCATATGCAGTTACCCATAGAGGGTTACCATAAACTTGAACATCCATTACAGAAATTATCTTTAGAGATTCTTTCAAACCTTGCTGATACCAATCTTGATACCTATCCAATAGGCATAGATGGATGCGGACTACCGGCACCGACCATGCCTTTACGTCAGCTTGCACATGCAATAGCCCGCTTTGCTAACCCCGAAGATCTCAGTGAAACTCGTGCAAATGCCATCTATAGACTTCATCAGGCAATTACCAATGAACCGCTCTACGTTGCAGGTCATGGCACTGTAGTGAGTGAACTCAACGAAATTACCAGAGGTGCGGTATTAGCCAAAACAGGTGCTGAGGGCATTATCACCGCTGCTATACCCAACCGCGGGCTGGGTATAGCTGTAAAGATTGCTGATGGAGGTTCGCGGGCACGTTCGGTAGCTCTGTTAGCCATACTCAACCTGCTGGGCGTACTTTCTGACGAAGACAAGCACAAACTTCAGGAGCATATCTCGCCGATAATTTTAAACTCGAGAGGGCATGTGGTTGGGTCGATTGCTCCGGCAGCCTGCTGGATGGAGCAGAATGTTTAAACGGCCTGGGAAAATCCATATCGTCTAATCAGATAAACCTTTTCCTCCATTGGTCGCGGTGCAAGTTCAGGCAACTCAGGATCAGTTTTAATACAGTTTTTACCATGTAGTAAATCGATTTGATATAAGGCTGAATATAGAGCAGTTACCTCACTATCTATCGTCTTCACAGAATTGAACTGCTGATCATCTGGTGTTTCATCGGTGATCAGTAATATCTGACAGTCTTGCGGTAAAATATCAGAAAAATGACGAACATATTTAAGCCGAACATCGGCAGGAAATGCCGTTAAAGAGGCATTATCGTAGAACAATTTAACATGACTCAAATCCGCCATAGTTAAATCAAAGACATCGCCACACCAGACTTCAACATTCTGATATGACCACCGGGTAAAGCTTCCATGCAGGCGCTTTTCTGGTTTGACCTGCAGGGCATCAAAATAGGATTCAATCGCAATCTTGCTCACTTCAACACCAAGCACATGGAATCCACAGGTTGATAGCCAGCCCATATCCAGACTTTTCCCACATAGAGGTACAAGCAGTCGATCACCCGCTGATAGCTTGAGCATTGACAGATATTGTTGCAGTAAAGGATTAACAGCATGTTGGTGGAAGGAAATATCGTTTCGTTTCCATTTTGCTTTCCACAGTTGATTACTCATACTACTGGTCTCCTGATTCAATGAACCAGGTTGCAGTCCACAGTGATAGATGATCACACTAGCATGTGGGACTGACACTGACTAGCTGTTTAAATTAAGGCATAAATTCCCAGATGACAGGATATTTGGCTTTTGCGGTTGAATTAAACAGTATGACTCAACGATTCTACCTTCGATACATGAGGTGATAAATGCGTATTGCAGTGGCGAGCCGTGATGGCCACACAGTGGCCGGACATATCGGCAAGTGTAAACAATGGTTAGTATTTGATGTGGAAAAATCTGAAAGGGATAAAGAACCGCAGGCCCAACAAGCTGAACAGATCACTTTACAGAAAACACAGGTATTCCATCATTTTAAAGATGAAGGCCCTCATCCTCTCGCTGATTGTGAAGCAGTGATTGGTGCCAGTGCGGGGGAAAGTTTTATCAGTAAGATGGCTCGACGAGGAATTACCGCAGTGCTCACCGCAGAGACAGATCCAGCAATGGCTGTAGCAGATTTTGTAAGACAGCAGATAATACCACCAAAGCCGCGCCCTATCGGTGGACTAATCTGTAAAATTCGCGATGCGATATCGTCGGAAAAATAGATTAAAACAGCTTCCAGGCACTTTACTGAGTAACAGCGCAGTAGATGATTGCAACTACTTACTACCGCACTGAAAACTCAAAATAAATTAAACCCGGCCCATCACTGTAAAGCTTTTAACAAAAGGGGTAGCCATACGTGGGTCTTTGATCATCGCCTTGAAATCACCTGAATTAAATTTCAGTTTACCGCTAGTAACTGCCATGCCCAGACCAGCCATGCCCAGTTCTTCGGAGAGCCATTTATTCCAGTTACCTTCATCAGCTCGCATATCCCAGTTCAGCTCCTGACCGTCAAAACTTGCTGCTTCGATTACCTTTCCGTTTTCGACTTTAATATATCCTTTCGCCTGATTATCTCCCTTAAACCCATAACCAATTACTGAACTGAATTCAATCTTGGCCAGTGCATCGGAAAGCTCTCCTTCATTGTTCCATTCCTATTGAAACTTCTTCATCCATGCATCGCTAAATAAATCTGCCATATTCGTCCCCGTATCATTATTGTTAGAGATACTATTTTTAAATAAAAGGTAATTAAAACCAGTTAATATGACAATTCTGGTACTTAAAATTTTTATACCCGTATTGACAGATAAATATGGATAGAGCAGATAGAACTAACAGATATCAGACAAGTCTGACTCACTATACAAAAATAATTTAACACATTCAAAGGTAGTACTTATATGTTTCGATGGTTTGTTATACCCCTTAGTTTCGCTAGTTTCTTAAACGTGTTTGCCTCCGATAATTTGACATCACTTCAAAACAATGCCATCAACAACTGGGAGAAGAAAATTTTTTCAGGTGAAACCAGCTATCGTTTGCTTGAGTATAAAAATCGTATTGCCTTAAAAGCAACCAGTGAAGATTCAGCATCTGGACTGGTATTTAAAAAACAAATCGACCTCAGGAAAACGCCTTATTTAAACTGGAGCTGGGCAACCAAATATAAGCTTCCAGCGCTGGATGAACGTAGTAAATCAGGTGATGATTATGTAGCTCGAGTTTATGTAGTTATCGATGGTGGATGGCTGGTCTGGAACACCATTTCACTTAGCTATGTCTGGTCAAGTAACCAGGACAAAGGTCAGGTATGGGATAATGCTTTCGCCGGCTCCAATGTCAAAATGTTATCCGTAAGGGGTATGCAGGATGAATCTGGACAATGGTACGATGAAAAGCGCAACGTTTATCAGGACCTGATTGATTATTTTGGTGACAAGGGTAGCGATAAGGAAAACCTCGATGCCTATAGATACATAGACGTTATCGCCATTATGACTGATACAGATAATAGTGGGAGCAAAGCTGAATCTTACTATGGTGATATAATTTTTAGCCCTAAATAATTATTACATGACATCACAATGACCCCTATTATGGAAAAAAGTCAAACTCGTTATTTTCTATCTTTAAATAATTCTTATATCTTCCTCGTTTGTAATATTAATCCCACGCAATAACTATGTCTAAAGCCTGGGGATATATGACTATACTGTCTACCGACTTCTTATATTATCCTGAATAATGGAAAATTTAGAAAAGGTTACCTGGTCAAAAGATTTCAGTGTCGGTAATAAAGATCTTGATGCCCAGCATTTAAAGATTGTTAATTTCATCAATGACCTGATTGATATGCCTAGTTTCAAAAATCAGGCTCAAGCACTTGATTGCATCACTAAAATGCTGGCCTATTCAATAGAGCACCTCGACTATGAAGAACAACTATTACAGGAACTCGGCTATCCTGAAGCTGACAGTCATTCTTTTATTCATCAGTTTTACGTCAGTAAAGTCAAAAACCTGTTAAAATCTTCGTTTCACAATGATGAAATGTTCAAGCATGAGATTTTGGATTTTCTTAAGGAATGGTGGACTTATCATATCCTTGAAGAAGACATGAAGTATAAACCCTTTCTGCAAAGTAAAGGGCTGCTGTAGTAAGCAGCCCCTATATCATCTTTAGCTTGTCTGTAGTTTAAAAACAATCGCCAGGAACGCGAACCCAACCTTCCATCAATACTCTTGCACTACGACTCATAGCGACTTTTTTGACTGTCCACTGACCATCAACTTGAGTAGCTTCTGCACCCACTTTTAAGGTGCCGGAAGGATGGCCAAAAATAACCGAGTCTCTTTCACCACCACCGGCAGCCAGATTTACCAGCGTACCCGGTATAGTTGCAGCGGTACCAATGGCAACAGCTGCAGTGCCCATCATCGCATGATGTAATTTGCCCATCGATAGTGCGCGAACATTAAGGTCTATATCTGAAGCATTAATCTGTTTGGCGCTGGATGAGGTATAAGCCTGTGCCGGTGAAACAAAAGCCACCTTGGGGGTATGCTGTCGAGCTGCAGCTTCTTCAACTTTCTGTATCAAGCCCATTTTGATCGCACCATGCGCACGGATAGTTTCAAACATGGTCAGTGCTTTATCATCGCTATTGATGGCATCCTGTAATTCAGTACCAGAGTAACCGATATCTGCGGCATTCAGAAATATGGTTGGGATGCCAGCATTTATCATGGTGGCCTGAAACGTACCAACACCTGGAACCTCAAGTTCATCTACCAGATTGCCGGTGGGAAACATATCGCCTTCACCATCTGCGGGATCAAGAAACTCAACCTTCACTTCAGCAGCAGGAAAGGTGACACCATCCAGCTCAAAGTCACCGGTTTCCTGAACCTCTCCATTAGTCATAGGTACATGCGCGATAATGGTTTTTTTGATATTCGCCTGCCAGATACGGACTACTGCGGTACCATTTTCAGGTACCTGCTCAGCATCTACCAGTCCACTGCTGATGGCGAACGATCCCACCGCAGCGGTCAGGTTACCGCAGTTACCACTCCAATCGACAAAAGGCTTATCGATGGAGACCTGTCCGAACAGATAATCTACATCATGGTCGGGCTGACTGCTTTTAGACAGGATAACCGTCTTGCTGGTACTGGAAGTTGCACCACCCATGCCATCGGTCTGTTTGCCGTAAGAGTCGGGGCTGCCGATAACACGCAATAACAATTTATCGCGCGCTTCACCTGGAACCTGTGCCGCTTCGGGTAAATCACTCAGCTTAAAGAAAACGCCCTTACTAGTACCGCCACGAATATAAGTAGCAGGAATCTTGATTTGGGATATAAATGTCATGGATTTAGTCTCTTGTTTAACCACAGAGAACACGGAGTACACAGAGAGATATTTTTATAATTCAATACCTCTGTGCTCTCTGTGTCCTCTGTGGTTTAAATGTTTTTACTGGTTAGATTCAAGAAAGTCCTGAGCAAAACGCTGCAATACACCACCTGCTTCATATACCCGGACTTCTTCAGCAGTATCCAGACGACAGGTCACTGGAATTTCTACACGCTCACCATTAGCTCGATTCATAACTACCGTCAATTTGGTACGCGCTGTGATTTCACCAATCACGTCATAGGTTTCGGTACCATCGATGTTATAGGTATGGCGATTTTCACCCGCCATGAATTCCAGCGGTAGGACGCCCATACCGACTAGATTGGTTCTATGAATGCGCTCAAAACCTTCGGCAACAATGGCTTCAACGCCTGCCAGACGAACACCTTTTGCCGCCCAGTCACGTGATGAGCCCTGACCATAGTCAGCACCTGCAACGATTATCAAAGGCTGCTTACGCTGCATATAGGTTTCAATCGCTTCCCACATACGTGTGACCTTGCCTTCGGGTTCTATGCGTGCCAGTGAGCCCTGCTTCACTTCACCATTTTCCTGCACCATTTCATTCAATAGTTTGGGGTTAGCAAAGGTCGCACGTTGCGCGGTCAGATGATCACCACGATGGGTTGCATAGGAATTAAAATCGACTTCGGGTAATCCCATTTTGGCGAGGTATTCGCCGGCTGCACTGCTGGCCAGGATCGCGTTGGATGGTGACAGATGGTCGGTAGTGATGTTGTCACCCAGTACCGCCAGTGGTCGCATGCCCTTCATGGTGCGTTCGCCTGCCAGTGCACCTTCCCAGTAAGGAGGGCGACGGATATAGGTGGTTTGCGGACGCCAGTCATACAGTGGACTGCTGGCTTCTTCCACTTGGCCCAGGTCGAACATTGGATCGTAGATCTGGTGGAATTGCTCTGGCTTTACGCAGCTACTGACAATCGCATCGATCTCTTCATCGCTGGGCCAGATATCTTTTAAGGTGATCGGTTTACCGGCTTTATCAGTGCCAAGAACATCCTGTTCGATATCAAAGCGCACGGTACCCGCGATGGCATAAGCGACCACCAGTGGTGGCGAGGCGAGGAACGCCTGCTTGGCGTATGGGTGGATACGACCGTCGAAGTTACGGTTACCGGAAAGCACCGCTGTTGCATACAGATCACGCTCGATGATTTCCTGTTGAATCTTTGGATCGAGTGCGCCACTCATGCCGTTACAGGTGGTGCAGGCGTAGCCGACAATACCAAAGCCGAGCTTTTCCATTTCGGACAGCAGACCTGCTTCTTGCAGATACAGTTTGGCAACTTTAGAGCCGGGG
Source organism: Gammaproteobacteria bacterium (assembly GCA_050306135.1). Taxonomy (GTDB): domain Bacteria; phylum Pseudomonadota; class Gammaproteobacteria; genus JACNJF01. The sequence goes on from JBNLGQ010000112.1 coordinate 71,785, forward strand.
GCAAAGGAAGATTTAACCCAGGGTTTACGTATCAGACCAAGCTCATTCGCTTTACGCGCAACCAGTCCAGCAGCAACGACGTTACGCGGATTACTGGTATTGGTACAACTGGTGATGGCGGCAATAATCACCGCACCATCCGGTAATTCACCTTCTTTTTCTTCCCATTTACCTGCAATGCCACGAGATTCAAGATCAGCGGTTGGTAGACGACGGTGCGGGTTGGAAGGTCCCGCCATATTACGGCATACAGAAGATAGATCGAATTCCAGTACACGCTCGTATTCAACGTTTGCCAGATCATCCGCCCACAGGCCGGTGAGTTTGGCGTACTGCTCAACCAGTGCAACCTGCTCCGGTTCACGGCCAGTGAGTTTCAGATAATCGATGGTTTGCTGGTCGATATAGAACAGACCTGCTGATGCGCCAAATTCAGGCGTCATATTAGAGATGGTCGCGCGATCACCAATGGTCAGATTAGCGGCACCTTCGCCAAAGAACTCCAGATAGGATGAAACGACCTTCTCATTACGCAGAAACTCGGTGATTGCCAGTACGATATCGGTGGCGGTGATGCCAGGCTGGCGCTTACCAACCAGCTTGACACCGATGATGTCGGGCAGGCGCATCATAGAGGGACGGCCCAGCATGACGGTTTCTGCTTCCAGACCACCAACGCCAATTGCGATAACGCCCAGTGCATCAATATGCGGGGTATGGCTGTCAGTACCTACACAGGTATCGGGGTAGGCGACGCCATCACGCGCCTGGATAACGGGCGACATCTTTTCCAGATTGATCTGGTGCATGATGCCATTACCGGCAGGAATCACGTCGACATTCTTGAATGCGGTTTTGGTCCATTCGATAAAATGGAAGCGATCATCGTTACGGCGATCTTCAATTTCACGATTTTTGTCGAACGCGTCTGGATCAAATCCACCAAACTCAACCGCCAGCGAATGATCCACAATCAACTGAGTAGGTACGACAGGGTTGACTTCGGCTGGGTCGCCACCCATATCGGCAATCGCATCACGCAGACCAGCCAGATCTACCAGCGCAGTTTGACCCAGAATGTCATGACATACCACACGCGCTGGATACCAGGGAAAATCCAGATCCTGTTTGCGTTCGATAAGCTGTTTCAGTGAGTCAGTAAGTGCGTCAGGATCACAACGGCGCACCAGTTGTTCGGCCAGTACACGAGAGGTATAGGGGAGTTTTGCATAGGCACCAGGCTGTATAGCCTCGACAGCCTCACGTGTATCAAAGTAATCAAGCGCTGTGCCAGCCAAAGGCTTGCGATATAGTGTATTCATTATTTTACTCTCTTGAAGGCGTTTATATGGTTAAGTAATTTGGGTTGCAGGTTTTTCTGGGTATATTGAATGTGTCGCCGCATCAGCATCTCAGCCAGCTCGGCATCACGGTTAGCGATCGCCTGTACAATATGCCTGTGCTCGTCAAAAGCCGTAGTGACACGAGGACCGGCCATGCCAAGTTGCACTCGATACATGCGAATCAGGTGATAGATGCCATTCATCAATTCAGAGATCAGATGCTGGTTCTTACTACCCAGTATGATGCGGTAATGAAAGTCCACATCACCGGCTTCCTGGTAGTAGGTTTCCCCTCCTTTCACGGTCTGAAAATGCGTATTTAACAGGGCTTGCAGGTCTTCAATTTCCTGATCGGTCATATTGCTTGCCGCAAGTCGAGCCGCCATACCTTCCAGAGCCTCACGAACCTGATACAGACCGGTAAGGCCTTCAGCGGTAAGTGCAACCACACGTGCACCCACATTAGCCTTGCGCTCGACCAGATGACAGGTTTCCAGTCGGTTGATCGATTCGCGTATCACTGCACGGCTGACCGCGTATTTTGTCGACAAATCGGTTTCACTAAGCTTCGAACCGGAAACGATAGCACCCTCAACAATATCTGACCGAAGCTGGATAAAGGTTTTATCTGCAACAGTTACAGGTTGTTCGTTGAAAAGCAAAACAGAGGTCATATTGAGTTTTCCGGGCTCCAATTGTCGACAATATAAGCAATATTTAACTAAATATCCACCATTGTTAGGCTATATTGTCGACAAAAGTTAAGTATGAATACTTATATATAGAGAACTTTTTGCGTTTATTGACACATTTTAAAAGATATTAACCACAGAGGGCACAGAGAACACGGAGAATGATGAGTTTGGTTATCTATCGCTACTTATCATTTTGATAAATCGAATCGATGCAGTTCCAAAAAAACCTGAATACCTCTGTGCTCTCCGTGTCCTCTGTGGTTAAACTCTTTTAACGATGGAAAAATGTTCGAGCAAAAAAGCCTATGAAAATTATTGAAGCCGATTATAAAAGTCTGGCAAAGGTAACGGATTTATTCCGTGAATATCAGCAATTCATCGGTGTAGATCTGTGTTTTCAGGGCTTTGAAGAAGAACTGGCCGGTCTACCGGGCAAGTATGCGCCACCAGCAGGAGCTATTTTTATTGCCATTGATAACGGAGAATTGATTGGTTGTGTGGCGATACAACCCATCGATCAGCAACTGGCAGAGTTAAAGCGACTTTATGTCCGACCAGCCTGGCATGGTCAGGGGATTGGGAAGCAGTTGTTTGAATGTGCAATGGCGCGGGCGCAATCGATTGGGTATGGCAGTATTGTGCTGGATACGCTGGAATCGATGCGCAGTGCGCGGAAGTTGTATCTGGGGTATGGATTTAGGGAGATAGAGAGTTATTATCATAATCCGGATCCGACGACTAAGTTTTATCGGTATGATTTTGGGTAATCGTATTTTTGTTCATTATTGGTAGTAGTAACTTCCTGGACAGTTGTTTCACACGCCTTAGCTTTTCTTGCTTCGTAGTGTCTAACGAGTAGGCGTGCGAGTGGCTTTCTTTTGCGCGAAAAGAAAGTCACCAAAGAAAGCGCGCCCCTCAATCCCTTGATTATTCCGGGCTTCCTGCCCTCCACCCTTCGGGCCACACTGTGTGCGTTCAAAAATGTTCCTGACATTTTTGTCGTCAAAATGGCGCGGGCTTGAAAGGGGAGTTACTGCAGTCTGCTAACATAGTTACTATTTAATTTACTATTGTGGTTTAAAGAGATATGGAAATAATTGATATTAGAGAAGCTGTATTAACTGATGTAGATGATTTACAGGAACTTTATGCTCATGTGGATCAAATACATCATGACGAATATCCCGAAATATTTAAACCATCAATTAACATCAATAGACCTGCCTCATTTTTTGAAGGAATCTTTTCTGATGACAATATAAAGTTTCTTGTAGCATGTATTGATAATCAAATTATCGGTTTTATTCATGCGGAATTAAAAAAGGCAAATCACCCTGTGTTACAAGATTACTCTTATGGGCACATATCAGATATTGTTATTAGGCCAGATCACAAAAGAACAGGAGTAGGAAGTAAGCTTTTTAAATCAATTGAGAAGTGGTTTAAAGAAAATGAAGTTAAAGAAATAAGCCTTACCGTATTTAGTTTTATTGAAGAGGCTATAGCTTTTTATAAAAAAACAGGCTTTACCAATAGACATTGTACAATGACTAAAAATGTCGAAGTCTTTTAACGCCCTTATTGAGTGCCGATTGTGAGTCATTTTGCAGGGTCAGCGCACACGGACGTCCGCTGAGGATCGTTGAGCAGGAGCGAATCTGTTCGTGGCGTTATTGCCAGGGATGGCGGAAGTGCTGGGAATGCAGGAGCAATTCCCAGTGAAAAGGAGCTCGCACGCCTGTTAGAAAGACACTACGAAGCAAGAAAAGCTAAGGCGTGTGAAACAACAATCCGGTAAGGTGCAAGCGTAAATAAGATCGCCGCGCTAACGCTCGCGATGACAGGAAAAAAACAAAAATGCTACTCAACTACATAGAACCCGTATTCCGCCCCCCAGTAAGGCTAAATCAATCATTCTACAAGTAACAAACGGTGCTCCTGGAACTAATGTAAATTCTGCGATATGTATAGCGATGAAAAAAATGCTTCGTCCAAAATCTATAGCGAACTAAAGATATTCCCAGATAGTTTTAATAATAAATCCTTATCAGGCATATTTTTTAGTGTATTAACAATTAGAGCATAATTACTTGATTGAATAAGTACTGATTTTTCCTTAGATACATATCTCAAATTTGATGTCTTGTCATGAGTATTTGTAGTGGTTTCGGTTGTAAATTTAGTCTTCCAACTTTGTGCTATTTTTGAAATAAAGTCTCTACTTTTATCCTCATCACCCATATCTAATAAGAGAATAAAGAAAGAATAATCATCAAAGTCATAATAATTTTCATCAGAGAGATTGAAAAGCTTAAGTGTCAGTGACTGATAATATGGTGGCGATTTTTTTGGATAAGTCACTTTTATACCAGTTAATGATTTTATAGCTGCTAACACCCTTGGCGGTGAATATACATCATAATGATATATATATTCTTCATCCGAAAATTCATTTTTCAGGGTCGATAGTCCAACCATCATCTGATCTGCAGTTTTAAACGTGTTGTTAACAAGGTCTTTATTCTCAGGATATAAGATAAGCATTGCAGAGTTAGATAACTCAGATAATCTACGCGGCATAGGATCAATTCCTTGAGACTTTTTATATTTTTCTGCAATATATTTTTTTCCTAGATGATATTTAAATCGCAGTTCCTGTTTATATAACTTAGATAATTTTTTCTTAGACGTACTTTCATTATCGTTTTTTTCAGGCTTTTGTTTTGATCCTTTATCTAGAATTTCATAGCCTTCTTCACAGCCATATTCTTTACATAGCTTTTCAGTGAGATATTCAGAATTTCCTTCTAGTAGCGCGCTGAGTAATTCACTTTGACCAGGTCGATAAATGTCATCATTCATGTTGGCTGGAAATTTTTCAAAATCAGCTGCATGAACAAATTCATGAATAAATAAAGCCTCGTAAATTTGTTTAGCGACATCAGGATCTTTTAAATCATAAGAATATGCAATTTCTAGTTCTTCAGGATTAATAAAAATTGTTTTTATATTATCTTTATACTTACCAAGAACATTTTCCGATGAAGCAGCTGAGGAAGCATCGGATAAAAGCCGTGCATAAAATGGATGATTAATCATCATTTTATATTCATCATACGCATCTTTATAGGTAAGACGTTTTAGCCGGTATTTATCGGCCAGCTCCCATCGCACATGGCTAAGATCAACTTGAAGTTCTTTTTCTACAGCATTTCTAGATAATTCGGCTGTAACCCTAAGATTTACCTTGTGTTGATATACACTTTTGAAATCGTGAGTAGCACAAGAAGTAATTAGAAATGAAGTTAAGAATAAGATAACCCCACTAGCTTTTCTGATCTTCATTTATGTTCTTTAATTCTTCAAGGTGAGGGTTGATTGAAATCTTACCTGCTTTGATATCCCCAATAAAACCATTCAGAACAACGTCAGATAACGAGCTAGAGTCATAATTGCATAGATAACCAGTAATTTTTGCATCTCCTTTCACATCGAATATTGATGCACCTCCAGAAACATAGTCATAAGATAGGCCAGTAAAATCTCGATATCTTCGAAAGTAGTGGCAATTGGCATCTTCCAAAGTAAATGGAACAATGGAAATATATTCTACTTTTTTAGGCATTTTATTAATAACTTTAGTTATAATTTTTTCTTTTCCTGTTGATAAAACCCTATCTTCAAAAGATTCTTGAATTAAATCTTCAACCGTTGATTCGTTAAGAAATATATAATTATCTAAAAGGTAGGTATAGGAAACAAAGAAATCGATGGTTCTTTTTTTATTTATCCAACGGGATGACTCGTAATAATACTGATTCTGTTTTACCTGTTTATAACCATTTACAAATTTTAAATCCAGACTATTTTTAGGTATAGATACTACTAGAGTAGTTGGTTCTTTTAGTTGACCCTCTAGTGGTACGGTTTGACATGATGCCTGTAAAATTATTGAGATTATTAAAATCAACGAAGAAAGGGCTTTTAGCATAATATTTTGATTTATGTACTACAAAAGGGTCGCTATATTACTAAAGGCAACACTTATATATAATGAGCAATAAACGATTATAATTGTAGGGTTCTTCCTACATAAACTAGAAATGAAGTAAGTTCCTATGTATAACAATTGATAAAAATACAAAATAAATCATTTCTAGATACAGAATAATGTAGATTAATCGATCCAAATGTTTAAATATTCAGAAATACATCAGCAATCCGGTAAGGTGTAAACCTAAATAAAATCACCGCGCAAAGTTAATACCTTTGGGTATTTGCGATGACAGGTATAACAAAATATATATGCTACTCAACTACATAGAACCCGTATTCCGCCCTCCCAGTGAGGCTGAATCACTCATCCTGCAGGTAACAAACGGTTGCTCCTGGAACCAGTGCACCTTCTGCGATATGTACACCGATGAGCAGAAAAAATTCCGCCCAAAATCCATCGAAAACATCCGCAAGGAACTCGCTTATGTTGCATCATCAAACTACCCTCTGCGACGGGTATTCCTCGCTGACGGCGATGCAATGACCTTATCATTCCGTCGTCTGCTGGAAATTATGCAGGCGATCAATGAATACCTGCCAGATATACAGCGTGTGTCTGCCTATTGCCTGCCCCGTAATATCAAAAATAAAACGATCGATGAATTAACGCAATTACGCGAGCTGGGTCTGAGTCTGGTTTATGTGGGCTGCGAGACCGGTGATGATTTAATCCTGGAGAAAATCAGTAAGGGTGAAACCTGGCAAAGCTCACTTGATGCTTTATTGAAGCTGGGTGAAGCAGGTATCAAACGCTCAGTCATGATTCTTAATGGTCTGGGAGGTACCCGATATACTGAACAGCATGCCCTGAATTCAGCGAGTTTGATGAATGAATCTCAACCAGAATATCTGGCTACTCTGGTGGTCACTTTTTATAAAGGGCCAGAGCGATTCCAACAGGGCTTTGGCGGTGAGTTTACAGCTCTCAATCAGCTGCAACTGGCAAAAGAAATGAAAATGTTGATAGAGTCCTTGTCGCTGGATAAGACCATATTCCGCAGCGATCATGCATCTAATTATCTGATCCTTAAGGGTGTATTAAATAAAGACAGGGATAAACTCCTGGGCTTACTGGATAAGGCAATTAATCAACCGGGTTCCGTACCACTTAGACCGGAATGGCAAAGAGGTCTCTAATTAACGCTTAGTTTCTGGCATCAACTCGTTGCTCTGAAAATCCCAGGGCTATCGCAAAGCCGATAAAGATCACTCCAGTAACCTTATTAAATACGGTTCTTGTAAAATCATTATTCAACCAGTTTCTAACCTGGCTGGCCATAACGACATACGACATAAATATTAAAAACTGCAACATAGCAATGGCAGGATTAATGCTAACTAGTTGAGTGAGTACGGGTTGATGTATATCGATAAACTGTGGCAATAATGCAGTGATATAGATAAATGCTTTGGGGTTGGATGCGGTTACCAGAAAAGCATGACGAAACAGGTAAGAGAGTTTTCTATGCCTGGGTAAGGTTTCGTTAAGATCAAGTTTATTCACTGGCAAAAACCAGATTTTCAAACCGAGATAGAGAAGATATAAAGCCCCAGCAATTTTAAACAGATTGAATATAGTGACCGAGGTTGCCAGAATCGATCCAAGTCCAATGGCACTGAGAATAATCAAAATCTGTAAAGCGACTACATTACCCAGTACCGCCATAACGGATCGTTTCACACCATGTTGTACACCATTATTGATACACAACAAAATGGCTGGTCCCGGAGAGGCCATATAGAAGCCTGTAATGGTTAAAAAGATGACATATTGGTCAAATGTCATAAAGGTCCCTTAATCATGTTGAAGATTGATCGGTAAACGTCTTGCTCCCCAGTTTCCTGGAGTAGCTTCAAACACCCCACTGCAGGAAGCACCACAATATTGGCATTTTCCCGTTGCGGTAAGATTCCAGTCAGAGAGAACATACCAGTCCCGTCCAATCAACATCTCGCCGCATTGATGACAATAGCTACTCTCTCCCCTTTTGTCATGAACATTTCCGGTGTAGGCGTAATACACACCGTTTGTAATGGCTATGGAGCGTGCTCGCTCAAGAGTCTCGATGGGTGTGGATGGAATATCAAGCATTTTATAATCGGGATGAAAAGCACTGAAGTGCATAGGTACATCCGGGCCTAGTTTTTCCACTACCCAGCGGGTCATGGCATCCAGTTCTTCTGCGGAGTCGTTTTTACCGGGAATCAATAGTGTGGTCAGCTCAAACCAGACATCGGTTTCATGCTTAAGATAGATCAGGGTATCCAGCACAGCCTGTAGATGACTACCGGTCAACTGATAATAGAAATCATCAGTGAATGCCTTGAGGTCAATATTGGCAGCATCGATATGCCGATAGAACTCTGCGCGTGGTTCAGCGCAGACATAACCCGCTGAAACTGCGACAGTTTTTATTCCATACTGATGGCAGGCCCTGGCGACATCAATGGCATACTCGTGAAAAATGACCGGGTCGTTATAGGTAAAAGCGACCGAACGACAGCCATACTCACTGGCGCTTCTGGCGATCTGATCAGGGCTGGCAGTATTAGCCAGAGTATCTGTTTCGCGCGATTTACTGATATCCCAGTTTTGACAGAATTTACAGGATAGATTGCAACCTGCAGTACCAAAACTCAGCACAGGAGTACCAGGCAAAAAATGATTCAGTGGTTTTTTTTCGATAGGGTCAATACAGAATCCACTGGAGCGACCATAGCTGGTGAGTACTATCGAGTTAGCTTGATTGGCTCGCACAAAACAAAGCCCACGTTGACCTTCTCTCAATTTACAGTAGCGCGGACAGAGATCGCACTGCACTCTTTCACTATCAATAGCGTGCCAGTATCGGGTAGAGACCGTATAGCGAGGATCGAAAGAGCTCATAGTTATAAGGTTTTAATAAGCAATGAATAGCACTATACTTGAATGAGAGCTGATAGAAAAACATCATATTATCCAGAGCCTGTGAACTGGCCCTAATAATTCTAACAATGTGGTACAGATGACTAAATCAAAAAATATCAGAAAACCTGCTGTAGCAGGTCAGTTCTATCCAGATGATGCCAGGGAGCTTACCCGAGTATTAAAGGGTCTTTTTGCAGCTTCAAAAACCCTTCAGGTTAGTCAGGTCAAAGCCATTATCGTACCTCATGCCGGTTATATTTACTCTGGTGAAGTTGCTGCCACTGCCTATATGACACTGATCCCGCAAATACATAAGATCAAGCGCGTCATCCTGATAGGCCCCGCACATAGGGTTGGGTTTCATGGCATCGCGACAACCTCGGTAAGTGATTACTCCACACCACTGGGTGATGTAACGATTGATAAGTCGGCGATCAATATCATTGAATCACTTCCTCAGGTAATAACACTGGATCGCGCACATACCCATGAACACAGCCTGGAGGTTCAACTGCCTTTTCTGCAAAACCTGCTCGATGAATTTACTCTGGTTCCATTGATTGTAGGAGACTGTAACTCGCAACAGGTGTCTGAGGTACTCGAATTGCTATGGGGTGGAGAGGAAACACTGCTCGTCATCAGCTCTGATTTAAGTCACTACAATAACTACAATGATGCCTTACATCAGGACCGAAAAACCTCTCAGGCCATAATAAATCTACAACCTGAGAATATAGACTTTGATGATGCCTGTGGACGTATTCCAATCAAGGGCCTGCTGATGTGTGCAACTCGGCATAATTTAACTCCTCTACAGGTAGACCTGAGAAATTCGGGCGATACCGCCGGTACCAGGGATAGAGTAGTCGGCTATGGTGCCTATATTTTTACTCAATGAGCTATAGCCCTCAACAACAACTAATACTACTGGCCCTTGCCAGAGACTCGATTGCTAACGGCATACAAAGCGGCAAAGCACTTCAGATAAATCCCCTGGATTATGATGCTGAACTCCAGCTGCTAAGGGCCTCTTTTGTTACTCTTCAAAAAAACAATCAGCTCAGAGGCTGTATTGGAAATCTGCAGGCCAGCAGGTCACTGGTCGTAGACGTTTGTGAAAACGCCTATGCAGCGGCGTTTCGAGATCCAAGGTTTGACCCTGTTAAACCATCAGAACTAGATAGCCTGCAAATCAGTATTTCAGTGCTTACACCAGCAGAAGTGATGAGTTTTAAATCCGAGCAGGATTTAATCCAGCAAATAAAACCGGGCATAGATGGCCTGATACTCCAGGAGGGTTACAACAGAGGCACATTCCTGCCCGCAGTGTGGGAGCAATTACCCAAAGCTGAAGAATTTCTCCAGCATTTGAAACTCAAGGCTGGACTACCTGCCGATTACTGGTCCGAGTCCATTCAGATCAGCCGTTATGGTGCCGAAAAAATCGAGTAAATAGCTCAAACAGGACTTCCAACTGTAACAGTTTGTATCAATCCGATATATATATATTGACGATACATTTTCATATCGTATAGTCGCGGCATGGATATAAAAACTCTCTGCCTTGGCATACTGACCATGGGTGATGCCAGCGGTTATGAAATCAAGCAGGTGTTCGAAGATGCTTTCAGCCCTTTCTATGTAGCCGGTTTCGGATCTATTTACCCTGCCCTGGCAGATCTGACTCATGATGGTCATGTTACGGTCAGTAATATCGAGCAGGAGAAGCGTCCTGCAAAAAAGGTGTATCGCCTGACATCGAGTGGCCATGATGTATTTAATGCTGCATTAACCGAAACCTACCCTCATCACCGCTTACGTTCAGATTTCCTGGTACTGATGATATTTGCTGATTTGTTATCAGCTGAGAAAATTTCTCAAATCTTCGATGAAAGACTGGCAGAAATACAACGCAAGATAGATGAAATTGAATCCTGCCTGAATGATGAGAATTGTAAATACGAAACACAACCCGGCGCACAATTTTGTGGTGGGTATGGACTGGCTACCTTGACAGCTGGCAAAGATTATATCCTGCAAAATAGAGATAAATTAATTCTAGCGCTACAACATCAAAAGGAAAAAAATAGTGAAAACCTCTAACATTATTGCAGCTGCAATCGTAGTGATCGTTACACTATGGATGCTCAGCGGTATTTTAAAAGGCGACGAAATGAAGGCCGAAGCTAAAGTTGAGCCTGTTCATAAACTGACGCGCGTTCAGGTCCAGCGCCATCAGGCGGAGCCAATGCAGCGTGAAGTCATTGTGCAGGGCCAGAGCCAGGCTAAACGCGAGGTAGTTGTCAAAGCACAGACTTACGGACAGGTGGAACAGGTGCTTGCGGATAAAGGTGCAGCAGTCAGTCGAGGTGCAGCAGTAATCAAGCTGCAGGATGATGCGCGCGCCCTGCAATTACAGGAGGCTCGCTCTTTAGTGGCTCAACGTAATCTGGAATACGATGCTGCCAGAAAACTGAAAATCAAAAATCTGCAGACTGACAGGCAGGTTGCCGAAGCAATGACACTTTTGAACAGTGCCAAAACTCAGTTAAAAAATGCCGAATTGAACATTCAGCGACAGAATCTGACAGCACCCTTCGCTGGTCTGATTCAGGCACGTTATGCAGAAGTGGGGGATTATCTTCAGGTGGGTGATCCCGCTTACACATTAATTAACCTCGATCCATTAGTGCTAAGTGGCGATGTTTCTGAAAACGAAGTTGACCGTCTTAAACCTGGTCAAACTGCCAATATAGAGCTCAGTAATGGCGTAAAAATGACAGGTAAACTTAGCTTTATTGCGCCAATGGCGGATAGCGATACCCGGACTTACTCAATAGAGCTTGAGGCTTCGAATTCTGATCTTAAACAACGCGCAGGTATGAGTGCCACCATTCGTATACCTTTAGATACTATGCCCGCACATAAAGTATCCCCAGCATTACTATCGCTTAATGATGAAGGGGTTATGGGCTTAAAGATTGTTGATAATGAAAGTATTGTTCGTTTCTATGCAGTCGAACTTCTAAAATCCGAGCGTGATGGTTTATGGCTAGGTGGTCTGCCGGAGCGTATAGACCTAATCACGGTCGGGCAGGGATTTGTACGCGATGGCGATAAGGTGGAGATCGCACGCGAAAAGGAAGCCAACTGAGATGAAAAATCTAATCAATGCAGCCTTTTCACGGTCACGTACCGTACTTGCTCTATTGGTGCTGATTCTGATCAGCGGTAGCATTTCCTATATCACCATTCCAAAAGAGTCAGACCCTGATGTAGCGATTCCCATCATCTATGTTTCGATGAGTCATGAGGGCATATCACCGGAAGATGCAGAGCGTTTGCTAGTGCGACCTATGGAGAAGGAGCTACAAAGCATAGAAGGCGTGAAGGAAATGCGCTCCAATGCAGGTGAAGGCCATGCCTCTGTACTACTGGAATTTGATGCCGGTTTTGATAGTGATCAGGCATTACAGGATGTACGTGAAAAGGTAGATCTGGCAAAAGGTAAGCTGCCTGCCGACACCGATGATCCAAGCGTCAACGAGGTTAACGTTGCTCTGTTTCCCGTACTAGTGGTAACCCTTGCGGGAAATGTTCCAGAACGAACTCTGCTCACCCTGTCGCGAGATCTACAGGATAAAATTGAAGGTTTGCGCGAAGTACTGGAAGCAAAGATTGCGGGCGATCGTAAAGAGGTGGTAGATATAGTTGTCGAGTCAAGGGTACTGGATAGCTACGGTATATCGTATGAAGAGTTAATTAACTTTATCTGGCGTAATAATAAGCTAGTAGCGGCTGGTGCACTGGATACGGGTAAGGGACGTTTCTCAGTTAAGGTGCCAGGGCTGCTGGAAGGTGCAGTGGATGTACTATCCCTGCCAGTTAAGGTGGTCGAAGACCGGGTAGTTACCTTCGGTGATGTCGCTACAGTACGTCGTACTTTCAAGGACCCCACCAGTTTCGCACGTGTGAATGGTCGTCCCGCCATCAGTCTGGAGATTACCAAACGGGTCGGTGAAAACGTTATAGAAACTATCGATAAGGTTCGCGCCATAGTCGCTGAAGAACAGGCTACCTGGCCACAGGGTGTTGAGGTGAGCTTTTCGCAGGATAAGTCCAAAGATGTGAAGGACATGCTTTCTGATCTTCAGAATAATGTATTAAGTGCTGTGCTGCTAGTAATGGTAGTGATTGTTGCTGTACTGGGTTTACGGACTGCCGGACTGGTCGGAGTGGCAATCCCGGGCTCCTTTCTAACCGGTATTTTGATCATCAATTCCATGGGCCTGACCATCAACATTGTTGTGCTGTTCTCACTCATTATGGCGGTTGGCATGTTAATCGACGGTGCCATCGTGGTAACCGAAATGGCGGATCGTAAAATGATTGAAGGCATGCCTCGTGAGCAGGCTTATGCCTTTGCGGCTAACCGTATGAGCTGGCCAATTACCGCTTCAACAGCCACCACACTAGCTGCATTCATGCCGCTGTTATTCTGGCCTGGGGTAATCGGTGAGTTCATGAAGTATTTGCCTATCACACTGATCGCCACATTGTCAGCATCACTATTGATGGCCTTGATATTCGTTCCCACACTGGGTGAATTGATCGGTAAACGTAGCCCTTTAAGTGATAACACCCTGAAGAGTCTGGCTGCGGCCGAAACTGGTGAGCTACATGAAATAAAAGGATTCACCGGACTTTATATACGTATTCTGGAAAATACATTACGTTTCCCTGGTTTAATTCTGTTCGCCTGTTTCGGCTTTCTGATTTTTGTTTACGTGATTTATGGTATTTACGGCAAAGGGGTAGAGTTCTTTCCAAAGGTAGAACCACCATCGGCCGCTGTTAATGTACTGGCGCGCGGAAACCTGTCTGTGCATGAACAGGATGATTTGGTGTATGAGGTAGAAAAACGCATTCTTGGTCTGCAAGGAATCAAGACCTTATATAGTCACAGCGGCCTGGGTATAGCCGGTGGTGGGCAGGATGTTCCTCCTGATACGATTGGTGTCATCCAGATGGAGTTCGACGACTGGGATAAGCGCGACCCTGCGGATACCATACTGGCCGAAATTCGTCGTCGTACAGCTGATATTGCTGGTGTACATATTGAGACCCGTAAGCAGGAAGGAGGTCCTCCTGGTGGCAAGCCGGTTCAGTTACAGATTGGCTCGCGTTATCCGCAGCTGCTAGAACCAGCTGTTATTAAAATCAGAGAGTTAATCGATGAGGCAGACGGTTTTGTAGATGTGGAAGATGATAGACCATTGCCTGGCATCGAATGGCAGATTAGCGTAGACCGAACCAAGGCAGCCCGTTTCGGCGCTGATATAACTACCGTCGGCAATGCAATAAAAATGGTCACCAATGGAATCAAGGTGAGTGACTACCGACCCGATGATGCCGATGAAGAAGTCGACATTATTGTTCGATTACCTGAAGACCAACGTGATCTTGGAGCACTGGATCGTCTGCGCGTACAGACCAGATACGGTCTGGTGCCCATCAGCAACTTCGTCACCAGTAAACCTGCTGCCAAACAGGGCACCATCAGTCGGGTAGATGGACAAAGAGTGATGACCGTGAAAGCCGATGTGCCCGAAGGGATTCTGCCTGCCAACAAGGTAGCTGAGATTCAAAAATGGCTGGATAACAATGCTCAACTCGATTCACGTTTAGATCTTAAGTTCAAGGGAGAGGATGAAGATCAGCGTGAAGCGGAAGCATTTCTCAGTAAGGCCTTTCTAGTCGCATTATTCATCATGGCGATTATCCTGGTCACTCAGTTCAACAGCTTTTACCAGGCCTTTCTGATTCTAACCGCAGTCATTTTCTCAACCGTTGGCGTCTTACTAGGCCTGCTCACCACTGGCCAACCATTCGGCATAGTGATGAGCGGTGTGGGCGTTATTGCACTGGCTGGAATTGTGGTGAATAACAATATCGTTTTGATCGATACCTACAATATATTGAGAGCACAGGGAATGCATGTAAAAGAGGCAATCTTAAGAACAGCTGCACAACGTCTACGTCCGGTTATGCTTACCACCATTACCACTATTTTAGGTTTGATGCCGATGGTGCTAAAACTCAACATAGACCTGATTCACAGAGATATCACGGTAGGTGCACCATCTACTCAATGGTGGGTGCAACTGGCTACCGGAGTCGCGGGTGGTCTAACCTTTGCTACTATTCTCACACTGGTACTTACCCCCTGTATGTTACTGCTGGGTGATAATACGGCAAAGCGCTGGCTCAATCGAAACAAAGGTAAGCCAATAAATCAGGGTTGAGGGTTAGTGTCAATTCATGGCTATATTGACTATGGACATAGGGAAGCTCTGATTAATTCAGAGCTTTTCCTTGATGATAAGGGTTTTATCTGTCTCTGGCCCGTTAAATTCAAGCAGCATTACGGTAAGCTATTGGCCCTTAGCAGTGGAAATATATACCTAAAAAATAGTCTCTTTCTGCTAATAACAAATTTGTAACTGACCAATATCCGCTGTAGATATGCCTAACAGCCCGACGTTGTAGCTGTTATTGTCACCTTTCCGCCACCATGAAAAGCATCTACATATGCTACCGAACAGTTAGCAGGATCTGCCGCACTTTCAACCTCAAACAGGGTAGTACTATTTGATATCTCGGTGATTCTATAACCCGACGTGATAACCAAACTATCAATTTGTAATCCAAATACAGTATTGCCCGCATCAGGCCATCCATAATTGAATCGATAGATGTTACCGTCATCCATGGTAAAGAGTGCTGTTGATGCACTTTCATCACAAGCAGGCGAAACGATACACGAAACATGAGCTATCTCAGCAGTAGAGCGAAGTTCACCAGCTAGAGCCTGAACTGTTGCCGCTCTCGCATTAGAGCCTAGTGATACAAATTTACCCAGTGCTGTTGCAGATAAGATACCTAACAGGACAATAACCACTACCAGCTCAATAAGAGTAAAACCAGATGTTTTTTTCAAAACTGTAACCTTAATTATCAAAATCTTCCTGTCGAGACTTGTTTTATCAAAATCAGGAATATGAAATGCCTAAAACATTGAATACATATATGCATCAAATATAGCTTAAAGGGCTAAAGTATCCACTAATACATTAGCGCCATTGAATATGGACTTAGATGGTATTAACGGGATTATGACCGATGATAGATTGAAACCTTGGGTGACATAAATCTCTAACCCGCTTTTAAGCTATGATCCGTACTTAAATCGGGTATGTAACGACTGATGGAATAAGGTTGCAGGAAACCAAAAATTAAACTACGAGTTTTATACCAGTAGGTGCCAAAAAAGATCACGAAAAGGCCCAGCCCTATCAGGATGTACATCAATACATTTTGAGTACTACTAATATGGCTCTGCAACAACTGGGTTAAGGCATAGATTACATAGATCTGGGTTGAAATCAGTATCGCTCTTCGATCCAGAAATAATGCGATAAGAAAGAATGCGGCGAAGAATATAATCATGATGACTTCTTTATTGATCGACTGTAACCAGGCTGGATTATTGATCAAAAGTGTCACCATCGTCCCATGAACAATAAGTGGTGCAGCCAATAGATGTAACCAGAAAGCACTGTCACTTAGATGTGACTTTCTGGCGGTATCCTGAATATCAAAGCCCATTGCAATAGTGAATACAATCAGTCCGAGCAGGATAAACACCCATGGTTTTTCTAATAAATCCATGCCTAGTTGCAACATAATAATGGCCAATATCCCGGCAACCAGTGGCAGCAGACTAAATGGCATGCGATAGCGCAGATAGTACAAAAGACTGGTCACCGATAATACGGCAAGGCTGAGAGTTGTTGCCTCGTTGTGATTAAACGCTACGGCTTTATTGACGAAATAAAGAATGGCTATAAGAATCGCCATGCCGGGTAACACTAGCTTTCTGACTCTTACCAGCCACTCAGCTAGAACCACAAATCCTGCTGCAGGTATCAGATAATAATAACCACTGATATTGATTTGATGGCTGGCGAGAACCAGTAGCACTATACCCAGCGTTATAAAGATATCTCCAAAACTACGAATAAACTTTAACGGCTCTTCTCGTGATTCAACAGCAGCAGAAATTTCCTGCTCATCCTTTTTTAAGAATTCATACAGTGGTTCAAGCTGTTGTTGCTGTATGAGATTGTGTTCAACAGCCTGCTGTAACTTTTCACGCGATATCATGTTTGATGAGAGGATTTATTGAGTTAGTAGCAGGATAGTAATCGATCAAAGCGCTTTAAAGAACCTCTCTGTTCGGGGAAGATAATAATTATCGTAGTTTAATGACATCACCACTTCGCTCGAACGACCTACTATTTCTGCTCTGGGCACCAGGCCGATGACTCGCGAATCAGCGCTGTTGTCCCGGTTATCTCCCAATACCAGATAATAGTTTTCAGGGACTTGAATGGGGCTAAAGCTGCTGTATTGAGGGTTTGCATTTAAATGGACTCGAATGTCGTGATAAACACCAGTTAGATTTTCCTCGGCATCGATTATGTCCGGATGGCTTTGTTTGATGTGGTAAGGAAGCTGTTTTCCATTAATGGTTAAACGGTTGCTCAACATGCTGACGCTGTCACCGGGTATTCCAATGACGCGTTTGACCAGACGCTTGTCAGAGACTTTCGAATCAAAAATGATAACATCGCCACGTTCGGGATTACCCAGTTCTAGCAGGGAGATATGCGTGAATGGTAGCCGAATATCATAGGCCATCTTGTTCACCAGTATACGATCACCTTCAAGAATAGTGGGTTTCATCGATCCAGTGGGTACATTATTCCAGTCAGCGACTACGCTACGAAATACAAACATCAACAGCATAAATACGATAAAAGAACGATTATCACGTATGATTTTTTTGACAGATTGTTGCATCCTGATCCCTTCAAATAATAATTGAGCCTCTTTTGAAGACAAAAAAAAGCCGGAAAGATTCCGGCTTTAATTTTAATGCTTGTTGATGATTTAGAAATTCATCTCTACAGCAACAGTTTTACCGCGTTCTGCAGAGGCAATAAAATCAGGCAGCTTATCAAAATTCAGATACTTGTAGATATCGGCTGACATGCTGTTAATTTGACTTGCGTACTGCATATATTCTTCAACCGTTGGTAATTTGCCAAGAATAGAAGCAATTGCAGCGAGTTCAGCGGACGCCAGATAAACATCAGCGCCTTGCCCTAAACGATTGGGAAAGTTACGTGTTGAAGTTGAAACCGCAGTTGAACCTGCAGCGATACGAGCCTGATTCCCCATACATAATGAACAGCCTGGCATTTCGGTACGCGCTCCAGAAGAGGCAAAAATATTGTAGATACCCTCATCCATCAGCTGCTTTTCATCCATCTTGGTGGGCGGTGCAATCCATAAACGCGTTGGAATCACGCCACCGGAGGCTTCCAGTAATTTGGCAGCCGCACGGAAATGGCCGATATTGGTCATACAGGAACCGATGAATACTTCGTCAATTTTAGCTCCGGCGATTTCAGATAATGGTTTTACATCGTCAGGATCATTCGGACAGGCCAGTAGAGGTTCTTTGATTTCTGACATATTGATTTCGATGACTTCAGCATATTCTGCATCAGCATCTGCACGCATCAGGGTTGGGTTTTCAAGCCAGTCTTCCATCGCGCGCGCACGACGTTCCAGGGTACGTGCATCGTCATAGCCATTGTCGATCATCCAGCGCAGCATAACGATATTCGAACGCAGGTATTCAGCGACTGATTCTTCTGATAATTCAATAGTACAACCACCTGCTGAACGTTCGGCAGAAGCATCGGAAAGTTCAAACGCCTGTTCTACGGTTAAATCCGCTGGCAGACCCTGAATCTCAAGGATACGACCGTTATAAACATTCTTTTTGCCTTTCTTTTCAACGGTCAGTAAACCACTCTTAATGGCTTCGTAAGGAATCGCATTAACCAGATCACGCAGCGTAATCCCTGGCTGCATTTCACCACTAAATTTGACCAGTACTGATTCAGGCATATCCAGAGGAATAACACCTAGCGCAGCACCAAAAGCCACCAGTCCGGAACCTGCAGGGAAGGAGATACCCAGAGGGAAGCGGGTGTGAGAATCACCACCGGTACCAACCTGATCGGGTAACAGCATGCGGTTCAACCAGGAATGGATGATACCGTCACCGGGACGAAGTGATACACCACCACGAGTCTCGATAAAATCTGGCAAAGTGTGTTGTGTATTGATATCAACAGGCTTGGGGTAAGCGGCAGTATGACAGAATGACTGCATAACCAGATCAGCTGAGAATCCCAGGCAGGCCAGTTCTTTAAGCTCATCACGAGTCATTGGGCCAGTGGTATCCTGTGAACCCACAGTACTCATACGTGGCTCGCAGTAGGTACCAGCGCGAACACCTTCAACGCCACAGGCCTTGCCGACCATTTTCTGTGCCAGGGTATAGCCCTTGCCACTGTCAGCAGGATCAACTGGGCGGCGGAAGACATCACTTGCTCCCAGACCCAGTTCTTCGCGTGCTTTTTCTGTTAACGAGCGGCCAATGATCAATGGTATGCGACCACCCGCCTGAACTTCATCCAGAATGACATCGGTTTTCAGTTCAAATTCTGAGATCACTTCACCGGCTTCGTTATACACCTTGCCTTCATAAGGCTTAAGGGTAATAACATCGCCCATATTCATTTTATCTACCGGACATTCAATAGGTAGAGCACCGGAGTCTTCCACGGTGTTAAAGAAGATCGGTGCGATCTTGCTACCCAGAACCACACCGCCCTGACGCTTGTTAGGAACATAAGGAATGTCATGACCCATGAACCAGAGTACAGAGTTGGTAGCTGATTTACGTGAAGAACCGGTACCAACTACGTCACCCACATAGGCTAGCGGCAGGCCCTGTTGCTCCATTGATTCAATCAGTTTGATGGGGCCAACCTTGCCAGCATCATCCGGTTCAATGCCATCGCGCGCATTCTTTAACATAGCCAGTGCATGTAATGGAATATCAGGACGAGACCAGGCATCCTGTGCTGGTGACAGATCATCGGTATTGGTTTCACCGGTGACCTTGAATACACGAAGTTTGATTTCTTCAGCGACCTTATCTTTACGGGTAAACCATTCGGCATCCGCCCAGGACTGTAAAACTGCCTTAGCGTTAGCATTGCCCGCTTTGGCTTTTTCAGCGACATCGTGGAAGGCATCGAACATTAATAAGGTGAATTTAAGCTGTTCTGCTGCCAGTTCACCCAGCTCAGCATCGTCCAGTAACTCGATCATGGAAACGATATTGTAACCACCCATCATAGTACCGAGTAACTCGACAGCCTGTGATGAACTGATTAGTGGAGATTGAGCCTCACCTTTGGCTAGCGCAGACAGGAAACCTGCTTTTACATAAGCCGCTTCATCTACACCAGGTGGAACACGATTAGTGAGTAAGTCGACTAGTGCCTCTTCTTCACCTGCTGGTGGGTTTTTTAATAACTCAACCAGGTCAGCGACCTGTTCAGCATTCAATGGTAAAGGGGGAATACCTTGTTGGGCGCGTTCTTCGACGTGTTGACGATAGGCTTCGAGCATGGAGAACCTCTTGTTAGATGTTTGCTAGCGCTATGGTTAGCGCATATAGTTAATTTAAAATGGCGTTGCAATATAGCGAAATGCCGGATTAAACACAATTTTGACAACCTGGGCAGATCGGAATTACCGGACCACCCAGTTTAATGAATTCATATCCAGTGAATAACTCATCTGCATCAATGCAGTCTATTGAGTTCTTCAGGGGTTAACGTCTTCCGTTACGGCTTAGCTGGCGTTAGCAACCTTTTTATTACAGGTTTCGTCAAACAAATCATTGGACAGTATTTCAAGAAATCCACGTGCCTGAGGCGTGAGGAATTTTCCCTTGCGGATAACTGCGCCATAGACTTGCTTGGGGAAGTATTTGGCCAACGAAATCGCTTTAAGATTTTCCTTACCAGTTAAGGACAGGCAGCTAACGATAGAAACACCCATACCTTCTTCGACGTAGGTTTTGATGACTTCCCAACCACCAACTTCCATCGATACCTTATAGGGAACATTATTTTCGTTAAAAATCTTGTCTACCTTACGCCAGGTGGATAACTCACGAGGTGGCAATATCAATCCATAAGGGGAGATATCTTTAAGAGTGACCTCCTTTTTACTGGCTAGCGGGTGGTCAATCGGTGTAATCAGCACCGGCTCAAATTCATGTAAGGGTTCAAACACCATATCGTCACTGTTGTCAGCCATGGTGCCTACCGCGAAATCAACGGTATCGCTCTTTAGTAATGCACGACCTTCCTTACCGGTATTGTTAGATAATTTAACATGGATACTGGGGTATTCTTCTCTGAATTTACTGATGTATTTGGGTAGTAGATACATACAGGCAGTTTGTCCTGCAGTAATATGTAGTTCTCCTGACTCCATACGTCCGGCTAAACTATTAAAATTTTGTGATAGATTATCGATACCGCCAATTAAAGGCTTGGACAGTTCGTAAAGTATCTGTCCATCTGGCGTGAGGTTGATGACGGGTCCTCGGCGTTCAAATACCTGAACACAGAGCTCTCGTTCCAGTGCACGTATCTGTAGAGATACAGTTGGCTGAGAAAGGAATAATTCTTCACCGGCTTTTGAGATGCTTTTTGTTTCAACGGCTTTACAGAATGCACGTAGCTGTTTCAGGCGATTCTGCTTATAACAGGGTGGTGAAATGCTCATCTTTAATGCCTCGTATGAGTGATTATTAAATTTATTTTTATTATTAAGATGCTGATATATATCATATTAGCTTGATATTAAATACTTAGTATTTAGTATAACTATATTTGATTTTTTACTTTTGGATCCTTTGTATCTAGTCGACAGCCTCGTCATGGACGAGGCCATCTGGTGTAAAAAGGCGCCTCAGATATTGAGACGCAACGGACATTGAGGAGTGTCAAATGTCGAGATTCTTTTACTTTCTGCCTTAAGCAGACATAAACATACCGCCGTTAACCGGGATATTGGCACCGGTGGTATAGGCATTTTGAGCATCGGCCAACCAGGCTACAGTATTCGCGATTTCTTCAGGCTTACCCATACGTCCCACAGGAACCGCGTTGACGATAGATTGAAGCACTTCTTCGGGCATAGCACTGGTCATAGCAGTTTCGATATATCCAGGAGAAACGGTATTTACTGTTACACCTTTTGATGCAGTTTCCTGAGCAACTGACATGGTAAAACCGTGTAAACCCGCTTTCGCTGCAGAGTAGTTAGCCTGGCCGAATTGACCTTTCTGACCATTCACTGAAGAAATATTAACGATACGACCGAAACCACGCTCAGTCATGCCGGTTACCACATGTTGGGTAACATTGAATGCACTGTTCAGGTTGGTGTTGATGACAGCAGTCCACTGATCAGGTGTCATACGCTTCAAGGTTTTGTCGCGAGTGATGCCGGCACAGTTAACCAGTACATCGATAGGTCCAATACTGGATTCGATAGACTTAACCATTTCGCCGCATTCTTCATAGCTAGTCACATCAGCAGGGGCAATATGAACATCAGCATTTCTGCTTTGCATATCGGCTAACCAGCTTTCTGCTGCTTCTTTATCAGCAGGGAAGTAGTTGGCAACAACACTATGACCGCTGGAAGCCAGGGCTTCACAGATTGCTGTTCCGATTCCGCCGGTACCGCCAGTGACTAATGCTACTTTCTTGGACATATAAACCTCATTAATTCTTTATATTATTTGTTTCAAAGATGCGTTGAATTTTGATGATCTAAATTTCAGCGCAGTAAAAATTCTTGTGTTTCAACATCTATAATGATGTCCGGTTGAATCTGACGGCACAGGTAAACCACTCTGTGCCGTCAGCAGATCTGATTAAATCAGTCTGTAATTAAGCAGCTTTTTTGGCTGTTTTCTTAACAACTTCTACGCCTGAATCGAAAGCTTTAGTGGCATATTCGCTGTTCAGCTTAACTGCATCATCGATAGCAACTTTCAGTTCGTCGCGAGATTTAACTGCGTCAGCAGCTGATTCTTTAACAAAACCAGTTACGCTGTCAGAAACAGTTTGCATCAGAGCACTAGAGGCCTGCATTGCATCAACTGGAGATTTTGCAGAAGAGATTTCTTTACTGGTAGCAAGAGCTGCTTCAACGATTGTGTTAGTCAGTTCAACTTGCTTGTTGATGAAAGATTGAGCAGTTGCAACGTTCAGGTCACCAAAAGCACGCATAGCTTCCATCGCTTTAGTGTTGTATTCGTAAAATAATTCAACGGTAGGGTTAGACATGGTATATCTCCGAGCTTGGGTTAAATAAGTAAATTTAAAATTCTGTTTTGTGCACTGCACAATGTTGCACTGCACAAATAATATGTCTGGACAGAAATTTGTCAAGCGGGAAATGAAATATATTTTTTAATATAAAAAGATATTTATATTATATCCTGATAAATCAATAACTTAATTTATTTTCTGAGGATGAGATTTATTTTTTTAAATCTTCAGAAGAGCCAGATTTGAAAAATTTGCTCTGTAATTCACTTAGCTTTTCAAGATTTTGACTGGTCATTTGCATCCAGAAATCCATCGGAGAGTTCTTGAAAACCTTATCCATCTGGTTCACTAGAGAGCCCTGTTGCTCAGAAAATAACTGCATACTGGCCTGTAAAAAGCTGGAGAAATAATCTCGATTGGTCTGACTGTTGTTGCGGATAAATTCGGAAAGAATATCGCTATTAAATAGTGGTTCGTTATTGTTTTCCTGCTCCATGATAATCTGTAACAGAATACTACGGGTAAGATCTTCGCCGGTTTTCTGATCCACAACCTTAAATGGTGTGTTGTCTATAACCATCTGTTTGGCATCATCAAGGGTGATATAACGACTATCCTGAGTATCGTATAAGCGACGGTTGGGGTATTTTTTTATAAGACGTTCATTATCACTAGTTTCTGACACAGCATGTTTCCTCAGGTTATTTGCAGCGCATCTTAGCTCAAGATGCGCTGCATCACTAATAGACTTGATTAATCTACCAATTCAACTGCCATAGCAACACCCTGGCCACCACCGATACACAGGGTAGCAAGTCCTTTTTTCGCTGATTTACGTTGCATACCATGTAACAGAGTTACCAGTATACGAGCACCGGAAGCGCCTATCGGGTGACCTAATGAAATAGCACCACCGCTAACATTAACCTTATCCGTATCCCAGCCAAGTGTTTTATTGACTGAAAGTGCCTGTGCTGCGAAAGCTTCATTGGATTCAATTAGATCAAGATCAGAAATATCCCAACCTGCTTTTTGCAGGCATTTCTGAGTAGAAGGAATGGGTCCTGTGCCCATAATCTTGGGATCAACACCAGCACTGGAGAAAGCCACGATACGGGCAATCGGTTTCAAACCAAGCTCTTTGGCTTTCGATTCTGTCATTACCATAACTGCGGCCGCGCCATCGTTGATACCGGAAGCGTTACCAGCGGTAACCGTACCATCTTTTTTGAAAGCAGGGCGTAATCCCCCCAGCTTTTCTGCAGTAGTACCAGCGCGGGGAAATTCGTCTTTTGCAAAGACTAGAGGGTCACCCTTGCGTTGAGGGATAGTGACAGGAGTAATCTCTTTGTCAAAATTGCCGGCATTTTGAGCGGCTTCAGTTTTTTGTTGTGAAGCAGCAGAGAAAGCATCCTGATCATCACGTGTTAAGGAGAACTGTTCTGCAATATTTTCTGCGGTGACACCCATATGAATATTATTCATGGCACACCATAGACCATCAACAATCATGCTGTCTTCCAGCTCCCAGTTACCCATCATCTTACCGTTGCGAGACTTAGGTAAAACATGTGCAGAAAGACTCATATTTTCCTGACCACCTGCAATCACAATATCTGCATCACCACAGCTTACTGATTGAAATGCCAGATGAACGGCCTTTAAACCACTGCCACAAACTTTATTAATGGTCATTGCTGAAGATGTATCGGGAAGTCCTGCAGCTAAAGCGGTTTGACGAGCAGGGTTTTGACCAGCACCAGCAGTAAGAACCTGACCTAAAATGACTTCATCGATCTGATCTGCAGGCACACCGGACTGATCAAGCAAAGATTTGACAACAGTGGAGCCGAGCTCAACTGCAGAAACATTCGACAGTGAGCCTCCGAAGGAGCCAATGGCGGTTCTTGTAGCATGGGTGATGACAATAGATTCGGACATGGATTGAAAACCTCTTGTTATTAATTTATTAGGATGCTTCACTGCCCTTGAGGACATAGTTAAATGCAAATACCTGTCAACAGGCTCTGCTACATAATTTGTATTGAAATTATCCTACATATTTAAACACGATTAATTGTTGCGGTGCAACATTTAGAATGGTAGTGTTTTACGATTAACACCGCTGGGGGAAAGATTAATGTCAAATAACAATAATGATGGTCAGGATTATCTAGCTCAACTTTACGATTTACAAAAACAGTACATGAGCAACCTGCAACAGATGATGCAACCGCAGGCACCCACAAACCCAATGGAACAGATGTTTAAAGCCTGGATGCCGGGAAATGCCTCCCCCAGCAATCCATTTGAACAGATGCAGAACCCAATAAATAGCTGGATGCAGCAAACGGGGATGGGTTCGATGAACTCACTCTACCAGCAAATGAATGAACAATTTAAATCCCAGTTACAGAATCCATTCGCCTCATTAATGATGCCGGGCATTCAGAACCAGTTCAAAATGCCAGAATTACCAGATATGAGCAGCATGAAATCGCCTTTTATAGATATGATGCAAGGGTTATTCAATGATGATGAGCGTAGCAAGGCTGAAGCGCTGATGAATTCTTTAAAGGATTACCAGCAGGTATCGATGGAGATAAACCATTTAATGGCTCAACTCGCTATTGAAAGCCTGGAAAAATTACAGCAAAAAGTTAACGAAAAAGATAAACAGGATCTTAATAATGTACCTCAGTGGTGGGTTGAGATTACTCAATCTGTTTTTGAAGAATCAAAAACGAGTGAAGCCTATCAGGAATTACAGAAAAAAATGGAAATGGTACAGTCAAAACTGGAAGATGATAAAGAGCAGTATCGTGAGACTCTTGCCCAGAGCCTGGGTCTGGTTACTGAAAAAACCTATAATGCGATGCAGATGCAACTGGAAGCATTGCAGAAACAAATTAAGGAATTGAGTGAAAAGAAGATTGATCAGGAAGCAATAAATGCAGCTGCTGAAGATTTCACCGTGCTTAACGGTATTGGGCAGAAGTTTAATGAAAAGCTACATGAACAAGGTGTAAACAACTTGAAGCAGTTAGCCTCTATGTCAGATGAAATGCTTAAACATCTTGATGGTGAATTGCAGACAAAAGGAAAAGTTTTCCAGGATCAGTGGCGTGAACAGGCCGAGCAGTTTTTAAATTCCATGTCGGGAAAACCCGCAAAAAAGTAATTCATAGGTAGTTTGTAATGTCATATATCCATATTAAAAATATCAAGGTTGCACAGTCACTGGTTGATTTTGTCAATACAGAGGTTTTACCAGAACTGGAAATGGACTCAGCGATTTATTGGGAAAATTTCGAATCCATAATGACCTCTTTCAGTAAAGAGAATGTCGAGTTATTAAACAAAAGAGATGAAATCCAGCAACAGATTGATGGCTGGCATAAAAAGAATAAGTACGATGCAGGCAACCTGGATAGCTATAAGCAATTTCTAACTGAAATCGGTTATATCGTTCCCGAAAAAGAAGATTTTAAAGTCAATATTGAAAATGTAGACCGTGAAATTTCAAGTGTTGCCGCCCCTCAACTGGTGGTTCCCATCAATAATGCACGCTTTGCAATCAATGCAGCGAATGCAAGATGGGGCAGTCTATACGATGCACTGTACGGTACTGACATGATTGCTGACGAAGGCGAAACTGCGATTGGTAAGCAATATAATAAACAGCGTGGTCAGGCGGTATTTGATTTCTGTACCCAATGGCTGGATAAGGTACTACCGCTGCAGGGTGGTGTATCTCATGCGGAGGTTAAGGAATACGGCCTGGAACTGATCATGGGCATAGAGAGACCTTTCTTTAAACTGGACAATGGTGTACGAGTCAAGTTACAGGATGCAGATCAGTTTAAAGGCTACTCGCATAGTGGTGATCTGGTACTTTTATTTATCCATAATGATCTTTATTTTGAGCTTAGAATCAATAAGAGAAGCATCATAGGTCAGCATCATCCAGCAGGTTTAACCGATATTATTCTGGAAGCTGCAGTTACCACCATTGAAGATTGTGAAGATTCAGTTGCGGCGGTAGATACAGAAGACAAAATGCTGGTGTATCGAAACTGGAGAATGTTAGTGCATGGCGAACTGTGTTTCGAAATGCGCAAAGATGGCAAATCATTTACCCGTGTATTAAACGCGAATCGCGAGTATCGAAATAAGAAAGGTGAGGCATTCAGCTTACCTGGTCGCAGTTTGATGCTGGTGCGAAATACAGGCTTACATATGAAGACAGATCTGGTGCTGGATGCAAAAGATCAAATGATGCCCGAAGGTCTGGTCGATGGTTTAATCACGGTTTTGATTTCGCTTTACGATATTTCAAAGCGCCATGCTTACAACAATAGCCGTAAAAAGAGTATTTATATCGTAAAGCCCAAGATGCACGGGCCAGAAGAAGTGGCTTTTACCTGTCGCTTGTTTGATGCCATCGAAGAAGCTTATAGCTTACCGAAGAATACCGTAAAAATCGGTATTATGGATGAAGAAAGAAGAACCACTGTAAACCTGAAAGAATGTATCAGAGAGGCTAAGGAAAGAGTTATTTTTATCAATACCGGTTTTCTGGATCGCACCGGTGATGAAATCCATACCAGTATGAAAATTGGTGCCATGCTGCCTAAAGGAGAGATCAAAGGCGAAAGCTGGATGACAGCCTATGAGAACTGGAATGTAGATACTGGGTTAATGTGCGGACTGGACGGTGTTGCACAGATTGGTAAGGGCATGTGGGCTGTGCCAGACCAGATCAAGGCCATGTACGACAGTAAGCAGACTCACCCGGAAGCCGGTGCCAACTGCGCATGGGTTCCCTCACCTACCGCTGCGGTAATACATGCCCTGCATTACCATAATGTCTATGTAAAACAGGAACAGCAAAAGATTAAGCTGAGAAATCGCGCCAATATAGACCACATATTGACGGTTCCTCTGCTGCCTAAGAATAGAAAATTATCTGACAGCGAAATTCAGCAGGAACTGGATAATAATGCCCAGGGTATTTTAGGTTATGTTGTGAAATGGATAGATCAGGGTGTGGGTTGTTCCAAGGTGCCGGACATCCATGATGTAGGCCTGATGGAAGATCGCGCTACACTGCGTATTTCCAGCCAGCACATGGCTAACTGGCTATTACACGGTTTATGCACTGAAGAGCAGGTAGTTGAAACCTTTAAGCGTATGGCCAAGGTGGTGGATAAGCAAAATAGCACAACACCTGGTTACAGAAATATGGCACCGAAATTCGACGGTGTGGCATTTGAAGCAGCATTGCAACTGGTTTTACAGGGTGCCGAATCCGCTAATGGCTATACTGAAGACCTGCTACAAAAGTATCGATTAAAAGCCAAGCATGCCTGATATTTTTTAATATTTAAGACCTGAGAAAGCCGCTAAAAGCGGCTTTCTTTTTTACTGACCCGGCTGTTTTATTAAATCCCACCCTGGCTGGTAAAAAGTCTGCATCGAACGAATAAATAGCTGTGCGCCTTTTTCTGCACAGCTCGCTTCAATTTCTAATCTCGTTGCTGTAGCGGGTTTTACACTCGCCTGTAGTACGATATCACCACAGTCAAATGACTCACTCAATAGGTGTAAGCTCACTCCAAAATTCGACTCCCCAGCATGCAGCTGATCGCTAATCGGATCAAATCCCCGAAAAGCTGGTAATAAGGAGGGATGAAGATTAACAGCAGCACAATTCACACTATTTATAACTTCAGCAGTGATTAGTTCAGGCCAACAGACGACCAGTAAAAAGTCTATATGGTGTTGTTTAATCCAGTCTGCAAGCGGTAGCGAGTTTTGATAATAGTATGCAATATCGTGTTGTTTCGACAGCATATATACAGGCGTCAATGATCGTGAACTTTCAACAGGTATATTCTCAAAATATCCAGTGGCTTCGGATATTTGTGAACCGTATTGTACATAAGCAAGCGGCATACAATCAGCGGATATCAGCTGTTTGAGAAGCTGAAAAGTCAGGTTGGAGCCACTGCCAAGCAGTAGAAAGTTTGGGGGCCTGGGCATTTACATACAGTAACAAGAGATTTCAGATAAGAGTATATCTATTCGGACTAAAAAAAATTTTGCCATGTAAAAAATGCCTGATATAAAGATACAACCTTGAGGAGGATACAATGAAAAAAACCAGTGATCTAATCTGGCAGGATAAACAACATCAGGTTCTATTCGAACTCATAGATCAGCTAGAGACTGGGCATGGTGATTCATCAGTATTCCGGCGTCTCAATGAATTCGCTGAAAATCATTTTTCACTGGAAGAAGAATATATGATGATACTCGAATTTCCACATTACGATGCGCATAAACGCGCGCATGACAAATTCAGGAGTGAGCTGGAATTAATGATAAGAGAATGTCATACCTACGATATCAAGTTCTGTTCAGCATTAGCTGAATTTCTGCGCGAGTGGTTGCGCAGCCATATTTTTGGAATAGATAAAGCCCTGGAAGACTTTATCCTGAAATCCGACGCCAAATAACTGGAAAAACAGGCAATTGAACATTTCGCAAACGACACAGGGCTTTCTGTATGGCTTTCTGGCTTACAGTATGTGGGGAGTATTTCCCCTGTTTTTCCATTTATTTCGAGATATCTCTTCAACCGAGGTCCTGTTACACAGGGTTATCTGGTCATTTGTATTTGTGTTAGGCATCCTGCTGTTGAGGGGCTGGTATAAACGTTTAATTGAGGCCATTCGTAAACCTGCATTGATACGAGGCCTGGTATTCTCGGCTTTTCTGGTAAGTTTAAACTGGCTGATCTATATCTGGGCGGTAGGTCAGGGTCGTGTTGTTGAATCCAGTCTGGGTTATTTTTTGACACCTTTAGTGAGTGTATTTCTGGCACGGGTATTTCTGCAGGAAAGGTTAAACCGAAAACAGCTACTAGCTATTGTTTTAGCCACTTTGGGCATTATCTGGCTGGTAGTCAAACTGGGTAATTTACCCTGGATCTCATTAACCCTGGCAGCAAGTTTTGGACTGTATGGTCTGGTTAGAAAACGCCTGGAGGTTGATACATTAACCGGTTTGACGGTAGAAACGGGTTTAATGTTTCCTCTGGCCATGTGTTACTGGTTTTATCTTATTCAGCATAACGCTGACCATTTTTATCAGGCGCAAGATACCTACACACTGTTACTGCTTTCCTGTGGCGCAGTCACTTCAGTTCCTTTATTACTGTTTGCTTCAGCCACCAAAAAGCTAACGCTATCGATTATTGGTTTCATGATGTATATAAACCCGACTTTGCAATTCTTAATCGCGCTGTTTATCTTAAAAGAACCTTTTAATCATGATCAATTTATCGGTTTCTGCTTTATTTGGGCCGCATTGATCGTATTCACACTGGGATCGATAAAGAAAAGAACTCAGTTGGTCCGAGGTTAATCAACGCTGTACACCGCTATAACGGCGCCATTGCTGAAAGCTATCGTATTTTAAATAGCCTTTGGTCAGAATATAACCAAGAATACTGCGCATACGATAGAGTTTGACCACTGAATCGACACGCAAAATTTCTATACCCTGCTCATTAAAGAAGACTGTTGTCGGTGAGTAATGTATACCCAGCTTCTCGGCCCAATCGCGTGCGGATGTTTTCTCACCCGCGGGTGTCATGACAGGCGTATCCGACCATGCATCCAGTTGTCTTATTTCAAACCCTGCTAACCATTGCTGTGTAACTTCATTATTGAGCGGTTCTGAATGTAATTGATCGCAGGCATGGCATTCCTTTTGTTCAAAGATTACTGCCAGAGGTTTACTCCCTGCGATAACACGTCTATCAAGAATAATAGGACCTTTCAGTATTTGCTCATGTTCGTTCAGGTCTTCCTGTGAGAATTTTGGTGGGGGGGCGGCGCGTTCAAGGTAATCACGAAAGCTTTCAAATTTATAAAAATCTTCAACAACATAGGTGAGCATGGCCTGAAAGCGATACGGGGGATAGTAACCGCGCATCCTGAAAGCCATATCACCGACTTCGTCGTAAAAAATAATGGAGGGCGTGAAATTGGTATTTTCTCGAATCGACAAATTACGTTCACTAATCTGACTGCCATCAAACATGGTGATCATACGACTACCCCAGATATCCAGAGGAATAATTTCATAGTTATCCTGAAGGTATTTAACGATATCGGGTTTGGTTAAGTTTATTTCCATCAGTGCCTTGCAATAGGCACAATGCTCCTGACCAAAGTATAAAGCGATGCCCTGTTTGCCCTCGGCTTTTGCCTGCTGTAGATCTTCACGAAGATCGAGAAAGGATTCCTTAAACCATTCAGGATGATGAATTTCACGTTCCAGTGGGGCATCGTTAAAGCCCTCTTCAAAATCTTTTTGAAAACTGGAAGACTGCTTAGCGTTAACTGCTGTAATCGGGAAAAATATTAATACGGTGAGGAAGACAGATTTCAGAGCAAAGAGCTTAAACATCTTCGAAAATTACTACTCAGCTACTACTGCTAAGGAAAATTTTTTTAAAGTCATCTGCTTATTGCACAAGAAAATTAGAAAATAAAACTTCTTCTATATCATCCCTTCCCACCAGATCTTTATAAACACTACGCACTTTATCGGTAATCTGTTTACGAAGCTTTTCGCGCTCAACTGGCGATTTCATTTTGGCAGAATCCTGTTCACTAAGCATTAAAATGACCTGATGACGTAGGGCAGGCATGTGTAACGTAACCGAATCAATACTATCTTCATCCCTGACCAGAACATCCGCCTTCAATTGAACAAAGGTCAGGCGAGGACTATCTGTGGCCAGATTAAGCACCATTGCCTCACCCATAGAAACATAACCCGGTGTTAATTCAACCTTTTCCGGTTCATCTGCTGCCATCAGCGGTAAGGTGAAAATCAGTAGCAACAGGCCGAGTAATATTTTTTGCATGGTTATTTCCGAGTGAATTGATACTATATTCATGTTTTTTAACAATTTTTAAATTCTATGACACCACAACATATCGAGCAAAAAATTATTCAGGGTATGCCTGATGCCAGTGTTTCAGTTTCTGGCGATGAAGGTAAATATACCGCTCAGGTAGTTAGCGAACAATTTGCCGGCCTGACTACGATTAAACGACATAAACTGGTCTATGCCTGTGTGAATGATGATATTGCTTCAGGTGCATTACACGCTTTAACGATAGTTGCAAAAACGCCGCAGGAAATCACTCAGGGGTAGTTACCACCAGTCTATCACGGCCTGAATTCTTTGCCTGATAGAGTGCCTTATCAGCACGTTCGTAGAGTGATTCGGTCGTATCGTTTTCGCGCATGCAGCTAAGCCCGGCAGAAAGGCTGATATTGACTTTCTGCTGCTTGAAATGAAAATTGGTTTCTCCCACTGATTTACGAATCTTTTCTACCAGTGGTGCTGCACCCTGTAGAGATGTTTTAGGCAGAATCAATACGAATTCTTCGCCACCAATACGAAACAGAAAATCAGTTTTGCGGATATTCCTCGACATCATCTGAGCGACAATCTGTAATGCCTTATCACCGGCATTATGCCCGTATTCATCGTTGATACGTTTGAAGTGGTCGATATCCAGCAGCGCATAGCTAAAGGTCTCATGATATCGCGCATATCGTGAAAACTCCTGTTCGAGTATTTCGTCGTAAGAAAGTCGATTGCGTACCCCGGTAAGTGTATCGAACATCAGCTTTTTGCGGTTTTCGCTGAGCTTCTTTTTAAGCTGATTGGACTCCTGTTCCATAAATTGTATCTGTTGCTGTAACTTCTGGTTACGCGATTCAGCTTTTTCGTAACGCTGTGTATCATGCACAACAAATTCCGTCAGGCCAGTTTTGATAGATAACAGACTATCGCTGATAGCAGACTTCAGTTGATTGATATCCGTTTCCGATTGCACTGTTTGCTGGATGTTTTGTACGCTTTTATCCATAACTTCCTGTAATTTCTGTGTTTCTTTACGGCCTTCCAGCGTATCCTCGCGGTCGTCGTTGAGCGCACTGGATATTTCGCCAAGCTGACGTGTCACATCAACGATCAGACCCTCTAACTCGACCTTCTCATTGCTGATTCCATGAAAAATGACACGGATTTCCCTGATAATTTGATCTAGATAATCACGCCAGTTGTCATTCTTACCGACATTTTCAAGCTTATCGGTCAGCGCATCCAGCTCTGCTGTATTACCGAAAGTGAAGGTGATTTTTTCAATCATGCAGATCAAAACCTGAAAGCTCTCACCCTTATCTTCACTGTTAGAAGCATCAATTTTCAAAAGTTTGTTAATCAGTAATGCAAGTTCGGACAGGCAGTTTTCGGGTGAAGTACCAGGTAGCTTATTACGCAGTTGATCAACTTGAAGTTGCTGTTCCTGATTTACCTGTAGTTGATCGATGAGGGCAAGTGTAAACGAACTTTCATCCACACCATGACTGATATCTGTATCGATTTCGGGCAGTTCTGTCTTGCTTGATGGCTTTTCATCGATGCGTAAAAGCGTCTGTGCCAGATTTTCCAGATCATCCTGCAGCTCCAGGTCTTTTTTATTGCGCGTATGCTTCTGGATATCATTCAGGATTCTATCAAGTTGAGGATCAATGCCCTTGGCAGTGATAGTTACTCTGGAAATGGTTTTACGCAGCATATCCTCGAGCTTGCCCCAGGATTTCTCCATCTCTTCGAGCTCTTTGAGGCTGGTAAAATATTTTGATTTCCAGTCCTTATCGTCTGACACCAGGTTACCTGCTTATAGTTTTATTGAGGGAAAGAGTAAATGTATTAGTATTGTAGAATTTATACTACAGGTTTCCACTTAAAGCGGAGATATTTTGCAAACTCTTTCACCCAAATTGCTGATCGTTGGCAATTGCATTCTGGACCAGATCTGGGAAATAGACAGGTTTCCAGATGAAGATGCTGAATTTCGCGCTCAGTCACGTTTGCAGCAACTGGGCGGTAACGCCAGTAATACGGCCAGTGTCCTTGGCAAACTTGGCCATGAAGTAGAGCTGATAAGCCTGATGGCAGATGACACAAATGCCAGCTGGTTACGTCAACAGCTGGAAAATAAAGCGGTCCAGACATCTCTATGTCCTACTGTAAAAAACAGTATTACACCTGTTTCCAATATCTGGCTAAACACCAGTAACGGTAGCAGAACCATCTGTCACTATCGTGATCTGCCAGAACTTTCTTTGCAACAACTTAAACAGATACAACCCGATAGCTATAAGTGGATACATTTTGAGGGTAGAAATATCCCGGTATTACTTGAGTATTTACCGCTGTTACACAATCTGCATGCTGTGCCTATTTCACTGGAGATTGAAAAACCACGCGCTGACATCGAAAAGCTGTTGCCTTATGTGAGTGTAGTCATCGTTTCCAACGACTATCTAAAACAACAGCACAACAGTGCTCATGCCTGCATAAAGCAATTTGCTGAGATTAATCCGCAGCTGAAAATAGTCTGTACACAGGGATCCAAAGGCCTGATCGCGGCTGATGAACAGAAAGAAATTATTGAATTAAAAGCTGAAGCCGTTGTTAAAGTTGTCGATAGCATTGGTGCAGGTGACTGCTTTATTGCCGGATTAATCAGCCGATTGAGCCAGCGACAGTCGTTTAAGCAGGCGTTAATATTTGCCAATAAACTGGCAGCGATTAAAGTGCAACATCATGGCATGAATTTCAATACGGAATGTTTCAATGAATGAAGATTTGTATATATGTAAGCTAAGTGAAATCAGCGACCCAGCTAGCCGAGGATTTAGTGTCAAAAAGGGTGACAAAGATATCGAAGGGTTTGTGGTGCATCAGGATGGGCAGTTTTTTGCTTACCTTAATCAGTGTCCTCATACCGGCGCGCCATTAGACTGGGTAGAGCATCAGTTTCTGGATACTGATTCAGCATTGATACAATGTGCGGTACATGACGCCCGATTTGACATACGAACCGGGCTTTGTGTATCCGGCCCCTGTGTAGGTGATTCCCTGTATCAGCTTGAGGTAGAAATCCGTAACGACAGTCTATATCTTGTGCTGGCTTAAGCTTTCCTGGTAGTTACCAATTTTCGGCTATTATAAAAATTAGAACCTTCTCACCACAGAGTACACAGAGATCACAGAGGTTAAAACGTCCATCTTTTAGTTTCAGAAGATTTCTAAAGTATCAAAACATGTTGATAATCAGTTTAAATTCTCCTCTCTGTGGTGAGTGCATTTTTACATGCGGTAAATTAAATGAGTATCAGAAGTATTGAGGTAAACTTAAACTGTCAAAACCGTACAGCCACTGGTTTGTCTTCCTTCCAGTGCACGATGTGCAGCAGCACAATCAGACAGGGCAAAGGTTTGATTCACATGAATCTTGACCTCACCACTGGCAACCACGCTCATCAAACGATTGGCGCCTTCCAGAAATAATTCCTTGGTCGCTATATGTGTTGCCAGGGTAGGACGTGTGACATACAGCGAACCCCTGGGAGCCAGAATGCCAGGATTAAAGGCTTCTACCGGACCGCTTGCATTACCATAGGTCGCCAGAACACCAAAAGGCCGCAGGGAATCCAGTGAAGCCTCAAAAGTCGCCTGGCCTATAGAGTCATAAGCCACCGCAACGCCCTCGCCATTGGTGATTTCGGCTACACGGCTTGGGATATCTTCATCACGATACATGATAATATGGTCACAGCCATTGGCCCGAGCAAGGTCGGCCTTATCTTTGGAACCAACGCAGCCGATCACGGTGGCGCCCAGTAATTTCGCCCACTGGCAAAGGATTAATCCAACCCCGCCTGCGGCAGCGTACATCAGGATGGTATCACCCGGTTTAACGGGATAGGTTCTGAACAATAGATAATGTGCAGTCAGCCCTTTCAGCATCATGGCTGCAGCAGTCTGATCGTCAATATTTTCTGGAACCTTGCATAGCTTTTCCGCATCAATTAGACGTTCTTCGGCGTAAGCACCGAGGCACATTGGATAGGCCACTCTATCGCCAACTTTAAATGAATTTACGCCGTCACCGAGCTCAGTAATGATCCCTACTGCTTCCATACCCAGTATGGCGGGCATTTCGCCTACTGAGTAGAGGCCAGTTCTACCGTAAACATCGATGTAGTTAAGGCCACAGGCTGTTTGTTTGAGTTTTACCTGGCCCGGGGCAGGTTGACCTACTTCGATATCTTCCCATTTTAGGACTTCGGTACCGCCAGTTTTGTGGATTCGGATGGCTTTAGTCATGGTGGCTCTCCTCTTTTTGAGGAAGATAATTTAACCTTTTTTTGTTTTGTGTGCTTTGGTTTTTTGAAGAGGGTGTAGCTTAAATTTGATAGTGTCATTGTGAAGGTAGTAAAACTACCTTTTAACAATAGCTAATTCCCGGATAATGGTTTCACACGCAATGCTTTCCTTACTCCGTAGCCAATGACGAGTACGCGTGCTAGTGGCTTTCTTTTGCGCGAAAAGAAAGTCACCAAAGAAAGCGCGCCCCTCAATCCCTTCATCGTCAAAATGGCATCCAGAGCGCGGTCGGCTCAGACGCGGGTCCAACCGCGCTGAGCCTCAAATGACATCCTTGTCATTTGACCCCACTCTGAATGCCATTTTGCCGCGGGCTTGAAAGGGGGATATAAAGGAACTTCTTATCTCCGTTAACATAAAAGTATGTCATAACTCTATCTAATCAATAATAAAGAATATCCAAAGAAATGGTTAATAAATGGCCAATAGCAAATGTATAACACGTTATTTTTTACTGCCAGTTAACCATAGCGCTTTCCCATTGCCCTTATTGAGTGCCGATTGTGAGTCATTTTGTAGGGTCAGCGCACACGGACGTGCGCTGAGGACAGTCGAGCATGGATGCGAGTCTGGCCGTGGCGTTATTGCCAGGGATGTCATGTATGCAGAAAATGCAGGAGCAATTTTCTGTTCAAAATGGCTTAATTTTCGGGAAGCCGCTGGCCACTCAATTGGGATGTCCTTTTTTTCGTCTCTTTTTGTGGACAAGCAAAAGAAAGCCACTCGCACGCGTACCCGTCATTGGCTACGGAGTAAGGAAAGCATTGCGTGTGAAACAGTAATCCGGTCAGTTGCTAACCTTTTAAAGATTGCAGCGATAAAGCTCGCAATGACATTATCGACTTGCGGCAGTAGCCAACAATCACTCCACCAACTCAATAATTATCCGCCTATTCTGCTTCCCCTTCTTCTCAATCTTCTTAACCCTGACCGCCCCAATCTCATTTGAATTCGCAACATGCGTCCCACCACAAGGCTGCAAATCCACTCCCTCAAAATTAACCAGTCTCACCTTACCATGCCCCATCGGGGGCTTAACACTCATGGTGCGAATCAACTCTGGTTGCGCTTCCATTTCTGCATCACTGATCCATTGCATAGTCATCGGATGATCTGCTGTGGTGATATCATTCAGGGCCTGCTCAATCGCCAGCTTGTCCGGCGGCTCAGGTAAATCAAAATCCAGCCGTGCAGTGCCGTCATCACGGATGCTGCCGCCAGTCACCGGCTCGGGTATCACAGCACATAACATATGCATACAACTATGTAATCGCATAATCTGATAGCGTCGATCCCAGTCTATGCTTAGTGTCAGCTGTTCGCCTATCTCGGGCAGGTTATCGCCTTCAACCTGATGTAATATCTCAGCACTTTCTCTATCCTTGATGGTATTGATGATTTTTATTTCCGAGTGATCAGGACGCAGCATAATTCCACTGTCTCCTGGCTGTCCACCGCCTACTGGGTAGAATACGGTTTGGTCAACGATAATATGGCCATCCTGAATGCCAGTTACCTTTGATGTACATTGTTTGAGATAACCATCTTCTCGAAATAATTCTAGAGTCATTGTTTTATCCTTAGCTTAAATAATATTTACTTTAAAACAGTATGGCAGAAACAACAACGGCCCTGAAAAGGGCCGTTAGTTTTTTAGGTCTAAAGCTTTAGTACATCTGCTGACCGCCGTTAACGTCCAGTGTGGAACCAGTGATAAAACCCGCTTCATCGGCTATTAGAAACATGACGCTACGCGCAATATCTTCCGGGTCGCCCAGACGTCCTACCGGTATACGCTGGATGATTTTTTCCAGTACCTTTTCCGGAACCGCTCGCACCATATCTGTCAGTACATAACCAGGAGCAACTGCATTAACCGTAATGCCTTTAGCTGCACCTTCAAGTGCTAATGCTTTGGTGAATCCGTGGATGCCAGATTTGGCTGCTGCATAGTTCACCTGTCCATACTGTCCTGCACGACCATTGATGGAACCGATATTGACGATGCGCCCGAATTCACGTTCGCGCATTCCATCGATTACCGCACGACACATATTAAAGCAGGATGCCAGATTGGTCTGAATGACTTCATTCCATTGCTCGAAAGTCATTCTATGCATGGTGGTATCTCTGGTAATACCTGCATTGTTAACCAGTACTTCAACCGGACCGAGATCAGCTTCAATGGTTTCTATACCTTTTTGACAGGCTTCGAAATCTGCGACATCAAATTTATAAGCCGGTATTTTGGTAACTTCGGTAAAAGCTTTAGCAGAGGCTTCATTACCTGCATAGGTTGCCGCTACATTGTATCCTGCTTTTTTTAACGCCAGGCAAATTGCTTCACCTATGCCACGTGTACCACCTGTAACAACTGCAACTCTTCCCATTTCACTCCCCTCATAGTTATATATTCACGATTTTAGTTTTTACATATCGGCCGGGGGCATCTTCGATAACTTTGAGCTGATGATCCCCGGGTTGCCTTGCATCAATTTGTTCACCGCTATATTTGCTTACCCATTTATCCCATGCAGGCCACCATGACCCCTCATTCTGTTTGGCCTTATCTGCCCATGCCTGTGCATCTTTAGGTAACTTAGCTGTGGTCATTTTGTAACCGTATTTGTTAGCTGCAGGAGGATTCACGATTCCTGCAATATGGCCAGATCCACCCAGGATAAATTTTACCGGTCCAGAGAAATTTTGGGCCCCCATCCAGGTCGATTTCCATGGAGCTATATGATCCTCTACGGTAGAGATAAAAAGTGCCGGAGTTTTGATTTTTGTTAAATCAATAGGCGTGCCATCTATTTCCAGTGTTCCAGGTTTAACCAGATTATTGTGCAGATATAGATTTCGTAAATACCATTTATGCATAGCTGCTGGCATACGTGTGGAATCTGAATTCCAGTACAACAGGTCAAATGCACGAGGGTCATTTCCCATTAGATAATTGTTGATATAAAAAGACCAGATTAAATCGTTTGAGCGCAGCAGATTAAAGGTGCCAGACATCTTGCCACCATCCAGATATCCTTCCTGATCCATTTTCTCTTCCAGTGAAGCTAACTGCTGTTCATCAATGAACATACCCAACTCACCCGGTTCAGAAAAATCGATCATGCTAGTAAAGAAGGTTGCACTTTTAATACGATTGTCATCGTGTGCAGCCATATAGGCAAGGGTGGTCGCTAATAATGTTCCACCGATGCAATAACCGATGGCATTGATGTCTTTTTCTCCAGTGGCCTGTTCGATCTGATCGATGGCGGTGAGTACACCTTCCTTCATGTATTCAGTGAAGCCAACCTCTTTGTAACTTTCGTCAGGATTCACCCATGAGATGACAAATACCGAATGGCCCTGTTCAACCAGCCAGTGAATCAGTGAATTTTTTTCCTGTAGATCGAGAATATAAAATTTATTGATCCAGGGTGGCACTATCAGCAATGGTGTCTTATTTACCTTTTCGGTAGTGGGTGTGTACTGAATCAGCTGAAACATGCGATTTTCATAAACCACCTTGCCTGGGGTGGTAGCCACATTTTTGCCCAGTTCAAAAGCACTGTAATCGGTCATGCTGATCTGCAGCTTGCCTTCTCCACGCTCCAGATCATCGATCATATTTTTCATCCCATGCAGCAGACTCATGCCGCGCGTTTCTATGACTTTTTCAAGTACCGCTGGATTAGTCGTAGCAAAGTTAGTGGGGGATAAGGCATTCAGAAAAAGGTGGGTAAAAAACTCTGCCCTTTGTGCAGTTTTTTCATCCAGGCCTTCTGTCTCTTTGACCAGTCGAAGCATATGCTGAGATAACAGAAGATAAGATTGCTTAATCATATTGAAAGAGGGTTGATCCCAGCCTTCATGTCTAAATCGTCGATCTGTTTTATCTGCTTCTACGGTAGTCGGCAGAGGTTGTTGTGTCATTATAGCCTGTAGAGAATTCTGGTATAATTCCAGACTTTGTTTCCAGAAATCAATATTAGCTGTTAAAACTTTTTGCGGGTTTTCATTCATATGCGCAAAAAGATCCGTATAAACATCACCCATCTTTAGCGGGTCAAAGTCCGGTTTGTCCTGTTGTGTAGTAAAAGCTTTTAACAGTTTTTCAGCCTGTTTGTAACTGGCTTCGATTCCCTGAGAAATAGATGTGAAACCTAAGGCATCCTGAAACGTTGATTGTTGATCGGACATACAGTTCTCTTATTTGTTTAAAGCGGATCAGCCATCCTATAACACTTTAGCTATTTCAGCATTGTTAATTTTAATAGTTTTTATACTGCTAATCGATGATTAAAATAAAATGATATGGCGTAGCATCGATTGACTCAGCCCCATAATATTTTGAAAAATAGGAACGCCCAGCAGCGATAATCCAATGATAGATAATAATACCCACTGACCATAGCGGTCATTGTAGTAAAAGTAAAATCGAGCCATTTTCTTTGGCAGCAAAAAGGGCAGGATATAATGTCCATCTAGCGGCCCGATAGGAATCAGATTAAACAACATCAATAACATGTTGATACTAGCCAGATAAACAAAAAAGATATTGGCCGCCTGACCTTCGAAAAGGGGGACACCTAGCTGGAGACCTAGTCCATATAAATTTACCGCCATAAAAGCCACCAGCAAGTTCATCATGGGCCCTGCTGCTGCGACAAAAAAGATTCCCCATCGCGTACTGTAGTTACGCGGATTTGTCGGTACCGGTTTGGCAAATCCGAAACCGATCATGATGACCATCAATAAACCCATCGGGTCAATATGTGCAATTGGATTCAGGGTTAACCTACCCTGCATTTCTGCTGTGCGATCACCAAAGTATTTCGCCACGATGCCATGACCATACTCGTGGAAGGTTAAGGAAAATATCAGACAGAACAGGATAAGGGTGAAAAGCATTACATGCCCTTCCAGTAAAAGCTCAATCATTAAGGTTTACACCGGTCATTATTGCAGTTTTAGATTATGAGTTAGCTTGCAAGGTATCACAATCAACCTTTTCAGCCATAATTTGCGTTCATTTGTTATGACAAATACTAACCCAAAAAGGTCATACTGATTGAAGACAAAAGCTATTGTAGGCTAAGGATAGATTGCGACTAAACAATTGCATTAAATCGAAGTTACTGCTGGATATGTATTCAATTTCTGAAAAATAGATTAAACCATAATAACCCTGCATATTCGCCGAGAGAAAAACTGCTTTGCCATTTTCGATGATGGTTGCCCTTTTAATAATCGCCTTCTTGATGATATGCATATCTTCTAGGTCGAGTACACTATCAATACGATGCCCAGCTGAATCAGTAAATCGCCCATTTCCAGATAAAATCCATGGAAAACAGTCAGTCTCGTCTTTGTTACAGGCGGCAAGCAGGAAAGATTGTTTAGTTTTATCACTCAATTGCCCTGTATCTATTCCCAGTACCTTAGCAATTTGAATGCTTATGTCCGAGATAAACTCTTCCACCTGAGTGTGTTCAAACAGATTAGACGTTGAATCTATAACTCTTCGCAACACGGAGCGTTGCTTATCCAGATTGATTAAATCACGATACATACGCAACGATGTATACATAGTGGTTTTCAACTTCTGGATGGTTAGTTCGTTTTTGGACTTGTAATCGTTGATGTCATAGTCGCGGACTATGTTTTCTTCTGGTGCCGCATCTGGCAGACCGGTGCGGATTATAAGACGTACAAATGGATTTTTGAGTTCTTCGCGGATATAACGCGCTGCCTGCAGACCCGCATCGTCAGTTTCCATCACCACATCCAGCAGTGCAACCGCCATATCC
This sequence comes from Gammaproteobacteria bacterium, assembly GCA_050306135.1. Lineage (GTDB taxonomy): Bacteria > Pseudomonadota > Gammaproteobacteria > JACNJF01. The sequence continues at coordinate 114,281 of JBNLGQ010000112.1, forward strand.
GGGTTTTGCCTGAGCATTTCTCCTGCCTCGACACCACTATAGGCATGATAAAAGCTGATGGGTTTATTGTTGAAGAGGAAGCGTTTTAACGCCAGGGTTGTCACATCGTGAATAAGTTGTTCATCATCTGCGATCAAAACCTTCCAACTATCCAGAGCATAAGCAGCTGGTGTTAGATCAGTCATATACGACATATAAATTCACATACCCTTAACTATTTCTGCGTTGGTACTTATAGCTTACAAATCAAGTTTATTTTAGCAATCAGTATTTTCACGCCAGCTAAGCTTCTATTTTCATTTGCGTCATACCTAAGGAATCCATGACTTCATGCACCTGCTCCTCGGCAATTATACAGGCCGCAGTGATATTCTCCAGAGATAGTCCATAATCCTGCCAGCCTGGAATATCCTGCAGGGCATACTCGACTTCTTCTTCCTCTATAGGGGCAATCAGAAAACCCAGGTTATTCGCCACATAAATAATGCCGGTTTCAAGAATATATTCTGTAATTGACTGTGGATTATGATGAGACTGGGCAGCAGACGCCAGAATATCAGGTAACTCCCATTTTTTGATAAAGCCAGCTCCTACATCACAATGGGTAAATCCCAATATTCGCTCTTCTGCGTGGTAAAGGTCTCCATCCTCAATATCTACGGCCTCCAGAACCTGTTTGGTTTGCTCAGGAATCATTTTTGCCATAATCAAACGACCAACATCATGTAGCAACCCCGCTGTAAATAGGGAGTCAGACTGTTGTGCACAATCTGTCTGCAGACTGAGATATCGTGCAAGAATCGCAGTTTTTACACTGTGTCTCCAAAAGTCTTCCATGTGGAATACATGATTTTCCATTTTTCCGAACACACCACTCAGTACAGAACCGATCAATATCTGCTTCAGTCGTTCACGACCCAGAATGGTAATAGCCTGGGCAATACTGTCGATCTTATGTTGAAAGCCATAAAACGCGCTATTTACCATCTTCAATATTCGTAAACTTAACGCTGGATCAGTTTCCACAACCTGTCCGATCTGTGCTGATGTGGCGGTTTCACTATCCAGCAAATCGGAAATTCGAATATATATCTCGGGTAAAGAAGATAACTCACTTTCTCTGGAAAGCAGTGATTGCAGCGTAATAGTAGATGATTCCATATGTCTTTCCTTTATTAAACTCAGATGAGCATAGCAGAATCATGGCTCATTTTTATCCTCTGGATCAGAGTATTTTTTCACTCACCAGTGACAAATGGCTATGACTGCTGATTAATTGCAAAACTGTTACAATTGCGCTTTCTAGCCTACGTTCATTTGTATGACACTTACCGAACAACAATTATATCTGCTTCTGATCTGCCTGCCTGCCTTGATTAGTTCCATCGTTGTTTATGGCATCTGTGCAATTTATCGTGAGAAAACCGTTAGCCAGTTACGTGAGCAGAATGAAAATACTCTGACTGACTTACATAATGCAAACGATCAGCTTCAGGATAGCACTACTCAGAATGCATTGGCGCAACAAAAGATACAGTATCTGCAACAGTCACTGAACGATATTCAACAACAAAACAATAATCTATCCCTTCACAATGAGCAATTATCCAGTGACTTAAATAAATCTCAAAGCTTGGCACATGAGCTACAGGTTTTACAACAACAGGAACGCCGACATCATGACGAAAAGTTGCAACAACTGGAGAATAGTCGTTTACAGTTGAAGAAAGAGTTTGAAAGCCTGGCGCAGCAAATTCTTAAATCAACCCAGCAGGAATTCACTCAATCCAGCAAAGAAGGTATGGAAAACTTCCTGCAGCCTTTTCGACAGCAAATTACAGATTTCAACCAGAAGGTAGAAACCATTCATACCAATGATTTAAAACAGCGAGAAGAGTTAAAAACCGAGCTTAAAAACCTGCAAAAACTGAACCTGCAGATGACTGAGGAAGCCCATCAGTTATCCACAGCACTGAAAGGGCAGAAAAAAACTCAGGGCAACTGGGGTGAGTTAATACTAGAAAATGTACTCGATCGATCTGGCTTACAGCTGGATAAGGATTACAAACGTGAAGTTAGTATAAATACCCAGGATGGACGCAAAAGGCCTGATGTAATTGTGTATTTACCTGATGAAAAGCATCTGGTCATCGATGCCAAGGTATCATTGAATGCCTACACGAGATACGTAAATGCTGAAAATGACATTGAACGCGCGCAGGCTTTAAAGGAACATATTCTCGCGCTGTCTTCTCGCATCAAGGAACTGTCTGATAAAAATTATTTTGATTTACCCGGCCTGAAATCACCCGAAATGGTTTTCATGTTCGTACCTATAGAGTCTGCTTTTGTCGAGGCTATTCGAGCAGATCAAGCCCTGTTCCAGCTAGCTATAGACAAACAGGTTCTGGTCACAACACCAACTACTTTATTGACCAGCCTGAATATAGTACGCCAGCTGTGGCGCTTTGAAGATCAGAATAAATACAGTGCACGCCTGGCAGAAGAGGCGAGTAAGGTTTATAACCAGTTGAGGTTATTTCTGGAAAGTATGGATGCTCTCGGCAAACAACTGGATAAATCCAGACAAACCTACGATACCGCGCTCAAACAGTTTATCTCGGGCAAGGGGAATCTGGTCAAACGAGTGGAAGACTTCCAAAAGCTGGGTGTATCAGTGCAAAAGGAAATGCCCGCAGAAATGCTTGAAAAAGCGCGCCTGGAACTGGATTTAATCGAGCATAAGACTGAAGATTAATCAGACTCTTCTGCTGCAGCCTGGTCTGAATCCATCTTTTTCAGCAACCAGAGTATTTTCCATACCACCACTCCAATAAACAACACTGAAGATCCAATCACAATAAATAGAATAGAGTTATCCATTTTTACCTCCCTGCATTGCAGTTAATGCATCGGTTGAATAATCAAAAGAATCATAATACAGACGGTTTACATCAAGCCCCGCTGCGATAAAGCTTTCTTTGCAGGATTCTATCATCTGTGGAGGGCCGGCCATATAGACGGCATAACCACTTAAATCAGGATAAGCTTGAATTACGGACTTATGTACAAATCCAGTTGCTCCCTGCCAGTCATCTTCTGCGGCTGGGTCAGAAAGCACAGGCGTATATTGAATGGAAAAATCATCCACCCATTGATGAACCATTGCTTCCTGATAAAGATCTTTTCTGGCCCTGGATCCCCAGAATAGATGGATGGGTTGTTGGATACTCTGTTGACTGATTTCTTCGAAAATACCCTTAATAGGTGCAAACCCGGTACCACCAGCTACCAGCAGAACAGGACAGTCATCATGTTGAAACCAGAATGTGCCGTGCGGCCCTTCGATACGCAACATGGCACCCACCTTTAACTCGTTGAATACAAAATCGGTAAATACTCCACCTACGGCATGTCGAATCTGTATTTCCAGCTGATTGTTTTCATTGGGTGAATTCGCTAATGAAAAGGCTCTTTTGCGACCATCTTTCAATAGAAAATATATCCATTGTCCAGCCTTAAAATGAAACGTCTCTAATGCAGGCAACTGTAGCATGAGCTTAATCACATCGTCAGACAGATGTTCAACCTGCGCAACTTTACAGGGCAGTGTCTTAACCACGATTTCGGGCTGAGGTTCCACCAACTTAACATCGATTGTGACATCTGATACAGGAACCGCTTTACAAAACAGTGCTTCACCTTTTTCCATTTCCTGCTGTTGAAGGCCACCGGGCTGTCCTTCGGGATAATCTATCTGGCCACTGATCAATTGTCCTTTGCAGGATCCACAGAACCCATTACGACAGCCGTATGAAATGGTAATTCCTTCAGCCAGCGCTGCATCAAGAATGGTTTGGTCTGCTGCACAGGGAAAGGTTAAATCCTGTTCAGCGATGGTAACAACAAAAGTCATAGGGTTCAGGCCTGATTAAACAAGCGGCTGAGTCTAAGTGTTTTATCTGTATTAATAAAGTACCGGATAGTCAGGAATTTATTGCGCGACTACGTTTACTGTTTAACCACTTGATGACAGGATCCCATTGTTCAAGATCGCGAGCAATCTGGTAGGGTGGTAATTCAAAGATTCCCAGTCCTCTTTCAGCAGCGCGATTATAGTTTTGTGTTTCACGTAGCACTGAGATAAATGGGACTTTTTTGATCTTGCTGAGAAAAGTCTCCAGCTGGTGATATACATTGGTATTTTCTCGACAACGGTTGGCTAATAGCGCCAGCCGAGTTTCTTTGCGACTTACACGACCATTCGCCAGGATTTCCTGTATGAAATTTGTGGCTGCGCGCATATCTATTGGTGAGGGTAAAACAGGTATGATGACTGATTCAGCTTTACGCAGCATGGCGGTTAGTTCCTTACCTCGCACAGCGGCTGGCGTATCGTAGATGACATAATCGATATTGCGCGGGGTACGAAAAGTGCCAGCGCTACCATCTATTGCGGTAATAGACTGTCGCCCTGATGGCCTTGCGTTTAGCCAGTCCAGACTAGAATGTTGTGGATCATAATCTACCAGCATGACTTTATTGCCATTGCTAGCATAATAGCTTGCGAGGTTGGTTGCTACGGTGCTTTTTCCAGATCCGCCCTTAGCATTCAAAACCATGATCGATCTCATCCGTCATTCCTCTTTTTTATTTTATGTTTGACTGATAGTCAGGCAAAGATAGCCTCTGTACTAAAAATTCTCAAGTTCATTCATTAATTATCAGCGTTCCCTTAATCTAGAGAAATACCCAGTTCCTCCCACATATCATCAACGCGTTGTTTCACCGATGATTCCATTTGAATGGGTACACCCCATTCTCGGTGGGTTTCACCTGGCCATTTATTGGTAGCATCCAGACCCATTTTTGAACCCAGCCCTGAAACAGGAGAAGCAAAATCCAGGTAATCGATAGGCGTGTTTTCGACCAGAGTTATATCTCTTGCCGGATCAACTCTTGTCGATATCGCCCAGATAACATCCTGCCAGTTTCGTGTATCTACATCATCATCAACCACGATAACAAATTTGGTATACATAAATTGTCGCAAAAATGACCATACGCCCATCATCACGCGTTTGGCATGGCCAGCGTACTGTTTTTTCATACTGACTATCGCCACCCGGTATGAGCAACCTTCTGGTGGTAGATAAAAATCTATAATTTCAGGAAACTGTTTCTGCAAAATGGGAATGAACACTTCATTTAAAGCGAGTCCTAATATGGCAGGTTCATCCGGTGGCCGTCCAGTATAGGTACTGTGATAGATCGGTTGTTCCCTTGTGGTGATAGTTTCTATGGTAAAAACCGGGAAGCTGTCGACCTCGTTATAATATCCAGTGTGATCTCCAAATGGCCCTTCATCAGCCTGTTCACCTGGATAGATAAAACCTTCCAGTACAATCTCTGCTCTAGCGGGAATTTGCAGATCAGACAATAAAGCTTTTGCCAGTTCAGTTTTACTACCACGTAATAAACCGGCAAATGCATATTCCGATAGATTATCGGGTATTGGAGTTACCGCTGCCAGGATAGTTGCAGGATCACACCCCAGAGTCACGGTTACCGGGAAAGGTTCTTCGGGTCTTTGTTGTAGCCATTCCTGATAATCAAGTGCACCACCGCGATGGGATAACCAGCGCATAATCACCTTGTTTTTAGCAATCACCTGTTGCCGGTAAATACCCATATTCTGACGATCTTTATGAGGTCCCCGAGTGGTGACCAAACCCCAGGTGATCAAAGGGCCCGCATCTCCAGGCCAGCAGGTCTGTATTGGCAGCATGGACAGGTCTACTTCATCTGAGTTATAGACTTTTTGCTGACAAACGGGTTTTTTCACGACTTTTGGCGACATATCGAGGATTTTTCGATATATGGGCAAGGTAGACAGGGCTTCTTTAAATCCCTTTGGTGGCTCAGGCTCTTTCAGGAATGCGAGTAATTTACCCACCTCTCTTAAGGCTGTAGCTTCAACTTCTCCTAAAGCTCGCGCCACTCTCTGTTCTGTACCAAACAGATTGGCCAATAGAGGAATGTCACTATCGCCTGCCTTTTCGAACAATAACGCCGGCCCGCCCGCACGTAATGTACGGTCAGATATCTCAGTGATTTCCAGGTAAGGATCTACCTCTTTTTCAACCCGAACCAATTCGCCATCCTGCTCCAGAGCCTGGATGAAATCTCTTAAATCCCGATATTTCATTGTGTGCTTACCAGACCTTCACACCCTGGAAACGCCGCTTAACCTGAGCTTCGACCATTTTTTTGCCTGCGAGAAATCCTATTAAAACAAAAACAAGCAGAACACCCGCTAATACGTACCAGTATTGTTTAACAATATCGATTATCTCGAGAATCCCTATCTTACCCTGTTTTGCATCTTCAAGCTGTTGCTGAAGTTGTTGATTTTTTTGTTGCGCCTGTTCATAGTTTTTCTGAAGTTCTTCAATCTCAGATGACATTTTTGTTTCATCAGATTTCATCAGACTAATCGTATTTTCATAATCTGCTACCAACTGTTGAGTGTTAGAATACTGCTCTAACTGATTTACAAGTATCTCGTTTTTTTTCTTTTCTTCTATTAACTGAAAACTCGCGGTTGGTTCAGAAACCAGAAATCCTGTTTTAACCCACCCGACCAGACCCTGGTCAGTTTTCACCCTGGCATAATTACCTGAACTTTCTAATATTTTAAGTTTATCACCCGAGGTCAGTAATTTGATCGTCGCACTATTTCCGTTTGGTAATTTATACAAAGAGAGTCTTAACTTGTCGGTGACATATTTTATTTCCTGAACCTCTTCTTCTGGCGCAGATTCATGAGCTTGCGCAACGACAATCTCCTCGCCCTCAGTGGTTTGCTGAGCAAAAACAGAAAAGCTGATTAAGCCTAAAATTAAAAACATCCAGCGAATAAAATTTTTCATATTATTGTACCGATACCGACTCTATTCCATTATGTCTCAACAATGCATCTATCTCAGGCTCTCTACCCATAAAACAGATAAAAGATTCCAGAGCTGGACGCATTCCACCTTTCTGTAATATGCACTGAAGAAATTTCCTGCCCGTTTGCGGGTTAAAAACCCCTTCCTCTTCAAATCGAGAAAATGCATCTGCAGATAATACTTCTGCCCATTTGTAACTGTAGTATCCAGCTGCATATCCACCAGCAAATATATGAGAAAAACTATTCTGAAACCGATTAAATGAAGGTGGAATGATCACGGCTACCTGTTCTCGTACCTCATTTACTATTTGCTGGATTTGTTCAGTAGTTTCTATGTTTACCAATTGATGAAGTTTAATATCAAATATAGAGAATTCCAGCTGTCTTACCATTTGCATGGCAGATTGATAATTTTTAGCTGCAATCATCCTGTTATACAGATTCTCAGGTAATGCTTCATGCGTTTGATAGTGACGCGCAAATAAATCGAGAGCTTCACGTTGCCAGCAAAAATTTTCCATAAACTGACTGGGCAACTCAACAGCATCCCACTCAACACCATTTATACCAGATACCTCAGGTACATCGACCTGAGTCAGCATGTGATGTATGCCATGGCCAAATTCATGAAACAGCGTTATCACTTCATCATGGGTAAATAATGCCGGTTCGTCACCGACTGGTGGCGTTAAATTACAGGTCAGGTATGCCACTGGTAGCTGAACATTATCTCCAATGACATGCCTGTTAATACATTCATCCATCCAGGCACCACCACGTTTATGTTCCCTGGCGTATAGATCAAGATAGAACTGCCCTATCAAGCGCTGCTGCTCATCAAATATCTGATAAAAGCGAACATCCTTATGCCATAGCTCGATACCGTCATTCACCTGTTTGATATTGATTGAAAACAGTTTCTCTACAATATCGAATAAACCTTGAATGACCCTGTTATCGGAAAAATACGGTTTTAGATCTTCATCACTAAATTCAAATAACTGCTTTCTCTGTTTTTCACTGTAATAAGCAATATCCCAGGCCTGTATATCGTCATCTAAACCATTGTTTTGTGCGAATTCCTGAAGTTGTTGATATTCCAGCTTTGCTGCAGCGTGACTCTTATCAGCCATTTGTGACAGAAAATCGATCACCTGATTTACATCTTTCGCCATTTTTGTCTCAAGCGATAGCTCTGCATAGTTGTTGAATCCGAGCAGAGCTGCTTTTTGCTGACGCTTTTGTAAAATCTTCAGCATGATTTCAGCATTATCCCATTTTTTATCAGTAATGCCCTGATCTGAGGCTCTTGTACTGTAGGCCTGATAAATCTCTTTGCGCAATTCCCTGTCATCTGCATAGGTGACTATTGCGATGTAACAGGGCATATCCAGTGTTAAACGGTAACCTTGCAGTGACTTACTTTCTGCATTCTGTTTTAACATGGCCAAAGCATATTCCGGCAAGCCACTTAGTCGATCATTGCTTTCTAGTGTTTTTTCCCAGGACTGGTTAGCATCAAGAACATTATTTTCGAATCTGGATTGTAATTCAGACAGCTCCTTCTGAATCATTTGATACTCTTTTTTTGCCTCACCAGATAAACCAACACCAGCAAGCTCAAAATGTTTCAAAGAGTCTGTGATGGTTTTTTTCTGGGCCTGTGATAATTCACTGAAATCTTCACTTTGCGCTATAGACTTATAGGCCTGATAAAGCTTTTGATTTTGACCAATCTCTGTCGAGTATTCACTTAACATGGGTAGACACTGATTATAAGCTTCGCGTAACTCATCACTGCTTTTAACCGAGTTTAAATGCCGGACTGGTGACCATGCCTTATTTAAGCGGTCATCCATAATTTCCAGTGGTTGAATCAGGTTCTCCCAGTTCACTTCTGTAAGGTCTTGCAGTTGTTTTATCAGCTCGAGGTTATCCTGCAATATTTGCTGGATTGCAGGTTCTATCATATCGCTAGTAATCTGAGTAAATGCTGGTAAATCTGGCTGATCTAATAATGGATTTTTCAATATTTTCACTTATTCGGTAGGGTTATCATGGTTATTAAAGCTGTCAACATGACAAAGAATAACATCACATACAAAATTAATGATAGACGCTTTTTATTTAATAATTCAGCTTCCAGTTTTGTAGAAATCAGGAATGGGTGATTTTGCTCCACTGGCTTTCGTATAGTATGGATGACGGTTTGCTGATTTTGTTCCCTGACCTTAAATTCAGCATGTCTTTTAATTTCACGCCATTCATTTTTCTGTATCTTTCCATTCCCATCCAGATCAAAAGGTTTTAAAAATCGCATGGGCTGAATTTTCCAGTGACGTATTAATTCCTTAACCTGCTGCTGTATAGATTGTTCAGCAGGATTTTTTCTTATGGATTCAAAATCACCCAGCACGTATATTGGATCAGCTACAAATATCATTTTTTCAGTAAATCGATAGTTCCCCATTCCTGAAAAACCCGGAAAACCCGAATCCTTTGGCGCTAACTTTGATGCCTGTATGCTGTTGCCATACCAGACTCTTTGATGTGAAGGTATTACCTCTGCCTGATCGGGGATAACGATACATTCACCAGTATCATCTTTAAGCAAAAATATCTCATCTGAAACCTGATCGCTTTCTTCAACCCAATGACTACGTTTACCTGTGGATTTTTTTATTTCTACTCTGCATTGATACCAGATACATTTTCTTTGACTGAAAGGCGATACAATTTTTGATTCAGGTAATAACTCTGCCAGCCCCTTTAATTCAACGTAACCCTGAGCAGCTGAAGCGATACGCGAGGTCGCTGTATCCTGGATAAACCGATATTGGTGGTGAGTCTGGTAAATTTTATACAGACTAAATAACACTGTAATAAAAAGTACCAGAGTAAAAAAGTTAAATTCAGCCTGACTTAATCCGTAAATATAGTCCGATAACCATTGTGGCATTCAGAATGGTCACTCTTTAAATAGAGAACTTAAATTTACGTCCTGAATTTCCTGCTGTTCAAACTCTAGTAAGTCTCGTTCGGTAAAATTCAATAGACGCGCTACGATAATATCCGGAAATTGCTCGATACGTGTATTATTGATATTCACCGATTCATTATAGAATTCACGACGATCTGCTATTGCGGATTCCAGACCACTGATACGGCCCTGTAGATGCTGGAAATTTTCATTAGCTTTTAATTCAGGATAGGCCTCGGCTACAGCAAACAGATTACCTAAACCCATTCTTAGCATACCCTCGGCAGGCCCTAAACTCGCCATATCCTGAGACTGCCTGGCACTGGAAACCTGCGATCTAGCCTGCATGACTTTTTCCAGGGTTTCCTTTTCAAACTTCATATATTGTTTGCAGGTTTCTACCAGCTTGGGAATTTCATCATGGCGTTGCTTGAGCAAAACATCAATATTTGACCAGGCTTTAGATACATTATGCTTAATCCTGACCAGATGGTTATAGATATTGATAATGTAAAATGCCAGCCCAGCTACAACTACCCAGAATATAATTGATCCTGTTTCCATCTAATCTAAAACCCTGTTCCTATACGTCCAGATTTCCAACATTGAGTGCATTTGATTCTATAAAATCCCTACGGGGTTCTACCTGATCTCCCATCAAGGTAGTGAAAACCTCATCAGCTGCAATCGCATCTTCAATCCTTACCTGCAACAGTCTACGAGTATTTGGATCCATAGTGGTTTCCCATAGTTGTTCTGGATTCATTTCACCCAACCCCTTATAGCGCTGGATACTTTGTCCTTTTTTCGCTTCATTCATTAGCCATGAATAGACTTCGCTAAATTCAGTCACTGACTGTTTTTTGTCGCCTCGCATGATATACGAATTTTCAGTGAATAAATCATTTACCTGTTCGATAAACGTACGGATTAACTCGTAGTCAGATCCATTGAAAAACTCTATTGAAATAACCTTTTCATTAGTTATTCCATGAACCTTTCTTGCCATAACCAGTTCGGCCTTTTCATCATCCAGAGCATTTACAGTGACATGATAATCTACTGAAGCACTGGCCTGCTGATTCAACTTTACATCCAGTTTTTCTAACCATGGCTTTAGATTCTCAACCGGGTTAAGCATTTCTTCTGGTTTTACTGCAGGCATATTAAGTAACTGTTCTAAAAACTCAACCGGCATTGTCTTCTTTAAACGTTCAAATATCGCAAGCAGGCTCATGTATTGACGTGAAAGATTTTCCAGTGCGAGGTCTGTTACTGGTGGCAGGCCTTCATCAACAAATAATTGAGCACCTTCTATCGCCATCTGTAAGAGATAATTGTTTAATTCCTTATCATCTTTTACATATCTTTCCTGCTTACCTTTTTTTACTTTATACAATGGAGGTTGTGCAATATAGATATGACCATTCTCTACCAGCTCTTTCATTTGACGATAAAAGAACGTGAGCAATAAAGTACGGATATGAGAACCGTCTACGTCAGCATCCGTCATGATAATGATGTGATGATAACGTAGTTTTGCCAGATCAAACTCATCTCGGCCTATACCTGTTCCCAAAGCAGTAATCAATGTACCTACTTCTGCTGAACCCAGCATTTTATCGAAGCGCGCTTTTTCAACATTCAGAATCTTTCCCTTAAGTGGCAGTATCGCCTGGGTTTTTCTGTTTCTGCCCTGCTTTGCGGATCCACCCGCTGAGTCCCCTTCCACCAGGTAGAGTTCTGAGAATGCGGGATCTTTTTCCTGACAATCTGCCAGCTTTCCGGGCAGACCAGCTATATCTAATGCCCCCTTACGGCGGGTCATTTCACGCGCTTTACGTGCTGCTTCTCTGGCACGAGCTGCATCGATGATTTTACTGGTAATCGCTTTTGCATCAGAAGGGTTTTCTTCCAGATGATCTTTCAGCGCTTCTGCTACCACAGACTCTACAACTGACTTCACTTCTGAAGATACCAGCTTGTCTTTGGTTTGTGAGGAGAATTTTGGATCAGGAACTTTTACGGAAAGTACTGCGGTCAGGCCTTCACGCGCATCATCACCACTGGTTGATGCCTTATTCTTTCCACTGGTATTGTTTTCCATGTACTGATTTAAGGTTCTTGTCAAAGCAGCACGGAAACCAGACAGATGCGTACCACCATCTCTCTGTGGAATATTATTGGTGAAGCAGAAAATATTTTCCTGGTAGGAATCATTCCACTGCATCGATACCTCAACACCGATATCGTCACGATCAGTAGATATATTGATGACCTTTTGATGAATCGGTGTCTTATTCTTATTTAAGTGTTCTACAAATGCCCGTATCCCACCTTCATACTCGAAAACATCTTCCTTGTTGCTTCTTTCATCTATCAGGTGAATACGTACACCAGAATTCAAAAAAGATAGCTCACGTAGTCGCTTGGCTAAAATATCATAATGAAATTCAATATCTCCAAATATATCCGGACTTGGTTTAAAGCGAATTTCAGTACCAGTTGTATCCGTATCTCTAATCGCTTTAAGTTCTTCAACTGGTACACCCAGGTTGTACTCCTGAAAATGAACCTTACCGTTGCGCTTGATGGTTAATTTCACATTTTCTGATAATGCATTAACTACAGATATACCTACACCATGCAAACCACCGGAAACCTTATAAGAGTTATCATCAAATTTACCGCCTGCATGAAGTACCGTCATAATGACTTCAGCTGCAGACTTACCTTCTTCAGGGTGAATATCTACCGGAATTCCGCGTCCATCATCTCTGATCGATACTGAATTATCGTTATGGATAACCACTTGAATCTCTTTACAATGTCCTGCAAGGGCTTCATCGATCGAGTTATCAACCGCTTCAAAAACCATATGATGGAGACCTGAACCATCATCGGTATCACCTATATACATTCCAGGTCTCTTTCTTACTGCATCCAGTCCTTTTAAGACTTGTATGCTCGACGAATCGTATTCTGACATTGATATCTCTATGTGTTCTTAACGGGTTTAATCATACCATGTTCCACGTGAAACATTTTATATTCTTGTCTGGCTTCAGTGAGATATGGCTGTGTATGGATATTGGTAATAAATACCTGTATATCCAGGCTTGTTAGTAATTTTACTATATTCTGTACCGATTCTGAATCAAGCTCTGATTCGAGATCGTCTATCAAAATGATAATACTCTTATTGGTGTATTGCTTTACTAAAAGTATTTGTGCAAGTAGGAAAGATATAGATAGTTTCTTTGTTTGTCCTCTTGAAAGAACTTCAGTAACAGAAAGCTCATCAATAGTAACATCTATATTATCCCGGTGTGATCCAACTATGGAATAACCAAATCTTAATTCCTTTTGTCTGTTTTCCATAATACTGGCTAAAGGATCATCTAACTGCGACCATCCCTGCTTAAAATCAATTTTCACATCAAACTCTATGGATAGTGAATCATTAAGCTCATTGATTATTTGAATCAGCACTTTAAGGTATTTATCTCTGTAGTAGTAAATCTTAGTACAAAGCGTGCTCAAGTATTCATCCCAGTAATCTAATTCCTTAACAACCTTTCTGGACTTAAGTAACGTATTTTTTTGCTTCAGGCCTCGCGCGTAATCATTCCATAGATCACGATACTGATGTTCCACGTGAAACAAACACCAATCAATATACTCTCTTCGTATGGATGGCGGACCCGTTAATAATTCAAAACATTTTGAATCGATGGTAATAACAGGTGTTTTTTCGACAAGTTCAGAAATTCTGAATATATTGGTTCCATCTATACGAATGTTTGTTTTTGATTCAGTACGGGAAAGTCCAGCCTGATAATTAGTAAACTTAGCAAAAAGAAGAAAATTCTTTTTCCCGTGTTGTATGCACTGATTGATATGGTGTGTTTTGAATGACCTACCCTGGCATATGACATTAATGGACTCTAATAAGCTTGTTTTACCAGAACCGTTATTTCCAACGATGAGATTATAACCAGGGTCAAAATCAAGCGTTATAGATTTCAGGTTTCTAAAATCGTTAAGGCTAAGTTGTTTTATAGCCATAAAGCTTGTATAAGATTTAACTACAGGCGCATGGGCATCACTACATATCTAAATTGATTAGAGTCTGGAGTGGTAATTACACAGCTACTGTTGGAATCTTTCAATTTAATCAAAACCTGTTCTGAATCCAGTACCGATAATACATCGAGTAAGTAGGTCACATTGAACCCAATTTCCAGGGTCGATTCATCAAAATCTACGGTTATCTCTTCTTCTGCTTCTTCTCGATCAGGGTTATTAGCCTGAATTGAAAGATTATTTTCTCCAAGCGTTAAACGAATCCCTCTATATTTTTCATTCGATAAAATTGAGATCCTGTGTAATGACTGCTTTAACAGATCCCTGTTTACACTCAGGGTTTTATTTCCATCTAGCGGTATAACCCTGTTGTAATCAGGAAATTTTCCATCGATCAATTTTGAAGTAAAAGTAAACTGTTTTGTTTCTACACGGATATGATTATTACTGATTTTAACTTCTGCAATTTCGTCCGTGTTGGACAGTAATCTGGCTAACTCAAGAATTCCCTTGCGAGGAATAATGATCTGCTCCTCTGTGGTTATATTATTTTCACTTTCATATTCACTTAAAGCAAGCCTGTGCCCATCAGTGGCAACAAGACGCAAAAAGTCTTTACTGAGTTCCATCAATAAGCCATTCAGATAATACCGAACATCCTGCTGTGCCATTGCAAAAGCTGTTTTATCTATTAACAGCTTGAGATTCTTTTGTGGAATCTCAAAGGTGAGTTTAGCTTCGATATCTTCAGTACCCGGAAAATCCTTTCCAGGCAGAGAGGATAGGATAAAACGAGATCTCGCCGAAGTAAGCGTGACCTGATTATCTTCTATATTAAACTTGATTTCGCTTTTATCAGGTAGCGCTTTACAGATATCGAGTAGTTTTCTGGCCGGCAATGTGGTGAGAATATCTTCATTAATCGGAATATCCAGATGAGTTATTAATTCTATCTCAAGATCGGTAGCCGTAAGGGAAAGATTCCCATTGTTGGATTGAAATAAAACATTCCCCAAAATAGGTAAGGTTTGTTTACGTTCTACCGCTCCTATCACCTGTTGAAGAGGATTGAGCAAGTCTTCTCTATTAATAACAATATTCATTATATATATTATCTGTTGTTGTTATTAGCATCTGCCAAAAAAATAGTAAGTCAAAATTATCTTTAAAATTCAATGAGTTATTTTAAAAATAGGCTTTCGGTTGTTGTGACTATATTATCAGTAAACTGTGGATAACATAGGGATAAACTTACCGCAAATTTTTATTAAATACTTATCCACAAGCTGCACACAGGCTTATGCATTTTATGCTATTTGTCTTCATGTGCAACATCCCATTAATTACTCAGGGTTAGATAAAGATTTTCGTAATCTTCGCTAAACCTTTGATCCTGTTGTTTTAATTCCTCTACCTTACGGCAGGCATGTAGCACTGTCGTATGATCCCTTCCCCCAAAAGCAGCACCAATCTCAGGCAAGCTGTGTCGAGTCAGCAATTTTGATAAAGACATGGCTATCTGACGAGGTCGGGTGATAGAACGGGTTCGTCTGTTGGATAACAGATCAGAAACATTGATTTTGAAATAATCAGCGACTGTTTTCTGAATATTGATCATGGAAACATTTCGTTCCTGTACTGCCAACAGGTCTTTTAGCGCTAACTTGGTGAATTCCTGAGTGATTGCTTCACCTGTAAAACGTGCATGAGCAATTACCCTTTTCAAAGAACCTTCCAGTTCACGAATATTCGATTTGAATTTATTAGCGATGAAGAATGCCACTTCTTCTGGTAATACGACATTCGCGGATTCTGCCTTGGTGTGCAATATGGCAACACGGGTTTCCAGATCCGGTGGTTTAATATCAACGGCAAGTCCCCAGCCAAGTCTTGAGCGGATGCGATCGTCTAGTCCATCGATCTCTTTTGGAAAACGATCGCAGGTAATAATCATCTGAGATTTAGCTTCGTAGAGAGAATTGAAGGTATGGAAAAATTCTTCCTGTGAGCGGTTCTTATCCGCCAGGAACTGAATATCATCAATCAGTAAGGCATCCACATTGCGATAAAAGTTCTTGAATTCGTTGATTTTGCTATGTTGCAGGGCCTTAACCATATCTGAAACAAAGCGTTCACAATTTACATAAACGACATTGCTATCCGGTTTTAGGCGTCGAATCTGGTTTCCAGCAGCCTGCATTAAATGAGTTTTGCCAAGACCTACTCCGCCATAAATATACAGCGGATTATAATCAGCACCCGGATGATTACTTACCTGGATGGAAGCAGCCCTGGCCAGCTGATTTGATTTACCCTCAACATAGTTTTCAAACGTTTGAGATACATCCAGACCACTGGGATAGCTATTGGTAAGCGTTTCAGCTGAATTATGCTTTACCTGGGGTTGAGCAGATGGTGCAGAACTGGCAGATCGGGTTTGACTGCCAATGCCAATGGTCACATCCATGGATTTACTGTCATCCAGTTGCAGTACAATATTTCGAATTTGATCCAGAAAATTTTTCTTCACCCAGTCCATCACGAAACGATTGGGAGCCAATAAACATAACTGATTGTCTTTAAGCTCTGTTTGCAGCGGGAGAATCCAGGTATTGAATTGCTGTTCACTCAGTTCGCCTTCCAGATAGGAAAGGCACTGCTCCCATAACTCGAGTTTCAAGATGTTTTACCTTAGTGTTTTATATCAAAATCAAACAATTGCCCAATCTTAAAGCATCATGGCCAATTTTATTCTGACATCAGGGTTGTTAAAAAAGAAACGCAGATTATCATACTTATCCACAGCAGGTGCAAAACAAAAAGCGCTATATATCAGAAATAATCGAATATAACTGGGATTTGATATTGACGAACTGGTAACTTATCGGTATCTTTTCGCGCCTGCTTTTAAACAGGCCCTTTTCGCCAGTAAAAAGCGACTGATCAGTATTGAGGCAATAACATGAAACGTACATTTCAACCCAGTAACTTAAAACGCGCCAGAACTCATGGTTTTCGCGCTCGCATGCAAACTCGTGGTGGCCGTTTAGTCATCAAGGCAAGAAGAGCTAAAGGCAGAGCACGTCTTACTCCTTAGTCGATGATTCAAAAGACCGGGGAATCGTTTTCCAGGTCATCCAGGTTGACCAGTGCCGCTGATTTTCAACCGGTATTTCAGGATAATTTTCGAATTGGCGATGACTGTTTCACTATTCTTGTTTGCAGAAAAAAAGGCAGTTGTGCAAGGCTGGGGTTCGCTATCGCCAAAAAACAGCTTAAACGAGCTGTAGATAGAAATCGTATAAAACGGTTAATACGCGAAAGCTTTCGCCACAACCTAAAAGATTTACCGGATCATGATCTAGTAGTTATGGTACGCTTCAAAATTCTGAGTTTAAGCAATCCTGAAATATTTACTCGATTAAGTAAGCACTGGTCCAGCGTCCAAAGAAAATGCGAAAACTGCTAATTCTGCCTATTCGATTTTATCAATATGCGATAAGCCCTTTGTTTGGCAGTCGTTGTAGATATACTCCAACCTGTTCTCAATATGCCATCGAGGCAATAGATAGATTTGGAGCTGCTAAAGGTGGTTTGCTTGCTGTAAAACGTTTACTCTCCTGTCACCCTTGGGGAAGCTGTGGTTACGACCCGGTTCCTCCGGACAACAAAAACTAACCACGAAATCAAATTCAAGATGGATAATTCAAGACTCTTTTTGTATGCAGCCCTGGCGTTTGTAGGATTACTTATCTGGGAGCAGTGGCAAGCAGATTATGGTCCTAAACCAGATCCCGTGGTTCAGACACAAAACAATGCGTCCAGCTCAAATCAGAGTATTGACAACCAGTCTATAGATGATTTACCAGAATCTGTAGCCGCAGGTAATACGAACGATTTTTCAGCACCAGCCTCTGTGACCAAAGGTCAGATGATTAAGGTCAAGACTGACGTTTTTGAGTTGATGATTGATACTCAGGGTGGTGTTTTGGATTCAATCAAATTGAAAGATTACCCTGTCGATGTAGAGCACAAGGATCAATATCTGGAGTTAATCTACAACCGTGATGACTCTGTGTATGTAATCCAGAATGGTTTACAGTCGGCGAAAAGTCCAGCCCCCACTCATTACAGCCTGTTTTCAGCAGAAAAAACAGAATATGTGATGCAAGATGGACAGCAAACATTATCTGTACCTTTAACCTGGATGGAGAATGGAATAAGAGTTGTTAAAACCTACGTGTTTCATCGCGGCGATCACCTGATCTCTGTTAATCATAAAGTTCAGAATAACTCTTCCGAGCCCTGGTCAGGTAGTCAATATCGCCAGATTCAGCGTTCAAAACCTCTGGAAACCAGCCGCATCTTATATACCTATACGGGCGCAGTAGTTTATAACGAGGAAATAAAATACGAAAAAATCAATTTTGAAGATATGGAAGATAAACCATTCAAACAAAATTCGATTGGTGGTTGGACGGCCATGATCCAGCACTATTTTCTTTCAGCCTGGGTAGCCGAGCCAGGTGCGGAAAATCTGTTTTATTCGATTTCTAATACAAAGAGAAACCCCTCAACCTACACCATAGGTATGCGTTCAACTGCCAAACAGCTTGCCCCTGGAACACAGGAAGAATTTAACGCTGAACTTTATGTCGGCCCTAAACGAGTAAATCGTCTGGAAGAGATCTCTCCCGGACTGGAATTAACCGTAGATTACGGTGTGTTAACCTTTTTATCCAAGCCCATGTACTGGCTATTATCGTTTTATCATAGTGTTGTCGGAAACTGGGGATTTGCCATTATCCTGTTGACCTTAACCGTTAAAGCATTCTTTTTTAAACTATCAGAAGCCAGTTACAAATCTATGGCCAAAATGCGTAAAGTTGGACCTAGATTAAAAACCTTGAAAGAACGTTTTGGCGATGATAAACAAAAGCTGAACCAGGCTATGATGGAGTTATATAAAACAGAGAAGATAAATCCCGTAGGTGGTTGTTTACCTATGTTGGTACAGATTCCTGTTTTCCTCGCGTTGTACTGGGCATTACTCGAAAGTGTGGATCTGCGTCAGGCACCTTTTATTCTCTGGATACACGATTTGTCGGTAATGGATCCTTACTATGTATTACCACTGTTGATGGGTGCAAGTATGTTAATCCAGCAAAAACTGAATCCTGCACCACCAGATCCTGTCCAGGCCAAAGTGATGATGGCATTACCTGTAGTATTCACCGTATTCTTTGCATTTTTCCCAGCAGGCCTTGTACTGTACTGGGTTGTGAATAATACGCTGTCGATTACTCAGCAATATATCATCACCAAACGTATAGAAGCTGGCGAGAAAAAATAAAGCGCAGGCATTATGCAGCGCGTAGACACCATTGCCGCAATAGCTACCCCGCATGGAATTGGCGGCATTGGTGTTATTCGTTTATCTGGTCCTTTATCCCTACAGATAGCGAAACAGCTAAGCAATTCAGAAATACAAGCTGGAATTATCCAGTTTCGTCATTTTTATGATGCCGAGTTACAGGAAATCGATCATGGTATCCTGCTCTACTTTAAAGCTCCCAACTCATTTACCGGTGAAGACGTTATAGAAATTCAGGGTCATGGCGGCCCTGTACTCCAGGATATGTTGCTTAGCCGGCTTTGCGAACTGGGTGCGCGTCTGGCGAATGCCGGGGAATATTCAGAAAGGGCTTTTCATAATAATAAACTTGATTTAACCCAGGCAGAAGCGATAGCAGATTTAATTGAATCTGGTAGTCAGGCTGCAGCTAAAGCGGCCATGCGATCGTTACAGGGAGTCTTCTCAAAACAGGTTCATGTTCTGGTTGAAGAAGTCATTCAGCTTAGAACATTTATAGAAGCGGCATTAGATTTTGCTGAAGAAGAAATAGATTTTCTTGCTGAATCTGATATTGAATTAAAAATTCAGGGTCTCATTCATACAACTCATCAAACGCTGTTACAGGCAGAAAAAGGAAGAGTACTCAATGAAGGTATGACCATGGCCATAGCGGGTCAACCGAATGCAGGTAAATCGAGTCTATTAAATTATCTTGCAGGTTACGACGCCGCAATAGTTACAGATATTGAAGGTACTACCCGAGATGTCATTCGAGAACATATTGCGCTCAAGGGTGTACCAGTCAAAATCATTGATACGGCAGGTTTGCGAGAATCAATTGATATAGTAGAACAGGAAGGTATAAAACGCGCCTGGAAAGAAATTGAAAATGCAGATGTGGTTTTATTGCTGGTTGACGCTTTAAAAGGGGTCACAGAACAGGATGAATTAATTTTGCAAAGGTTAGAAGGTTTAAAATATAAAATAATTTATACCAAGGCAGATCTTTTAGCTGAAACAACAAAACCAAAAGACAAACATACATTGGTTTCAACTCATACGGGTCAGGGCATTGATCAACTGATAGACGAGCTAACCTCAAACTATAATGATTACAATCATGACCAGACAACGTTTATAGCCAGAAAACGACACGTAGATGCTTTAACCAGAACACACAGCCATCTGAAAAATGCTGAAGAAATATATAATAATACGCAATCAGGTGAATTAATGGCTGAGGATTTAAGGCAGGCTCAATTATGTCTGAATGAGATTACCGGAGAATTCAATACAGAAGATTTGCTAGGAAGAATTTTTTCCAGTTTCTGTATTGGGAAATAAACCTCCTTCCCTCAACCATAGGGTGAATTAGTTCCGAAAAGATTAGAGATGCAGCATACGTTCCTTCTCTTCAGCTGAGGGTTCAAAAGTTCGACTGCGATAATATTCGAAGATTGCATTGACTACTGACTGGGGTTCGTCGATGACCTGTATCAGATCCAGGTCGGATTTATCGATAGTACCTTCAGCAACCAGTGTGTGTTCAAACCAGTGCAACAGGCCTGACCAGAATTTTGATTCAACCAGTATGATAGGGATCTTGCGTGATTTTCCAGTCTGGATCAGCGTCAGAATTTCAGCCATTTCATCTAGTGTGCCAAAGCCGCCGGGTAATACGACATAAGCAGCAGCATATTTAACAAACATCACCTTGCGTGAAAAAAAGTGGCGGAAGTTAAGTGAGATATCCTGATACCCATTCGTCTTTTGTTCGTGCGGTAACTCAATATTCAGGCCGATGCTTTTTGACTTACCCGCATGAGCACCTTTATTTACTGCTTCCATAATGCCCGGCCCGCCGCCACTTACGACAGAAAATCCGGAGTCGGATAACAGGCGTGCGATACTTTCGGCTTTAATATAATAAGCATGATCCTCTGGAATACGAGCAGATCCAAAAATACTGACCGAAGGCTTAATGCTTGCAAGATGTTCAAAGCCATCCACAAACTCGGCCATAATCTGAAAAATTTTCCATGACTCATGGGTTAAAGAGGCATCAATCCTTGCGGTTTCTTCTGGTGAACTTACTGTGTTTTTAAAAGCCATTCAGGTATTCTGGGGAATTGTGGAAACGGCTATTGTAACGTATACGTATGAATGAAGAGAAAAGAAAAAAACTGGTTTTAGTCGATGGTAGCTCCTACCTGTTCCGAGCATTTCATGGCTTACCACCACTGACCAGTCAGGGGCATCCGACAGGTGCAATCTATGGTGTATTGAACATGTTGCGTAAACTGATGCAGGATGAACAGCCAGACTATATTGCCGTGGTTTTTGATGCCAAAGGCAAAACATTCCGTAACGATATCTATCCGGAATATAAAGCCAACCGCCCCCCAATGCCGGATGACCTGAGGGTACAGATTGAACCTTTACATGAGATTATCCGAGCTCAAGGCCTGCCACTGGTGATTATCGATAAGGTTGAAGCCGATGACGTGATTGGTACCCTGGCCAAACAAGGTAGAGAACAGGGTCTGCAGGTGTTGATATCCACCGGTGATAAGGATATGGCGCAACTGGTATGTGATGAAATTACCCTGATCAACACCATGAATATGGTGCATATGGATAAAGCCATGGTGGAAGAAAAATTTCAGGTGAAGCCGGAACAGATCATCGATTACCTGGCGTTAATGGGGGATGCATCAGATAACATTCCCGGGGTTCCAAAGGTGGGTCCTAAAACTGCCAGCAAATGGCTGAATGAATGGCAGTCACTGGATAACATTATGGCCAATGCCGATAAATTCGGCGGTAAGATTGGGGAGAACCTGCGCGCCTCTATAGAATTCCTGCCAATGTCCTATCAACTGGCAACTATCGTTCAGGATGTGGACCTGGATATCGAAATCAGCAATCTGACACAAAAGTCACCAGATGCTGAAGCCTTGATCGAATACTACGAACGTTTTAATTTTAAGCGCTGGCTAGATGAACTGGAAAACGAAGGTATTGTCGCCGCAGCCGAACCACAGCCAAAAAAGGATGATGCCGAATATCAAACGGTAATGGATGATGCAATATTCAAAGACTGGCTAAACCGCCTGCAAAATGCGGAGTTAATCAGTATCGATACCGAAACTACCAGCGTTAATTATATGGATGCGCAGCTGGTCGGTATTTCAATCTGCTTAAAAACCGGAGAAGCCTGTTACATCCCACTGGCGCATAGTTATCCCGGCGCACCCAAACAACTGGACAGGACATGGGTACTGGATCAACTCAAGCCTGTGTTACACAACCCAGCCATTGCCAAGGTTGGACAGAATATCAAATACGATTACCACATCCTGTATAAATACGGCATTGAAATGCAGGGCATAGCACATGACACCATGTTGCAATCCTATGTACTTAACTCGACTGCTTCGCGTCATAACATGGATGATCTGGCCAGTTACTATCTGGGCCATCAAACCATTCATTATGAAGATGTGGCAGGAAAAGGTGCCAAACAAATCACCTTCGATCAGGTTGAGCTGGAACAGGCCGGGCCCTATGCCAGCGAAGATGCGGATATCACTCTGCAGTTACACGAAAAACTGTATCCACAGCTGATCTCGGACGAGAAGTTATTAAAGGTTTATCAGGAGATCGAAATGCCGCTGGTAAATGTGCTGGCAAGAATCGAAAACAATGGTGTCTGCCTGGACCAGGCCATGCTGGAAAAACAGGGTATGGAAGTCGATGAGCAACTGCAAACGATTCAGCAAACTATCTATGAGCTGGCAGATGAAAGTTTTAATCTGAGTTCGCCCAAACAGATTCAGCAAATACTGTTTGAGAAACTGAGTTTACCGGTATTAAGGAAAACCCCGAAAGGTCAGCCCTCAACAGCCGAAGATGTGCTGGAAGAACTGGCTAATGAATACGAAATTCCTCGCCTGTTACTGGAGCACCGTAGCCTGAATAAATTAAAAACAACCTATATCGACAAGTTACCGAAAGAGATTAACCTGCATACCGGACGTATCCATACCTCTTACCAGCAGGCAATTGCATCTACCGGACGCCTGTCATCGACCAATCCGAATTTACAGAATATTCCCATCCGTAATGCTCAGGGCCGCCGAATACGTGAAGCGTTTATCGCACCAGAAGGCCATAAAATTATGGCACTGGATTATTCTCAGATAGAGCTGCGCATCATGGCGCATTTATCAGCCGATGAAAGCCTGGTTAAAGCATTTGAACAGGGTCTGGATGTTCATCGAGCCACAGCCAGTGAGGTATTTGGTGTTCCCACGGAAGAGGTAACAAACGATCAGAGACGTGCAGCGAAAGCGATTAACTTTGGTTTAATCTACGGAATGTCGGCTTTTGGTCTGGGTAAGCAATTAAATATTGGTCGTAATGCCGCACAGGAATATGTGGATCTCTATTTTGAGCGTTATCCTGGGGTAAAGAATTATATGGATAGTACGCGTGAGCATGCTCATGAACAGGGTTATGTAGAAACAGTGTTTGGAAGACGACTATATCTACCCGAGCTAAAATCTAGAAATGCCCAGCAAAGACAGTATGCTGAACGTACTGCGATAAATGCACCGATGCAGGGCACAGCTGCAGACATCATCAAGATCGCCATGATTCGAGTGGATGAGTGGCTGCGTCAGCAAGGTGATCAAATTCGCATGATTATGCAGGTACACGATGAACTGGTTTTTGAAGTTCCTGATGATCTGCTGCAAAGCAGTCAGATAGATCTGGCAAAAATGATGACATCGGCAGCAGAGTTATCGGTACCCCTGGAAGTAGATGCAGGGATAGGATTGAACTGGAATGAAGCTCATTAACCGTTTATCGGTCTATTGCTTGATTTTATCGGTGGAGTAAATTTTTTTTGAAAATGATGGAACCGATACAAGGCGTGCCAGTCATACCTGTATGCGCACAAGCCCGGCGCAATTCGTTCGGTACTATTTTGAACGGATAGATCCGGAAACCCCACCGGGTCAAATTTTAGGCCCTGACACTAGTCAGGGCTTTTTTGTGTCAGCAGGAAATATCAGATGACAGGAATGTGGTTTATAAATCCAGCTGCAACAAACTATGACAACGTGCCTGAAATTCATCCAGGCCCTCGCCTGAGCTGGCAGAAAAGCAGGATGCGGTGATGTCATATTGGGATAATTCCTTGCGACAACCAAGCAGTACCTTTTGCTGGGCGCCGCGTTTTAGTTTATCGGCCTTGGTTAATAGAATATGTATAGGTAGTTGATTATCAACAAGATTAATCAGTCCCCAATCCATATCAGATAGCCCTCGACGAATATCGACTACGATGACCAGACCGTTTAAAGATTTCCTTTCTTTAAGATAACGGCTTAATACTTCATTCCAGTGGTTGCGCATTTTTATAGGTACTTTGGCATAGCCATAGCCCGGGAGATCAACCAGTCGATGCTCATCATCCACAGCAAAAAAATTGATTAATTGAGTCCTGCCGGGTGTTTTACTGGTCTTACAAAGATTTTTCTGGCTGGTTAAACGATTGACCGCTGTCGACTTGCCTGCATTGGAACGCCCAGCGAAGGCGATTTCGACACCTTCATCGGGAACCAGCTGAGAAATTTCAAATGCACTTGATATAAATCGTGCCTGACGTAATGGTGAAGACATTAAAAGGTGACTCTTATTGAATAGGTAAGGCAGGTATGATATACATTCCGCCCCAAAATTTCTGTACTTCATTTAAATAGGAGAACCTATGAAACATCGCCATATCAAAGCGGTTCTATTAGGACTGAGCAGCCTGATGGCTGTAAGTATTACGCAGGCTGCGGATATCGAAGCCGGCAAAGCAAAAACAGCCGTATGTGGCGCTTGTCATGGAGCAGATGGTAACAGTGTCAATCCTATCTGGCCACGCCTGGCAGGTCAGAACGCAGCGTATCTTGCTAAACAGATACGTGATTTCAAAACAATGAAGCGTATGGATCCAACTATGCAGGGTATGGCAGCCACTATACAGGATGCGGATATTGATAACATAGCGGCTTATTTTGAAGCTCAAAAACCTGCAGCATCAAATTTTGATGAAACCTTGCTGGAAAAAGGACAAAATATTTACCGTGGTGGAATTACAGAAACCTCAGTAGCTGCCTGTATGAGTTGTCACAGTCCTTCAGGTGCTGGTAATGGTCCGGGGGGATTTCCATCTCTGAAAAGTCAGCATCCAGAGTACATCGTTACTCAATTGCAAAAATTTAAATCAGGCGCAAGAGCGAATGACCCCGGTAAGATGATGCGTGGCGTTACAAATCGCATGTCTGATGCAGAAATGCAGGCAGTAGCTGCCTATGTTGCAGCAATGAAATAAGTTTCTTTTCGTTCTCACCCTGCTGGATCCACAAAAAGTGCCGGATTCAGTAGGGTAAATCAGGTCCGGTTCATGCTATATTCAGGCAAATTCATTATGATTGCTGTTGGCTGGCTCACTGATATCTGTTCCCGCCGTAAAACTCTCATTTTTCCTGCCCTGGTTGATTAAACTTCGGCGAATAAAAATAGTCTCAAACAGTTCACGATTACTAGAGGTGACTCCATGATTTTAAAAAGGTATATAATTTTTTTCGTCCTGCTTTTCGGCTTTTCATCGGCATGGGCAGCCACATTTGAGGCGGGTGTAGAATACGCTGTTCTGGATCAGCCTGTTCCAACCAGCAACCCGGACAAGGTGGTTGTCACCGAAATGTTCTGGTATGGCTGTCCCCACTGTTTTCATCTGGAGCCCTTTGTAGAAAAATGGTCGAAAACTATACCTGACGGAGTGGTTTTTGAACAAATACCTTCGGTGCTAAATCCAGGCTGGATTGAACAGGCAAGGGCATTTTTTGCACTACAGATGATGGGAGAGACTAAAAAAGTTCATTCTAAACTATTTAATGCCCTGCACATTCAACGTCTAAGATTGAATAATGTAGACGCATTAGCTAAATTTGTTGCTGAGCTTGGTGTGGATGAAAAGCAATTTCGTGAAAACTATCATTCTTTCCCGGTTGATACACTCATCCGTAAGAATCGCCAAAAGGAACGCAAATATGGTCACAATGGTGTACCTGCAATTATTGTAAATGGCAAATATCGTACCAGTGCCTCTATGGCAGGTAGTAATGAACGTCTGATAGAAGTAGTGGATTTTCTGGTGAAAAAGGAATTGGCTGCAAAATAAACTAACCTCAAGAATATACCAGAGCTGCACACTGTCCAGATGGACATTGCAGCTCTTTTTATGGCCAGTTAAAATATATCAGCCCCCCTAGATTCGGTAAGATCGATACCGGCATCCTGATTAAAAAAAGACTAAGGAGATAAGTAGATGTCTAATGTAGTGATAATAGGTGCAGGATTTGCTGCCTGTACTGCGGTTAAAACTCTAAGAAAACAGGGATATCGGGATAAAATCACCTTAATTGCTCCGCGCGCTGAGTTATTTTATTTTCCAAGTCTTATCTGGGTTCCTGCAGGAAAACGCAATTATCAGGATCTGGTGATTCCCCTGCATAATTTTTTCGATAAAAATAATGTTGACTATATTCAGTCAAAAGTAACTGGTTTAGATTCAGAGTCTCGAAAAGTGCATACCGAAACTCAGACCATAGATTACGATGCGGTCATTATTGCCAGTGGTGGAAGATATATACGCAAATTACCCGGTATCGAAAATGCCTGCATAGCCTGTAGTGGGTGGAAAGATACTAAAGCTTTCTCTGATAAACTTTCATCGATGAACGAAGGCACTATTGCTTTTGGTTTTGCCAGTAATCCGAATGAACCCTCGGCAATGCGCGGAGGGCCGGTATTCGAATTTCTTTTTGGTATCGATACTTTGCTCAGACAACAGGGACGCCGAGATAATTTTAATCTGGTGTTTTTCAGCCCAGCGCCACGCCCTGGACAACGTCTGGGGGATAAAGCCGTTGACCGAATCCTTGCTGAGATGAAAAAACGCAACATCAAAACTTATCTGGGTAAGAAGATGAAGCGCTTCAGTGAAAACAGTATACAAACCGAAGCTGAAACCTTTGCAGCTGATCTTATTCTTTTCATTCCTGGAATGACCGGTCCCGAATGGGCTGCTGAATCTGGATTGACCTTATCAGAAGGTGGTTTTTTTAAAGCGGATAAATACTGTCAGATTGAAGGTCAGGATAGAGTTTTTGTTGCGGGAGATGCAGGAAGCTTCCCCGGGCCAGACTGGAAACCAAAGCAGGCACATATGGCTGACCTGCAGGCTGAGGCAGCGGCGAAGAATGTACTGGATGCATTAAATTTGATGAAACCAAGACATACCTTCAAAACAGAACTGATTTGTATTATAGATACTCTGACCAATGGCAGCCTGGTTTATAGGGATGAAAAAAGAGGCTTTATGATGAAAATGCCGCCATTGCACTGGCTGAAAAAATGGTATGAAAGGTTATATTTAAAAGAATATCATTGATTGGAATTAGAATAATTTTCCAATAGTTTAGTGACCTTCTCGAATTCATCCTTAATAGTCAGCAGCTGAGAATCTGGAATATTAGAATTATCCCGGCAATCTTTCTCCAGAATTTCGGCCTGGGTAGATAACAGGTTAGCACCCAGATTAGCGCTAGCTGATTTTAAGCTATGCGCCAAACGCTGCATCGTTTTATTATCCTGCTTTTCAAAAGCTGCCCACAGTTCATCAATATTAGATTGTGAACTCTTAATGTAGGCATGAATCAATTCTTCAAAATCATCTTCCATTGCTATTTTCAGATTATCCAGAATACTTAAATTTAAAGAGGAGATAGTAGAATTTAGCCCTACCCTGGAATCGTTGTTATTAGATGTTTCTCCCTCAAGTGTTTGCTGAATGGAAGTAAGTAATATTTCATTGCTAAATGGCTTTGCAACAAAAGAGCTCATACCTGCTTGCAGGCATTTATCTTTATCTGATTTAGTGGCGTTGGCAGTTAATGCGATAACTGGGATATTGATGTTATTTTTATGCTGATACTGAATGATCTCCTTGGTTGCTTCAAAACCATCTTTAACCGGCATGAAGCAGTCCATCAAAACTATATCGTAAGAATGTTGTTTAAATTTATCGATAGCCTGTTGCCCATTATCAGCGATATCAATAATAAAGCCATGCTTCTCCAGTAAATTTTTAGCAACCATTTGATTTACAGAATTATCTTCAGCAAGCAATACTCTGACTCCATTAAAATCATATTCAAGAGTATTATCATTTTTAGAATCTATAACCTGATAGCGGGTAATAATTCCATGCTTATGTGATGAAGGATTCTTAAACTCGCCAAGAACATTTTCCAGAGTATCATGCATTACCTGGGCTAAGCCTGGTTTTGACAGAAACGCAGAAAATCCGATATCTTCAAAAAGCTTGGCATCACCTCGACGTGCAAGAGATGAATAAGCTACCAGAGGACAGGGTGGAATCTCTTTATCATTAATAATCATTTTGCCAAGTTCGGCACCATTGACTTCAGGCATAAGATAATCAAGTATGACTAGATCAAATGCTTTATCTTGAGCAGCGGCTGATCTAAGTTTTTCTATAGCCTCTGTATGATTAGTTGCTGTAGTTACGTTCATTCCAAAGTGAAGTAATTGATCCTTCAACACATTAAGGTTAATCTGGTTATCATCTACGATAAGTACTCGACGACCGTGGATAGACTTTGAAGAAAGTGTATTACGTTGTTCAAGAATGGGTAATTCAATATCAAAAAAGAAATTGGATCCTTCATCTGGTTTGCTTTTAATATAAATTTCACCGCCCATTAAATTAACCAGCCTTTTACTAATAGCCAGGCCCAGACCAGTACCGCCATATTTTCGAGTTGTTGAACTGTCAGCCTGAGTGAAAGATTCAAATAATTTTTTCTGTGTCTGTTCATCGATACCTATACCGGTATCAATGACAGAAAATCGTAGATTAACTTTATCTTTTGTCGGCGAGTCTATGGGTGCTATTTGTAAGATCACATGACCATGATCAGTAAACTTAATGGCATTGCCGACCAGATTAATTAATACCTGTCGGATACGCCCTGCATCACCACGAACCAGTCTGGGACAATCTGCAGAAAAATTAAGGATAAGTTCAAGGCTTTTTTCACTAGCCCTGGGTGTGAGTAAAGTACAGATATCATGGGCTGAACGCTCAAGATCGAATTCGACGATATCTATTTCCATATGACCAGCTTCAATTTTTGAAAAATCCAGGATGTCATTAATAATGGTGAGTAGAGATTTTCCAGAACGGGAAATAGTAGACACATATTCAAGTTGTTCAGAGTCTAATACGGTATCCTCCAGTAATTCGGTCATGCCAAGAATACCATTCATTGGTGTCCTGATTTCATGACTCATGGTGGCAAGAAATTCTGATTTAGCTTTAGCAGCATCTTCAGCTTCATTTTTGGCGGTTATCAGGGATTGTTGAGCTAGTACGCGTTCGGTAATGTCTGTAAAAACCAGAGAGTAATACTGAATATTACTATCAGATTGCAAGGTCATTAAATACACAGAAAAATAAATATCCATTCCATATACAGTGGTATATAGAGTTTCCCCGGCCCAGAAATTATTTTTATTTGCTACGGGTATGGCTTCATTAATGATAAGTGCATATAGCTTCTGGTCAGAGAATAAGCCTTCCAGAGTATACATGCTGTAGGGTTGAGTAGAAGATAGACCGAAAATATCACGCCCCGATTTATTGATGGATAAAATTTTACCATCCAGAGTAAAAGTTAGCATCAGATCAGGACTGGCTTCGCTTATTTGCAAGAGTCTTTTTTGTTCCTGCAGAATATTATAGGTATTCGTTATATCGGTGAATGAAATAATAGCAATTCTATTATTATTTGAATCAGTAACAGGGACTGAACTAAGTTGAACATTAACCTCTTTACCGTTTTTATCCCATAATAGCTGTTCGTAAAGATGTAGGTCTAAACCTATCTCTAAACGTTTAAAAATTAGTGAGTTTTCCCATGTTGTAGCCTGACCAAGGTGTTCTTTATACTGTATAGCCTGGTTAAAATTCTGGCCCAGTAATTCTTTTCTTGAATAGCCGAGTACGCCCAGTGCGGTTTGATTGATAAAGGTAATAGAGCCATTAGATTCTACTTCTATAATGCCTGTATCTACCGAGTCGAGCAGATTGCGAATACGTTCGTCAGTACGTTTTAGTGCACGCTGATTTCTAATCGATTCAGTTTGATCATGTAGATAAAGAATATAAAAGCTTTCATCACTGGAGAAAGCCTGACGTAATACGATATCCAGTATTATTTCATTTTGATACTTATCGTAAACAGAAGACAAAAGGCGTCGTTCTGGTGGTTGTTGAAAAAAGATAGAGGTTAGATCACTAAAGAAGTCTTCCTGTCCTTTTATATACAAAATTTTTGTGATTGGCAGCCCGACAACTTCATTTTTTTTCCACCCAAGCATTTGAAACGCAGAATTATTCCAGTCAATAATCGTTCCTTCAACATCAATAGATACGATGGCATCAACAGAAATATCAACAATATTTCTTACCTTTGATTCACTATTCAATAAATCTATGGTTTTTATAATATATTCATTTGTCGATTTACTACTTCTAATTAATGTAAGAATCTCATAAACAAGGTAAACAAAAATAGAGAAAGATAATTCAAATTTATTAGATTCAGCCTGGACTAATGCGGAATATATTAAAGGAATCAGAGTGAATATAATATATATGCTACCTGTGTAAGGAAAGCCAGTCATGGAGGTAGTCGCAATAGCAGCGAAAGCTGCGAAGCATATATAGGTAATTAGCATTCCGGATATATGACTGTAATCCAGAAAGAAAACAGGTATACAGGCCCAACCGATAGCAGTGAGAGTCTGATTTATATAAATTAACCGGATATATTTCTGATCAGTTGTATATTTATTCTGGACATATAATGAACGAGAGTAGAGACGTGATAGGGATACCAGCAACATGAATATTATCCAGCCGAACAAAAAGATATGGTTGCTGTAGGGATAGTAAATGTAAGAAAGCATCACTGTGGCTACGATGACACCTGTTACTGTAGAAACTACGCTGCGGTCATAAATTTCAAGAAGTCTGCTAGTATAATTACTACTCAGAGTGATATCAGAGGAAGTATTCAATGGGACTTCCAGCTATAAACAGCCTCTGCAATATTGCCATTGCCAATATATTCCAGAGACTCACATAATTCTCTTATTAGAATGATACCTCGACCGGAAAGCGCTAGCTGATTATCTTCATTTGTATTTTGTAAGCGATAGTCAAATCCTGGGCCACTGTCTTCAATACGGATCTGGATACTACGATAACCTTCATTCTGTTCTACAGTGATATGGAACAGTACATATCCCTGATTGAGAACCTTGAGGCGTTGTTCCCGTTCTCGAAAATATTCAGCAAATCCTACAGGGTCTGATTTTAGAGATGAGGGTAATCTAAGTATTCCGTGATCGAGCGCGTTAACATAGAGTTCAGTGAGAACCGTAAATAATGACTGACGCTCAGATTCAATGCCTTCCAGTTCCATAATATGGTTTATGATAAGAGGGACGGGGTTGGTTTCACTTAAGCGTTTTTCTTTTAAAGTGAATACATATTCCCAGTCACCTATTGAATCGAAATGATGAGGTTTTTTGGGTATATCATGATGAACAGTAAGTTCAGGCAACAACTCCTCAACGCATCGGACTTCTATCAGGGTGACGTCATCAGCCTGGGTTCGAGTACCACAGAAAACATCCAGTGTAGCCAGAATATTTTCAAAAGCTTTATCTGGTTGTGATGACTGGATTGCCTGCTCCAGCCGATCATAACCAAACTCTTCATCAGATTCTGACCAGGCTTCTGTTAGTCCATCGCTATACAGGATCAGGCGATCATTTTCTGTAAGTGGGAAGGTTTGAATCATTTCGGATGTATCAATTTTATCAACGATACCTAGAGGTAATCCTTTGGATGAGACGTGATGTTTAACCTGTTGAGTTTTTCCATCTATGATCAGTAATGGGGGCATACCGGCATTGAATACGCTAATCTGATCCAGATTATGACTGATACTGACCAGATGTGCGCCCAGGAACATGCCGGTGGGTAAAAATTGACGAAGTTTTTTATTGATACCCAACAGTATCTCTTCCAGGGTAAAGCCCTTGGTCGTCATCGCTCGAAAAACTTCAGATACTGGCATTGCACCCAGAGCTGCGGAAAGGCCATGTCCAGTAAAGTCGCCGAGTAAAATATGAATATCGCGAGAAGGACTGGATTCTGAAAGAATCATGTCACCACTAAAGGTGCCTGCTGGCCGGATATCCTGTCTGATACAATCATTTTCTATATTGCCATTTTGTACAGCATTGATAAAAACCTGTTCGGCAATTTCCTGTTCACGATGGATCAGGCTGTACATGCCGCGTAAATCCTGGTTAAGATCGGCGATTCTCTCCATAGCTCGAATCTTGTTTTGTAATAGAAATTTATCGTATGGTTTGGTAAGAAAATCATCTCCGCCGGCGTCAATACAGGCCTGTAAAGACTTTTCATCGGTCATCGCAGTTAGAAAGATAATGGGGATAAAGAGATTGCCGGCAGATTTTTTTATGAATCGTGTTGCATCATAGCCATCCATTTCTGGCATCATCACATCCATGAAGATGATATTGGGCTGATCAACCAGATACATATCGATGGCCTGATAGCCATTTTCTGCTTCAATCGTGTGATAACCCTGTTTTTTTAATAAAGAACGCAGGATCAGACGATTGGTCATTTCATCGTCAACGATTAGAGCTGTACGTATAGGGGGTTTGGCTGGCATGGTTATTTTTTCCCTGGTTGCCTGTTATTTTGTAGTACATATAGGCTTTTAATCAAGCACATAGCAGATATATTTTATGGCTGCTGGCTGTTAGAGTAATGCTTTCCACAACACAACAACACATCAGGGTCAGTATCAATTAATGCTGTTTCTTCACCACAGTAACGACATCAATACCTTAAAACAACATTTGCTTGAACAATTAGCGAATGGATCAGGTCAGGTGCTCCAACCGCAGCAGATTCTGGTACAGAACCCGGGCATGAAACGCTGGCTGCAACAGCAGATCTGTAGCAGCAATGGCATAGCCGCAAATATCGAATTTCCACTGCCATCTCGATTCATCTGGGATATCTTTATCGCCCAGTTTGATGATATCCCGGATTTGTCTGCTTTTGATGCCGAAGTGCTGCGCTGGTCGATGCAGCAGGTTATGCAGCAGCATGTGGATGATGCTGAACTTGCCGCGCTAAAAGCCTATCAACAGCAGGACAATGCTGATCTGGCACGTTTTCAACTGGCGCAGAAACTGGCAGGCCTGTTTGATCAGTATCTGGTGTATCGACCGCAGATGATGAGCGGTTGGGAGAAAGGCAAAACCCCATTACCCGCAATAGAATCCTGGCAGGCCCACCTATGGCGCCTGCTACGCGCGCAGTCCGATCAACCGCATAGGGCGCAACTGATTCAAAGACTGATCGCTGAAATATCCAGTGATCGCTTCAAACGACAGGCACTACCCGCCGAGCTGTATGTGTTTGCCCTGTCCGCGATGTCACCCATGTACATGAATGTACTGGCGGCACTCAGTCAGCATCTGGATGTGCATATCTTTATCGTCAATCCCTGTCGGCTATACTGGGGCGATATCCGTAGCCGCAAGGATCAGATTAAACAGGGTGAGTTACCCATGGTTGAGAATGAATTGCTCGCCTCGCTGGGTAAGCAGGGGCGCGATTACATCGACCAGTTCTACGACAGCGGCTTTGAATGCATCGATAGAGAACATTTCAGCGAGATAGTACCAGACAGCCTGCTTAATCTGGTGAAGCACGATATTCTGAATTTCACCCAGACCCGACCTGATTTCGATGTTCAACAGGATGACTCTATTCAACTGGTGAGCTGCTATAGCGAATTACGCGAGCTACAGGTGCTGCATGATTATCTGCTATCGCAGCTCGACCGCAATCACGAGTTACAGCCGCACGATATCGTCGTGATGTGCCCCGATATCAATAATCTGGCACCCTATATCGATGCCGTATTCGGTCAGCAGCCAGCCGCGAGAAGAATCCCCTACACGGTTTCGGATAATAGCGTCCTGTCATCCACTCCACTGCTGCAGACCATACTGGACTGGATCAATCTGCCATCCAGCCGTCTGACCGCCAACGAGATATCAGCCTGGCTTGAGCTCCCTGCCCTGCAACGCGCCTACCAGCTGGATGAAAGCGCTGTCGACAGCATACGCTACTGGATCAGCCAGAATCATATCCACTGGGCGCTGGATAGTGAGCATAGGTCACGTCTTGGGTTTCCAGACAATGACTTGAATACCTGGCGTCATGGCATCTCGCAGCTATTAACCGCTTACCTGATGCCGCCGCAGAGCGAGCTTTATCAACAGCAGGTGGCATCCGCCTGTATCATCGATCAGCAGGAATTCATGGCGCTGGGACAGCTACAGAAATTTCTCGATGATCTCGCCCACTGGCAGCAACAGTTAAATCAAAAGCAGTCATTGATAGACTGGCAAAACAGCATCAATGCAATGATAGCGGCATTATTGCAACTGGATGAAGACGAAGCCTGGTTGATCAAGCCACTACGTGATGAAATGGCCGCCTGGCAGCAACAGGCTGAGCAGGCCGGTTTTGAGCAGCCACTGGAACTCAGTGTTATCCATCACCTGCTGCAACAGTCACTGGAACAGGGATCGGCGCATCATGCCTACCTCACTGGCGGCATCAATTTCTGTAACTTAATCCCCATGCGTACGTTGCCGTTTAAGGTGGTGTGCCTGATCGGTATGGGCGACCAACAGTTTCCACGTAACGAACCCCTGTTACAGATGGATTTAATCAGTCGCAACCCGCAGAAAGGAGATCGCTCACGGCGAGAAGATGATCGCTATATGTTCCTGCAATCCCTGCTCTCCGCCCAGCAATCGCTGTATATCAGCTATGTGGGCAGAAACAAACAGGATGACAGCCAGCTGGAACCCTCGGTCGTAGTCAGCGAACTACTGGACACTATTGAACAGAATACCGGGCATCGTATTCCGATTCGTCAAACTGCCTTACAGCCCTTTGCACAAAGCAATTTTGCCTATGGCAGTTATGCCGAACAATGGCAGCTACAGGCAGCACCCAGGCTCGATTATCGATTTAATCAGGCGATAGATTTTGACGACATAGACAACGACATAGAACTGGATGAGCTCATCCGCTTTTACAATAATCCCGCCAGGCATTTTATGCAGCAACGTCTCGGCTTACGCCTGGCAACAGCCAGTAGCGAGATAGATGATGATGAACCCTTTGCTCTGGATCCATTAAATCGTCATGGCCTCAGACAAACCTTATTCAATGACATGATGCAACAGGG
>JBNLGQ010000113.1:0-3551 GCA_050306135.1 Gammaproteobacteria bacterium
TTTTGTCACCATAACCGTTTGACCAAACGATACATCAGCTGGTTGAACATCGTAGGACAGCACAAATCGTGGTGCACCCTGTCCCACATAGGATGACCAGTGGTCGATATCTTCATTGCCAACCAGCATGTCATTTTCAAACTGAGTGATCTGTCTATTGGTCTCCAAAATTGAAGCGTTCTGAGGCAGATACCAGTCAACAATCAGCTCTACGCGATCCGATGAAGGAAAGAACTGCTGCTGGACAAACCCCATGCCACCCAGAGATGCTAAAAATGCTGCTACGGTCAGGGTGATCGTCACCCAGCGGAAACGCATACACCAATGCAGCAATGAAGAAAATATTGATGCCATAGCGCTCTTCTTTTCATGATGCTGCTTCATGCTTTTTGGCATCAGAGTGACACCGAGTAGCGGCGTAAACAAAACAGCAACCACCCATGAAACAGTAAGTGAAACTGCGATGACGACAAACAGGGTGAAGGTAAACTCACCCGCTGCACTGCTATTGAGTCCGACGGGAATAAAGCCGGCCACCGTAACCAGCGTCCCCGTCAGCATCGGAAATGCTGTCGAGGTGTAAACATAGGTAGCCGCTTTGCGAAGTGTGTCACCCACCTCTAATCGAGCTACCATCATTTCAACCGCAATCATGGCATCATCCACAAGCAGCCCCAGTGCAATAATAAGTGCACCCAGAGAAATTCGCTGTAATGATATGCCGCTATACTCCATCACCAGAAAAGTGATCGCCAGAACCAGAGGTATAGAGATGGCTACCACCAGACCAGCGCGCAGACCAAGACTGATAAAGCTGATTGCAAGAACAATGGCCACCGCTTCAAACAGGGCCTGAGTGAAACCCGATACCGCTTCTTCAACCACTGCCGGCTGATCAGATACCTGCCCTATTTCGACACCTACCGGCATCTCGGCAATAATATTTTGCATCTGCCTATGCAATGCGTCACCAAATTCCAGCAGGTTTGCACCGGTCTTCATACCTATAGCCAGAGCAATAGCATCCTTACCATTGTATCGAAACAGTGAACTCGGTGGATCGGCATAGCCACGCCTGATAGTAGCGACATCCGTTAACGGAAAAAAGCGATCATTAACGCGCAGATTAATGCTGCGCAAGCTATCCTCAGAAGTGAACTGGCCGCTAACGCGCAGTGCAATTCGCTCTGGCCCATTCTGGGAAAAGCCTGATGCTGTGACCGCATTTTGGGCCTTCAAGGTGGATAGCACAGCCAGCTTGTCAATACCCAGAGCTGCAATCTTGCGAGTAGAGAATTCGAGGTAAATCACCTCTTCCTGTGCGCCTATAATATCTACCTTGCCAACATTCGGCACATGCAATACCTGAGCACGAGCCTCTTCAACATAGTCCCTTAATTGACGTTGACTTAGACCATCACTGGTGAAAGCATAGATATTTCCAAAAACATCTCCAAATCGATCATTATAAAAGGGGCCAATGACGCCGCTGGGGAAACTGCCTTTAATGTCAGCAATCATATTGCGTATCTTGACCCAGGTAGGCGACACATCCTTTGCTTTTGTAGTCGCTAACAGGTTCACGAAAACTATAGTCTGACCGGCTGTCGTAATACTTTTGGTATAATCCAGTGAGTCCAGCTCTTCGAGCTTCTTCTCTATGCGGTCGGTTACCTGCTTGGTCACTTCTTCGGCAGAGGCACCAGGCCATTGAGCCTGGATCAGCATCGTTTTAATGGTAAAATTAGGATCTTCCTCACGCCCCAGGTTCAGATAGGACATGAAACCAGCAATCAGGAAAACAATCATGAAATACCAGACCAGCGAACGGTGTTCTAATGCCCAGTCAGAAAGGTTGAACTTTTTCATAATGAGCCCCCTTCATCGATTCTAACCTTTTGCCCATCCTGCAAACTGTGGACACCGGCAACAGCAACCCTTTCGCCCGGTTGAAGACCGGTAAGTATGATCACATTTTCTTCACTATTATCTTTGTTTTTTAAAGATACCTTGCGACGCAATACGGAGTTTGTATCAAGATCGACTACCCAGACCGTACTGGTTTCACCTTCCTGCAATATGGCCGTTTGAGGCAGTATGATCTGTGGTTCTACTTTGGTTGTTGCTGAGGCAGTCACGATGGTGCCCAGACGAAAAGATGGCGGCGGATCAAGCAGGCTAATTTTAACCCTACGAGTACGAGTCGTCGCATCAGACTGCGGTGAAATTTCACGAACCGTACCGGAAGCCTGTATTGAAGATTCAAGCTGTAATGATATCTCAAATATTGCTCCTGGCTTAATAGCAGCTATTTCATCTTCAGGCACATCGATAATGACATCACGTAAATCGGGTCGCGCCTCAACAAACGCCGTTTCACCGGCAGAAAGTACCTGACCAACCTCCGCCGAAACAGCCGTAATTACTCCGTCAAATTCGGCACGCAGCTGAGCATAGCTAAGCTGTTCTCTGGCTTTGGCAAGATTAGCCTTCGCTCTGGCAACGGATGCTTCGGCACTTTCCTTGACCAGTAACGCATTTTCATATTCCGCCTGAGAGGCAGAGTCCACCTGCGACAACTGGAATTGACGACGCTCACTCAGGTTGGCGTTTCTTAATTCTGCTTCGGTATTTGAAAGTTCTGCCTCAGCGCTACGCACAGACAACTCCAGAACCAGAGGGTCGATCATTGCTAGCAGCTGACCTTTTTGTACAATATCGCCAATATTCGCTTCCCGTTTGATCACACGGCCTAACAGTCTGAAACCCAGTTCAGCTTCTATACGTGGCTCAACGGTACCTGCGAACTGTACTCGGGTCTCCGCCACAGGCATGACAAGTACTGAAAGTAGAGGCCTCACAACGTCATGTGACTCCGCCTCTTTATCTTCACATCCCGATAGAAATGCTGGAACAATCAGTGACAGAAATAAAAGATTACGCCAGCTCATATTACCTCCTTCTCAAGGATAGATACCTGCTGACCTGTGCGTAATAATTTCCCGCCCTCGCTGACGACCAGATCGCCATCCTTTAAGCCATCGGTTACAGCAAACAGGCCTGTTTCATAGTCTGTGACCTGAACCGCTTGCAGTGAAACCTTGCTACTATCCGGGTCGATTATCCAGACTGCCGGTTTACCACCAATTGAAGCCATTGCACTCCATGGGAGCAGCATGACCTGTTTGGACTGGTAAGAGAATCGTCCAGTGACAATGGCACCCAATGGCATGATAGAGCCCTGTTCACCCAGATCGACCTTGACCCGGATAGTACCTGTTGATGCATCTATGGTCGGAGACACTTCACGTACTGTCGCACTGATGGTTATGGAAGGGTCAGACAGCAGGGAAACTTCAATCCTGTCATCTGACTGATTATTCAGAAATAGCGATTCAAACACATTGAAAACCGCATCACGCTTGCCCTCATGTGCCAGGGTGAATACAGTCTGTGCTGCCTGCTGAACCTGACCCACTTCAGCGTTACGTGCCGTAATAATGCCATCTGCATCAGCCCTCAGGTCAGTAAAACTCAGGGTATCTTTAGCA
>JBNLGQ010000114.1:0-22632 GCA_050306135.1 Gammaproteobacteria bacterium
ACTTACTTAAGCTGAAAACTGTCTTCGCGAGCGTTAGCGCGGCGATCTCTAAACAGTGCTGAGACCATCTGCCGAAAGGGATTGCCACGTCGCAAGCTCCTCGCAATGACGTCGTGTTAGCCTTAAGTAAGTGCCATTCGGATTTCATCCCATTTATATGGTAATCATTAAAACAAGATTAATGCTGAAATTACTTGGTCAAATAATTACGTATTGAAAAGTATTAATACTGTAACTTTGAATGAATTGAAATCTATGTTAATGATGCAGGTCATTGTCAATATGATGTGTTAAATAGTTCCTTTATCCTTAGAATCGTCTACGCTATTTTTTCAGTCCCTCAGGGTTTTAGTGCGTGTGAACTGCTGTCTCGTATCTATTGGGAAAACGACCCATTGGAAAACGGAAGGGCGAAGAATTTTATGTCGATTCTCGTTTGCAAAATGGATATTTCATAAGGAAACTTTAAAAGAGGAAATACTATGACATTAATGAAATGGACGCAGGAAGACTATGGAACAACTGTTGAATTATTCGATGAGCAACATCAGGAATTATTTAATCGAGTTAATGCATTGAATACAGCTGTTTCAGGGTCAGAACGCTCAGAGATTGGTAATCGCCTTGATAGTCTGATTGAATATGTTGTGAAACATTTTCAGGATGAAGAACTCCAGATGGAGGAAAAGGGCTATGCTGATCTGGCTAGTCATAAGGAGGTACACGCTGATCTTGTTAATACCTGTGCCGATTTACAGAAGAAATTTCATGCGAATGAAGCTGAAGTCGGAGCGGATACTATGAAGTTTATCAAGGATTGGCTGGATAATCATATTCCTGTCATTGATAGAAAATATGGTCCAGTCCTGAGCAGTTGATATAAGCGATAGTATGTATTAACTAAATAATGGAGCCAGAGTTTAATGCTCTGGCTTCTTGATAATCTAATACCAATTCAGGTTATAAAACTTAGTTTTCTTCAACAGAAAGTTGTCGCCCCGGTAAGGTTATTGCTTTTATCAGATTTATGGGCTTTCAGACCCTACTGATAATTAGGCCCTGGTACGGTTCGGAGAGACAGGATGAAGGTATCCAGTGAGCCATGTGGCAGGTGCAAGGGATAGATCATATTATCGTTCCTTATTCATCTTGCTTAATTGGTCAATGGTTGCTACCTGATGATCCAGTTCATCCACTCGAGAGCCCATTTCAGATATACGCTGAATGCTATCTACAACTTTTTTATCGGCCTCTGCTGAGCTGACAACCAATTGAGTCATGTCCTCCTGTGAGTCTCTGGTACTTTCCGTTATCCGCTCCATGGATGAGTTCGGTTTGTAGATGATTAATTTGCTCCATACTGTTTTGTCTAGAGCGCAGGAAAAATTCGCGGAAATTGCTATAGAAAAGATGTCATAAAAAGGTGAGTTTATCGCGACAGATAAAACATGTTCGAGTTACTGGACCTGATTCCTCACAGGTTTGTT
The DNA here is from genome assembly GCA_050306135.1 of Gammaproteobacteria bacterium. Lineage (GTDB taxonomy): Bacteria > Pseudomonadota > Gammaproteobacteria > JACNJF01. Next base: position 1,488 of record JBNLGQ010000114.1, read on the forward strand.
AACCATTGCTACTCCGCCAATAATCAGGATTGCGCCAATAAATAGAGACAGGGTTAGTGCTTCATTTAATATTAAGTGACCCATTATTATTGCGCTAACAGGAACAAAAAATACAAATACGGATGCCTGTGAAGCACCAATCTGCTGAACACCCTGAAAGTACCAGACGAATCCAGCCACGGTACCGAGTAACGCTAGATAAGAAATAGATAGCCAAAGATCCAGGCTATTGTTTAAGTGAACAGTGTGACCAGAAACGATAATCCATAATAGTAATAAGAGGCTGCCGCTGACGCATGAATAGCTTACAAGAGCCAGAGGTTGTAAAGGGCTGGATGAGTTCATCAGTTTTTTACCGAGCAGGGTATAGGCTGCCCAGGATAATGCACAACCGAGTAATGAAAGCTCACCCAGTGCTACGCCCTGTGAAAACAGTATGGTCAGATGTCCTCGGGATAATACGATTGCGACGCCCAGGCTACAGATCAGAAAGCCAACGATATTGATCCAGCCAAAGCGCTGGCGAAAAAACCATACCGAACCCAATGCCACCCACAGTGGGTTGGAGGTAATGATGAGTGCGCCTCGGCCTGCTTCTACGGTTTGCAGGCCGAAAAAGAAAAACAGGTTGTACAGGGCTACACCGGTTAATCCAAGCAGAACCACATAATACAGTTGCTGGGTATTTAATCTGGGCAATCGCCCTAGTTGCAGCTTAAGGATTAGCAATAAAACTATCGAAGCCACACTGAATCGCAGAAGGGCACTGACCTCAATTGAAGCATCAATAACGGCGTATTTAGCAGCAATAAAGGTGCCACCCCAGGCCAGTACGGCACCTAGTAATTTAACATAGGTGAGCAGCTTGTTCATCAATCAAGCTGGCTGATGCGATAACCTGCTTTCTTGAGTTGTTGCAACAGTCCATCAGGCCCGATCAGGTGGGCGCTACCGACCATGACCATTTCTGTTTGAGGGGTTTGCAGATAATGTTTTATTTGTGGTAACCAGCTCTGATTGCGTTGCACCAGCAATTGTTGATATATCGGCTCGAACTGTTCACGCATGGGTTTAACAAAAAGCTCTTCCAGCTGTTTACGATCACCGTTGCGCCAGCTTGACGTCATACTGTCAAATTCAGTGTGCAGTTTGGCGATATCGGTAAGCGTCTGACGTATCATTTCATCTTCAAAACCAGCGCCCATCTGGGCGATAAAATCTATCTGTTGCTGGATGCTTTCCAGTGCCTGTCTTGTTTTGCCATCAGTGCCGGCACGTGCGTAAAAGTGTTCATCAACCCCCTGGCCGTCCACTCCCATTTTGTGGATTTCAAGCATGGTTAATGTAATCGCTAACATGGATGGTTTTAAGCCACTGAACTGCTGGATGGTCAGATGGTTACGCTGTAGGTAGTCAAGTAAAAATCGATAGGTTTCGTCATTGATATAATCGTGCAATGTTTTACCCGGTGGCAGTAATACGGCTTTTAACAGGGCCTGATTAAATTCAGGCGTTTTGCTTTGTGCAATATCGACTTCAAAGGTGACAAGTTGAGATTTTTGATAGGCCGTTTCAAATGCCCGGGGTAGGGGATAATCTGATTGGCGCAATATGTGTATAGTACCGGCAAGGTAGAGGGTGTTTTTTCCATTCTCGATTTTCCATACCGGGCTTGATGCTAGAACAGTTTGCTCAAAAAACAGCATCAATAGAAAAGCGAGCCCGATATTTTTAGCGGGCGTTGACAGGTTCAGGCGCATGTATTAGTTCCTTTTAAATTCAGGCCTCGGCAACAGATTCTCTGCCGCGCTCAAAAGCCTGTTCATTGATATCAACCAGCTTGGGCTTGCTTTTGCGAAAACGATCAAGAATCGAATTTTTCAAGATATCGCTATCGAAAGGAAGGTAGCTGGAAATTGCGCCCAGCATAACACTATTCACGAGACGGAAGTTACCCAGGTCGCGTGCGATCTTTCCAGCTTCGAAGGGGAATACCTTAATACCGCTAGCCTGCATTTGCGCGACCGGGTCTTCGGGGTAATCGAATAGACCAATGCTGACTATCGGTGGCTTCTGCTGATCGAGATTGACCATGGCGACACCGTCGGGCTTTAGCTCCTGCATCCAGCGTAACGCTTCAGCTGGCTCAAACCCTACTAGAATGTCCGCTTCTCCTTGCGGGATGGCAGGAGACAGAACCTTATCGCCAAAACGAACATGTGAGGTAACAACGCCACCGCGCTGAGCCATACCAGCAACTTCGGTTTTTTTCACATCGTAGCCGAGTGAAAGAGCAGTTTGTGACAGTACTTCGGCAGCAGTCATTACACCCTGTCCGCCTATACCAGCTACAAGGATATTGGTGATCGTATTTGATGTCGTCATAGTTAACCTCTGGAAAAATCAGCGACAGCTACAATAGCGTTCGGGCCACAGGTTTTCAGACACAGTTCGCAGCCGGTACATGCGGGGCTATCTATTTTGACGAATGCAAGCTCCTTTTCCTTGCCATTGGGTTTGATAACCGTTTCCCGGCGGGTTACGCTGATTGCCGGGCAACCGATATCCAGGCAGTTAGTGCAGCCGGTACAGACATCCTCTTTAACTTCATAGGGTGCTTTATTAGCATAGTAATCGACCAGTACACAGGGCTGATTGGTGATAATAACCGAGGCTTCATTTATTTTGGTTTCAGCACGCAGGGTTTTAAATAGAGTGGGTAATTCGTAAGGATTAACCTCATGAATGCGCTCGGGCTTGATGCCAATAGCTTCGGTGAGTTTACGGAAATCGACTCTTGGTGTTTCATTGCCGTGGATGTTGTGCCCGGTGCCCGGGTTTTCCTGTCCACCAGTCATACCTACTGCACGATTATCCAATAACAGTACGGTGACATTGCCCCCATTATAGGCGATATCAAGTAAGCCCTGCATACCCATATGCATAAAGGTTGAATCACCTATAACAGCGATAATACTCTTGTTGGCATCGGCTTCAGCGCGGCCCTTATCCATTCCATGAGCAACCCCCATAGAAGCCCCCATGCAGATACAGGTATCCAGAGAATTCCAGGGATGACCGGCACCCAGTGTGTAACAGCCGATATCCCCGGAAATAATTTTGTTTCGAATATGCGACAGGGTGTAGTAGATACCGAGATGTGGGCAGGCTACGCACATAGTCGGTGGGCGTGGAAATAACTCGGCGCCTTTTTTGGATACATCGAGTTTTATCGTGACATTCTGAGTTTCGGGCTTGGCTTTAACATCGGTACGGCCCAATAAGGGGGTTATAAGTGGCAGTAATACCTGGGGTGATAATTCACCAAACTTTGGTAATAGCTCTTTACCCATAACGGCGATGCCAGCCGCTTTTATTTCAGTTTCAAGTAGCGGTTCAACCTCTTCAACCACGATTAGCTTTTCTACACTGGCAGCAAACTCACGTAGTGAGTCCATGGGCGCAGGGTAGCTTATACCCAGTTTGTAAATCGGCGCATCAGGGAATGCTTCCTGTACGTGCAAAAAGGTCGGTCCGGAGGTAATGAAACCAATGCGTTTATCACTTCCACTTAGCGCAAAGTTTAACTCGCAGGTTTCGCTATGGCGGGCAAGCTTTTCATCGCGTTCGAACATCAGGGGAATACGGCCACGTGCATTCGCCGGGGTCATCACGTATTTTCCAGGATTGGACTGGAAGCTTTTTTCTTCCCTGGGTTGCCAACGCTCTCCACTGGCAACTACTACGCCTTTCACATGGCAGATGCGTGTGGTCAGGCGCAGGATAACAGGTGTATCGAATTGCTCAGAAATCTCAAACGCTGCGGCACACATTTCGTAAGCTTCCTGCGAGTCGCAGGGTTCCAGTACCGGAACATGAGCAAAACGCCCCCAGAAACGAGAATCCTGTTCATTCTGAGAAGAGGAAAGACCTACGTCATCGGCTACAGCTATCACCAGTCCACCATTGACTCCGGCGAGCGTCTGGCTCATCAGTGCATCAGATGCGACATTCAGGCCAACGTGTTTCATCGCACAAAAAGCCCTGCTTCCTGCCAGTGAAGCACCAATGGCAACTTCCAGTGAAACCTTTTCATTCACGGACCATTCGCTGTACATATCTTCATACTGTGCAGCGTATTCAAGAATTTCGGTGGAGGGTGTGCCCGGATAAGCAGCAGCTACACGACAGCCGGCCTGCCACATACCGAGGGCGACCGCTTCATTACCCGACATAAAGAGGCGTTGTTGATCTAGCTTTTGTTGCTGTGGACTCATACGAATACCTTTATAAAATCACAGTAAAAAATAGCGCCCAATTATGGCAGGGATGCCTGATTGGGGTTAGCTATTATGGGTATTAAAACGACATTTATTGACGATGGTCAATGACTCGGACTGCTTTACCCTGAGAACGTGGTACCTGACTGATCCCTTTGACTTCAACCTTGCAGGATACACCGATGAAATCCTTGATATCGCGAGTCACGTGGGCAGCCACTCTTTGCATGGCTTCTGCACCCTGTTCAGCAAGCGGGGCTGTTGCTTCAACATTCACCACTAGTTTATCCATATTGCCTTCACGAAAGATCTCGATCTGATAAAAAGGGCTGAGTGTTTCAGATCGTACCAGTATTGATTCAATCTGTGAGGGATACACATTGATCCCGCGAATAATGAGCATGTCATCGCATCGTCCTGTAATACGCTTCATGCGTACATGGGTTCTCCCGCATTTGCAGGGCGAAGGATCAAGCGTGGATATATCACGGGTACGGTAGCGCAGGATGGGGAGTGCCTCCTTGGTGAGTGAAGTGAAAACCAGCTCTCCCTGTTCGCCGTAGGGTAATGGCTCGCCGGTATCGGGATCGACAATCTCGGCATAAAAGTGATCTTCCCAGACATGCAGGCCATTCTTGGCTTCGATACATTCGACCGACACTCCTGGGCCGATTATTTCGGAAAGACCGTATACATCAATCGCATCAATACCCAGACGAGATTCTATTTGACTGCGCATTTCTTCAGTCCAGGGTTCGGCGCCAAAGATTCCTACCTTGAGAGGCAGTTTGCGTAGATCTATGCCTTCATTTTCCGCTTCTTCAGCGATATTCAGCGCGTATGATGGCGTACAGCCAAGGCCATCGGCAGCAAAGTCTTTAAGCAACATGACCTGTTTCTGAGTTTGCCCGCCAGACATCGGGATTACCGTACAGCCGAGCTTTTCCGCACCATAATGCAGGCCCAGTCCACCGGTAAAAAGACCATAGCCATAAGCGTTATGAAAACAGTCGCCAGGTTTCAGGCCAGCCGAAGCAATAGAGCGAGCCATCAAGTCAGACCAGGTATCGATATCGCGTTGCGTGTAACCGACTACCGTGGGTTTGCCGGTAGTGCCAGAAGAGGCATGAACACGTACAGCCTGATCGCGCGGTACCGCAAAAGAACCAAATGGATAATTAGCGCGCAAATGTTCTTTTTCGGTAAAAGGAAGATGTCGAAGATCTTTCAGGCTTTTTAAATGCTCCGGCTTAAAACCGATTTCATTCATCGAATCACGATAGCTTTTAATATTCGCATAACAGCGCTCAACAGTAGTTTTTAATCGCTGTAACTGGAGGGCCTCCAGTTGCTCTCTGGGCATGGTTTCAATATCTTTGTGCAGGATCATTGATTTTCTCTCGTCAGTTCGGATTAATATTGTCTGGAATTTACTTCATCCACTGTTGCATGGAGTCATCGCGTCGAAATACGGTGCCGGTGAAGAGCGCTATCAGGGTATTATCGCTGCCTGTGATTTCGATGGTATACAGAGCACTACGGGAGCTGAGTTTGTTTTCGATAGCAGTGGCGGTGAGTATGTCCCCTATTTTAGAGGGCGCGGTATAATTGATTTGTGCATTCAGTCCAACGGCTACCTTGCCATGTGAATTGGAGGCCACTGCAAAGGTGTAGTCAGCCAGGCCAAAGGTTGCACCACCGTGTGTGATCTCGACGGAATTGAGCATGTCTTCACGCACCACCATCTGGGTTCGCGCATAGCCGGGTTTAACTTCAAGTAGTTGAATGCCCAGTAGTTTGGCAAACTGATCATGCTGTTGCATAAAATCGGCAATCTGTTGTGCTCCCGGCTCTTCTGTGGAATCGGCTGTCTCTTTAGTTTGAGCCACAGCTGTGTCAGCAGCTGCTGAGTGAGTTATTAACTGGTAACCCTTCTCACCCAAGGCGCTTTCAATGGCCTGTGGGTTTTCTGCAGAAAAACGCAGGATGACCGTTCGGTTGCCCTGATCATCACGACTGTAGGGAGATACAACCGTGGCGATATATCCGCCCAGTGCCGTGATGTCGTCCAGTAAATGTCCCAGAGTACCGCGATCGTCGCTGAGAGTGAGTGCGATGCGGGTGCTTTCAAGCAGGTTACAGCCGGTAATATCAAGTAAGAAATCCATGATATCTACCCCGGTGATAATGCCAGTCAATTGGCCATTATCTACTACAGGCAGGCAGCTAACTTTTTTATCACGCATTTTTTGACCAGCCTGCTCAACCAGAGTGTCGGGGCTGCAGGTGATAACCTGTTTGGTCATCACATTCGCAACACGGAGTTTGGACATCAGGTAATTCACTTCGCCGACTGATAGTGTGGTGATAGCTGAAGGTTCTGCGCGGATAATTTCAGCATGCGTGAGCAGGCCCAGCAGCTGATTATTTTTATCAACAACTGGCATGAAACGACGACCTTTCTGCTGCATTATATGTGATGCCTGACTGAGCTTCATATCCTCAGTCACGGTATCTACATTGCGTGTCATGATCTGTTCAATATACATACGATGTCTCCTAACCTGCTGTAATTAGTATCCGAGATAAGCCTTGCGTACTGCTTCATCATTCAGCAGTTCATCGGCGGATGCACTGGTGATAATGTGTCCTGTTTCCAGGACATAGCCTCTGTCGGCAACCTTTAATGCCATGCGTGCATTCTGTTCCACCAGCAGGATGGTAACGCCCTGTTGATTCAGCTCCTGCACGATGCGGAAAATTTCTTCTACCAGTAACGGTGCCAGTCCCATTGAGGGTTCATCCAGCAGCAACAGTTTTGGTCGACCGAGCAGCGCACGGCCAATCGCCAGCATTTGTTGTTGACCGCCAGACAGAGTGCCGGCTTCCTGTTTATATTTTTCGCGCAGGATGGGGAACAGGCTGTAGATATGTTCTATTTCTGAATCCAGCCATTGCGGGTCCTGTCGATGGGTATAACCTCCCAGGCGCAAATTGTCGTCTACGCATAAGGGGGCAAAAACCTGTCGTCCTTCTGGCACATGACAGATGCCCGAGCGTACGATTTTATGAGGTGCTTTATTGGTTAAATCTATGTCATCAAAAACAACTTTACCGGAGCGGCATTTCTGTAGCCCGGAAAGGACGCGTAACAGGGTGGATTTTCCCGCGCCATTAGCGCCGACTATGGTGACCAGTTCACCCGCTTTAATATTCAGGGAAATATTATGCAGTACCTGTACTGGGCCATAGCTGCTAGAGAGGTCACTGATGCTGAGCAGGTCATGTATTGAGGCTTTTTCAGACTGCATAATGTCCACCTCCAACATGATGATCAGCATTTTCTTCGCCAAGATAGGCAGCGATCACCTGAGAGTTGTTCTGGATTTCCTGAGGCGTTCCTTCGGCCAGGCGGCTGCCATAATCCAGTACCAGAATGCGGTCGGAAACCTGCATCACCAGATTCATATTATGCTCAACCAGCAATACGGTAATCCCGCTGTCACTGATACGTCTGATCAGTTCCAGCATTTCTCTGGTCTCGGTATCGTTAAGCCCTGCAGCGGGCTCATCCATCATGATCAGGCTGGGGCTCATGGCTAAGGAGCGCGCAATTTCCAGGCGCTTTAATACGCCATAGGGAAGTGAATCCGATTGACTGGTCAGATATTGTTCCAGTCCGCAAAAATGGATAGCCTGTTCAGCCCACTCGCGAGCCTTTTTTTCTTCCGCTATGTTCATCGGCAGGCGTAACAGGGTGGAAATAAAACTGCCTTTAAGGCGAAGATGGCAGCCGACCAGTACATTTTCCAGCACGCTCATGTTGAAGAAGATTTGTAGATTCTGGAAAGTGCGCGAAACACCACAGCGGGCGATTTTATAGGGTGCCAGGCCGACAATGTCTCTACCCATCAGTTTAATACTGCCTTCGTCGGGAACGTATATGCCAGAAAGCATATTAAACAGCGTGGTTTTACCCGCACCATTAGGGCCGATTACCGAATAGACTATGCCTTCTGGAACATCAAAATCCAGATCTGCAATAGCAGTTACTCCGCCGAATGATTTTAGCAGGCTGCGTACCTTAAGCATCTGCTTCTTCCTCCACGCGCTTGCTTTGCCCCCTTAAGTGAGCGTACAGGCGTAGCAGCTGTTTCTCCAGTGTGACGAACAGGCCCTGTGGCATAAAGATCATGATAATCATCAGGATCGCACCGAATACCATTACCTCATAGTCTTCAAAAACAACCAGTAACTCGGGCAGGAAGGTGAGTACGACAGCACCGAATATCGCACCATAGGTTGAGGCCAGTCCGCCGAGCACCACCATGGTGACCAGTTCTATGGAAAAGAAAAAGCTGAAAGAGTCGGGGCTTATAAAGGATTGTTGGTGCGCAAACAGGCTGCCAGCGAAGGAAGCGATAAGTGCCGACAGTACAAAGATGGCGCTTTTCACGGCCGAGGTATTAATCCCCATCAGTTCAGCAGCGATTTCTGATCCATGTAAAGCGCGTAAGGCGCGACCATTGCGCGAATCGATCAGGTTATTGGATAGCCAGACTACGATGACGAGAACGCTGCACATCAACACGTACCAGTGAAAATCTGTTTCTACGATCCAGCCGAAAAGCTTCAGACGTGGAATGTCACCCAGGCCATCAGGCCCACCGGTAATACTGCCTGCCTGAACCAGAATAATAGAAATAATGATGCCGAAACCCAGCGTAGCCATCGCCAGGTAATGGCCTTTTAGACGTAATATTGGACGCGCTATGATGAAAGCGATGATGCCTGTCAACAGCATGCCGGCAGTGATAGCCAATATGGCATTCCATTCATAACGGGAAGTCAGTATCGCTGAGCTGTAAGCCCCCATACCGAAGAATGCCGCATGACCCAGTGATATCTGGCCTGCGTAGCCCATCAGTAGGTTGAGGCTGATGGCGAGGATGGCATGTAGTGCTGCGCTGGTAAACACCACGGTAACGAAATAATTGTCGGGAAATATATATGGTAATGCGGCCAGTATCAGCGCCAGAAAAATAACTCCGGAAAAGCGTTGCATAGCTTAAACCCGCTCGGATGAGCGTTTGCCCATCAGACCACTGGGGCGGATGAACAGCACCAGTAATAAAATAACAAATCCAATCGCATCCTTATAACTGGATGATATTAATCCAGAGGCAAGCGATTCAATCAGACCCAACAGCAATCCACCGACTACTGCGCCCATTGGATTGCCCATGCCGCCCAGAATGGAGGCAGAAAACCCTTTCAGGCCCAGCATGACACCGGCATCGTAAGAGGTGAAAGAAATCGGTGTCACCAGAATGCCAGCCATGGCTCCGAGTAAAGCTGACAGGCCGTAAGCGACCAGCAACATCAGCTGGATATTGATGCCCATCAGGCTAGCAGCATCGCGGTTATAGGAGCAGGCCAGAATTGCCTTGCCGTGAATGGTGTGGTGGAAGAAATAATGCACACCCAGCACCATTACTGCAGTACCGCCCATTACCCAGAGATTCTGTGGTAGCAGGGTGGCATTGCCAATATGGATGGGGATCTCTCCAGAAAAATGGGGCATGCCAAAGATATCTTTGCCCCAGAGCACCAGAGCCACACCGCGCAGGAAGATCGAGGCGCCAATGGTAATGATAATGGTAGTGACGACCGATGCGCCACGAGCCATGTTGATGGCAAACCTCTGCAGCATCATGCCGATGAAGATAACGAATACCACGGCGATGGGTGCTGCGATCAGTAATGGCAGGCCATCATCTCCTGCACTCAGGAAAATAGTCATCATCGCGCCCATCATAACGAATTCACCCTGAGCGAAATTCACTACATCGGAGGCGTTATAGATAATAGTGAACCCCAGCGCAACCAGGGCATAGATAGCCCCTGTGGTCAGTCCTGTGATAATGAATTGGAGAATCTGGTCAGACATTTACTGCACAAATATCGAGGTTGCCAGGATGTGGCGGCAACGGTTGGATTATAAAGCCAAAAAGGCGATCCTCAGGGATCGCCAATTGAGTTCAGAAATTATTCAACAATGGTCCAGTCACCATTTTTGATTTCCAGCATTTTAAATGCATCCAGACCTAGACCCATATGGTCACTGGCAGACATGTTAAATACCCCGCCGGTACCCACAAAATGAGTAGTTTTTTCAATTTCATCGCGTACCTTCGCAGCATAGGTTGAATTGGCTCGATCTATAGCTTGCAACGCAATATAGAGGCCATCGTAGGCATGACCACCAAAGGTAGAAACTGGACCATATGCGGCTTCAAAACGAGTTTTGTAATCGATTAGAACCTTCTTTTGTTCATCGCTATCGTCTAGATTATCCGCGACCAATAATGCAGCGGCTGGCAGGCGTACACCTTCAGCGGCATCACCAGCCAGTTCAATGAATTTTTTCGAGGCGACACCATGCGACTGATACAATGGCAGGGTAATGCCAAGCTGACGAACATTTCTGGTGACAATTGCAGGGCCAGATCCAAAACCAAAGTTTAGAATGGCTTCAGCATCAGTATCGCGTATCTTGGTCAGCTGAGTGGTCATATCGGTATCTTTTGCACCATATGACTCGTCGGCAACTACTGTCAGGCCATATTTGGGAGCAAGCTCCAGGGATTGCGCACGACCTGATTTACCAAAGCCACCACTACCTGAGATCAGGGCAACCTTTTTGATGCCGCGTTTTTGCATATCAGCAAAAACTTTTGAAGCAGCCATGCGGTCGGTGTGAGGCGTTTTAAATACCCATTTTTTAACTGGGTCGATAATTTTTACCGAACCAGCCAGTGAAATGAAAGGAATCTTGTTTTTTTCAGCCAGAGGAATGACTGCCATGGTAGAACCCGAGGTTGAACCGCCGACGATCACATCGACTTTATCTTTCTGGATCAGGCGCTTGGCAAATTTAACGGCATCCTTGGCCTTGCCGCCGGTATCGTAATGCACCAGTTCAATCTTCTTGCCATCAATGCCGCCAGACTTATTGATGGATTCTATATACATTTGAAGAGTTTTTAGCTCAGGGTCACCTAAAAAAGATGCTGGGCCGGTAACGGCAAGGAAGGTACCTACCTTGATAGTATCAGCAGCTAAAGCAATATTGCTAAGTGCTGAGATTCCCAAAGCAGCAGTAACTGCCAGGATTTGCTTACTGTTGATTTTCATGACGATGATTTTCCTCTGCAATCTTTTTATGTTTGTTGAAATTTTGAGGAATACTAATGGCAACAAAAAACAGTAACCATAGGATATGTGGGTTATTTAATCTTTAATTGCCAGAGATCAATTGTCAGAGAAATAGATAGCGCTTGAATCGATTGCTGGAAATCACGGGCTAAAACCGACTAAAATACTCAGTTAAATTTTTCTAAAGGCTTATGTGGATGAAATACTCCCGACAATTTGATGTCATTGTTGTAGGTGGAGGGCACGCTGGAACCGAGGCGGCGCTGGCTGCTGCGCGCATGGGCGTAAATACACTACTGTTGACTCATAATATAGATACGCTGGGCCAGATGAGCTGTAACCCGGCGATTGGCGGTATCGGTAAAGGTCATCTGGTCAAAGAAGTTGATGCGCTGGGTGGAGCGATGGGGCTGGCTGCCGATAAGGCCGGGATACAGTTTCGTATCCTGAATCGCCGCAAAGGCCCAGCTGTACGTGCCACTCGTGCTCAGGCTGATCGTCAGCTATATCGTGCCGCCATTCGTGAAACCTTGGAAAACCAGCCAAATCTATCGTTGTTTCAACAGCCGGTAACCGATCTGATCGAGAATAATGGTCGCATTGAAGGCGTTAGAACCGAGATGGGGCTGGATTTCTATGCCGAGCGAGTGGTGCTAACGGTTGGTACCTTTCTGGCAGGCAAGATTCATATCGGCGAGGCCAATTACAGTGGCGGTCGAGCGGGTGATCCTCCTGCTACTACCCTGGCGCATCGCTTACGTGAACGCGATTTTCGTATCGATCGCCTGAAAACTGGTACGCCTGCAAGACTGGACAGGCGCACGCTGGATTACAGTAAAATGGATGAACAGCCGGGTGATGATCCACTGCCGGTATTTTCCACCATGGGGTCAGTGGATCTGCATCCACGTCAGGTGAGTTGCCATATCACCTATACCTCCGAGGAAACGCATGACATTATCCGTAGTGGTCTGGATCGCTCCCCACTGTTTTCCGGTGTTATAGAAGGTACTGGACCCAGATACTGCCCCTCTATAGAAGATAAGGTCGTGCGTTTTGCAGATAAGACCTCGCATCAGATCTTTGTAGAGCCTGAAGGGCTGAAGCTGACCGAGGTCTATCCAAATGGCATCTCTACCAGTCTGCCCTATGATATTCAGGAACGCCTGATCCATAGTATTCCCGGCTTTGAAAAAGCCCATATCATTCGTCCCGGCTATGCGATTGAATATGATTATTTCGATCCACGCGATTTACGCCCAGATCTGCAAACGCGTTTCTTCGAAGGTCTTTATTTTGCAGGACAGATCAATGGCACCACCGGTTATGAAGAAGCTGCAGCACAGGGCCTGGTAGCGGGAGCCAATGCTGCCGCATCGGTATTGGGTAAGGAACCGCTTAATCTGGCGCGATCTGAAGCCTATATTGGGGTATTGATTGATGACCTGATTACGCGCGGCACCAGCGAGCCCTACCGTATGTTTACCAGTCGTGCCGAATACCGCCTGATGTTGCGCGAAGATAATGCCGATCTGCGTCTTACCGAAATCGGGCGAGAACTGGGTCTGGTGGATGATGCGCGTTGGCAGGCATTTAATGAATATCGCGAGCAACTGGAGCAATTGAATCAGGCGCTGACTGATAACTGGGTACGCCCCGGTGATGCGGCGGAGGCAGAGCTGAATAAACTGTTACCCAACCCGATTGCGCATGAATATCGTCTGGCCGAAATGCTGAAACGCCCTGAGGTGCTTATCAAGAATGTGGTTCCCTTCCTGAGCGCTCAACAGGATTTCCCCGAGCGAGTGCTTGAACAGGCTGAGATCAATGCAAAATATGCAGGATATCTGTCGCGTCAGCAGGATGAGATCAATAAAGCCTTAAAACATGAATCGACTGAGCTGCCAATGGAGCTGGATTATGCTCAGGTTAAGGGTCTGTCGAATGAGGTGCGTCAGAAATTACAGCAGGTACGCCCTGCAACCATAGGTCAGGCGGGCAGGATTTCAGGTGTGACGCCTGCGGCGATTTCATTATTGCTGGTGCATTTAAAGCGATTCCCCACTTCGGTGCAGAAAAGCGCCTGATGGGTAAGCAGGCTTTACAGCGTGGACTGGCTGATCTCGGCCTGAGCAGCGATGCGTCTCAGGAAGATAATCTGTTGCACTATATCGACCTGCTGGATAAGTGGAACAAGGTGTATAACCTGACAGCAATTAACGGTAAGCAAAAAATGCTGGCTTATCATGTACTTGACAGTCTATCCATCGCACAACAGATTCCTGATAAGGCGCACTGTCTGGATGTAGGCAGTGGTGCCGGTCTACCGGGCATTCCGCTCGCAATCATGTTACCTCAGACGCAATGGGTGCTGCTCGATAGCAACGGGAAAAAAACCCGATTTATACAACAGGTCATTGCATCCTGTCGTTTATCCAATGTTAAAGTTGTGCAGTCTCGTGTTGAGGATTATCATGCCGAGTCTCATTTTGATGTCATCGTCAGTCGCGCCTATGCGGCTATCGCTGATTTTGTCGATTCTGTAGGTCATTTGTGGCAGTCGGATACACGACTGATGAGTATGAAAACAGAGTTGACTGCAGAAGAACGACAGGCGTTAGACGATACACAGTTTGACCTTGAAATAATGCCGCTACAGGTACCGGGAATCAGCGAAAGCCGTAGCCTGGTCACAATTAAACGACAGGAATCATGACCAAGACTATAACCATAGCCAATCAGAAAGGCGGTGTAGGTAAAACCACCACCTGTGTCAATCTGGCAGCTTCATTGTCGGCCACTCGTCGCAGGGTGTTGCTGGTCGATATGGATCCACAGGGTAATGCTACCATGGGTAGCGGGGTTGATAAGAATGACCTCACTAGTACTGTCTGTGATGTGTTGTTAGGCGAGAAGACAGCTAAGGAGGCAGTGGTTAAAACACCAGAGTCTGGTTACGACCTGTTACCGGCAAATGCCGATCTTACAGCTGCTGAAGTGCAGTTGATGAACAAAATCGGTCGTGAGCGACAGCTTGACCTGGCTTTAGATAAGGTAAGAGGCGATTATGATTATATTCTGATCGATTGCCCGCCCTCATTGAATATGCTGACTGTGAACGCACTGGTTGCGGCCAATGGTGTGGTGATACCTATGCAATGTGAATACTATGCACTGGAAGGGTTGAGTTCGTTGCTGGATACCATTGAGCAGATTCGTATCAGCGTGAACCCACAAATCAAGCTGGAAGGTCTGTTGCGTACGATGTATGACCCTCGGAATAATCTTTCTAATGATGTTTCCAGTGAATTGATCGAGCATTTTGGGGATCAGGTTTACAGGACTGTGATTCCTCGTAATGTGCGTCTTGCCGAGGCTCCAAGTTATGGCCAGCCTATCCTGCAGTACGATAAAAACTCGCGTGGGTCTATGGCTTATCTGGCACTTGCCGGTGAAGTGCTGCGCAGAGATGCCAAGCAGAATCATTACGTAAATTAGGTAGAACTGAATAAATATGGCTGCAATGAAGAAAAGATTAGGTCGTGGGTTAGGTTCCTTGATCGGTAATGTTGAGGAAGTGACTCAGGTTAGCGCTGAAGAAATGGAAACCGGCCTTACTGAACTGCCTGTAGATAAGATTCAGCGCGGCGAGTATCAGCCACGTAAGTATTTTGATGAAGAAGCACTGCAGGAGCTGGCGAATTCGATAGCAGCTCAGGGCATAGTTCAGCCCATAGTAGTGCGTAGAGAAGGCTCGCATTACGAACTCATCGCAGGCGAACGGCGCTGGCGCGCGGCACAACTTGCCGGGTTACAGATGGTGCCTGCCGTGATCAGAGATCTGGATACGCAGTCGGCTGCAGCGATATCGCTGATTGAAAATATTCAGCGAGAAGATCTGAATCCGCTTGAGGAAGCCGCAGCATTTCAGCGCCTGATTAATGATTTTGAATTAACCCATATGCAGGTTGCCGAGGCGGTTGGGCGTTCCCGGGTAGCGGTAAGCAATCTGTTGCGCTTGCTTGACCTTGCCGATTCCGTCAAGGAACTGGTGAACAAGTCATTACTTAGCATGGGTCATGCTCGTGCCCTGTTATCCCTGCCTCAGAACGAGCAGGCGGATATTGCTCGAGTCGTTGTTAACAGGGCGTTATCGGTACGCGAAACCGAGACTATGATCAAAAAGATTTTGTCTCCAGCTCCTAATACTGGCAAAGCGGCTGGTGTTGATCCTGATATTCAGCGTCTTGAGCAGAAGATTAGTGAGAATTTATGTGCCAAGGTCAAGATTAATACCAATAGTAAAGGTGCGGGCAGCCTGGTGATTCATTTTCATAATAATGATGAACTGGAAGGAATTTTGCACCATTTCGAGGATTAGCTTAAGTTGGCTGCTTAAGGATCCGGCTTATCTTGACTATTTATTAATTGATGCATAAATTTTTTGATTGAGCGATTGATTCTTCATTGACAACTCCTTATACTTCGCAGCGCATTGACGGGGGTGGGCTACCTTGTCGTCAGTCGAAAGGCTAAAAATGAAGGCGCATATTCAAGTTTTGCTGGCTTCTCAGTTAGTAGTTATGCTGGTCTATATGGCGTTAGTATGGCTATTTAATCTGGGAGATACGTTCTCAGCATTCACTGGTTGTCTCGCAAGTTTAATACCTGGTACATATTTCGCGGTTAAAATGCTGCGCCAGGTTGATAACAATAACGCAGAACAGTGGCTCGGATATGCCTATCGATCTGATATTGCTAAGTGGATAATGACGGGAGTAATTTTTACTCTGGCATTTACATCAGCTTATCAATGGGATCCAGTTATTTTATTCGTCGGATACTTGCTCATGCAGCTGTCCGGTATGTTTGCTCCATTAATTCAGAAAGGTAATTAGTCAGAAATGGCACATAGTTACGAAACATCCGGTGAGTATATCAAGCACCATTTGACCAATCTGGTTTATGGTCAAAAGTTAGATGGTAGCTGGGGTATAGCTCATAGTCATGAAGAAATCAAAGAAATGGGTTTCTGGTCTATTAATCTGGATTCCATGGGTTTTTCTATTGGCCTGGGTGTCCTGTTCCTGTGGTTTTTCCGCAAGATTGCCAAATCTGCTTCTGCAGAAACGCCAAAAGGCTGGCAGAATTTCATTGAAATGCTGGTCGAGTTTATCGATGAATCAGTAAGAGGCTCTTTCTCGGGCCGTAATCCTCTGATTGCACCTTTATCCATGACAATTTTTGTGTGGATTTTCCTGATGAATTTTATGGAT
Source organism: Gammaproteobacteria bacterium (assembly GCA_050306135.1). Classification (GTDB taxonomy): domain Bacteria; phylum Pseudomonadota; class Gammaproteobacteria; genus JACNJF01. The sequence goes on from JBNLGQ010000114.1 coordinate 18,262, forward strand.
TTGCTGGCCGTCGATCATGTGCCTTATCTGGCTTCGATGCTGGGTATTCCATACCTGAAGATAGTGCCTTCTACCGATCCTAATGTAACCTTTGGTCTGTCACTTTCTGTGTTCGCCCTGGTGCTTTATTACAGCTTTAAATTCAAGGGTGCGAGTGGCTTTTTTGCCGAACTGGCATTTCATCCATTCCCGAAATTTATGATGCCGATCAACCTGCTGCTCGAGGGCGTCACGTTAATCGCAAAACCTATATCTCTCGCTTTACGTCTGTTTGGTAATATGTATGCGGGTGAAATGATATTCATACTAATAGCTCTAATGTACAGCGGTGGCTGGGCACTGGGGATATTCGGTGGATTTTTACAATTGGGCTGGGCTATTTTCCACATTCTGATTATTACATTGCAGGCGTTTATTTTTATGACGCTGACCATTGTATATCTGGATATGGCATCCCAGGAATCACACTAGTTATTTTATTAATTTGTTTTTGATCTATTAGGAGACATTCATGGAATCTGCTCTGCTTTATATTGCTGGCGCAATTATGATGGGCCTTGGTGCTTTAGGTGCCGCAGTTGGTATCGGTGTTTTAGGTGGACGCTTTCTGGAAGGCGCTGCACGTCAGCCTGAACTTATTCCAATGCTGCGTACACAATTCTTCATCGTCATGGGTCTGGTTGACGCGGTTCCTATGATCGCAGTTGGTCTGGCTATGTACGTCATGTTCGCTGTGGTTTAGTGCTCACGCACACACCTTGTTTAATCTCAATTTGAGGACAGCGATATGAATTTCAATGCAACCCTGATTGGACAATCGATCACTTTTATAGTGTTTGTCTGGTTCTGCATGAAATATGTCTGGCCGCCTTTGATGGCAGCTCTGGAAGAGCGTAAAGCTAAAATTGCTGATGGCCTGGCTGCTGCTGAAAGAGGTCAGAAAGATCTCGAGCTGGCACAGTCAAAAGTTAGCGATAACTTGAAAGAAGCCAAGGCGCAGGCACAGGACATCATTAATCAGGCGCAAAAACGCGCCAATGAAATGGTCGATGAAGCCAAGGGCATAGCACGTGAAGAAGCTGAAAAAATCAAGAATGCTGCTACAGCAGATATTGATCAGCAGATTAACTCAGCACGTGAACAGTTGCGTAAAGAAGTATCTTCTATCGCAATTTCTGGTGCCGAAAAAATCCTTAAGCGCGAAATTAACGCCGAAGCTCATGGCGAAGTGCTTGACGATATGATGGCTCAGATCTAGGAAACTAATACTATGTCTGATTTTGAAACTGCTTCACGGCCTTACTCCAGAGCCATCTTTGAGCTGGCAACAGAGCAAAAGAATTTACAGTTCTGGTCTGATGTTCTGCAGCTGGCAGCGTCACTCGCAGAAGATGCGGATCTACAGGCTCTGGTAGCTTCGCCATCGATTCTGAGTTCAGAAGTCGCAGATGTTTTCGTTTCGATTATGTCTACGATCAAAGATGGTCCAGAAGTGAATGAGCATGTTAAGAACCTGCTTGCCTTACTCGCCGAAAATGATCGTTTAATGGCATTGCCTGAAATTTCCAAAGGTTATGAAGCCTTTAAACAGGAAGCAGAGGGCAGTATAGAAGTGTTTGTAACTTCTGCCAGAAAGCTGACTGTCAAGCAGGAAAAAGAAATCGTTAAGAAAATGAAACAAAGACTGGGCAAGGAAGTGACGATAACTTCCGAAGTCGATGAGTCTTTAATCGCTGGTGCGATCATTCATGCAGGTGACCTGGTTATAGACGGGTCCTCACGTGGGCAGTTAAACAAATTGACCTCACAGTTAAACAAATAACACTGAATTTATTTATTACGGGATAACGCTATGCAACTTAATCCGTCAGAAATTAGCGAGCTAATTAAGGATCGCATTAAAAATTTTGAGAGTGCCGCGGAAGCTAGAACTGAAGGTACAGTAGTCAGTCTGACAGACGGTATCTGTCGTATACATGGTCTGGCGGATGTTATGTCCGGTGAAATGATCGAACTACCTGGTGACACCTTTGCAATGGCACTGAATCTGGAAAGAGATTCTGTTGGTGCGGTTGTTCTGGGACCTTATAAACATCTTACTGAAGGCGATACTGCTAAATGTACAGGTCGTATTCTGGAGGTTCCTGTAGGTGAAGAATTACTGGGTCGTGTAGTTAACTCACTGGGTCAGGCAATCGATGGTAAAGGACCGATCACAAGCAAACAATTCGAGCCTATCGAAAAGGTTGCTCCTGGCGTTATCGAAAGAAAATCTGTTGATCAGCCAGTACAAAGCGGGCTGAAAGCAATCGATGCGATGGTTCCTGTTGGCCGTGGCCAGCGTGAGTTGATCATTGGTGACCGTCAGACTGGTAAGTCAGCGGTTGCAATCGATGCCATCATCAACCAGAAAGGCACTGGTGTTAAATGTATCTATGTTGCGATTGGCCAGAAGGCTTCAACTATTGCTAACGTAGTACGTAAACTTGAAGAGCATGACGCTTTAGCACACACCATCATTGTTGCTGCGTCGGCATCTGACTCTGCGGCATTACAGTACATCGCACCTTATTCAGGTTGTACTATGGGCGAATACTTCCGTGATCGCGGCGAAGACGCTCTAATCGTATACGACGATTTAACTAAACAGGCATGGGCTTATCGTCAGGTTTCCCTGTTGTTACGTCGTCCTCCAGGTCGTGAAGCTTATCCTGGTGACGTTTTCTATCTTCATTCGCGTCTGCTGGAACGTGCTGCACGTGTTAATGAAAACTACGTTGAAAAATACACCAATGGTGAAGTGAAAGGTAAAACCGGTTCTCTAACCGCACTACCTATCATTGAAACTCAGGGGGGTGACGTATCTGCTTTCGTACCTACTAACGTTATCTCAATCACTGACGGTCAGATCTTCCTGGAATCAGATCTGTTTAACGCTGGTATCCGTCCTGCAATAAACGCGGGTCTATCGGTATCTCGTGTTGGTGGTGCGGCACAGACAAAAATTATTAAAAAACTGGGTGGTGGTGTTCGACTTGCACTGGCCCAGTATCGTGAACTGGCGGCTTTCTCACAGTTTGCATCAGATCTTGATGAGGCTACACGTAAGCAGTTAGAACGTGGTCAGCGAGTCACTGAGTTAATGAAGCAAAAGCAATATGCTCCATTATCAGTCGCTGAAATGGCTATTTCACTATATGCTGCCAATGAAGGCTATCTTGATGATGTGGATGTCAACAAGATTGTTGCTTTTGAGGCTGCGCTGCATGCTCATGTGAAATCAAATAATGCTGCTTTACTGGACAAGATCAATGAGTCTGGTGATTACAGTGACGAGATTGTCAAAGGCATTACTGATGCCATTGAAAGTTTTAAAGCGAACGGCGTTTACTAGGGTTAACTAGAGATTCAGTTATGGCTGGTGCTAAAGAGATAAGAACCAAGATCAAGAGTGTTCAAAACACTGCTAAGATCACAAAAGCCATGGAAATGGTGGCTGCGAGTAAGATGCGTCGTGCACAGGATCGCATGCTAGCCACTCGTCCTTATGCCGAAAAGATCAAACAGGTTGTTGGACATTTGGGGAACTCTCATCCTGAATATAAGCATCCATTTCTGATTGATCGTCCTATCAAGAAGGTTGGCCTGATCGTAATTACTACTGACCGTGGTTTGTGTGGTGGTTTAAATATTAATCTATTTAAACGTGCATTAAATGAATTAGAAACCTGGGAAAAGCATAGTATTAAATTTCAGGCTGTTACCATCGGTGGTAAAGGGCTGAGTTTTTTCAAGCGACTGGGAGCAGATATTATCGCTGAAGTCAGTCATCTGGGTGATAGTCCTGAAATTACCGAGATTATCGGTCCTGTACAGGCATTATTGAAAAACTACGAAAGTGGTGAGATAGATGCAATCTATCTGGTCAGCAATCAGTTTGTGAATACCATGACTCAGCAACCAGAGTTGACTCAGTTAGTCCCTGTAGAAGCTTCAAAGGACGATGAGCTGAAACACCACTGGGATTATATCTACGAGCCAGACTCCAAAGAAGTTCTGGATAACCTGCTTGATCGGTATATTGAATCACTGGTTTACAAGGCTGTTGTTGAAAATGTTGCCTGTGAAATGGCTTCGCGCATGATCGCTATGAAGAGCGCTACCGATAATGCCGGTGATCTGATTAAAGAATTACAACTGGTTTATAACAAGGAACGTCAGGCTGCAATTACGCAGGAAATCAGTGAAATTGTGGGCGGCGCAGCTGCCGTTTAAACTATTTTGAACATATTTATTTGTAAGAGGAACCAAGTATGAGTACTGGAAATGTCGTGGAAGTCATCGGCGCTGTCGTCGACGTAGAATTTCCTC
>JBNLGQ010000115.1:0-2675 GCA_050306135.1 Gammaproteobacteria bacterium
GATGTATTTCGATACCACGCTCGTCTTTGATACCTATATTGACAGCCTGGTGAGCGAGATTGAGGCGGCTAAAAAAAGAACGGAACAGTATGCTTCCAGTCTGGAAAAAAAGGTCGCGGAAAGGACTGCTCAGTTACAACGCCAGGCCAGGCTCGACTCCTTAACCGGTATTTATAATATGGGCGCCATGCGAGATGAATTACGTAAGGCCCTTGCGTTGGCTAAAAGACATGGTAACAAGCTCAGCCTAAAAAATCCGGGTCAGAGAGCAATGCTTTCTAATATTAGTGAAAGCCGTTCTCTGATCCGGGTTTTCTAAAAATGGTAAGGTACAAAATCACTCTTACTGGCGATCTGGTACTGATTGCGTCCGTTAAGCTTAGCACGATAAAGTGCATGATCTGCTGCGTTAAGCAGTGAGTAGGAATTGGTTTGGTGATCAGGTACCTCACAGGCGATACCGATGGAACAGGTTAGCGATATAGTTTGCTGTTTGCAGGTTATTTCGGTAAGGCAAATTTGACGCAGTAATGAGCGCGCGATTGATTCCGCATGCTTTAGCTCAGTATTTGGTAGTAATGCCACAAATTCTTCCCCGCCATAACGGGCAACAGTATCATTCTCGCGCCTGAATTCCAGATTTAATACCCGCGAGATCGTCTGTAGGCAGTGATCACCGCAGGTGTGACCAAAACGGTCATTTATCTGTTTGAAATGATCGAGGTCTATCATCATTATGGTCAGAACATTTTGCGCTCGATTACAGCCTTTCCAGTCTTCTTTAAGGCGCTGGTTAAAGTACATGCGATTTTTCAGTTGGGTAAGCGCATCGGTAATACTAAGCATTTCGAGCTTGGCGGCTCGTTCTTCGGCGAGCCTGTGATTGGTGATTGCGCAATAGTAATCGCGTGATGAAGCAGCTGAAGCATGGATAATATAGAAAATGGTGATAGTCGCCAGAATGATCAAAACCGTATCTTCGGTATCATTTTGACCCTGCCATAAAAATGCAAGAATCGTAGGAAGGAACATAAATAGCGAATAGGTATTTCTGATCGAGTGTGAGATGGACAGCGTAGCAGTACCACCTACCGCGAACGCTGCCAGAATAATTATTGCTGGATAATGAAGCTGATGATAGGGCGAGAATTCAATCAGCCAGGCAGACAAAATTCCCCAGTGTAGCGCACTAAAAAGCACCAGGAAGGTTAACCATCTATACATACCGCCGACACGATGGTGTGGATATTTGATATGCACCCCGTAGTGCAGTAAGCGCTGAAATGCCACCATGACAAATAAAAATGTATTTAACTCAAAAGCGAAAGGGGTGACCTGATAGATATCTGCCCAGTAAACGAGCATCAACCAGACCAGCAAATACATTATAGCGCCACCTTTGGCACGTATGGTAAGGTCGTGAAGCGCCTGTGCCAGAGTATTACCCTGATACTGGTTTTTCATTGTGCTTCATCCTGGCAACACTCTCCCGCTGGGTAATATTCTAATCTATCCATGATTTTTCTCTTTAAAGGTGGACAAAAAGTTTATATTCGACAAGGTAAACAACCTTCCTGCCGTTCAAAAACCAGTCTTAAGATATAACAGAATTAGACATTTGTTCTAGTATTTTGTTTTTGTTGAGCGATTTTATGGGCAGGTGTTCAAAATTGACTATTTTCATTAAAGTTTCCTTATTAGTTATCGACAAGCCATTTAATGGTTAGATGAGGCTTAAGACTTGTAGTGCAGTCGATTGATTATATTGAGCTAAGCAATACCGGGTAAATCCCTTCCGATTCATGTTCAGAAGGAATTTTCAGCGTATCTCGAGTGTGGACGACTGGAAAAAGGATTTCTACGGCTGCAATGCACCAAGTACAACCATGTAACTGGCGCTTAACTATTTTACCATTCGACATGAAATAACCCTCATAGAAAAGGTGTTAACCCTTAATCATCGGCGAAATTACCAATTGTCTACCTATATTACCTGAGTCTGCCACGTTTTTTATTGAAAAAGCAGATGAATTCACTATTCTTAAATGATCTGTCGATGGGCAACGTGGAGTGGTTTTCAGGAAAATGATGAAAAGAACCGAGAAAACCCTGTTGGAACAAATGCAATTCAGTGATGTTGAGATATCGCGACGCATGGAATTGCTTGGCCTGACGCAATCCTGTCTGGTGGTTTTATCCACTCACTATGACTTAATCGAAGAAAGCATTAGCGATATCGTCGATGAGTTCTATGAAAAGCAAACCGAGATTGAAGAGATCGCGTTACTCATTGGGGATAGCGATACTCTGGTTCGTCTGCGTTCGGCACAGCGTGATTATATCCTGGATTTATTCTCCGGGAATTACGATGCGGAATATGTCAATAACCGATTACGCATTGGAATGGTTCACAAACGTATAGGTGTAGAACCCAAGCTTTATCTATCGGCCGTCAGCTCGCTCAAGGATCTGATCATTAAGGTTTTGAAGTCCGGCATCAAAGATAGCGAAATTCTTGAGAAGTCGGTCAATACACTAGATAAATTGATGTATTTCGATACCACGCTCGTCTTTGATACCTATATTGACAGCCTGGTGAGCGAGATTGAGGCGGCTAAAAAAAGAACGGAACAGTATGCTTCCAGTCTGGAAAAAAAGGTCGCGGAAAGGACTGC